>CAZXGF010000023.1:63703-83446 GCA_964640185.1 uncultured Verrucomicrobiota bacterium | reverse complement strand
TATAACCGCTGCACGCCAGCGTTACGACCCCCTACGCTCTCCGACCGCCCACACCCCCGCTCCGCCTCTCAAATGCCTTCCCGCCTCGCCCATCGCTGGCCTGTTCCCCAGAGCTGAGCCGCCGGCTTTCTCGTTGACGTGACCTTTCAGGGAGAGTACCGTTCCTGTCGGACAACGACGGCGCCGGGAGGAAGCGGGCACGATTTGCAATCGTCTGAGGCAGGTGCGAAGCCGATGGGATGAAGGAGATTGTCAGGGACTCAAGGATTGAATACTGTGATCTATGGTCACACCAGCCCCGCCTTCTGGCGGGGATAAGAGAACGGTCCAGGTTCTTATTCTTTTGGTGCGTGAGGGTAGACAAAACCAGACTTGCACAGCGATTTCGCGGGGGGGTTTTCGATGCTGCTGCGGACCTCCACAGCTTTTGCGGCGCTTGTGGTTGCCACCAGTTCTCACGCAACGGTTGCCTTGAGGGTGGGCCGTGCAACCCAGCAGTTCGTCATCCACATTGGCAAGTAGAGGGGAGAACGTCATGAGCATCTATCAACGGCTTTGGATCGCGGTTGTGGTTTCTCTGATCTCAGGTGCAGCGCAGAGGGCTTCCGAGGCGCAATCCGCCGCTTCGCTGCCCGCAGGCGTGAAAGCGGTGTGGGACCTGGGAAAGGCGTATCGCGAAACCACTCCCACGCGTGAACGCATCTGCGTAAACGGCCTGTGGCGCTGGCAGCCGGCCGAGACGAAGGCCGACCGGGTGCCCACCGACAGGTGGGGCTATTTCAAGGTCCCGGGCGCCTGGCCGGGAATCACCGACTACATGCAGAAAGAGTGCCAGACGGTTCACGCCCATCCGAGCTGGAAGCACCAAAATCTACGCAGCATCACTGCGGCCTGGTATCAACGGGAGATCACGGTTCCCAGGCAATGGACCGGCCGGCGTATCACCATCCACGCGGAGTACCTGAATTCCTACGCGGGTGTCTCCGTGGATGGCAGGCACGTGGGCGACATGGTTTTCCCGGGCGGAGAGCTCGACATCACGGACGTTTGCCGCCCGGGCCGCACGCACATTCTCAGTATGCTTGTTGTGGCCATGCCGCTGAAGGGCGTCATGCTCTCCTACACCGACACCGCCTCCGCCAGAGAGCTGAAGGGCACGGTGGCGCGGCGCGGCCTGTGCGGCGACGTTTACTTAGCAAGCACGCCGCCCGGGCCGCGGATCGCCGACGTGAAGGTGGACACCTCGGTGCGCAAGTGGGAGATCACGTTCGACGCCTCGCTGGACGACCTCGCTACGGAAGCACAGTACGCCCTTCATGCCCAGATCACCGACAATGGCCGCAGCGTCGAGCAGTTCACAAGCAAGCCCTTCCAAGGGAGCGACCTCAAGGATCGCCGCATCGCATTCACCGAGAACTGGAAACCCGAGAAACTCTGGGACGTCCATACGCCTCAAAACTCGTACCACCTCAATCTCTCGCTACTGGGTGCCGGGGGCGAAGTGCTGGACGCCGCCCACGGCGTGCGATTCGGGTTCCGCGAGTTCTGGATTGTCGGCCGGGACTTCTTCCTCAACGGCACCCGCATCTTTCTCTCCGCGGTGCCGCTTGACAATGCCCAGGTTGGCGCCGCACTGGCCAATTACCAGGCCGCCCGCGAGAGCCTGGAGCGCCTCAAGAGTTTTGGAATCAACTTCGTCTACACGCACAACTACGGCTGTCTGCCGGGCTCCCATCTGAGCTTCGCGGAGGTCTTGAGGGCCGCGGATGACGTGGGGGTGCTCGTATCCTTTTCCCAGCCGCATTTCAGCCACTACGATTGGCAGGCGCCCGACGCTGATCGGAACAACGGCTATGCCCGCCACGCGGAGTTCTACGTGCGCGTGGCCCAGAACCACCCGTCGGTCGTGTTCTACTCGATGAGCCATAACGCGACCGGGTACAGCGAGGACATGAACCCCGACATGATTGACGGCATCCAGAACCCTCGCGACACGTGGTCTCTGAGGAACTCCAAGCGCGCCCTGCGAGCGGAAGCGATCGTGAGAAGCCTGGACCCAAGCCGCATTGTTTATCATCACGCTTCGGGCAACCTGGGCTCGATGCACGCGATCAATTTCTACCCGAACTTCGCCCCGATCCAGGAGATGTCCGACTGGTTCGAGCACTGGGCAACGGTGGGCGTGAAGCCGGTTTTCACCTGCGAGTACAGCGTGCCGTTTCCCTGGGACTGGACGATGTACCGGGGGTGGTACAAAGGGCAGCGTGAATTTGGCAGCGCCAGGGTGCCGTGGGAGTTCTGCCTCGCGGAATGGAATTCGCAGTTCCTCGGGGACCGGGCCTTCCGGATCAGCGAGATGGAGAAGAGAAACCTGCGCTGGGAGGCCAGGCAGTTCCGGGCCGGCAACCGCTGGCACCGTTGGGACTATCCTTACCCTGTAGGTTCGAGCATCTTCGCCGAACGGCAGCCTGTATATGCAATGTACTTCACCGACAACTGGCGTGCTTTTCGCACGTGGGGGATCTCGGCGAACTCCCCGTGGGGCCACGGGCACTACTGGAGGCTGCGAGATGGCGTTGACAAGAGCCGCAAGGAGTTCCAGGTTGACTGGCAAAACCTTCAGCGGCCGGGGTTCAGTCCGGACTACATCGAGCAGCGTTACGAACGCATGGACCTGGCCTTCGAGCGCTCCGACTGGACCGCTACGGCTGCCGCCCAGGCGCTGATCCGCAACAACCGGCCCCTTTTGGCGTACATCGCTGGCAAGCCCGCTCGATTCACCAGCAAGGACCATAACTTCTATCCGGGCGAGGCGGTCGAGAAACAGATCATCGTCATCAATAACTCCCGCGAAACCGTGACGTGCGAATGCGAGTGGTCGTTTGGGCTGCCCCAGGCCGTCACCGGCAAGAAGGAAGTCACGGTGGCGACGGGCGAACAGGAACGCATCCCGCTGCGCTTCGAGATGCCGGCCGCGCTGGCCCCCGGCAAGTACGAACTCAGCATGGCCGTGACATTCAGCAATGGCGAGTCCCAGACGGACTCCTTCTCGATCGAGGTCATGCCGCGCCCACAGGCTGTCCAGGTGGCCGCGAAGGTCGCGGTGTTCGACCCCAAAGGTGAGACGGGGAAACTATTGAACGGGATGGGGGTCCAATGCCAGCCCGTCGATGCGAACGCCGATCTGTCGGCATACGAGATCCTCATTGTGGGGAAGGCCGCCCTGTCGGTTGACGCTCCGGCGCCCGACATCAGCCGCGTACGCGACGGTCTGAAGGTGCTTATGTTCGAACAGACACCGGACGTTCTGGAGAAGCGATTTGGCTTCCGGGTTGCGGAGTACGGATTGCGGTGGGTCTTCAAGCGTGTGCCCGATCATCCGCTATTGGCGGGGATGGCTGAGGAGCACCTGCGAAACTGGCGTGGCGAGGCGACGATCCTTCCGTCGCGGCTCAAGTACGAAATGCGGCCCCGTTACGGTCCGACTGTCCAGTGGTGCGGCATCCCTGTCACGCGGTTGTGGCGCTGCGGCAACCGAGGCAACGTCTCCTCCATTCTCATCGAGAAGCCCGCACGCGGCGATTTCCTGCCCATTCTCGACGGTGGCTTCAGCCTGCAGTACAGCCCACTCATGGAGTACCGTGAGGGCAAAGGAATGGTGCTGTTCTGCCAGATGGACGTGACCGGGCGGACCGAGACCGACCCGGCGGCGGAGACGCTCACGCGCAACATACTCCGGTATGTGTCGGTCTGGAAGCCGGCTCCGAACCGGAATGCCGTGTATGTCGGCGATGCTCTTGGAAAGAAGCATCTGGAATTCGCAGGCATCTCCCTGGGCACTTACGATGACGGGAAGCTCTCTGCCGGCCAAGTCCTCGTGGTGGCATCCGGTGGCCGGGAGGAGCTTGCTGGAAATGCGGCCGCCATTGCCGAGTTCCTGAGAGCGGGCGGTAACCTGCTGGCCCTCGGGCTCGACGAGAAGGAAGCGAACGGGTTCTTGCCCTTCGAGGTCCGCATGAAGAAACAGGAACACATTGCGGCCTTCTTCGAGCCGTTTCGCGCGAACTCTCTGCTGGCGGGAGTGGGGCCTGCGGATGTTCACAATCGCGACCCGCGGGAATTGCCCCTCGTGTCCGGTGGCGCCGCGGTCATCGGCGGTGGCGTGCTGGCCAGGGCGCAGAACGCGAACGTCGTCTTTTGCCAACTCGCACCCTGGCAGTTTGACAGCAGCAAGCAGTCAAATCTCAGGCTGACCCACCGGCGAGCGTCCTTCCTCCTTTCACGCTTGCTGTCCAACATGGGTGTGGCCGGGTCAACGCCTCTTCTGGAGCGCTTCCACAGCCCCGTGGACACGTCCACGGCCGAGAAGCGCTGGCTCCACGGCCTCTACATGGATGCACCGGAAGAGTGGGACGACCCGTACCGGTTCTTCCGCTGGTAGGCCGGCCTGTCGGACTGCCGCCTCTCAATGACCTGGAGTAGTCTCTTGTACTCCTCCATCGTCAGGAACGATGGCTCACTTCCTCGGCAGCGTGACGTGGATATGAGGGACGCCTGATCGCTCCTGACCAAGCCCTCGCGATAGGCGAACTTGAAGAAGGACCTGATCGTCGAGAGCCTTCGCCCCCGGGAAGAGGCGGAGTTCTTCCGTTTGAACCCTTTCTCTGCAAGGAAGGCCAGGAACTCACGTATCATTGAAACCGTCACATCTCCAGGGACGATCCCTTTTCCATGACGGCTCTCCAAAAACGCGATGAACTTGGCCATATCATCCGCATACGCCTTTAGCGTCGCTTGCGTGGCGTTCCTCGGCTGTCCAGAGAAGGCGTGGGTGACTCTCGACAGCCAGCTTCACTAAACCTTGTGAAACTGGGACAGGCTCTACCACCTTCATCTGTTGGGAGCTGCCGAATCGATCAAGGAGTTCATCGAGTGCGCGGACGATATCGAGAATGGAGCAGCTCCCGAAATGGCGGGGTCTGTACGCGGTGAACGCAGGTTTGCCGAATCATCAAAACCAGGCCTATTGGGTGGACCTCGACATCGAATCTGCTTCTATGACGCGAAAGAAGTTGTCGCAGATTTACATGCTCATCGCACGCATTATCGTCCATGTTTTGGGTGATCCAAGAAAGGAGAGAAGGCTGAGGGTTAAAGCACCGGGCAAAAAAAGATGAATAGGCCTCGGACAATCCTGCCCATTTTGCCAGCAAAAGATACGTGACAGAATTTGCGAATCGGGGCACTCGGGCAGATGAAATTTCGCTTGTCCTGAACAGCGCGTTACCCCGGGGAATCGCCACTGCGACTTCCGGGTATACCATCCTCTGGCACGGGGTTGCCGGCCCACCTGGCGTGCCGGAGAGGAACAACTGTCGATCCAGATTGGATCGCGTAGGCCCGGGTCAGTTGGCCGCCGAACAGCGCGACCAAAGACACGTAGTACACCCAGACAAGAAAAACCACCAGCGATCCCGCGGCGCCGTACGCGGAACCAATTCCCCTGTACACCAGGTACTTCCCGAGGAGCAGTTTCCCGATCGCCAGCAGAATGGCGGTGACCAATGCGCCTGCCCATACGTCTTTCCATGCAATCCTCACGTCTGGCAGGACCTTGAAGATCATGGCGAAGAGCACAGTGAACAGCAGTATCGGCACAACGAGATTCCCTACAACCCAGATATTCACCGTGCCCGGGAAAATCATCGTCAGGACGGCAGTCAGGATGACTGATGCCAAAAGCAGCAAACCGATGGTCGCCACCACAGCGAGTGACAGCAGTCGCTTACGCAGCAGGAACCAGGTAGCGCGCCCCGGCCTGGCGCGAATCCCCCACATCCTGTTCAAGGAAAGCTGCAACTGAGCGAAGACGACCGTTGTCCAGAAGACCGACGTGAAGGCACTGATTGCTGCTGAAATCACGCCAGCGGTTCGATTCTCAGAGGCGTACGCGACCACTGACTTGATCGCCTCACTGGTCTCCGGACCGATAAGCGTTTGAACATTTTTGATGAAATTTGCCTGCGCATCCTCACCCAGGAAGCCGGTCACGGAGACGAAAATAACGAGAAGCGGCGCCAACGACAAGACAGAGTAAAACGCCAGCGCCGCGGCCCGCATGAAGGCATCGTCCTCGTAGAACTTTTTTCCCGCCGTTTTAATGATGTGGACGGTTCCTTCGAGTCGCATGATTCTCTTTGGTGGAACGGAAGCCCGCGCTGCATGAGGAGCGAGCTGGTAGCCCGCGCCTCCGGCGCCCCCTCGGTGTCTACTTCTTCGGCCGGCTTGCTCCCGGCGACCTCTCCTGCTGCTTCTTGATAACTTCGAGGAGCGACTCGATGACGATGCTTTGCGGCGTCACGTTCAACCTGTCAAACAGCGCTCCGGGGTCCTTGAGCGTTTGCTTTGGCTTGGTGATCACATCTATGGGTATCTTAATCACATCGGTGGTCTTCTTAATCACCGCCCCCGGGATTTTCAAAAGAGAGTCTGGCCTCTTGAGCAGTTCGATGGGGAGCGTGATCACGTCCGTGGTGACCTGGACGCCCTGGCGCAGAAGCCCGGTGGTAATTCTCTCCAACGCCGTCCCAAGTTTCACCTCGCCGAGAACTGGCGACAGGCGCGTGCCACGAATGGGGATTTCCATCCGGGCTCTTTCCTTCGCCAGCAGCTTTGCGTAGGTATCCAACGGCCCCCTGAAGCCAAAGCCCTTGAGCAGAGCCGCTCCCACCGGCACCGAAACCCACATTTCCAGCGTGTCGTCAAAGCCTACCGAGCCGCGAAACTTCAGGTCAAAGTCCTTGCCGAAGGTGATCGCGAAGTTCTCGTACGAGACCTTGCCATCCTTCATGACAAAGTCGGCGCCCGTGAAGGAGACTTTGGTGCTTGTCCTGGCGAGAAGGCCGCTCAGTTGCACAAGGTTCGCAAGGATGCCATCGGGCTTGAGGTTGAGGTTACTGATGTCCAGGTGTCCGCTTCCGGAGCTGGCTCTGACGATTTGTTTGCCCAGAGGCAAACTCACGTCTGTCAAAGACAACGACAACTCGCCGTCGAGGCTGGCGACCTGCCCGAATATAGGGTTGATCCGGCTCAGAAACATTTCCCCCATCTCGGGAGTGATCCGCACCCTGTCGATCAGTTGGGTCTTGGCCTCCATCTGGAACGTGGGCGTGTCTCCCACGAAGTTGACGGCGCCGCTAAGGTTGAGCGTCCCGCCGGAAGCCGGAATAGAGATCCCTTCGAGGAGGAGCTGACCGTCCGCAAACATTGGTTGGAGGCTTGTCGGTCGCCCTAACTCGAAGCCGACGACCTGCCCGGACGCCCAGTCCACGCGGATGTTGTTTGTGGCAAGGCCGCGGAAGACGGGCTGCACCTTCGGCTGATTGGCAGGTCCGGTGATCCTTAGCTCGCTCTCGGTCGTGCCGGCGAGTGCGAGTCCCGTCTGGCTCTGCAGCTTCGGCGCCAGCTCAGCCAGCAGAGCCATCAAGTGGCCCCAGGAGCCCCGGTAGTCGCCGGAAAGGTCGAGCACTCGGTCCGTCTTGAGCTTCTCGATCTTGCCGGAGAGGTTGAGCGAAAGCGGCTGGGAGGCAAGCGCCAGCGTTTCCAGCGTGAGAATTTCGTTTCCCAAATCAACGATTGCCCCGTGCTCCAACTGAACCTTCCCCTGTCGGATGACCTTCTGGCCGGAGCCGACTTTCAAATCGTCAATCATGGCTGTGCCGGTGGCGCTGATCAAGCCTTCGTTTGTGGCAGCCCGACCGTTCCAGGAAAAGGACCCCGCGATGGCAGGTGGCTTTTCCCAATCCGCGAACGGCTGGAGGAAGGCGAGCAGCCTGGATAGATCGGTAGAAAGCGCAAACGTTCCCTCGACGCTGGGTTTCTCGGTGAACCGAGCCGTCGCTTCTGTCACAGAAAGCCGCAGCAGTTCCTCGCCGTCCACCTTGAACTCCGCAGCGGCGAGGCTTTTGTCTTTCGCTGAGAATTTCAGGTCCGACCAGCTCAGGGCGATGCTTTTTTCGGCCAGTGGCTGCTTGTTGAGGAGGGACCGAGCGAGCGTCGCCTTGCCCACCGACGCGATCGGCGAGTCCGGGGACTCACGGCCTATCGACGCTTCAAGCTGGAGCGAGCCGACGCTGAGCCTGTCTCGCTTCTCCGCTTTCCCCCCCAGTATGGCGAGGAAGTCGCTGCTCGTCAGCTCGACGTCACCGTTGAACTTTCTCTGTTCGGGTAGATACGCGCCACGGGAGTTGAACACGAGTTGCTCGGTTGCGAATTGGCTTTCTTTCGTTTTGACAGAAAGGCCGGAAGCATTTCCATTGGCCTCGAATGAAACAATCGAGTCCGCCCGTCGCACTTCGGCGGTCAGCTCCACACGCCCGGACATATCAGGGAGCTGAGCCAGGTCCGCGTTGAGCCGCAGGTCCATCTTTTTCGGGCTGCCCTGGCCGTGCAGGGTGGCGAAATCCGACTCCAGTCTCGCTGTTTGGACCTGAAGCCCCTCCTTTTCCACGAGTTTCGCGTCGACGTCCACCGTGATCGGCTTATATTGGAAAGTCTTTCGTTTGTTGGTTTCTCGGTCAGTCTGAACGGCTGAGAGGTCCGTCAGGCGGAGCGAACCTTCCACGCGAGGCTCAGTACCTCCTTCCACGGACAGCCGGTCCACGTGAATTTTGCCGCTGGTGAGTTGCAGGTTCTCGCGGACCTTCAAGACGGCCGGAATCGCCTCCCCGAGACGCGCTACGTCCACCTGCCCGCTGGCTCGCAGAGAAAGGTTCGGTAGCTCAACCGCCTTCCCCTCCAATACTGCTGCCAGCACGTCGTCGAAAACCACGGGGGGCCTCTGTTGCGATTTCCGGTACGCGAGGTTTGTCGCCAGTTGGACACCTTCGCCGGTGAGACTCAGGTCCCCGGCAACCCTCTTGAGCGCAAAGGATCCAAACTCCACATCAACTTTGCCCTTCGAGTCGAGACTGACGGGGCGGACCTGCTTTTCGGCAGCTTGTTGTAACGAGAACTCTTGCAAACCCGTCTCGAACTGGAGAGCGACCTTCCCAGGCCGCAGCGTCGCGTCGAGGTTCAGCTTCACGCGCCCCGTGGCTTTGGTCCTGCCCGTTGCCAGGGAAACGATCGGGCCCAGCTCCACCTCCTTCGGAGTGCGGACCTTCACGGTGCCCGAGGCGCCGCTGGGACCCAGCTTGCCCCTACTGGCCAGGTCGCGCAGGCGCATCTCCACGCTGCACACTCCCCCTTCTTCCAGGGCAACCTGGAGTTCCCCTGTGACGTGACTGAGCGAATCGACGGCAAGCGTGCACCGCAGATTGCGGAAGGTCAATTTCTGCCCACTGTGCCGTAGCACGCGGACACTCCCGTTGCGCACCGAGATCGTTCCTTGGGGTGCAGGCAGAGGCTTTTCCGGCCTGGGCCTCTTGGGTCTCGGTTTGGCTGGCATTGGCTTTGTGGGCTTGCGCTTCACCCTTTTCGGTCTCAGCGCTTCGAGAAAGGAGAAAGACCCGTCCCGCTGTTCGTGAAGTAGGAGGGTCGGCGATTCAACGATCACCTGCTGGAACCGTTCCTTCTGCGTTATTGCTCGCCATGCTCCGATTTCCACCACAATCCGATTAACTTTCAGGACCTCCTTGTTGGAGGGGTCCAGAAGACGTACGCCTCTCATCTCGATCGGCCCAAACCAGGAGAGGGACAAATCATCAACATCAGCTCTGCCTTGAATACTGCGGTTGACCAAAGAGAGGATCAAGGACGTCCCGGCCCTCGTGGACAAGAGCCATGGCGCAAAGACGACGAGAAGGATCAGGACGGATGTCGTGATTAGAATTCGCTTCCGCCAGCGGCGCCGCTTGCGGGGCAGTTTGCCAATCTCGGGTTCGGGTACCTCAGGTTTGTGCTCCTGGGCTTGGCTCCGCGATATGTCTTCCTGCTTTTGCATCCCCCTTACTCCGGCCGTCTGCGATCCGTGTAGATCACTCAGTCTTCTCCTTCCCGGATGTATCCGGCCGTGCGGCACGCCATGAATCGGGTCATTGGCGCCGCCGGGCCCATGCACAGACACGGATCGGTCGTCAGCCCGTACAGGTGAGCAGCTACCTGCTCGATCAGGCCATCATTCCACTATGATAATAGACTACAAGGCAGCACTTGCCAACTACTCGATCTCGCCCGGCCGTGGTGAGGATCTTCTCGGATGTATTGCTTCGCTTGTAGGAAAATGTCTCGCCGCCAAATTGCCTCTCTCTCAAAACGGGCCTAATGAATTTATTCACAATAACATGAACATCTTTCTTCACATCGCGCCTCTCAATACATAAACTTAAGGCATGATGTCTGATGAAATGCTGAGAAGCAAGTACAATTTGCTGGTGCCAGCCCTCGATGAAAGAAGCCTGCGACTTTGCGCGGCGGCTGACGCTTACGCTGCCGGATATGGCGGCGTCAGTCAAGTTTCGCGAGCCGCCGGTTTTTCTCGGACTACCATTCATGCCGGCATTCGTGAACTTGAGGAGTTGTGGTCTGGCCCTGCGCCGAAACCCGGGATACAGTGCATCGGTGATAGCGACTACCGAATCGGCAAAGGGGCTATCGAGCTTGGCAATAGGATCCTTTCTGGAATGCGGCCTCAGAAAGTGGAAGGGATAAAAGTGGGAGTCAAGTTCAGCAAGCTTCACATCGTTCACGCGACCGGCTGGGGAGCGGGGGATAAGCCTTATGTTGTTCCCGACGGGACACCAATCGGCAGGTACATAATCCATTACGAAGATGCGGGCACCGTCGAGGTCCCCATCGAATATGGCGTTCACGTCAGGGACTGGTGGGCACGCGAAGGCGATTCATCGAAGGTATCGGAAGGAAAGGTGGCCTGGACAGGCAAAACCGAGTACGCATGGGACCACAGCCGAGCGACGACCCGTCTCTACTCCATGACATGAGAGAATCCACATCCTGATAAGGGTGTGACAACAATTGACTACGTCTCCACCGGCACGATTTGTGCGCCTTTTGTCGTGGCGATGACGGCCGAAACGGGAGGTCCACCAGCCGCCACCAAAGCGAAACCGGGGGAATATATCCCCCCGGATTACGAAGGATATTTTCCGGATGATCCTGAAGGCGGAAGGAAACTTGATGCGTTGGGCGAGTCCGGAATATTTCAGTCCACGCTTCCGGACGAAGAAATCCTGGAGATCGTCCGTAAGGGCTTTCGGAGGACGACTAATCGCTGGATTCTGCGTGCGCTGGGGAATCGGTATATTTGGGGCAAGTATCCTCAGAATCCGAAAGCTATCGAAATCATGTATCACGCCACGGGCGGGCCGGATATGTCTAATGCCGTCTATTTTGGCCTTTCAGTGGTCATAGACAAATCACCCTCCATTCTGAGGACGCTCGTGGATATATGTATGCGGAGCGATGACCCTAACGTTTTGAGCCGCGTCGCCTGGGGGGCGAAATCACAGCGGGGCGAAATTCTCCCTTACATGGCGCCTTATCTCAATTCAGCCGATGAAGCGACTCAGGAAAAGGCTCGCATTGTCGAAAAGATTCTCAAGGGCGAGCTCAAGGCCTTCGCATGGGCTACAGAAAAAGCGAGGGTGAGGGCGGAGGCGAAGTTCACGGACAAGCTGCTGGAAATCAAGGAGAAGCTCCTTCACGGCGACTCCGTGACGAGGAGAGAAGTCCTCGAGCTGATCGGTAGGAATGCCATAACACTCATTATGGACGACTCGTTCATCGAGGCGTGGAAAGCGTGCGCAGCGGACCCCGACGCCAGAATCCGCAATGAGGTTGCCAGGACTTTTGGCGGACACTGGATATGGAGTGCCCCGGAGCAGAAGCCCGAAGCGATAGACCTGATCCTCCAGCTCTCCAAAGACGAAGTGCGGGAGGTGCGCTATAACTCAGTCTATTTCGGGCTTTCGACTGTGCGAGACAAGAGCGAGGCGGTTGTCAAGCGGCTTCTGGAAATCGCCCTGGAAGATCGCGAGTGGAATATGTTTTCCCGTATCCAATGGGGGCTACGAGGCAGTAGGGACTTAGCAGCCAAGATTCTTGAGGGTTACATGGATCAATATAAAACCGATCATAAACTGGCATCAGCCGCATTCAGCATCTACAAAGACATTGTCGGCAAACCGGCTCCTCATCCGGAGCGGTTTCAGGTTGTTTACGTCCAAGGGCAGGTCAACAAACCGGGGCAATTCTCATTCTCTGGTGAAGAGAAGATGACGCTCTATCGCGCCATCATGAAGGCTGGGGGCTTCACCCACATCGCCAGGAAGAAAGTCATGCTCATCACGACCGATGATGCGGGGAAGGAGAGAAGGGTGGAGGTTGACGTGTCGGGAATCTTGAAGAAACCGGAACTCGATCCCCCCGTCAAAGCTGGCGATATTATTTTTGTCCCGGAAAGCATCCCCTGAGTTCAAGGCATCCCTGAAAGTTCCTGGTTATCCGGCGGGGGGGGACCTGCGGGTGTGCCGGTATTTACGGGGGAAGCAGAGCATGCTCAGCGGCCGCCTCTTGTGGCATCCCGCCTCCGGCGGGACCCGTGAACGATCATGGGCAAGATGCCCATGCCACGGCCCGCTGAATCGAGAGGGGGGAACGGGACCCCATAGCGAAGTCGGATGATAAGGATTTGTCCCCGCTGAAGATACCTTCCACATTATCCGCATCGGCTTTCGCCGGATAGCTCACGTACTTGGGCAAGTTGTGCCGTCGCCGGACTCCTCCCTCACTTGACCTGCTTCACGATTTCCAGAAACTCGTCGGCGCCTTTGAAGCCGGAGAATCGCAGGCTCTCCATTTCCTTCCCGTCCGAGCCGATGAAAACGACGGTTGGCGTGCCGGGAATCCCGAACTTTTTCACAAGCTCCGTCTCCCTGTCGGCATCAACCTTGATAGGGAGAAATCCTTCAAGCGCCTCGATAACCCGAGGGTCGCTGAAGGTCTCATCGTCGAGGCGCTTGCAGGCGGTGCACCGCTTCTCGAAAAAGTCCAGGACCAGCGGCTGCCCGGAAGTCATCGCTTTCTCGACCTGCTCGTAGCTCCCCTGGCGGAAAAGGCTGACGGGGCTTGGGCGCTGGCTTTTTGTCAGCCCTCCAATGGCCAGGTAAATGGCGGCGAGAACGGCGAGCAGTCCCATGAACCGCTTCATCCGGTCGGTAAAACCGCTGTCTTTCGTCAGGGTGTCGAAACCGCCCAGGAAGACTGCTGCGGCAACGAGGACGACCGCCGTCGCCATCCGATATGCCGTGCTCCCGATGACCGATGACAGGAAATATGCCGCCGCCCAGAGCATGATGAAGCCGAGAGCTTTCTTGACCCAGACCATCCACTCGCCCGCTCTCGGCAATGCGCTGGTGAAGGTGCCCGCCACAATTAGAATAAGGCCCATCCCCCAGCCGAGAGCAAACAGCATGAAGAATCCGAGCAACTTGCTGGCTTCCTTTGCAACGATAACGAGGATGCCCGCGAGAGGCGCCGTGACGCAGGGCCCCAAAACAAGCCCGCTGACTATCCCCAGGGCGAAGATGGCGAGCGTGTGTCTCTTGCCGGAGAGAGCACTCTGCAACTTTGTAACCGATTTCGGCTGGAACTGAATCGAAATAACCTCGAACATGCTCAATGCCAGAAAGACGAACAGTCCCGCAATCGGAACCAACACCCACGGGGATGCCAGCGCCGCCCTCACCTTCACCCCGCCGCTTGCGACCAGCAGACCCAACAGCGAATAAGTGATTGATAAGCCGAGGACATATACCAAGGAAGAAAGGAGGGCTGCGAGCTTTCCCTTTTGCCGGGTGCCGCCGATGATGGCCGCGGTTATGGGGATCATGGGATAAACGCAGGGCGTAAGACTAACCCCGACCCCCGCCGCGAAGGCCATGAGAATGAGCCAGATAGCTCCGCGCTTCTTCTCGGGCGGTGGCTTCTCAACTTCCTTCTTGGAGGCGGTGGCCGCAAGTCCCGGTTTCTCCTTTTCTTCTGCGGGGACGGCCTCGTGTCCGGGCAGCGCCGCGATGGTTGTCAGGTCGAATTCGATTGGCTCTGTCTGCGGCAGATAGCAGATTTCATTCGTGCAAGCCTGGTAGCCGACTTCGCCCCGCAGAACAATCGGGTCGCCCTCTTTCCCCGTGGACCTCATCCTCGCCACAACCCGCACCGAATCCTCGTACACCTGAACCGTCGCCTTTTCGTCAGAGGAGAATTGGTCGCGGATCCTTCGAGCCTCAGGGAACACATTGTCCACGTGCTTCGCGCCGACAAACTTTTCCCAATTGAACGAAATCTTGTCCTTGTAAATGTGGACACCTTCGTCCATCTCGAAGTCCACAGTCACGTCGAAGGTCGAACCGGAAGGGACCTGCCTTTCGGAGACGCTCACGGACGGTCTGACCCGATTCTGAGTAAACTGGCCGAAACCGCCTGACGGCAGCACTACGATGCAAAATAAGAATAGTGCTTTCCGTACGAAGGCTCTGGCTCTATGGGACATATTTCCTCTCCGGCTTGGTGATATTCTTCTGTGCCCGACGGAAGCTGGAACCGTACAGTTCGAAGACAGGGCTCGTAACGCCGGCATCTTGTCCCGCGTTCCGCGCGAGGGCATCCTGCATCTTCTCGAATTTTGAGATTTGGGCGGGCACTCGGAAGACCGAGCTGCCCGGAAACACAATCCTCTACCGGACCTTCCTCCCCGTTTTCAATCGCACCCCAGCGATCCCTAAAACTCGAGAGGAAGCTTCACCTTCTGTCCGGACTGTTTTGCCTTGCGGGCGAGCCGATAGGCACGATCGTATTGCCCCGCGACGATCTCCCACGAGACCACTTCATCGAGGTATCGCTTGACGTTCTCCGCGAGTTCTTTCCGAGCGTTCGGTTTGCAAGCCAACCGGATGACCTTCTGGCGAAGCATCGCCTTGGTGGTGAATAGAAGGCCGCCTTCGCTTGCCAGCGTTTGTGCTGTCAGGCCCTCCATCGGAGCGGTGGTTACGAACGGCTTGTTTGCCGCTATCACCCTCGCCAGAGTCCCCGATTGGGTCTCATCCGTCGAAGGCAGGACGATGAAATCGCATACAGCCATCACTTTGTAATAGATGTCTCCTCGTGGGACAAACTCGTAGTAGTGCGCCAGACCTTTCTTTTCCAGCAGCTCGACCTGCCCGCGATAGAGCTCGTAGTCCGCCTTGTGCGAGGGGTCTCGCATGGCCCCCGCCGCGAGAAGGTCCCACGATTCGCCGGTTCGCTCCTTGATTTCCTCGGCGATGGCTTCCCACATTGACGTCAAGATGTCCCACCGTTTGTTGGACTGAATCCATCCCACAAGCCCCGCGAAATGGTCGCCGAGATACGGTAGGTCAAGCCCCAATTCTTTCCGCAGGCGCGGAATCTCTTCCGGGGGATAACGCTTGTCCGCCCGCGCGCCGTGCGGCACGACCATGATATTACGCGGCGTTTCCCAGCCCCGTCCGAAGAAGGTCCAGTCCAGTCGCCATTTTTGATAGTGGCATTTGAACAGAACAACGTCGGCACGCTCGCAAAGCTTGTACAGGAAATCCGCCTCGAAATCTGTCAACCGCCCGTGTACGGTATGTGGCTCCACGACAACGGGCCAGTCATCTATCGCCTCCAGCAGAGCGAGAAAGCCCTCGTTTCCGTCGCCTTGTCCGCGGGGGTCTCGATACTCGTACAGCCCGTACTCGTGCTCGATGTGCACAGCGTACGGCTCCAACTTCTCAATTTTCTCTGCGACAGGCTTCCACCAGTCGTTCCGGGACATGTCAATGATGGGAAAAACGTCCTCCCCGCCCCCGCCCCCGTCGGTGTGGCTTATCACGCAGACCCTTCGGTCCGGATGATGCTTCCGGACAAACTCCCTCGCTTCCTCGCAGAACGTCGCGATGCCGCACAACCTCGGCGGATAGCTGGAGATCATCACAATCGGCTTGTTACTCATAGCGTCTCATCCATTTCCTTTTGGTTTTTGCCCGAAAGTTACAATCTCTATTTATGATAGCATGTTTGCACGCGGGGGTAAACCCGCAATTGGCCCCGGGTTGCGGCTATATCTGGCTGGCAAGGAAAGGAGGGAGAGAGAGCTTAACGCGAAGGCGCAGACGGGGAGTCAACAACAAAAGCGGCAGACCTGCTCTCCGCGGCCTTTGCGGGCTCTGCGATGAGTTCATCTCGCCCTGAAGCTGAGGATTATGCTGTGCGGCAGCGGTACATTCTGCTTGGCCGGCGTTTTAATGTGGCCTATGATTCCGGCATAGTAAACTGGGCGGGCGAACGACGAGTGTGCGTGGAGCTGTCAAAGCGCCTGGTGACTGATTCGAACCGCGGATAAGGAGAGGTCAGATGTGTGAGTTCTGTGCCAAACATGGCGAGGGGAAAAAGTGGTATCTCAACGTCAGGAATTATTCCCTCGATCTTCTCAGCGATTTAAGGCGGCGAAAGTTCATTCGGGAGTTCATGACGAAGACAATCGCTGAGGGCGAGAGACAGGTGTCGCGGCTGGAGGCGCTGCTCGCTCGGGGCAAAAACATCCCGCGTTTCATCAAGAGGTTCCTGGTGTGGCGGACCAAGCCCGTGCATTACGGTCAGGTCGTTCCTCTGGAGGACGTGGAACGCATCTTCGACATGACGACCACGATAGTCAGGGTGCCTTGCGGATGCCGGTGGGCAGCGAAACACAAAGAGGGACGGTATTGTTTTGGAATCAGCATCGGTCCACCGCACTGGTTCGAGGATATGAACATGGACTTCTTCGGTTCGCCGGAGGTCTCGCGGTTTGAACATCTCGACTTCAACGAAGCAATGGACCACATCCGTGCTTTCGATAGGAAAGGTCTTGTGCACAGCGTGTGGACTTTTCGCACGCCATTTATCGGCGCCGTCTGCAATTGCGATCGGGCGGAATGTCTGGCCATGCGAGCCACTCTGGGGCTGGGAATCCCGATGATGTTCCGGGCAGAGTACGCCGCTGAGATTGATCCGGAACGCTGCGTCGGCTGCAGGGAGTGCTTTCGCCTTTGTCAGTTCGGGGCGATCATTTTCTCGATACTGGATGGGAAATGCTTTGTTGACCAAACAAAATGTTACGGATGCGGAGTCTGCCGGAGCGCCTGCAAGCGAGATGCGATCCGCCTCGTCCCGCCGTCCGTTCGGGTCCGAAAGGTGAGCTGAGGCCTTCCAGATAGAAGCGCGGGCAATGCTGCACCGCGAGTGACCGGCGGCAGAAGCGCGGTCGGAGAATCCGGCAGAACGGGTTTATTCGGAGGAGGAAGACATGCGACTGATGACAATGAGATGCGCGATGATTTCTATTCTGGCGACGGCTTTATTGATGGCCACCGGTCGTTCGGCGGCATCGGAAAAGCCGGCGCGCACTGGTGGCATGGGCATCCTGCCCATATCTGTTCACGGGCGGGACACTCGTGCCGCGAGTTTGCGGGACACACGAATTGGGGAGGAGTTCGGTCTTCGCACACCGCGAACGTTCTCTCGATTCGCGTCTCGAAAAGAATGGATGAGGAGGGCGGCATTTGTGCGAGACCACATACTCGTCAGCACGGGGTTGTGGCCGATGCCGGAGAGGACGCCGCTCAATCCCCAAATCTTTGGGAGGATCGAGCGCGAGGGATACTCGGTCGAAAAGGTCTGTTTCGAGAGCTATCCCCGATTTTTCGTGACGGGGAATCTGTACCGGCCTCTGGGGAAAGAGGGGCCGTTCCCGGGCGTTCTTTGTCCTCACGGGCATTGGGCTCGGGGACGGCTGCACAACGACGAGACGGGATCAATTCCCGGTCGGTGCATCAACCTCGCCCGGCAGGGCTATGTCGTGTTCAGCTACGACATGGTCGGCTACAACGACTCCAGCCAGCTCAAGCATTCCTTCCATGACGAAGTATGGGGGAGCAGCCTGATGGGGCTGCAGCTCTGGGACAGCATAAGGGCTGTGGATTTCATCTCGTCTCTGCCCGAGGTGGATGCCAACCGCATAGGATGCACCGGTGCCTCCGGCGGGGGCACTCAGACCTTCATGCTGATGGCGGTGGACGACAGGATTAAAGTGGCTGCTCCGGTGTGCATGATCTCGGCGCATTTTCAGGGAGGATGTGAATGTGAGAACTCGCCCCTCCTCCGACTGGAGACCTACAACGTCGAGATCGCGTCCTTGATGGCGCCGAGGCCGCTTATCCTCGTTTGCGCCACAGGGGATTGGACGAAGAACACTCCCACCATCGAGTATCCGGACATTCGCTCCATATACAGGCTTTTCGGGGCGGAGGACAAAGTCAAATGCGTCCAGTTCGACACAGGGCACAACTACAACAGGGATTCCCGGGAAGCCGTTTATGCGTGGTTCGGGAGATGCCTGCTGGGGATCACAGACGCGGCGAAGCTGAAGGAACAGCCTTTTACCGTTGAGAAAGACGAGGACTTGCGGGTATTCACCAAGACTCATCCCCTTCCCGATGAGGCTATTAACGCCCAGCAATTGAAGAATTACCTTATCGAATCGGCAAAGAACCAGGTCGAGGATTTGAAACCAACCGACGCCGCCAGCGTGAAGAGATTTCGCAAGACCATGCTGGTGGCATTGAAGCATACCCTCGCTGCGGCGGTCCCTCCGGGAAAAGACATCGTCGTCGAAAAAGTCCGAGAGGCAGCCCACGAAGAGTTCACCGCGGTCAGGCTGCTTTTGGGAAGAAAGGGAAAGCACGAGGCGATTCCCGCGACTCTGCTTCTCCCCCGAGGCGCCTCCGTCAAGAAGGTGGCAGCCCTCATCGTACATCCGCAGGGCAAAGATGCAGTCATGCGTATGGGCGAACCTCCATCCCCTCTCGCTGCAAGGTTGCTGAAAAGCGGAACAGCGGTTATGTCCATTGATTGCTTTATGGTGGGAGAGTTGAAAACTGGCGAGCGAAAGAGGACGGAGAAGCATTGGCTGACCTATAACAGGACCGACCTCGCCCTTCGCGTGCAGGACATTCTCACTGCAATCGGTTATCTCCGCTCTCGCGATGATGTGAGGCGGGTTGAGCTCGTCGGGCTGGACGCAGCCGGGGTATGGTGTCTGCTGGCAACCGCTCTTGCTCCGGAGGTGCGGCGAGCAGCGATAGACCTCGATGGTTTTCCGGATGACAGATCAGCTTGGGAGGGAGAGTGCTTCGTTCCGGGGATACTGCGCGCGGGGAGCGGCCGAGTCGCCGCCGCGCTTTGCGTGCCCCGGAAAATCCTGTTGTACGATGCCCGGGGGAAATTCCCGACAGATTTTGTTTCCGCTGCCTACAAAGCAGCGAGGAAATCAAAGCAATTGCGCGTTGAGCAGGAAGACCTGAAGGGCGACGAAATAGCGGATTGGCTGCTTGGCCGATAGTGCTCCCTCAGTCTCGGGCGGATACCCCGCCAAGACGGGGCGGGGAAGGAGGGAAGAGAAGAGGAGATTAACGCAGAGGCGCAAAGTCACAGATGGCCTCGTGAAGAAGGACCCTGTCCTTGCCTGCCGTGGCATGGGCATCCTGCCCATGAGTCCCAGGTGCAGCTCAGTGTGGCCGCCTACGTAACGCTGGCGTCTCGCCGGCAGTCCCGAGGGTGTCTCGCCCATGACATCTGTGTAACGCTGGCGTCCCGCCGGCAGTCCCGAGGGCATCCTCGCCCATGACATCTGTGTAACGCTGGCGTCTCGCCGGCAGTCCCGAGGGTGTCTCGCCCATGACATCTGTG
>CAZXGF010000023.1:0-63603 GCA_964640185.1 uncultured Verrucomicrobiota bacterium | reverse complement strand
TCCTCGCCCATGACATCTGTGTAACGCTGGCGTCCCGCCGGCAGTCCCGAGGGTGTCCTCGCCCATGACATCTGTGTAACGCTGGCGTCCCGCCGGCAGTCCCGAGGGCATCCTCGCCCATGACATCTGTGTAACGCTGGCGTCTCGCCGGCAGTCCCGAGGGTGTCTCGCCCTCGGCCTGGCACCCCGGGCGCCGTCCCCCTGTACGCACCCCCTCTGCGCCTTTGCGCCTCCGCGTTAATCTCCTCTTTCCTTGACAACTGACAATAAATCCGCTATAATGCCCTCAAAAATGATAGAAAAACCTAACGCAGCCAGGAGCTGCAAATCATGACCCATTCCAGTATGCCTTCTCGTCGAGAAACTACTGGAAAATACTGGAATTTTAAGCCCTTTTTGGGGTTAAAGCACCTTCAGCAATTCCTTCTGCCGCAGCCGATTGCGTTCAGATTTATCGCACTTTTTGTGCTCAGAAACGCCCCCAATGCCTCTTCCGACGTCCCCGCCGCGACTCTATTTGACTCGCGTTTGACATGCCACCGTACGCTTCCCATGGCCATAGGCTTTGCCCGGGCCGAGCGCCAACCCAACAACCCAAAGTCTTCTCCACTGCGTCCGCTCCACCACCGAGGACCTTTGGGTTTAATGCCGAACCCGTTCTACCGCCCACATCTTGCGCGCGATTCTTTCCCACCTGCTTTGCGTCTTCGCCACTTTGCGAGAAATAGCTCCCCCGTCCTTTTTCCCTCGCCAGGACGCCAAGCGTCCTATGTATCCTATTTTTCACCTGCGATTCATCACTCCCGGTTCTGCAGCGCGCCACAAACAAACCAAAGCCAACCTCTCTACCACCTAAACACAGCCACACCCACTACCGCTTCACGTTTGACAGAGCCGCTCGTTTGTGGTTTATTCTTGTGTGGTCTTCTGGCAAGAGGTCACATTTTGAGATTCCCGGGGGACCGCTGTTATGAATGGGATCGAAAAAATGGGGAGCGCCCAACTGTGAAAGGGGGCTTGAGATGACGCGCCGGGTCTATTGTCTTACTGCAACTTCTGTTCTATTTCTTATTTATCCCTTCGCATCATGGTCAGCCCTCGTCATCACGAGTCCATCGTCGCTGCCGGATGCCGTCAAGGGCGAGTTTTACACGTTCCAACTGGAGGCGGAAGGGGCGGTGGGCGATGTGATGTGGGAGATCGAGACTGGCGAGATGGAGTACGTGGAGGTCGAGACGCCGCACCATTTCGCCGACACGTCGAACGCGGTGCGAGTGATTGATTGTCGCGGCCATGGTGGAAGGGCGAAAGTGAGCCTGCCGTTTTTGTTCCCATTTTACGGAAAGCAATATCGAACGCCCCGGATCGACCGCGCGGGCTACCTGAGTCCACCAGACATTTGGTGGGAGTTCTCCTCCATAGACTCGTTAAAGCGATCGGCCGTTATTACGCCTGTGGGGCGTTCCCTTTGGGGCAGCTCAGAACTGGGCGACGGCGTCTATATCGAATCCGTTCCCTGGAGATACGTAATCACTTGGAGGGGGAGGAGCCCGGAATCGGCAACGCGGGACATCAACTACCAGGCGATCATCTATCCAAGCGGAGAGATCGAATTCAACTACGGGGAGGGGAACCACGACCTGGGTGCGGTCATTGGGATTTCGGGCGGTGATGAGGAACATTACGTGATTTCCGTGAAGAACGGGGCGACCGACCTCGATAGGGCACCATCGTCTCGCTTCATGCTGTCGGAGCCGCCGCCGAAGCTGGAGCTTCATCGTGGTTTCGGCATCATATCGGGGACTCCGGAGAAGTTCGGGCTTTTCGCTTTCCGGGTACGGGCGAGCGACTCCTCGGGCGAAGCGAGCAAGGTCTTCTCGATAAGGGTCCCCGGGCTTTTCATTCACTCGCGGCGCGGCGGGGTATTCATCAGAAGAGGCGAAGCGAACCCGATCTCCTGGGCCGGGGCTGGAATCGGCGACAGGGTTACGGTCAAGCTCTACAAAGGCGGTGAGCTGCTTGAGACAATCCTCGACGACGCTCCAAACGAGGAAGGCGTGATGTGGCAGCCGCCCGACGAGTATCCGCTCTCCGATGATTATTCCGTTCTTGTGGAAGACAATAACGATCCTCCCTTCATCGCCACGAAGCCGCTGACGATATGGGACAATGACGTTCTCGTGCCGCAATGCTGCGCCACGGTTCAGGAGGGGGTTGATTTCGCGCACGAGGGGGATACGATTCTCATTGCTCCAGGGACCTACGTCGAACATCTCGTTGTGAAGAAGAAAATCACGCTCGCGGGCGCGGGTGGGGGAGAGACGGTTCTCGACGGCGGCGCAAGCGCATGTGTTTTGACGGTGATCAACGCCGACGGCGTCACAATCCGTGACCTGACGGTCGCTTACGCCGCAGGAGAGGTCCACGGCGGTATCTATTGCGCGAACAGCGCGGTGACGATAGAACGCTGCACGATTCACGGAAGTTCGGCGGTTTTCGGCGGCGGTGTGTTTCTTGATGAGTGCTCGGCGACGCTGAGGGATTGCCGGATCGAGGGCAACACCGCGGAGAAAGATGGCGGGGGGCTCTATCTCTGGCAGTCGCGCGTCTTGATTGATAACTGCGTTATCACCGGAAACTCGGCTGAAGAAGGAGGAGGTTTGTTCTGCTGGTATTCTGCTCCCCGGATCGTGAGAACGGTTATCGCGAAAAACAGTGCGACGGTCGGTGGAGGAATTGTGTGCGACGAGGCGTTCCCCATCATTGTGAATTGCACGATTGCCGACAATTCCTCGACACAGGGGAAGACTGGCCGACTCCACTGCATCGAAGGAGTCCCGACGCTCTCCGTTCCGCGAATTATGAGCTCCATCATCTGGGGGAATGGTAAAGCGATTTCCGGCGCTTCGCGGGTTGAGATCGAGTTCTGTGATACGGATGATGCCTCTTATGCAGGCACCAATGGAAACATCAGCAAAGACCCCCTGTTCGCCGATGCCGTGGATGGAGATTACACGCTTGATCCGGAATCGCCTTGCGTTGACTTCGGGAATCCGGACCCGGCATACGACGACGAGGATGGCACGCGGTGCGACATGGGCGCCTTCGGCGGCGCCGGCTATGTGGCTGAACAATCTGTGATCACGCACGTCATCTCGCAACTCTCCGACGACATCCTCATTTACTGGCTGGCAGCGTCCTTCAAGGACTTTGTCCTTCAGATGAAGGGAAGGCTCGAGGAACAGTGGTCGGAGGGCGCGCTAATTGATACGGAGGAGCCGTGGCGAGACCCCGGCGTCTTAACAGAAAAGAGATCGAGGTTCTATAAGGTCCGCCCGGTGGAGTAATTTACCAATGGGGTGACGAACATGGGAAAGATAAGAGTGGTTGACGTTCTGGTCATAGCCGCTTCGCTAATCTTCTTGGTGGCGATGGTTCCGCCGACGTTCTACCAGTCGCGGGAGCTTGTACACCGGGCGAGATGTGCCAGCAATCTGAAGCAGATCATGATAGGTGTCAGCGCGTACACGCTGGACTACGATGGCCATTATCCCAGCAGCGCATTCCCAGGCAGGACCATCAGCGTGTACTCCCATTATAAGGATCTGGGCATTCTTTATCCGGGATACGTTGACTTTTTGCACCTGTTCGCCTGCGCAAGCTCTGGCGATAGGATGCCGGAGCGTGTGGCCCCGTCCCACTGGTACGACAACAGGCCTTTCCGGCCTAACGAGGCGAAGCAGGCAAGTTATGCTTACAGTTATGACGGGAGCACCGGCCCGAATAGACCATGGACCGAGGCAGCGCTCGCCACAACGAGAGTCGTCGCTGACAGACATGCCTCCAAGGACTTGACCTCGGTCTCCAACCATGGCTTGGAGGGAAGGAACGCGGCGCTGGCGGACGGGAGCGTCAAGTGGGTCTCCGGGAAGGGCAGGCTCTTGACGGACCCGGAAAATCCGGACCCCAAAATAAAGACCCAGTCCTGGTGGAGCGAGCGGGGCGGATGAAAGCAGGCAGTTTTCACACCGGGACCCGGAAAGATCGAGCCGAAGGGAATGGTGACAGCAGTTGATCTCCACTGAGCACGAAGGAATGACAAAAGAGAGCGAGGAAATGATGCGAAACATGATTCTTTTCTCAAGGCGGAGGCCTTTTTTCGCAACAGGTGTTCTATGCCTCCTCGCCCTGCTGGTTGCCAGTTGTGCACTGAGTTCGGAGCCATGGCGCTGGACAAAGGCTTCGCCGGAAAGTCAGGGCATGTCCTCCGCAAAGCTGGAGGCGATGCGAGTGGTTCTGGAGCAAAGAGGGACAAGAACGCTTCTCGTTATCCGCAACGACCGGATTGTATTTGAGTGGTACGCTCGAGGCTATTCGAGAACTACAAAGCACTACACGGCGTCGCTGGCGAAGGCGTTGGTGGGAGGCATGTCGCTTCTGGTGGCGCTGAATGATGGACGAATCGCGGTTGACGACCCGGCGGAGAAATACGTTCGCCAATGGAGAGGAGATAAGACGAGGCGGGGAATCACCGTTCGGCATCTTGCGACGCATTCGTCGGGGATCGAGGATGCGGAGGTGGCGGGTATGTCCCATTACGAGCCGGGAGGATGGAAGACGGCGTTCTGGAAAAGAGAGCCCGACCCGTTCACCATCGCGAGGGACTGGGCGCCGCTCCTTTTCGAGCCGGGGAAATCGTTTGCTTACAGCAATCCGGGGATGGCCATGTTGGGTTACGCGGTCACCGCCAGCTTGAGAGGCGCCCCACAGAAGGACATCAAGAGCCTGCTTCGGGAACGGATTATGAAGCCGATTGGCATGCCGGACAACGAATGGTCAATGGGCTACGGCAGGGCTTACGAGGTTGACGGACTCCAGCTTTATGCCACGTGGGGAGGGGGAGGTTACAGCCCCAACGCGGTCGCTCGCGTCGGTCGTCTCATGTTGCGAAAAGGAGATTGGGAGGGGCGTCGGTTGGTTGATGCGGGATGGGTGGAAAAGATGGTCGCGGACGCGGGCACTCCGGTTCCCTTTCGCGGCAAGCCCGAGGGCCCGTCGCCGAAAGCGAGCTTGTGCTGGTGGGTCAATTCGGACGGCGTACTGAAAAATTTTCCGAGGGATGCCTTCATGGGCGCCGGCAACCAGGTTCTTCTTGTTGTGCCGAGCCTCAACCTTATCGTCGTTCGGAATGGCGAACAATTGATGAAAGACAGTTTCTGGGGCGGGCTGGAGAAATATCTTTTCAATCCGCTCATGGACGCGATTGCCGAGAAGTGAGTCCAGTTCGATGAGGGCGTTCGCGGGATTGAGCCTCGCATACAATCGAGAGCACATCGAAGAGGATCAAGGGAGATACTTATGGCTTACTCTCGGATGGATACCATCTTGCTGGTGACGTGTTTGACAATGGGTTGTGCGAGTTGCACAGCCTCGGAAGGGGCGAAGCCCTATCCTCCCAGCGAGGTCATCGAGAAAGTGAGCTTCTCGCCGGTCTTCTCCATTGTGTGGAAGGCTATCGGGAGCGACAACTGGCCCATTACCTGGGCGGACGACGGCAACCTGTACACTTCGTACGGGGACGGGTGGGGTTTTGAGCCTCGCACGGAGAAGAAACTGAGCCAGGGATTCGCGAAAATCGTCGGGCCGGGGAACAAATTCGCGGGCATAAACATCCGCTCTGATTCCGGCGAGCGGACGGGCGACGGGCCGAGCGGGGCCAAAGCGAGCGGTATGCTGATGGTGGAGGGCGTCCTTTACATGTGGGTCAGGAACACCGGCAATTCCACTCTCTCTTGGTCTGCCGACCACGCGAGGACATGGCAGTGGGGCTTTCGTTTCACGACGAGCTTCGGCTGTCCGACGTTCCTGAATTTCGGGAGGAATTATGAGGGAGCCCGCGACGGCTACGTTTACGTTTATTCACAGGATGGACCGAGCGCCTATGAATCCTACGACCGTGTGGTGATGGCGCGTGTTCCGAAAGAAAGGATAAAGAGCCGCGCCGCTTACGAGTTCTTCAAGCAACTGGACAGCTCCGGCAAGCCGGTGTGGACTTCGGACATTGCGGAGCGAGGGGCTGTCTTCACGCACACGGGGCGCTGCCAGCGAATGGATGTCGTTTACAGCCCCGGGATTAAACGATACCTCATGGCTCAGGGGTTCAACCACGAGGGGGGTTGGGGCATCTTCGAGTCGCCGCAGCCGTGGGGACCGTGGAGCACCGCGTTCTACACCGAAGCATGGGACTGCGGCGGCACTCACGGCTATCGCCTGCCGAGCAAATGGATAAGCGACGACGGCAAGACAATGTACCTTCTCTTTTCGGGGAGCGGCAAATACGACGCCTTCTGCGTTCGCAAGATGTCCCTGAGCCTCCGTCAGCGGTGAACCCCCATCGGTTCCGGATGTAATGCGCTGACAAAAACCCGTCGGCGTTTTGCTCTCACGGTAAACGCCGTCGGTTTCACGTCTTGGGCGAAAAGCGCAGGACTACAAAACGGCTGGCGAAGGGGCCGATCCGGGAGAGAAATCGGCAGGGAGGGTGACCACAAAACAGGCGCCGTCATTTACGCTCTCATCGAGGCAGAGGTCTCCGCCCATGCTGCGTGCGAGGCGGCGGCTGAGCGCCAATCCCAGTCCGATGCCCCCGCCCCCGGCGGCGTTCGCGGCATTGCGGGCTGACTTGCAGAATGGCCGGAAAAGGCGCCGCGAATCGCTTTTGGCGATGCCCTGCCCGTGGTCGCGCACGCGTAAGAACACGAAGCTGCCCTCGCAACCTCCTTCCAGCTCAATGCGGCGGTCGGAAGCCGAGGCGGCGTACTTGCAGGCGTTATCCACCAGATTGAACAGGACATGCTCCACGGCGGAGGCATCCGCGCGCGCAGTCGCAGACAGAATCTGACCTTCAGCTTGCACGAGCATCTCCATTCCGGCCTGCTTTGCTCGCTGCGCAAGACGGTCCTTCATTCTATCGAGGAGCTCCCGCAAGGTGACTGTCTCCACGCGGCCGCCTGCAGGGCGCCCTTCGAGTCGGGCATACGCCAGGACGTTTTCCACGAGGTGGCCGAGCCTGTCGGCCTCGACTCGCAGCGTGCTGAGGTAGCGGCGAATCTTTTCCTTATCTGTTACCATTCCTTCGGCGAGCATTTCGGTGTACATGCGAAGCGTGGTCAACGGGGTGCGCAGCTCGTGTGTCACCGCGGAGACGAAAGCCCCACGGCGCTCGCTCAACGAAATTGCGCCGACGAGCAGCGCCGCGACCGCCATCGCTGCCAGCAGGACGCAGCTCCACGCGAGGAGAAGCGTCAAGCGGATGGGAGACATGCGGCGTGTCGAACCGGCGGGCACGAGGCCGGTTACGAGCCTCACGGGCAATGCGGCGAGCATGCGCGACTCTTTGTCGCCCGGTTCGGAAAGGACTGGCTCTAAGTCCCCCTCGGGCAGCAAGTCCTTGACGCCCGCGACAAGCCACTTCCGTATAGCCGGCCAGTGGAGCCAGCATCCCTGAGTGTAGTCCTGCCCGTTGACCGAAACTCGCCGCGCAAGCACCAGCGCCGAGCCGACCCAGAGCGGTTTCATCTCGCTTTCGCTGACACCGGAGC
The DNA here is from genome assembly GCA_964640185.1 of uncultured Verrucomicrobiota bacterium. Lineage (GTDB taxonomy): Bacteria > Auribacterota > JABMQX01 > JABMQX01 > JABMQX01 > CAZXGF01. The sequence goes on along the minus strand of CAZXGF010000023.1, from coordinate 56,002 downwards.
GGCGCGCCAAGATATTGAGGTCCGCATTTGCCCGTAGCACGATCTGGTTGGAAGCACGCGCCTCCCATTCCAGGGCGTTGCGGACGTATTGTTCCTGCTGGCTGGCATTTGCCATTTGACGCTGGAACACCGGCGGAGCACGCACGGTCATAACTGGTTGCGGTTCCTCGTCGGCGAGCAGGCTAAGGAGTTTGTCCCTGCTGAGAATGGGCCGGAGCTCAGCGAAACGGGCGGCCGATGCCTCTATCTTTTCGTGTGTGGTATAAACGCTCTCCGCCAGGTCTCGCATATTTCCGGTGGGGACTTGCGGGGATGTCAACTGACCATCGGAATCGAACTGAAAATGGAGCAACACGTAAGGTGAGCTCTCTGTCAGCAAAGGAGAAGGCACCAAAATCTCGCCACGTTGAATCTCGGCGAACATGCGGGTGTAGGCGCGCTCCGCCGGATAGAAGGCGCCGTATGAAAAATAGGGGCGAGAGCTCTCCTGGGAAATGAGGGGCGAGAGGGCGGACTCCATTCGCCACAGTGCCAACCGAACCTTCTCCTCGACCGCTGCTTGCCGGCGCGCTTCTCCTTCTGCCCGGTTGAGCCTGAGTGCCGTGAGGCTCATCCATGCCATGCCTGCCAGCATCACGGCGAGGCAAAGCCCAAAGATGAGCCAGGAGTAAACCGGCCGCCTCATTGCTCCCCCTTTCCCGCAGCGAACATGTAACCTTTTCCCCTGACGGTGCGGATAATACGCGGCCGGGACGGATCGTCCCGCAGCTTCTCCCGGAGGCGGGCGATGTGCATGTCAATGGTGCGTGTCTCGAAGATTGAGCGGGGGTCAATGCGCCACACTCGCGAAAGGATTTCTTCCCGCGAAATCGCGCGCCCGGCGTTGCGTGCCAGATAGCGCAGCAGCTCCATTTCGCGCTCAGAAAGTTCGCAGCGCCCGCCGTCATCGAAGCAGACCTCGCAGCGAGAGAGGTCAACGTGACCGCCGGGAATCTCGAACTCGCGAACGTCAGAAGGACGCTCCGGTGAACGCCTCAGCACCGCCTCGACTCGCGCCAGAAGTTCTTTCACACTGAACGGCTTGACCACGTAGTCGTCGGCGCCGAGGCGAAGGCCGTGGACGCGGTCAGCCTCCTCGCCCCGTGCGGTCAGGATGATGACAGGCAGCGTTGGCCGCGTGGCGCGGACCTCTTTTAGAATGTCCAGCCCGTCTCGGCCCGGAAGAATCAGGTCAAGCAGGAGCAGGTCGTATCCGCCGTTCACCGCCATATCAAGTCCGGCGTTCCCATCCTCGGCTTCCAGCGTGGCATAGCCCTCGAACTGGAGCGCGTCCACGATGCCCTGGCGGATGGCCGCGTCGTCCTCGATAACCAAAATTTGCTGTTTGCCCATGGGTTACTCCAAGCTGGAACTCCCTCCGACATTGGGCAGCGCGGGCCTCGCCAGAAGCCACCCAGCACGGAAGCGTTTTCGCGGCTTGGGGCCGATTTCACCTGTCGCCTTTCGGGAAAGTGTAGGGACGAACGAGGGCTACGTCAACAGATCATGTCCGCCACACCTGCCAGGTTTCCCCGGGTCGCTGCCGAGAACGAGCAGATGACCTGCCCCGCGATAGGGTACTCAGAAAACCGGGCCGCCTTTGTACTCGATCCCTTTCTTCCCAGCCTGCTCCTTGATGCAGTTGAATATGACGAAGTCCAACGATTGCTTTCCCTTGAGGCCAGACTTGCGGACCTGCTCTTCGATGTATTTTTGGCGCTTGGCGGACAGACCTTTGATTTGTGCCTGGGTCTTCTTGCGTTTCGCAAGTTTCTCCGCGATGAATTTCTTGCGCTCGGCAGCGGACATCTTCTGCATGGCCTCCGGGAGTTCCTCCTTGTCCACTTCCGCCACCTTGACTCGCCCCTCCGCCGCGTCTCTCACCAGCTCCTGCTTTCCGACGAAGCTGGATTCGCCCGCCTCGGTCGCCAGGAAAGTTGCACGGCGGGCCCTGGCGCTAACCGGTGCGCCGGCGTGAATCTTAGCAGCGACTTCTTCTCGCTCCTTGAACCCAGCGAGCGCCTCGGCGCCGCCGTAATAGACGCGTGTCCCCTCGAGTTCTTTAGAGAGTTCAGCAAGCTCCTTGTCGAATGGGGTCGAGGCGAGGATGGCGCCCCCGGACTGCTCGACGCGGAAGTACCGCCCCTCGGCCTTGTCGGCGATGTCGCTCCAGATAGGCTCGGTTGCGCGGTGGCTGCCGCACTGGATGGTGTTGATAATAAGCCCGGCCTTTGCGGCTATCTTGCAGGTCTCGGGATACTTCACGTCGTCCTCGTAATCCATGTGCGGGGGACAATCTCCGACCAGAAATATCACCCGGTAGCTATCTTCATCTTTGCTCCATCGAATCTTTGTGACCGCCTCGTGCAATGCCTGGTTGACGCTCTCAGGGGTATCGCCGCCGCCGTTTGCCCGAAAGCCCATAAGTTGTTCGTAAACCGCGTCGAGGTCGTCCGTCAGGTCAGTCCGCTTCGTGACGTAGGCGTCGCGGCGGTCGCGGTAGCCGATCAGACCCATCTTGATGTCGGGCGCCGGCTTAGTTGTCGCCAAAGTGTTGGCGATGGCCCAGATTTTCTCCTTCGCTGCTTGAATCAACCCGCCCATGCTGCCGGTGGTATCCAGCACAAACACGACCTCGATCTGCGGCCGGGGGGCTTCGGACAGCTTCCGCTCGGCGGCATGAAGGTTAGCCAAGCCCTGGAGCACCACCGAAACAGCCAATGCCTTCACAATGATTCTTTTCATCCTTGTACCTCCTCTCGTCTCGGGTCTTAAGAACGGCGGAATAGTTTCACTACCTGCCACACGAAGGACTGCTCCTTCATATCCTTGTATATTTATTAGACCCGCTCCGAGTCGAGAAGTTCCAAAAAGCCTTTCCGGAAGCGATTTTAATAGCAATAGTAGTACCAGTCGTATTCGAATGTCGCAGACTCGCCCTTCGGGATGACCTCCGCCCATTTTATTTCGGAGATGGCGTTAAAGCGGTAGAACCACGACGGCCAGGACCACCAGTACCATCCGTACTCCTTGCTGAGGAGGAACGTGTCCTCGGCGACGTTCGACATTACGATCTTGCCGTCGGCCGTGGCTGCGGTGACTGTGCCAAGGACCTTTCTCTTGAGGTACATCCGAACGGCTCTGTCTTTGAAGTTGGTGACGGTGAGCTTTCCGTGGAGCGTGACCTTTGTGTAATCGGTTGAGCTGATTCTCAGGGCTCTCAGCTTGCGGCTAACCTCGGCCTCCTCCTTTTTCGTGTTGAGATCGGTGGCAATAGTGACGGGGACATCCACCGTGTTCTTCACGGATGTGTAGGTGAGGAGCTGCTGCCCCAAAGGCGTTCCCTCTTTGAATATCGTGGCGGGGCCGGTTGTCCACGGCTCGCTTCCCGTATTCGTGAGGCGGATCTCGTGCATCGCTTTGGCGCCCATGAGGGCTCTCAGCATCTGTTGCTGTTGATCCTGGTTTACGTGACGCCACATCTCTCTCGGCGGAATGGCAGGGATTTCCCAGGTGTAGATGTCCTCGTACGGGACCGTGATCTCCAGGAGCTTTACGACAGCCCGTTCCCCCTTCTTCAACGTAATCCCGGGCTTGTTGTAGAGAAACAAGTCCTCCTGCTGACCCTCGCTGGGGATGTCGGGGCCTCCGCCTGCCGGCGCTTCTTCTCCGCTAACCGGCATGACCCTCTGGGACATCATCGCGTTGGAGAGATAATCGAATTGTGTTTCCCTCCCGCCGCGCGAGGGAGGGGCGAAGTAGGAACTGAGCTGAAGCCCTATCTCCCTGAGCGCCATCGGGGAAAGAGCCTCTTTCATGATGAAGTTGGGGACGCCTACGACGAGTCGAAGGTCAACGTTTTCCATGTCGGCAAGGTCATTTATGATTGTCCCCTGAAGCGATACGGTTGCCTTTCCATTAGAGAGAAGCTTGATGCGGTAATCGGGAATCCACCGTACACCTTTCTGGAGGTAGATCATCCCAACGTCGGCCTCTCCGCCGAGGGGTTTCCCTTTCCTGACCACGTGAACGGATATTTCGCGAACCTTCTTCGTTTCGGTGTGATTGGTGGCCGGCTTGTCCTCGGCGAGGCAGATGCTGCGGATGTTCTCACGCTTTATCATTTGAACGCCGGAGTCCTTTTGCACCATGACGAAGGAAGCGAGGGATTTGACCTCGCCCTCTCTTGACACGTGTACTTGCCGACTCGAGATCCAGCGTCCTCGCCAATCGCGCCCTCCGGGCAACGTCCTGGACGTTTCCAGTTCCTCTTCGGCTTCGTGCTGAAGGATGCCGAGCAAGACTCCCTCATGGGATATGGGGTCTCCGTCTTTCGGCTGTTCGACAATGACAGCCTGTTTGCCGACGTTCGCCTGTATAATCTCCTCGAAGGTCAAACAGGGCCTTGTCTCCTCCGTTTCCACAAAACCCGATTTAACAAAATCTACCTGGGAGTTCCTGTCGGCCACGAATGTCCAGAATGTCCCCAGGACGGGCGCGGGAACCTCCCGCGTCCGACACCAGCCGTCTTCCAACCTGGCGGAGCCTCGGGACATGACAAGCGCGTGCCCGTCCTTGAAAACCGTAACGTCGGTGATGTTCGGGCTGAATTCCGGAATGTCCGCCCGCACCGGCAGCGCGGCCACCAGTCCCAGGATGGCCGCGAACAACATTGTTGCTCTCACGCGTCTCATAGCAATTCCTCCTTTCCTCTTCTGCTGCGGTCTTTGCGACGTTCTGCCACGATTGCTTTCACCATGAAGTGCTTCGTCCCTCAAACGCTGTCATGGAAATGTTCAAAGCTCTTTATAGCCCAGCCGGGCCCTTGACGAGAATCGGCTCACCATCCACGACCATCAGGATGTCCCCACGTAGCGAGATGGAGCCCTGACGGCCCTGCTCCGCGAGCCGGAGGGCGAGCCGCCGGAACTCTTCGGACCCGAACTCGATTTCCGTCTTGGGCCGGATTTCCTTCTCCTTATCCACGATGCGGCTGTCCACCCAGCGATTCCCCCGGCGATAGAACGCCATATCGTTGATCTGCTGAACGGTGGTAATGGCGACGCGGTTCATGTTTTGGTCGAAATACTTGTTGCGAGAATTCAGCGCGTACTGCCTCATCTGGAAGTCATTGTTAAAGCTCTGGTTCACTGCGTAGAGGCCTGAACGCGCAGATATCGCACGAAGCTTGAAGTTCCTGCCTGCTTCGGCAAGCACCTGGTCTCTGCGAGAGAGGTCGGTTCCTTCTCTCGCAAGAAATGCAGTGTACTCGGTCATTATCCCGAACTCTTTGCTCAGAGAGACGACCTCGTCCACGAGCTCTTTCAGCCTGGGATCAGACACAACTCGCCTTTGTCCCGGAAGGGGGCCTGCATCGGCGCCGAGTTGGCGGATGGCGTCCACCAGCACGCCGATCTTCCGGCTCGCCCAAAGCCGAGGCACGAAGGCGTTGCGGGTGGTTGCCTTGTCGAGGTCAAAGGTGAAACGAAACGTTCGCTTTTTGCCGAGGTAGTTGCCGCTGAGCTTGAAGACCAGCGGATCGTCCTCAATGTACTGTCCGAGAACTACGAGCTGATCGCCTTCGAAGAGGTCGGGAAGCCTGGAAGGGATCACGTCTCGCACGCGGACGAGGGCGGCGATTTCTTTCGGGCGGCCGATGATGTCAAGCCTCGGGTCGGCAAGGACCGGCCCCTCCAGCCGCTTGAACACTTGCGAGACCTTGACCTCGACATCCTCTTTCGGGAGGACGTATGTGGCGGTCGCCCGCGTTTCCGAAGCAATCTTATCCAAGAGCGGCGTGTTGACGTCCACGCCCACGCCGAAGGTGAATATTCGCCGCTGATACGGGTTGGCCTTTATGGCGACGTTGCGGATGGCGACCTCGGAAGTCTGTCCCACGGTGGGGAGGCCGTCAGTCATGAACAGTACGATGGGAAGCATCTCGCCCACGGGGTTCTGGCGGAGAGCCTCCAGCAGGGCGTCGTGGATGTTCGTGCCCCCGCGAGCGTTTATGCTTTTCAGGTACCGAAGTGCCGCTTCAACCGTCTCCCTCGTCTTGATGACAGGGTATTTGGCGAAGGGTTCGACAGCGTCGTTGTAAGCGATGATGTTGAACGCCTCGCCTTTCTCAAGGCCGGCCAGGATTTGGAACGCGGCTTCTCGCACCTGTTCGATTTTCTCGCCGCTCATGCTGCCCGAGCGGTCGAAGACGATGGTGACTTCTCGTTTGATGGCGGGACCATCGTTGTGGCGAGGCGTCTTGGCGGGCAAACCCGCGAGAAGCAAAAAGTATCCGCCGCCCACTTCCGGGGCCGGGTAGGCCAGCAGGGAAGCCGTGATTCCGTCGTCTTCCAGCAGGTAAGACAGCCGGAAGGGTCCCGGTTCGGTTGTCGCATCGTCGGCGATGCGCGCCCAGACCACGTTCTCGGACGCGCGCGTCGTCTCGATCTTGTGGCTTGGGGAATAGACGGTAGAAATGGGCCTCTTCGATTTGATCCTGACCGAGACGTTCCACGGGACCTTGTAATCGAGCGACTCGGTGCGCGGGAGGAGGTAGTCTATGCGGTTGCCGTCCGCGGGGAGGAGGTGCTCGTAGGTGATGCGTACTTTCTGAGTGCCTCTGGCCGCGACCGGAAAGACGCTCGAGCGGATCAAGTTGTATCCGATGAACTCCAGCATGGCGGGGTCGCGGAGCTTGGCCACGATTCTGTTGTATGCGTTCTTCGCCTCCTTCTTCGAGATGACCTGGGCGGTCGGCTCCTTGCTTTTGCCCTCAAAACTGAAGCTGCGGACAACCGCCCCCTCCGGCACGGGGAGCATCAGCTCCGCCTCCATTCTGCGGCCCGTTGGGTTTCTCAGGCTGATGTCCATAGTAGTGGTTGCAGCCTGCTCCACGATGACCACGCCGACCTTGACCTCCGTGATCTCGACTGCCGCTCGGCGGCCCACTCCGAACGCTCCCGCCTGGGGGACGATAACGTTCGAGACAAGCGGCCGTCTGCTCGAGTAAAGTGCCTGCCCTCCGGCATGTCCTGCGAACAGCGCGACAGCCACGGCCAGATAGCCCATCCATAGCTTCTTGCTTTTCCTGCACATCGTATGACTCCTTTCATGCTGAGTGGAACGTTGCTCTGCCTACAATGTAGCACTCGAAGGCCACAATCGTTGTAAAGGGTCTGTAAAAAGTCCGCCGTTCTCGGCGGAGCTGGGTGTGGCTGTATGTGAGTGGCGGAGTTTGCCCCGGACTCGGCCCGTGCCTGAACCTCGTGCCCGTCCTGACGCCCCCGTTTATGAAGAGAAGAAAACGCCGGGCTCCTCGAACTCGCATGGAGGAATCCTTGCGGCCATGAGGCGCTTATATCGCCCTTTCAGGGCTGATCATTCTCCAACCAGGCCTTCTTCTCAGGACGTTGCCCTGAGCTTTATTAACTCTGCCTTTACAGGGTGACGGGAAAGCAACCTTAAGCCCTGAAAGGGCGCAATATTCCAGCCCAGGGCAACGCCCTGGGAATCGCACGTGATGAAATGCAAGAGCCCTGAAGGGGCGTGATAAGTGGCACCCAGATGTACGGTTTGCTCCAGAGACAAGAGACCGGACCTCCGTGTCACTGAGACGGAACCGCACCCGCGGAGCTTCCTTGCGACCTCGCTCTGCCGTTGAGCTATTCGGCGCGGGCGGGAGGGCGCGGCGAGGGATTTGCTATCTGATGGTTTTCAAGGGGGACTGTTGAACAAAGGCCAATGGGCTGTGGGGTGATGGGTGGGGGTATGGAGGACATGCGCCTCGATGGAAAAGGGGCGGCACGTTGCCACGCGACGCTGACGACGGCCCCGTCGGACACGTCACCCGCCGGCAGCCAACATCTTGAACGCCAAGTAGGAGAGAAAACAGCCGTAGGCAAGAACGAAACACGCGGAGACTACCGGCAGAAGTCTCGCCAGAGAGGAGCGTTTGAACCGGCCCACGCTTTCCGCGGCGCCCCTGGCGGCAACGGTGACCACGGCGATTGTGGTCAGGACGATGCCCAGCCCCAGGCTATAGCAGGCGACGAGAATCACCCCGTACTTGGCCTTGTGAAGCGCCAGAGCGCTCAGCAGCAGAATGAGCGCCCCGGGGCAGGGAACCATTCCTCCTATCATACCTACTGAGAGGAGCTGCCAGCGAGAGAGGTTCGCGGGACGATGATGGTGGTGGTCTGCATGGTCATGGTCATGGCTTGGCCCGTGCGTGTGAGGGTGGGCGTGCTGCGGGGCCTCGCCTCTCAGCAAAACTGGCAGACGGCGCAGAAGCATTCCTATCCCCATGCCCACGACGAGTAACCCCGCCGCCACCGCGACCCAGGGAATCACCCGACCCGGCAAAACCGAGGCGGCGAGCACGGCGAGGATGAGGATAGCGATGGTGTGGGTGAGGGTCGTGACGAGGCCGAGAGTGATGGCGTGCGAAATTGTGCCTCGCGTGCCCACCAGGTATGCGGCGACAAGGACCTTGCCATGCCCTGGCGTCAAAGCATGTTTCCCACCCATGAAAACCGCCAGGAGAAGCGCCGATGCCACAACCCAGGGGCTGGGATGCTCCGAGGTTATCAATGCGATGAGGTGATTGGTGGCACGCTCAAGCGATGTCTTGGGGGCGCGGCGGCTTTCGATAGCTGCGGGGCTCGCCGCAGGCGGAGCGCCTTCTCCGGCCATGGCATAGGTAAATGTCACTTCCGTGTCGGACGGCGGGGACAGCAGGAACTGTTCCGGGTAATCGGATAGCCGTGTGCTCGTCCCGCCTTCGGCGGGATTGACGGAGCTTTTCAGGACCTTTGCTCCGCCCCAGGCCTGGACGAGAATTTCCTTCCAGCCAACGATTCGGTTGTAGCTATTGTCCTGGTAATGAACCGTATTTTCAGCCCTGGTGAGGCTGTATGGGACCACAGCCCGAAGCTCGGCGTAGATGGTGAAGAGCGGCAGGTAGCCGACGCCCACTCCGACGCGCATGCTCTGGCGGGTGACTTCGAGGCTCATAGGATAGCCGTTGAGTTGTAAGGAGAGCTCGCGGGCGAGCTCCGGCACGATGACCGCAAGGAACGCCGCTTTTTCTTCCGGTGAGACCTGGAGGTCGCCGTCGCTGTCCACACGCCTGACCATTTCCTGGTAGGAGGGCAGCTCCGCCATGTCAATGATAAAGTCCACCTTAATGCCGGAAGGCGACACCTCGATTCCTGAGTAGTGATTGATGGAGCTGTTCCCCATGGGATGGGAAAAGGCGGCGGGCGAAAGTGCGAGGAGGAGCAGAGCGAGTATGACGCCGCTGAAGCGATTTGTGGACTTCATAGCCGTTTGTGTCCTGAACCCGTGAAGTAAGTCCCTCATTCGGCAGACGAGTTCCGGGAGACCTCGCGCGATGCTATGTATTTTCCGGCCCGCAGAGAGATGCTATTCAGGGCCGCCCTCCTCGCAAGCGGAGAGTGGCGATGCCGTTGGCTTTCAGGGGGACAGCGACCGTGCTGCCCTCGAGGCTCAAGCGTCCCAAATTCTCTTCGACGGCGTTTGCCCGAATTGCCTCTCTAACACCAATCGCCGGAATGTTTAGGCGTGCTGTTTGGTTAGCTCCGCTGACGTCCCGCAGGCGAACCACCAGCCCGTCTCCGTCCTCGGCACATTTCAAGGCCTGAAGGACAACTCCGCGACCGTCAATTTGCCCAAAGCTCCAGGATTTCTCGGGCAGCGGGCCGGCCTGATTCTCAGCGAGGAGGCGAGCGACCAACGGGCGTGCCACGTCTCTCCCGAAACAGGTTGCTGCTGTCCTATTCAGCGGCCCCTTGTGGCTGGTAATAGCGTAACGGAAAGTGAAATCTCCCCCTTGCCCCGCCCTGTAATTCGTTGCCCAGACGTTCGTCATGAGAAAGGAGAACAATGTCCCGTTCTTCGGAGGGAACGGCTGCATCCAGCGGTCGCTCAGCGAGCACGGCGTCACCAAAGGAGCATCCACAGGCGCCCACGTCACGCCCCACTTATCGTTGCTTACGTCCACCCATCGCTGGACAGAGATCCAGTTGCGGTTCGCGCAGGGGAACATGTCCCGTTCACCGTTTATGATCGCCCCGCCCAGCTCAAAATGAAACGCGGGCGACTCGACACTGAAAGGAAAGGCGTAGTAGAGTTCCTCAACGTCGTATGTTTTGTCTTTGGCGATGCGGTTGACTATATCAACACGCTTTATCCCGCCGTAAAGGATCACAGTATGCTCGATGCTTGAAGCACCCTTCGCTTTGGTCTTTGCGGTCATCGAACCGAAGACCGGCCCGTTCCCGCCAGTGGATACCTCGGCTGTTTCAGGCGAAAAGCGGCTGTCAGCGGCCTTTCGACCCTTGACGCCACGCCGCCACGCCATACCGGAAACGCCGTTGGTGTCATAGATGTACTGGTTGCACCGATAGGGCGAGCTGCCGTCCAACAGCTCCCTTTTCAGTTCCTTGTCGTAGATGCTGGTGAGGCCGCCGGTGTTCGTGTCGAAGGTTACGCGATAGAAATTGTTCTCTATGGTGTTGGGCTTTAAAGTGACAGCTTTCCGGGTATCGGCTGCGCCCGTGGGGACGAGGCGGAAGGTCTTATACCCGAGAGCCGGAACAGCTTGGGCGACAAAGCACAGGCGGTCGCCCATTCGCTGGCAGGGGATTTTGGCGCTGGTGACACGGTCAATGCAATTGAAGGCTTTCTGCTTCCCGAGTGAGCTCGGCAGAGATAGGTTAACCGGGGCCGTGCGCTCCTCCCCGTCAGGGTTGAAGACCATAACCGTCGCGCCCGGCCCGGGCGCAGTGGACACTTTGGAGGCCAGTTTCGCTAAGGCGTGGTCCAGGACGTGGCGTGCGGCTTGATGAGCCTGGCGAGCGTAACCGGACTTGATTTTCCATTGCTTACGAGTCTGGTCGCTGTCGGGCTGGCTCACACTGCACCACGCCCCCCAGGTGTGTTCGTCGTACAGGAGCATGTGACGATAAGCTTGATCAACATCCTCCGCCGGATAGGAATAGCCCGGATCGAGCGCGGAGCATATCGTTGCGAGGCGCTCGGCGACATCCAATAACTCGTGTGTCTCGCGGTTGAGGGCGGTTTCCGCAGATGATGATGCGGCGCCATCCTCCCAGTCGGCTCCCCAATCGCCGCGGAGATGAGGAATCCGGTCGGCATATTTAGACTCCATATATTGGAAATACTGCTCTGCGGTGGCGCAGATCAGTTTTGGATAGGCATATCGGCTATTCCATTCCAGAAGCTTCTCGTGGTAGCTCGCGTGGCCCTTCTCCATGAGGGGATGGTTGTCACTGTAGATGCCGTGAAGGAGCACGGCGTCGTAAGGGCAGTCCGGTCCCACTATGCTGTTGATCCGGTTCTGGAGAGCTGCAAGGTTGTCCACAACTCCGGCACACCTGGCGTAGCCCAGAGAATGCGCCACGAGCACTTCGCTGCCGTCCGGCCCAACCCAGTAGAACGGATTTGACTTTGGCCGCCGGTGCGGGACGCTCCCATTCTGTCCGACCGAAAGGTACTTGATGCCCGCGGATGCCAGGACCGTTGGCAAAAACCACGTGTGCGTGGGGGCGTCGGTGACCATCGCGCTAGTTATTGAAACGCCGTGGTCTCGCTCCAACTCGCGTCCGGGATAAAGCAATCGGACAAGCTCCTCCGCGCTGCACAGACCGGTCAGCTCGTTTGCGTAAAAAGCCTGCAAAGCGCACCGCTCGGAGCGAACCCATTTCATCAACTCGCTGACCTTCTCCGGAGGGCGAAGCTTGGCGTATTGCTCTATTTGCCACGCGGCTTCGAAGTTCCATTTGGGCCGCGAGCCTTCCGGTCGGTCGGCGGTGGAAGCGAGGAAGGCGATGTTCCTGTCAATGTTGTCGCTGAGCAGGGTAGCCACGTCTGTTTGAAGCCCCGTGTAGCCGATATCCACATGGGTAGCTTCGACGAGGTAAACTCGCCATTTCTTCTCGGGCTTCACTTCCACATGCCGCCGGACGCGCTCGTCGCCGATGGAAAGAGTCAGTTGAACCCTCGTCGGCTTCTCGACTGCCGGAATGCCGAGGAGGCGCAGCTCCCCCAAGCGGTCCAGAGATGACAGAGCAACTTTACGGACAGCGCTTCCCGCACGCACCTCGACCAGAGCGCTGTCAATGCCGGCCCGATATTTCTCCCACGCCTTTGCGAAGGATTCGCCGTAAAGCCGGATGGAGCAAGTCCCGGCGCCTCGCGTCCATTCGGAGACGGGCGAGCGCTTATTGCGGAAGTGCCCGGTGCGGTGAAAGAGTGTCCCGCCCCTCCCTTCACCCAGCACGGCCTCCGGCCAGAGGTAGAAGCCGACGAGGTCGCCCTTTCGAACGCGGATGGGCTTTTTGAATGAGAAGGTGTGTTTTCCCTTTGAAGGCATCTCCACCTGCCCCGATTCAGACACCAAGACAAACTCGTTTCCTTCCCGGCGGTAGAGCTTGAGCTGGATGCGCCCCGGTTCCTCGCAGAAAACGTCCCAGCGTGTGGCTGTAAAGTCCGCGCCGGCGGGATGATTCCCATCAATGCAGGTATGGTTTCCCGCCGTGGTGCGGTTCCTTTTGAAGGGCTCGTTCCCGACGCATTCCGTTGAGGAAAACTTCACGTCAAGCCCGAGCAACGGCCGAAGCTCTCCGTTCTTTTCCACGAAAAGGATGGTGGGGTGGGTGTCGAAGGTGACCTCGGACGCGCCTGCCAAGGCCGGTCCGGCGCCCAAGCCCACAATAGCAACCAACGAGGCGATTGAAAGGAATTGACGCATTGTACTTACCCTCCATTCTCCGAGTGTGCAGCGACCGCTAAGTCGTTCTGTTGATTCCTGCGACGATTCATGGGCGGAGAAGCCCGTCGCGGCCATTCAATGTCATAGCCGGAATATCATACAGGCATAAGCCAGAAATTCCAACATCGCAACGCCAAAATGGTATAGAATAGAGGATTCGGAAAGGGACCTCCATTTCTTTGCAGCTTAGGTCTGTAGGAATAGGAAAATGAATAAGAGTCTGTTGAGCACAGGTGTAGATTGCCTGGACAAACTGCTGGGAGGACTTCATGGCGGCGACAACGTCGTCTGGGAGGTGGATTCCGGCGCTCCCGTGGACGCCTTTATCGGGAGGTTACTAAGAGCGACAAAACAGGCAAGGCGCTATCTCATCTTTGTGAGTCTCAATCGTTCTCCCCGAGCTGTTCTGAAGAAGTATCTCAAGCATTTCTCAACCGACAGATTTCATCTGGTGGACTGCTTCACATCCGGGAAAGGCAATGGCAACAAGATATTCTCAGAGTTTTACGGCGACCTGCAGCTTAAACATAGCGGTCTGAAAGCGGTCCATATCAGCGAGGCCGGCGACCCTGATAAGGTCAGAGGAGTACTCGAAGACCTGGAATCACAAGTAGGGCACAACACCGTCTACGTTTTTGACAGCATCACTGGAATGCTCGAACTGTGGAATGAAGAGCGGAAGGTGCTCAACTTTTTTACCTACATGTGCCCGAGGCTGTACGACCTCAATACGGTGGCCTACTGGCTACTGGAGAAGGAGGCACACTCAGAGCAATTCCTGGCCAACCTGCGTCACATCACCCAGGTGGTGATAGAGCTGTCCGTCTCCAATGGTCACCCCACACTGCTGTTACGCAAAGCAGAGGGCCGGCGTGCACCGCGGGTGGGGATACCCCAAGGCCTCACGATCACGGACGCTATCATTGAGTTCAAGCCGGAACGGCGTGAGGAATTGGAGGTGGCCATACTGAGTGACGTAAGCCAGGCCATAGGAAGCGCAATGGAGCTGGAAAGGGTCTTCGAGCAAACCATGGAGATCCTGGCCAGAGAGTTGAGGATGAAACGGGGCACACTCGTCCTTCTCGACAAAGTCACAAACGACCTGAAGATTGTGGCAGCCCACGGCCTTAGCGGACGAGAAAAGAAGCGAGGAAGATACAAAATGGGCGAAGGCGTTACCGGAAGGGTCGTACAGACTGGGCAGCCTGTGGCAATCGCAGATGTCAGAAAAGATGCATCCTTTTTGAATCGGACTGGCGCCAGGGCAGAGGAGAAGGTCCGGGGACAGGTCTCTTTCGTCTGCCTGCCGCTGCGTGTGGACAGTGAAGTGGTAGGGGCGATAAGCGTTGACCGGGACTTTGTGGATGAAGAAACGCTGGCTAAGGATCAGCGGCTCCTTCAGATAATCGCCTCTCTGGTCTCCCAGGCGATCAAGATCAATCGGATGGTGATGGTCGAGAGGGAACAGCTTCTTGCCGAGAACCTACGCCTTCGCAAGGACCTCAGGTCCAGATACAAGCTTGGGAACATCGTGGCTGCAAGCGGTGCCATGCAGGATGTTGTTTCTACGGCGGCCACTGTAGCCAAAAGCAATGCTACCGTGCTCATCCGAGGCGAGACCGGCACCGGCAAAGAACTGATAGCGAGCGTCCTGCACTACAACAGTCACCGGGCTAATGGCCCGTTCGTGAAGGTGAATTGCGGAGGCCTTCCCGATAGCTTATTGGAGACTGAACTTTTCGGCCACGTTCGAGGTGCGTTCACGGGGGCAGTGGAGGAGCGCAAGGGGAGATTCGAGCTTGCCCACAAAGGAACGATTTTCCTGGATGAAGTAGGCAGCATGAGCGAGCGGCTGCAGGTGAAGCTGCTGCGGGTGCTGCAGGAGAAGGAGTTCGAGCGTGTAGGAGGGATGGAAACCATTAAGGTTGACGTGCGGGTTGTCGCCGCCACGAATGCCGATTTGGAAGAGGAGCTGTCCAAGGGCACCCTCAGGGCAGACCTCTTCTACCGCCTCAACGTGATACCTATTCTCATACCTCCTCTGTGCGAGAGGCGTGAAGACATCCCCTTTCTGCTGGAACATTTCCTCGAAAAGTACAACCGGGAGTGCGACAAGAACGTCTCCAGGATGTCGCATGAGGTCTTGGATGCGCTTACCGAGTATCCGTGGCCCGGCAATGTCCGTGAGCTTGAGAGTTGCATCGAGAGAGCTGTTGTTCTGAGCCAGAGCGGGGCCCTTTCTATCAACCTGTTGCCCATCAGCATCCGAAGTTTCCGGGAAAAAGGAAAAGTCAAAGAGTGTGCTGGCCCGCCGGAGGAGGTCATCTCAAGCCTTGTGGAGAAGCTGCACAAAGAGCGCGGGGGCGCAGTTTCTAACCTCCACGGGCGTGTTATCTCGCAGATTGAGAGGGCGCTGCTGGCGAAGGTCCTCGAAAGCAATGACTATGTTCAGACTCGCGCGGCGAAGGAGCTGGGCCTCAGTCGAAACACCCTCCGCAAGAAAATGAAAGAGCATGGTATCCCCTTCAGGTGAAATCCTCTCGCCAGAGGGGTTCAGGTCCCATCTGGGCTTGCTGTCCAGGTCACTCGGTGTAATTTCGCTGTATGCAACGCATGGCGGTCTTCCTGCCCAAGGCGTTGATTGAGTCCGCCTTGCAAGAGGCTTTCTTGCCTTGTCCATGATCTTGACCAAGACCCCCTCAGAAGGACCGTCCTCGAACCTCGCCATGAGTGAGCCACCTGTGAAGAGCGCCTCTTGAGTGCATTGTTTGCGTTAGCTTGTTTCCGTCCACCTCGTCAGGAGTCCTGTCGGCTCATCTGCTCAATAAATGCGCACTGCGCCAAAACTTATCACAGCAGGGATTTGCTCCGCCAAGCCGCTACGCTGCCCCCCGGAATTGCATCATACTGGAACAATGAGGATTAAGGCAAAAGGGGACACCGTGTTTATCGGTTAGGCCATGTTGGCATCGTTTTTGCCACAACACAAAGAGAGAGGTTAGCTGTGTCTAAAGTTTGCGCACCCAACGTCATCGCTCAGTTGGGGCCAGAAGGTGTGCCACAGGAGGTCACGCGGTGCGATGCTCCTGGGTGAGCGGCGTGGTTCTCTTCCTCACAGGAATGGCGACAGAATCAGAAACAGTGCCTACAACCAGAATAAGGAGGGACTTGGATGAGCTTTCAGCGACCCAACTCTGACGACGCAACACAAACCAGGAATCGATCGAGGGATGTGGTCCCCAGCTCCGGCTTGTGCACCCGATGCTTTGACGGTTGCCGGGGAAACTGCGAAGTATTCAGGGCTTCCTTTCGTGGACGAGAGGTGCTTTATCCCGCCCCGTTCGGGACCATCACGGCCGGTGCGAGCAAGGATTATCCCATTGACTATTCCCATCTCAACATTATGGGTTATGCGCTGGGGGCCGAAGGCCTTCCGGAGGGCCAGACGGGAAATCCTGACAATACGCTTTTCCCGTTAGTGGACACTGAGGCGGAGTACGGAACGAAAAATAGGGTGAGAATGCGCGTCCCCGTCTTCACAGGGGCATTGGGTTCCACCGCAGTGGCTCGAAACAACTGGGAGCACATTGCTGCGGGGGCTGGCATATCAGGTATAACGCTTGTTTGCGGTGAGAATGTGTGCGGCGTGGACCCTGGCTTGGAGCTGGATGCCAAAGGCAGGGTTGCTGAATCCCCTGACATGAGGCGACGCGTGGAGCAATACAGGCGATGGTACGAGGGATACGGCGACCTGGTTGTTCAGCTGAACGTGGAGGACACCCGCCTGGGTGTGGCCGAGTATGTTGTTAATAAGTTGGGTGTGGAGACCATAGAGCTGAAGTGGGGACAAGGCGCAAAGTGTATTGGGGGCGAAATCAAGGTTGACACCGTCGAACGAGCGCTGGAGCTCCAGGAGCGAGGCTACCTCGTTACACCGAACCCCTCCTTAGAGACCACTCAAGCGGCTTTCAGGGACGGGGCCCTCAGGAGTTTTGAGAGGCATTCCCGGCTTGGATTCGTTCAGGAAGAAGAGTTCCACCGCGAGGTTGAGCGACTGCGCTCACTCGGGGCAAAACGAGTAACCTTAAAGACCGGGGCTTATCCAATGCGGGAACTGGCGATGGCGATAAAGTGGTCCTCGGATGCGAAGATTGACATGCTGACCATTGATGGCGCGCCTGGTGGCACTGGCATGAGCCCGTGGCGGATGATGTGCGAGTGGGGCGTGCCGACATTTTATCTCGAGTGCATGACGTGGGAACTGTGCGAAAAGCTTGCCGAGAAAGCGGCTTTCGTCCCCGACATCGCCATGGCTGGCGGCTTCTCCACTGAGGACCATATCTTCAAGGTTTTGGCTATGGGCGCCCCCCACGTTAAAGCTGTTTGCATGGGCAGAGCTCTGATGATCCCGGGCATGGTTGGTAAAAACATAGGCATTTGGCTCAATGATGGAAAGGAAAAGATGCCTAAAAGCGTAGGCGAGTTTGGCACGACGACCGAGGAGATCTTTGTCTGCTATGAGGATCTCGTGGCGAAGTATGGTCGTGAGACCGTCAAGGAGATGCCGCTCGGTGCCATCGGTATCTACACGTTCGTTGACAAGCTTCGTGTTGGACTCCAGCAGATTATGGCTGGTAGTCGGAACTTCCGACTTTCCACGATCAGCCGGAACGACCTGATGGCGCTGACGGAGCAGGCCGCGAAGGTCTCCGGCATCCCTTATGTAATGGACGCCTATCGCAAGGAAGCGGAAAGAATCATAAGCAGCGGAAGAGCGTTACGACACCAAGGGGATACAGCGGCAGTCCACGCCCGGTGACCGCATTTGGCGATGTCAGCGGGCCTTCCGTCAGGAAAAGAGAGAATCGGCCAATGCGCTGCGAGAAGGGCAAGCGCTTCGTGCGCCGATCCGTTACCTACGGAGGCATTTCCTGTTGTTTGCGGAAAGCTGAAGCTGAAGGTCCTAAGAATCGCGACAAACCTGTGCACGTTTTGTGTGCATAGGGAGTAACATACGTATCAGGAGGGCCGAGATCAAATGTTAGGATGCGACGATTCTAAGGGAGGAGAGCCGAGGGCTCCGGATGCCAGAAGTGGGGCTACCGCCCCGTCTGCCAAAGAAGGGGAAGAAAAAGGGAAACGCCCAGGTCTATGCTGCAACTGTGACTGGCGAGAGTCCTGCGTTTACCCAAAGCCCAGCGGTGGCGTATGGTTTTGTGAGGAGTACCAGTGAGCAGATATGCTGGCGGCTTCTGCTCCGCGAGAGCCGGTAGGGAACCATCATAGCCAAAAGTCCTCAGGCGGTGCTTGTTTTCACCGGGCTCCCCACATCTTGGATATCGTGTTTTAACACCACCCCCCCGGCCCCAACTGAGCGGCTATGAAGCGAAAAGCCGCCCCTTCCGCGTGGAGGAATGCAGCTGTTTGAACTCGCATCCCAAAATAAGCTGGGGTGAGGGTGGAACCGCAGAGCGCGCAAAGACGTAACGCCGGCATCTTGCCGGCAGTCTCGGGGGGCTCCCCTGCCTCCGCCGAGGGCGAGACGCGCTCAGGACTGCCCCGCCATCGCGGGGCGGCGTTAAATGGATGGCAACACCGAGTTCCCGTGGGAACCATGGGCAAGATGCCCATGCCGCGGCAGGCGAGGACCGGGTCCTTGTCATCCTCATCTCTGCGCCTTTGCGTCTCTGCGTTACCTCTTTTTCCCTCCCGCCACGCCACGTCCACCCGAGACTGAGGAACTACACGCTGGTGATGATTTTGCTTGACGCGGTCGGGCCCCGCTGCTATGGTCAAAAGCCCGCTGAGTACGCGAAACGAATTGATTTTTCAACGCCTGATTATATCCGAAGTGTGGTCTCAGCGCGCCTATGCCGCCTCGCGTCAGCGGCGAGAGGCGGATTCTGCCGGAACCACGCTGGAAAAATGCTGAGCCAAGCGCCGGATACCGCAAAACCTGGCCAACTGACGCGCGCCCGCAGACGTAAAAGAGAAAGAGAAATGGCAAAGCTGCAAGCCAAGATAGCTCTGGAAGATGGAACGGTTTTCAACGGTTACTCCTTCGGGGCGAAAGGAGAAACCTACGGCGAAGGGGTTTTCAATACGAGCATGACCGGGTACCAGGAAATCCTCACCGACCCGTCCTACAAGGGTCAGATCGTCACGATGACTTATCCCTTGATAGGGAACTACGGCATCAATTCCGAGGACATTGAATCTGCCCGCCCGTTCGTCGAAGGTTTTGCGGTCAAAGAGTGCAGCGAGATCGCCAGTAACTGGCGAGCCGAGAAAACGCTCGATGCCTACCTAAAGGAAAACAGTATCATCGGGATAGAGGGGATAGACACCAGAGCGCTAACCAAACACCTCAGGGTTGCGGGCGTCATGAAGGCGGTCATCTCCACTGAAGACCTTGACGACCAAAGTCTTATCAAGAAGGCGAAGGCATCCCCGGGTCTCATTGGACGGGACCTCGTGAAGGAGGTCGCTTGCCGGAAGCCCTGGGTGTGGAGCGACAACGGCAAATACTCCGTGGTTGTCATAGATTGCGGCGTCAAGTACAACATCCTGCGAAGCCTGGCCTCACGCGGGTGTCGGGTCATCGTTGCGCCGGCCGAGGCGAGTCCTCAAGAGATACTGGACATGAGCCCGGACGGACTTGTTCTTTCCAACGGCCCCGGCGACCCGGAGGGTGTCCCCTATGTGGTGGAAACGATCAAAGCCCTCCTCGACAGAATGCCCATTTTTGGCATCTGCCTCGGGCACCAGATGCTTGGCTTAGCACTCGGGGGCAAGACTTACAAGCTGAAGTTCGGGCATCGCGGGGCCAATCACCCCGTCAAGGACCTGCGAACCGAAAAGATATGCATAACAGTCCAAAACCACGGCTTCTGCGTGGACGCCGACACCCTTGACCCGCAGGAGGTGGAGATAACTCACATCAATTTGAACGACCAGACTCTGGAAGGAATCCGCCACAGGAGATTGCCGGTCTTCTCGGTGCAATTCCACCCCGAAGCCTCGGCGGGTCCCCACGACGCGGCTTACTTGTTTGATGAGTTCATAGCGATGCTGGAGGAAAACAGTGCCCCGAAGAGATGACATACGAAAAATCCTCATCATCGGCGCGGGCCCCATCGTCATCAGCCAGGCTTGCGAGTTCGACTACTCAGGGACACAGGCTTGTAAGGTTCTCAAGCAGGAGGGGTTCGAGGTTATCCTGGTCAACTCCAATCCAGCGACGATTATGACCGACACCGTGATGGCCGACCGCACCTATGTCGAGCCCATTACACCTGATGTCGTCGAGCAAATCATCGCGAGGGAAAGACCGGATGCCCTTCTGGCGACTCTCGGCGGGCAGACAGCTCTGAATACGGCGGTTGCCGTCGCCGACCGAGGAGTCCTGGAGAAATATGGCGTGGAGACCATCGGCGCAAGAATCGAAGCTATACGAAAAGCTGAAGACCGCGGCCTTTTTAAGGACGCAATGCGCAGCATCGGACTGAAGGTTCCGAAGAGCGCCGAGGCGGTGACTATGGACGAGGGGCGCGCCATCCTCAAGGACATCGGTCTCCCCGCAATCATTCGCCCCGCCTTCACGCTTGGCGGACGGGGGGGCGGCATCGCTTATAATGTCGAGGAGTTCGAGGAGATTGCCTTCCGGGGTCTCGAGCAGAGCATGATCCACGAGATTCTGATTGAGGAATCGGTCATCGGCTGGAAGGAGTTCGAGCTCGAGGTCATGCGAGACCTCAAGGATAACGTGGTCATCATCTGTTCCATCGAGAACTTCGACCCCATGGGGGTTCACACCGGCGATAGCATAACGGTCGCTCCCGCACAGACGCTCACTGACAAGGAGTACCAGCGAATGCGAGATGCCGCCATCGCTTGCATCAGAGAGATCGGCGTGGAGACCGGCGGCTCGAACATTCAGTTCGCCATCAACCCCGATGACGGGCGGATGGTCATCATCGAGATGAATCCTCGTGTTTCCCGGAGCTCGGCTCTCGCCTCCAAGGCCACCGGATTCCCAATCGCCAAAATTGCCGCTAAGCTCGCTGTGGGCTATACTCTTGATGAAATCCCCAACGACATCACCAAGGAGACCCCGGCGTGCTTCGAGCCAACGATAGACTACTGCGTCGTGAAGATTCCTCGGTTTGCCTTCGAGAAGTTGCGGGGCGCCGATGCCACGCTGACCACCTCCATGAAATCGGTCGGCGAAGCCATGGCCATTGGAAGAACCTTCAAGGAGGCGTTGCAGAAAGGGCTGCGGTCACTGGAAATCGGAGCTGCCGGATTGGACGACCTGAAACAGGACGTTCCTATTGAAGTCCTATGCGAAAGGCTCAGGACACCCAACGCCGAAAGGGTTTTCTACATCAAGCATGCGCTGCAAAGAGGACTTGCCCTCGAGGAAGTCCATGAACTGACGGCGATTGACAGATGGTTCCTCCACAACATTCAGCAGATAGTAGAGTTGGAGCGAGAAATTGGCGCCTACAGAGAACTCGGATGGCAAACCATGCCCACGGACCTTCTCAGAAAAGCCAAGGCGTTTGGCTTTTCGGACATACAGTTGGCAAGGCTGCTCGGAAGCGACGCGGTTTCCATTTTCAAACTCCGCCACGAAAGGGAGGTTATCCCCGCCTATAAGCTGGTGGATACCTGTGCCGCAGAGTTCGAAGCTTTCACCCCTTATTTCTACTCCACTTACGAAACTGAAGACGAGATTCACGACCGCAGGACATGATAGATGCCTTACACAAGAAGTGGCGGTCCAATTCGCGCAACCATGAAGACAACCGAAAAACCGTATGATAACCGTCGTCGTGAATCGCAAGCGAGGCCCGAAATCGTGGTCATTGATTACGGGCTGGGAAACTTGCGAAGCGTCACCAAGGCCCTGCAAAGCGTTGGAGCCAGGGCAAAACTCACCAGCGAGCCGGGAGAGATAATCTCCGCGAAAGGCGCCGTCCTTCCCGGGGTGGGCGCCTTCTCTGCGGGCATGCAAAACCTTCAATCGCGCCGCCTTCTTTCCGCGGTCCTTGACCGAATCGCCGAGGGAAAGCCCTTCCTGGGCATCTGCCTGGGCCTCCAGTTGCTCTTCACACTGAGCGAGGAACACGGATTGCACAAGGGGCTGGACATTGTCCCCGGCAAGGTCGTGAGATTTGAAGGCGAGCTGAAAATCCCTCATATGGGATGGAATACTGTCAGGCTTGTGCGAAACTCATCCGCAGCCCCTCTCTTCGAGGGTGTCCCCGACGATTCCTTTTTCTACTTCGTCCATTCCTATTACGTCCTGCCCGATGACAAAAGCGTCGTCGCCGCCACCACTGAGTACGGTGTCGAGTTCGCCTCCGCCATCGCCAGGGACAACCTTTTCGCAGTGCAATTCCATCCGGAGAAGAGCGGCGACATCGGCCTGAGGATTCTGGAGAACTTCGTCAATTATGTTGGCTAAACGGATCATACCCTGTCTTGATGTCAAAGACGCGAGGGTTGTTAAAGGCGTCAACTTCGTCAACCTCCGCGACGCCGGTGACCCGGTCGAGATCGCCGCAGCTTACAGCCGCGAGGGCGCCGACGAAGTTGTCTTCCTCGACATCACCGCCAGCGTCGAGAAACGCGCTGCCATAGTCGAGGTGGTCAGGAGAACCGCGGAGCAAGTCTTCATTCCCCTGACTGTTGGCGGCGGAATCAGAAACCTCGAAGACATAAGACTCCTCCTCAAATCCGGTGCGGACAAGGTTTCCCTCAACACCGCCGCTGTCGAGAACCCTCCCCTGCTCACCGAATCCTCCAGAGCTTTCGGCAACCAGTGCATCGTCGTAGCTATTGATGCCAAAAGAGTTTCCGGCGGCAAATGGATAGTATATACCTACGGAGGAAGGAAGCCCACCGCTCTCGACGCCCTCGAATGGGCGAAGAAAGCAGAGAAGCTCGGCGCCGGCGAAATCCTCCTCACCAGCATGGATGCCGACGGCACAAAAAACGGCTACGACCTCGAGTTGACCCGCACCATATCCGAAGCCGTCAACATCCCCGTCATCGCCTCCGGAGGAGCCGGAAACCTCCAGCACCTCCGCGAAGCCTTCACCGCCGGCAAGGCGGATGCCGCTCTCGCCGCCTCCATATTCCATTACGGGGAATACTCCATCGCCGAGGCTAAACGCTATCTTCACGACAGAGACATTCCCGTCAGGCTGTGAACGAGCGCGTCTTCTTCTCCATCAAGCGCGTCCCGCTCGTTTTTCCGAGCCTTTTGGGAAATGGGGTGTCAGAAGAGATAAGGGATGTTGTTACGATTTGTTTACAGGGATAGTGGTCAGTGTTGGGTACAATGGGGGTAGAGCAGGTGGAGGAAAGAGAGGATTTGTTCGAGATTCGCTGTTGTCGCGGTCACGGGCAACAGGGCGAGGGTGAAGTGTCGAAAGGGTGGTTGCGCGATGTCGCGCCGACACGCGGACCGAAAAGGAGGAGAGGATGAAGGCGGCGTGAGTTCGCTTGGCTGACTGGAAGTTTTTGCGCATTCTGCTGCTGTTTGCAACGTTCTGGAACAGAGGACGTGCACCAACAGGATGAACTTTCGACAACGAGCTGTTTCGTACTCGTACGCTTCCCGTCGACACCATATCGTCCAGGCGAAAAAAGTCAAAAAAGTCCTTGCTTTCTTCACAGCGGCATGCTTAGTCATCCTTAGATTCAGGCATTACGCGCTCGCAATAGGGCAGAGCGAGAAGTTTCGCCTACTTGAGAATCTTTCCAAGGCGGTGTCAAGCCATGGCCAGGAGAACCCGCAGAGCAATTTCCACTCTCATCTATATCATTATCATTGTGATCGTAGCGGCACTTATCCCTCTACATCTGATCCGCACGGAGGCGCCGGATTGGAGCACAACGTTCTACGTGGACTGCTGGGCGCCGGCGTCAGGCGATGGAGGATCCTGGGAAGGCGCATTCCAAACGATCCAGGAAGGGATAGATGCGGCATGCGATGGCGATACCGTAATTGTCGCGGGGGGACTCTACCCTGAAAACATCTATTTCAAGGGCAAGAGCATCACCGTCCGCAGCAGCAATCCGCTGGACCCACATGTGGTCGCAACCACGGTCATTCACGGCAGTCAAGCGGGTTCCGTTGTCACGTTCTCCGGTACGGAGGAAAAGAGCTGCGTGCTTTCCGGCATGACCATTTGTGGCGGTAGGGCTCTCATCGGCGGCGGAATTCACGGCGGCAGTGGGACTCGCGCCACGATTCGGAACAACGTCATCGTCGAAAACGACGCTGAATATGGAGCCGGGCTTGCTTATTGTGACGGCAGGATCCAGAACAACGTCATCGCGGCGAACTACGCGTTTGCCTGCGGCGGCGGGCTGTGCGATTGCAGCGCCGCTCTCCTCAACAACACGATTATTGGCAACTCAGCACCTGCGGGCGGGGGGCTGGGTTGGTGCGATGGCAACGTCTTGAACTGTATTATTTGGGGGAACGCGGCGGCCGATGGCGCGCAGCTTTATGAGTCCAGCGTGGCCACGTACTCGTGCATTCAGGACTGGACCGAGGGCGGAGATGGAAACATTTGCGAAGATCCCTGCCTTCTTGATCCGGATGGGCGCGATAACGATCCAGAGACCTACGAGGATAACGATTATCGTCTGGCAGCCGATTCTCCGTGCATAGACGCCGGCAAGAACGAGGATTGGGTCTGGGAGGCGATTGACCTGGATGGCAATCCGCGAATCCTGTTTGGCCGCGCGTCCCTGATAGTGGACATGGGAGCATACGAATATGTGCCCGCTCTTGAGATTGTGACAACGTCATTGCCGGGAGGAGTTGAGGGCGAGGTTTACACCGAGCAGCTTGAGGCAACCGGAGGATTGCCGCCCTACGCCTGGAGCATAGGTGGTGGGAATCTCCCTGAAGGTCTAAGCCTCGATCCTACCTCCGGGCAGATCAGCGGCACGCCTACTCGCGCGGGCGTCGGCACCTCCGCTTTTGTGGTTCGCGTGACAGACAACCAACCGTCGCCTTGTGTGGACGAAAAAACGTTCTCCATCACGGTTTTGTCGGCTACCGCGGTTGCTGAGGCACGTTATGGCGAGGACGTCGATGAGCTTGATGACGAACTTGATGATTTGATGCCCGAGGGATCCGGTTGGTGGATCGAGAATAACGCAGCGTACGCTGCGAGTTGGAGCAGGTACCTCGACCTTGTTCCGAAGTATCCGGAAAAGCGAGATGAACTTGAGCGCAAGGCTCTGGAAGTCCTTTACCGCAGCCGGCAATTCCGCCTGTACAATCAACTCGCCGAGGAGTTTCTATCTCGCTGCACGGACCCGGAGATCCGAAGGCAGGTCTTGGACTGGTACCTCCATTCTGCCCTGGAAGTGCCCGATGCGACAGAAGAGGACTACAGCAAGGTCATTGACATAGCGGACCTTCTTGCGGGCGACGAACAGCATAGCGACAGGGCGAGACTGGAGGAATACAGATGCCTGGCGGAGATTCGCCGTATCTCATTTCCCCCGCCTGAGAATTTCTGGTGGGTGAAGGGCAATCCCCTCTACGCGAATAGCTACCTCGACGTCCTGGCACTGAGGGAAGGCCGCCCTTCGAGCGAGATCGAAATCATCGAGTACGAGGCGTTGAAAATCCTATCCAGGTCGCAGCAATACTCCAGGTTTTGCGACCTCGTGGAGGAATTCCTGCCCCACATGACGACCTCGTGGAGGCACACCATGGTCCTCGACTGGTATCTCCATTGTGCTTCGTGCTGGGGAGCAGGCGATTGCCTGAAGACCATGGGAATTGGCAAGCTCCTCCAATCGAGGCCGGATTACTGGGATAGGGGAAGAATCATCAACTTCGTCTTCGACACGATCCTTCGGTACAAAGGCGCAGAAGGGGCCTATCCTTACTTGCTTGCAGAACTTCGGCAAGCCACCGACGAGAAAGAGGTCCTTATGGCTCTGAAGTACAGCTACAAGTATCCGGGGATATTCGAGGGGATGGAGCCGGAAGAAATTGCCAGACTGTATCTATCCAAAGAACAGTTCATTGCCAGAACGAAAGCTAACGTTGACGCCATCGTTCAGCTTAAAACCACAGCCGCCAGATACGAGGCTATGGCAGGGAGGGGAATGTGATGAGACGGAAGTACTACTGCGGTCGAGCGTGCGGCGCGCTGATCCTCGCGGCTGTCTTAACAGTCATTTTCGCTTTCTCCTGCTGGTCAGAGGAGGAAGCTACCTCCGAAGAGGTGGAGGCGCAAATTGACATCGGCGTCACATCCGCTCTCGCGGACGACGCCATGAAGGCCAGGCAGCCTGTCAATGCCTTCAAGCTGCTGCTTGATTTGATCGTCAAATATCCCCGCAACGTCAATGCCCTCCACAAGTACTACGACTTCCTGCTAAACCACAGGATTAAGCTGAGCGATGAGGAGCGTGCCGCCGCGCTGGAGCACGCACGGACTATCTGGCGCGATGTGGAGAATCTTGAGGACGTTTTTCTTGTGGTCTCCGGGGAACAGGGAATCAAAGACCTGTTCGCCCGCGTCGCGGACGACGAGGCGCTAACCCAGGCATTCACCGAGCTCGAATCCACCTTCCGCGACAATGACTTTAAATCCCTCGCGTTCTACGCCTATGTCGCCACCGCCCATGCCGACAAGCCGATTGGGAATCCTGCCCGCGTGGCGGTCGGCGAAACGCTGCTGCGGCACGGGGATTACAAGGCGGCGGAAACCGAATTCCGGGGGAACTGCCTGGGACTTTACTTTCCGTCGGGCCCCGCCCTTCACCAGCGTATTGCATTTGGGATGGCAAGGGCGAGGGACGGACTCGGAAACACCAAGGATGCTGTAATTGGGTACAAAATGGCGTGGCAATATGTGCCGGACTCCCCAATGGGGTTGGCTTCGGCGGAGCGTATCGCTCGAATCAAGCTCGACCAAGGGAATCGGGCGGAGGCCTCCTCGTGGTGTCTTCAGATGAAATCACCAAACCCCGCGCATGTGTTCTCTGACAGACGGTTGAACGACGTCTACTCCGAGGAAATGGCGTCGCTCGGTAGATACTCCGACAGGCTCACCTCGTCTCTTGAAGCCGAGATCACAGCAAGGCCTGTTCCTGCGGAGGAAGAGGATGTGAGGAAGGAGCTTCTGACGCACCTGGCCAACCTGAGGACGGAGAGCGCGGAGCAGAGAGAGGCCGCGCGATCGCAAAGTCTCAGATCAAGAATCCTTTTGGCGAGCTCAGCCGTAACCCTAGACCTCTTCAGGGACCCAGGCAGCATTGCCGCGAGAGCGGTGGATTTCGGTCGGGCTGCGGCAGTGCTGAGAGGAGGAACTAAGCCGGAAGGCAGCAAGCTCGACCAAGCTTTGTTGGAAGCAAATGACGCCATGATCGCATTTGCTCTTCGCGAGGCTCTCGTCAAAGACGCCGACGACGGGACGAACGGCGCTCGCCTTGCTGCCGCCTACCTCTACTATGCGGCAAGTCGTGATGGCGGCGGCCGATCACAACTTGACCATGCTGTATTTTCCCTGTCAAACGATATCGCGGGACTTGAGAAACTCTATTCGTCGCGCGAAGTCAGGGAGAAGATAGCATCCATTTGCAGGGCAGCCGGTCTCCGAGCGAATATGAAAACCGAGTACGGCGCGCTTATCGAGCAGGACATCGGTGCTGCCCGGAGCGCTGACGCTCTCAACAGGCTCGCAATTCAAGCGCTGGACGCACGCAGGCCGGGTCTTGCTGTCGCGGCGTTGAAGCGCATTCAGGAGCAATTTGCCGATCAGATCGAGGCGGCCGAAGTGACCTACCTTCTTGCCGAGGCATATTTTCAGAACGCGGAATGGGCAAAGGCGAAGCACACTTTCGCGGCATACATAAACCGAGAGAAGAAAGATGAGGCGCGCCGCACCGATGCGAAGTACCTCTCAGGGATGTGCGACTTCTATGCCGGCAACTATCCTGATGCAGCAGCGAACCTCCTCCGTTTTTCCCGGGAATATCCTGCTTCTGAAAGAGCGCAGATGGCCGCTCGCGTGGCCCTGACCGCGTGTGCTCGCTACGGAGAGTCCGGGAAAGTACCTGCGGATGAGAGACGCCGCGTCTTGCTTCGACTGACGGAGCGTTTCGCCGGGACTGAATTGGCCGCCGAGGCCCATTTCTACCTGGGCAAGCTCCTGACAACCAACAGGTACAGGCACTTTCGCGGCGCCCTCAGGCACTTTGAGGGAGCTTTGGCGGGCAGGCAAACAGATGCGGCCGCTTACTATCTCGGACTCTGCTACCGGAATCTTGGCGAGTTGGAAATTGCTGAGGAGTGGTATGCAAAGGTCATTCGGGAGAGCAAACGCGGGTATCCGCGAAGGTGGGCCAGGTCGGGCATGAAGATGCTTAACGAGGCGCGCCAGCGGAGTTCCCGATAGAAACGCAACCGACCGTGCCACCTTCGAGGGCAGCCTGGAGGTAGGGCGCATGCGAGGAGAGGCGGAGGGCAGGATCAACAGGGCAAGGTTGAGTGGATGAGCGTGTTGCATGACACAGCTTTCTCGCTACAAGGCACACATATACGCCGAGGCGAGCACTGAAGTGGGGGGATGTGATGTCGAACACAAGAGTAGGGTGGATGTTTGTTCTGTCAGTGGGAATGGCGGGTCTGATCGCTGGTTCCTCCGAGCGGGCGGCCTGGAGCTGTCCGCCCGTCGCTCCTCAATCGGTTCCCAAGGTGGCGGAGAAGACCGTCGCGTATCTGGGTTTCGATCAGGACCAGGGATACCGCAACGTCAGCTTCAGTGGGAGCGGCTCGTACGACCCTGATGGGGGCCCAATAGTGCAGTATTCCTGGGTCTACCAGGCCGATCCGTTCCCCGATGAGGCTCGCTATCACCAATGCTCGTTCACCGAAACCTTCGACGAGCCCGGGGCTTACACTCAGATAAAGCTCTACGTCACCGACGACGAGCAGCAGACAGACTGGGAGTACTGCCATCTCTATCTGGTCGAGCCGGTCTTGAATGTTGACTATGCGGGCGAATCGATGGACGATCCCGACGAGTACGATGAAGGCGCCTTCGTCTGGCTCAACGACGATGATGACAATGATAACGGCGTCCCGGATAACGATCCGTCCGAGACTACCGTTCAGGGCGAGGACGACCTCCTGTCGCTGGAAGTCTGGACTGACCCGCCAGCATTCTGGTTGGAGGAGGGGCAGCTCACATTAGAAATTGTGTCGGGGACATCGAAAATCAAAGTCTGGAGGTACACCTATAAGGGAACAGAGCTCACCCTGCCCAAGACGTGGCCTATAGGGGAGGTGCTGGGAGAGACCTTCTACATAGAGGGCGTGGACCTGAGCGGCTCCCTGAGAGATGTCGAGCTGAAACTGACCTATTCGTGTGGCAGTGAATCCTCCGTTGACAAGGTCACGATTACCGTCTTGGGTGTCGAATCAGTCGCGTGGGTCGGGGTCGACCCCGGTGATGGCTACACCGGTCTCTCCGATGACAACCCCGCCTCTCACGGTGGAGGCTGGCGAGTCTTCCCCGGAAAGAACACGCCTACCGGAGAGCTCCACGATAAGGTGAAGGCCAAGGCTACGATCAACGTAACAATGCCGGCCGGCCGGACGTCTAAAGTGTACTTTCAAGTTTTTGACATGGATGACCCCACGCAGAATGGGGCGGACAATGTCGTCGATAGCAACGATACTGCCACGGCGTATAACGGAGCTGACAACAAGGGCTCAAGCCCAAGGATTACACCAACGGGTATGCAGGAGGTGACCGTTTCAGGCGGGACAGATTTCGCCGAACTCGAGTACACAATTACCAGTCGCAATCCGGGGAATAATTTCAGGGTAGTGGCACACTGTTTGGCCGATTACCTTGATGTCGTCGCGATAGATACGGGGGCTCAAAAGAAGGGTCTGGACCTCAAGGAAGGCTCCACGGGTGGCACCGTTCCCGAGAAGTATAAAACGCCTCTGCTCTCGGTTTGGCGAAAGCTTCACGTCGAATTCGACAGGATGGGAAATGCACCAGCGGGACAGTTCTTCGCTGAGATTGACGGCACCTCGTCAAGCATCAGCACCAACTCGCTGACGTCTCAGGGCAACCCCGGCTGGGCCGCCGATAGTCTTCATGGAGCTATTCTGAATCCGGACGGGAACGACGCGCCGAACAGTCTCAGCCTCCGAACCAACTGGGAGGTGATGGACAACACGAACAATACGGTCACCGTGAAAACCGACTACACGACCGACACCTTTGATAACGACGGCCAGAACGGTGTAGACGATGAGGGCGAGGTGTACGAAATGACTCCCCAAGACCCGTCAAACAAAGCCTTCGCGATCGAGACCGATGACCCCGAATGGTTGACCGGCCTGAGCCCTCCGACAAACGCCGCCGCGCTCGCCGCGCTCAACGGTTACTTCGACGATGCCTACGTCGAGTGCGTGGAGGCAGAAGGCAATACTCAGAAGACATTCGACTTCAATAGAAACCGCTATGGCCCTCATGGTTTCAACTGGGATAATCCCGTAGATGTACAGCATTCTGCGGATTTTTGGGCGGTTGAGGTCGGCTGGTGCTACGAGAGCTACGATCGCAACATACTCGGCCCGTGCGAGACGCATAACAGGTACTCCTATCGTGGCGATGATGACCCGGAAAACGAGGGATTACCGGAGGGCGATGGCAACGCATTCTGCTTGCGGGGAGTGGCAGATTCGGTGTGTGTTGACGTCTTTTGCGAGACCATTAGAGATGAGGGACTATTCAACGTCCTTATGGTCTGCGCCCACGAGATTGGTCATGTTCAAGGCCTGGATCACGCGGATTATAGTGGCTCCTTCGATGAGGATGACAAGGGGATCATGTTTTGGGAGAAGCCACCCTGGTTGTGCCGGCATGACTGGTATGCGTTGGATCCCTATGACCAGGGGTACGATAGGTTCTCCAATAACAATATCAACCAGCTCAGAAGCTGCGCGAATCCGTACTAACAGGAGGGGCAGTGGCCATGATCCGTGGAATTCTTCTTTTAGTGTGTTGTTCGCCGGTCGCACAGGCGGCCGCTTTTGCGGAGCACAGTCCTCCACCGATAGAGTTTTCTATCGAGGCCAATAGGACCGAGTGTGTGGTCGGCATGCCGATCTTGTTGAAGCTCAGCTTGCGGAATGCAGGTTCCATGGATTATGAAATCATCGGTGAGCTTGGCTGGGCGCAGGGCCTTACAATCCTGAGTCGGAGAGAGGGGGCCGAGCTGACCCCTCTTCCGTATCGTGACTATGTCCGTCATAGCGACGTCGGGCCTATTCTGACATACTTCTTCACAGGCCGGCTGGCTCCGGGTGAGGTCCAGGTAATCCTGCACATGGTACCGACAGACGGCATGAGCCCTGGTCCCTTGAGGTTCAAGGCAGAGTTGCGGTTGCGGCAAAGGCCTCACAGGCTGGAAACGGCCGAGATCACGGTCAATATTCTAGAGAAGCCTGAGTCTGTTCGACCAGGCCCTTTCACCAACCAAGAGGAGGCGCTGATTTACAAGTATGTCGTGCGTAAGCATAACCGGTTTGAAAGGGGGGTCCCGTCCGAGGTAGTGTCGCTCTTGAGGAAAGGCATCCTTTCGGATCAGGCAGGTCCCGTCTCTGAGTACGCGTTGTATGCCGGTGTGTTCCAGGCCATCGGGCACTTCACAACTCCAGAGGACGTCAAGCTGGCGGAGGAAGCCGCGGAGGCGTTGTCCAAGCGGTTCCCCGATTCCTGGCTGCGGGCACACGCGTACGCGCTGCTGTTCTGGGCTCATTTCAAGAAGGGCAACTTTGAGAAGGCCCGCGGGTTTGCGGTCAAAGGACTCCAGTTCCCCGAGTCAAACCCGCTGTTCCAAAACCTCGGCATCATGGAGAAACTTGAAAAACTGAGCGCGAGTTCGAAACGCCAACAGGAAAAGTGAATCCAGCGAGCCGACATCTCCTGAGCCGCTGTGCTCTGCTTTTGTCCCCCTTCACCCCACAGCGGGCCCGGCGGGGGGGTGCATAATGCACAAGACACCGAACCCCACGCTTCGCACCTCGAACTTCTGCGGTAGCTGCTTAGCTACCATCAGGGGAACTGACTCACCATGAGGAGAGCGGAATGAGCATGCGGTGTGCAGCATTAGGAATTGTGCTTCTGACTGGCGCGGGCTCCCTTAGCTCATCTGCTGCCGAGGGCAGCGTGAGCGGGGCGCTCGAGCTCGGGATATCGGTGCCGAAGGAGACGTTCGTCCAGGGGGAACCGGTTCCGATAACGGTCGAGATACGCAACCGGTCCCAGAAGGACGTAGAGGTCGTCACTGATCTCGAGCCTGAGTTTGGCACCCTCACGTTCCGCGTGACGGACCCCGAGGGCGAAACGTGGACCCCAAGACCTCATGTGCAGGGGGGGAGCTTGGGAAGAAAGACGGCGTTGAATCCAGGCGACAGGTTGACCCACACGGTGCTCCTGGTCTCTGGGGTTGTGCGCGGGGCCGGGAGATTCATTTTTCGCGACACGGGAAGGTATGCCGTACAAGCTCTTTACGGCGGGGCTGTCTCCTCCGAACCGATCGCGATTACTATCATTGAGGCTCAGGGTCTCGACATCGAGGCGCGACGCCTCTTCATGGGACCAGAGCAACGGGAAGTCCCGGTTGGACCTGGCGTCAGTCGGGGCACCGTGGACACCATCCGCCACATGGCCCGGGAGTATTCGACGAGCAGAGACGCTCCCCTCGCGGGCCACTTCCCCAGGATGGATTACCAGCTCATCGAGCTTTTTGAAGGCATCCTGAAGGAATACGTGGGTAGCATGCACCAAATAATCCGGGAGTATCCAACGAGCACATTTGCTCCCTACGCGGGCTACTACCTCGGGATGCATTACCAGAGAGGAGAGGACTATAAGGAGAGCATCGAGCTTTTTGAGCGCATCCTGAAAGACTACAAGGACTTCCCCGTCTGGGCAGATGTCATGTATCAGTTGGCCATTGCGTACAGGGAGACCGGAAGGGAAGACAAAGCCCGGCAGTACATTAGGCAATTGATCTCCAAAGACCCCTCCCACCTCGCTGCAAGAAGAGGGAAGAAGTTTCTGCGCGAACTCCAGTCTGATTAATTCATAAATCATTGCCAAAGCGAGGGGATCCAACGGTGAGATCGTGCTCTGCGTTGCTGTCGGTGGCTCCGTGAGCTTGACGGCTCACTACTGTGGAGCTTACTCGTATGACACGGACAACGGACCCCCGTATTACGCTGGTAAAGGCATAACCGACTACGACTGGGACATGGGTGATGAAACTTTCCTCGATGGGTCTTCAGTAGTACACGAGTATTCCGAGCCCCGGGAGTACGGGGTCGAACTCACCGTTTGGGACGACGAGCCAGATCCTTGTCGGATGTGCGATAAGCATACGATCACCGTGTGGGTTGTCACCGTTGACGTCGAGGCCGGCTTGAGCGGGGAAGAGAAGCAGAACCCGGGACTACATGTGAACGTAAACTGGAGCGACGACGACGAGGATGGATGGACACCGAACGACAGTCCTCCGAACGGCACCTATAAACCAGATAAGCTCGACGATTTTATCGGAGGCGGGGGCGATGATGATTTTAGGTCGTTCGGCATCGACGTGGACCCAAACCACGCTCCGGTCACAGTCGTCGTGGAATTCGAGAACAACATCAAGGTCTGGGAGTCGTGGACGAAAAAGAAGTGGGAAGGCGAAGAGTACAAGTCGTCGGAGGTGGCGTCCGGAACTGCGTACGATCCCGACGAGATGCCCTATCCGCTCCTCATCGAAGGCCAGTCCGGAACAGAAGACTTCAGAGATGTGTCCTTGACAGCGACCGTCAAGTACGGCCAGGACGAAATCTGCTCCGACGTTGTCAAGATCACCGTGTTTGAGGTTACGGTGACGCCGCTCTTCGCTCGAGCTCAGCAGGGTGATTGTGAGAAGAAGTTCAGCGACCCCCTCTTCAAGGTCAGTTCCGACAGGAACGGCAGGATCAGTTGGGATGATGCGAACGGTGACGGAGTAGTGGGAGATTACGACGAGAAGTGCAAATACTTCGCCAACTGTATGGAATGCCAGGGCAGTATCAAACCCGTGGGCGTGCTGCCGGGCGAGGTCGTGTTCGATCTCACCAGGGACGCTTGGGGAAGGGCGTGGAACAGATGGGCAACAGGGAGCTGGTCTCTGTTTCAGGAAAGAATACCGTGGGACCCGGATGACACCACGCAGGCGGATGAAGATTTGACCCCCTCCAACCAGAACCATATTTACATGATCGACGGTCCCGTTTGCAAGTCCAGAAAAAAGAGTGAGTGCGGCGACTATGTACTATGGATAGCCAACTTCAAAGAATGGGCCCTCGTTTCGATTGGCGGTCAGATGCGCCAGTGCTCAGACATCCAGAAGTGGCATCACCAGCTCTATCTGAAGCCAAAGGGCAGTACCGAATTCCTCACCCGTCACGATGCCGCCTTGCAGAAGCTTGGCGGAGGATGGGTAAATGTTCCCAACAACCCTTAACATCTCTCGGAGGTCAATGATAATGAATAGGAAACTCACACCTTTTCTCGCTTTTATCGTGATATCTCATCATGTCATGGCCGCACAAGACCTCGCGGGACACGGGAAAAGCTCACCCCGGTCACTCCAATCGGCGAATATCGGGCAAAGGGTAAAAGCGAGAAGCAGGATACTCAATGAGAGACGTTCTCTCATTCGAAGCCTCGTGGTGATCGCGGGCTCTGACGACCGAGAGAGCTATGAGGGGACGACCAGAATCCAGAATTGGAACACCCCGAAGCACCTGGCGATACTCTTGCTTGGCGAACTGCGCGCGGAGAAGGGAATCCGCATTCTGACGCAAAACCTCACCTATCGCGTAACCCCGTTGGTCGGAGGTGTTGAGACCGGAGCTTTGGCCTCTCAGTTTCCGGCTGCCCGAAGCCTTGCGCAAATAGGAAATCCAGCGGTCCCCGCCATCCTACGCATATTGAGAACGACTAAGACCCCGCTGGAGCGTCAGATCTGCGCGTGGATCCTCGTAGAAATAGATGGCCGCCATGTGGCGAAATTCAGGGTCGCAAACGCCATCAAGCAATGCAGCCTGTCTATCCCGAAGGCCAATCTCGAGGCCGCGACCAAGTACTTCGACAAGGAGGACCTTGACTTCCCCCCGCCCGAGCAATCAGAAAACACCGAGGACAAGTGACGCGAGCTGGACCGGACGCCCAGCTTCGCGTTACTCATTGCCACTCTCAACGGGTCTCCACACGGATCCCCGGGAAGCTTCAAGCGGAAGGAAAGTTCCTCCGGTCGGTTGATTACATGAGGGACCTCTGGCTGGAGTATCCCGACATGCCCTCGACGGAATCCACCTACTTCGCGCTGTCGCAGGCGATCTACGCGAAAGCCTCCGAGGTTCTGACCAACGAGGAGCTGAAGAAGAAAAAGCTCACCAAAGCCGACATGATCTCCCGCAGCATCGAGATGCTCAACAGCTTCCTGACGCTCTATCCGAAAAACCCCGCCAACGACGACGCGAGCTTCTCGTTGGTCAACGCGTTCCTGGAGCTGGAGGGATACGAGGAGGTGGTCAAGCTATCTCGCAGATTCCAAGAGAAGCTCACCGAAAGTGAGTTCTTCGACAGCTTCATCTACACCGAGGCGATCGCCCGCTTCTCACTCGGTGAATACGACAAAGCCATCTCGCTTTGCGAGAAGGTGGCGGAGATGATGATAAAAGACGCGCACGGCGTCGAGCAGGAGAGCAAGAACAAATGGCTCGCGTTGTACATGATCGGGCAGATTTTTCACGCCCGGGGCGAGCCGCGAGAAGCCATCGAGAGCTATCGGGAAGTCAAGGACCGCTTCCCCGACGCCAAGGAAGCCATCGCATACTTCGAGGACAAGGCGCTGAGCTTCGAGGACGTCTCCACGTTCCTGCCGAAGGAGAAGGCTCAAATCGAACTGACGTATCGCAACATCCCGGAGGTCGACATCAAGGCGTACAAAGTTGACCTCATGAAGCTGTTCCTTCAGGAGAAGAACCTCAGCCGCATCACGGGAATCCGTTTGGCGGGAATCGCTCCAACCCACGAGGAGACGATTCAACTCGGCGACGGGAAGGACTACGAGGACAAGAAGCGAAAGATCGCTTTGCCCGTGGAGGATGAAGGCGCGTACCTCACCCTGGCGAGAAGTGCAACCTTCACGCCTCCGGCTTCGTCCTCATCAGCCCGTTGGAGATAAACGCTCGTGCAGAATCGCTCTCCAGCCACAGGCTCTCGCCTACCGCTGGCGGGGCCAGGGGGGTGACGAACGGAATCAGAGAAACAAGGAGTTTGCGCTTCATCACAATTCTTCCTGACAACTTTGCCCCACGATGCGAATAGGAGGGAGTGTGAGTCCGGGCAATGTTCAGAGGCCGGACACAGGAAGACGCGGAGCCTCGCATAATCGCGGAAACTGCCGGAAGAGCTTTGAGTAGAATACCGAGAGCCTCGGTTAATGGGCGGCCGGAGATGGCAATATACTGCGTGGCTTATCGCTTTACACAGTCCTCGCGACTCAGTCAGCTACTCGCTCTGGATGGAAATCTCCGCCCAATAACCAGCCTCGTACGACCAGCCGCTGGGTTGGTTGACAAGCTCTAACACAACCTCCTTGCCGCCATACGCCGAGAGGTCCACACTGACTTCCATCCAACCGTTAGTGGCGGTGTCCCTGCCGACCGACTTCTTGAAAAGCTCCTTGCCGTTGGCTTTGACGATGAGCGTCCAGTCGCCCTGGGGGTCGTGTCCGACGACCAGGCGGAGCGTGGTCTTCTTATCGGCGGGGACCTGCACCTTTCGGCTCAATGTGCAGCCGGTTTCCCGGTTAAGCGGATGCGTTACCAGAACTTTCTTCTTGCCGCCCCATTCTGGACGGAGGCCGGGGTCCATGTCAGAGCCGCAATTGGCGACCTTCCAGCCGGGTGCAAACCTCCTCATAGCGTCCTTGAGGTTGACTCCTGAAACCACGACTACCCGCTCCATCTCCTCTTCGGTGAAATGGCTGTCGGCAAAGGGGCCGGGCTGCCAGCATTGTTCGAGTCTGGGAGGCCGGGGACGCAAAACGGGGATGACGAAGACCTCTTCGCCGCTCGCGTCTTTTTCGACCCGCCCGCCGGCTCGCGTAACCGCCTGCGACACGAGCCTCTCGCAGACGTCAATCAGGCGAGGAAAGTTGTACGCTGTATGGCTGAAGACGCCCTCTTCGTTGAGTGCCGACTTGAATCGCTCCGGCAGTTTCGAGAAGCCGATGGTCGTGAAAAGCACGCCGCCTGCGCTGGAAGGATTGCAATCGGAATCCTGTCCGCAGCGGGTCGAGATAACGATGGTCTTGTCCGGGTCGCGCTGTCCGTAAAGCAGACCTATGACGATGTAAGCCCCGTTGATCTTGGCGTCTATATTGAAATCGCTGTCAGGACCGGTGCATGAAAAGCGGCGGTACGCTGGATTCAGGTGATATTTCTTCTCGACCAGCTCCCATGTCTTCTCCCAGTTTCGCGGATTCTGTTTGTACCACTGGAGCACGTCGCGGATGGCTTCCGCATATTGGCTGCCTTTTGGGATGCACCTCAAGCCCGCATTGACGATTTTGACCGGGTCGGTTTCGAAGAAGGCTTCGGCGTACATGCCGCCGACGAATTGCCCGCCGTAAACGCCGTCGCCGTAATTCATGAGCCGGCCGAACTTCTCTCCGAGGGCGATGACAGTGTTCGGCATTCCGGGGGCGATCAAACCGGAGAAGTCCGCCTCGATCTGATAATCAATATCGTCGGCATGCTTATTGAATCGAGGGTGCCCCGAATCGGGCGGCGCGATGCCCCGTCGGAGATTATCGCGGCCCGC
This sequence comes from uncultured Verrucomicrobiota bacterium, assembly GCA_964640185.1. Taxonomy (GTDB): domain Bacteria; phylum Auribacterota; class JABMQX01; order JABMQX01; family JABMQX01; genus CAZXGF01. The sequence continues at coordinate 18,199 of CAZXGF010000023.1, read as the reverse complement.
TCGGTTGGCGTGCCAGAGGGCATACCCGCTGTTGGCGAAATCAATCCCCGCCTGACGAATGGCTGCGTCGAAGCCGTACTGCTCAAGCGTGCGGACGAAGGTCATCTCGACATAGATGTCATCCTGTCGAAATTGGTTGACCGTGCGGGGATGCCACTTCGGCATCTTGTCCTCGGGAATAATTTGTCCCTTCCATCTGAACTCCGTCGGGGCGCCCCAGCCGACGCCGACCATCTGCCCGATCCAGCCGGCCTTCATTTTGTCAATATACTCTCGCACGGGAAGGCGGCGAGACGTTTGCCCCGCTGCCGGAGCTCTCGCCCCTATCCCCAGAACAAGCCCGAACGCTGCCAAGCCCATAGTGAGTCTGCGCATAACACCCTCCTCCTGAAAAAGCTTTTATGATTGTTGGCGCCATCTCTGAAGCGGAGGCCTTTCTCAAAAGCCCCTGGCGCCCCGCTGCAAAAACACCGATTTGGCTGAGGACATCCTAACACCTCCGCCAGTCGCGTCAAGAGCAAACATCCTTTCCACGGCGTAGCAGAAAACAACCCATACCGCGAAATATTGGCGCACAACGGGAAAAAGGGTGTGGCTGCATTTCGGTGGCGCGGTCTGGATGAATCCGCTGGATCGAGAAGCCCGGCTAAAGCCGGCCGGCATGAGGGATGCAGGGCGTCCGATGGCCACCAGCTAAAGCAGGTGTCTAAGGGTGATGCCGGCTAAAGCCCGGCAGCCCCGCCTGCGGCGGGGTGGCGACCGCGACGAGAACACAGGGCCGTGCCCGATATGCCCCGGAAACGCAGCCACACCCGGGAAAAACGTGGACACGAGACCTTGTTATGGATATGCTATCATAAAATTTCGTGGGTCATCGAGGCGGGTCTGAGATAAGATATTGTCCTGCCGAACGCGAAGAGCGGCATTTCTAAGTTGAACCACCTTTCGCGGATAGAAAAAGTGGCCCTACGGGCAGGAGAAAGAAACAGGCAGTTGGCTTTCCACCCAGAACCCTAAAGAAAGGAGCTGGCGACATGGCGAAACCGAAGACCAAGCCCCAAGTCATTGATGGTATTGCACAGGGCGCGGGGATCACCAAGAAGCAGGCGAAGGCTGCTCTGGAAACACTGGTTGCCATGGCTTACAAGGGCGCCAAGGATGGATTCACCATTACCGGCTTGGGGAAACTTGTGGTTGTGAGGCGAAAAGCTCGTATGGGGCGCAACCCCGCCACCGGCGAAACGCTCAGGATCCCGGCGAAGAAGGCTTTGAAGTTTCACATCTCGAAAGCCGCCAAGGACGCGATTCTTCCATCAAAGAAGTAAAACGGGCTTGTCCGCCCTCGGGAGAGACGACGATAGGGTCTAAGACGATTCCCTTTTTGGTAGGTGTCCGGACCCCGCCGTCGGCGCTGGTGGACAAACGTAATTGTCTCCGAACCCCGCACGTGTGGGGGAGAAAGAGAAACTGACTGGCGTGCCGCCGGGCTAGGCCAGAAGTCGAGGAGTCTTTTCTTCTTTATGGCGCGGCACAGTTTTCCGTCGGAGGGCGCAGGGCGCCGTATGAACTCGAAGGCGGACCGGTCTTGAAGCGCACAGGTGGCAATCACCCTCCATAATTGCTCATTGGCTTGTCGTCCCTTGCCACTGCCAGTGCATGGGGTCACGTGTCGGCCCTTGACAAAGAAGCGCAGTGCCCGTTGTGCCGCGTTGTTGGTGAGGCCAACGGCTGGCGTCGTGATGAATTGGAAGTAGGCGTCGCCGTGTTTGCGAAATCGCTCGGCCATGTTTCGTGCTTCGCGTTTTTCTGTTCTCCCATCTCTCGCAAGGCGACTTTGGCGACTTTTGAAGAGCGGCCTTGAAGGCGCGCTTCGACATTCTGTCGCGACGGAAGGCTCGGCAATCGTGTCTCGGATCCCCCGGCTCTCCTCCATTGTTTCGTTGTGGAGATGCGAGAATAAGAATGAGATGGTAACTGTTGCAATGACGTTGCCGATCCATGAAAGGAAATGAGACTATGCGGAAAGTGCTCGAAAAAAATATGAAAGCGGCCGCTCTTGTAGTTGCGATTGGCCTGACTGTGTTGACTGCCGGCTGCGTTCGCAGCGGAGGCGGAGGTTGGCGGGACAAGCTTGCCGGGGAGCTGCCCCTCCTCGGACACCGTAACTGGATTCTCGTCGCCGACTCAGCATACCCGGCGCAAAGCCGAGCCGGCATCGAGACCATCGCAACGGGCGCGAGCCAGATTGAAGTGGTTAAAGCTGTGCTGAAAGGCGTGGACGACACCAAGCACGTTCGTGGCACAGTGTATCTCGATGCGGAGATGGAATACGTAACGGAGGAATCCGCCCCGGGAATCGAAGCATATCGTAAAGAGCTGACGGCTCTGCTTCGCGGCCGAAAAGTTGAGACTCTGCCGCACGATGAGCTGATCGCCAAGCTGGACGAGGCGGCAGAGACATTCCGCGTGCTGATTTTGAAAACGAACCTCATTGTTCCCTATACTTCCGTCTTCCTTGAGCTGGATTGCGGATACTGGAACTCAGAAGCTGAGCAGAAGCTGCGCCGGGCAATCCAGCAGGCGAAGTGATGCGTCGCCTTTTCCGGGCCGTTCCATTGCCGTATCTTTGTGAGAGGGTGATAGCGAGTGAGCGGCCCGACCTTGCAAAGACTGGCCAATGCCGTCGGCGACAAGGGCGAGTTTCCGGAACAGTTGCTCTGCTTGCCCCTGAAAAAAGGGAAACGAGTATAGTGACAGAAAAAGCTAAAGTACCAAATTGGCGGTTGGGGCCCCGGGCGATGGCTCGGTTTCGGGACGGAGTGACCCTATCGCAGAGAGCGCAGAGACCGCGGAGAGGAGGGATGACATCATGAGGCGACGCGATTTTTTGAGGAAATGTGCAATCGGAGCCGGTGGAATCGCTCTTTCGAGCCGATTCAATCGCATCACCCGTGCCGCCGGCGAGATGGAAAGACCAAACATCCTGTGGCTTATTGCTGAAGATTTCTGCCCGGATTTGGGCTGCTATGGCACACCGCTCGTCAAGACGCCGAACATTGACAAACTCGCCAGCGAAGGTGCGCGCTACACCAACGCCTTCACAACGGCGGCGGTTTGCTCCGCCAGCCGCTCCGGCTTCATGACCGGGATGTATCAGACGAGCATCGGCGCCCACCAGCACCGAACCCCCGATAAGAAACCGCTCCCCCCCAACGTAAAAGTGATTACCGATTATTTCCGCGCTGCCGGCTACTTCACCTCCAACTGCGGAGGGGGCAACTGGAAAAGGAGAGGAAAAACCGATTTCAATTTCATCGCAAGAAAGCCCTTTGACGGGACCGATTGGCGGCAGCGCAAACCGGGTCAGCCGTTCTACGCCCAGGTGAATTTCAGTGAGACGCATCGAAATTTCAAAAGGGACCCAGAAAACGCCGTTGACCCGGACAAGGTTGAACTTCCTCCTTACTATCCGGACCATCCTATCGCCCGCCGGGATTGGGCGAACTATCTCGAATGCGCCCAGGTGCTCGATAGAAAAGTGGGGATAGTCCTGAAGCGGTTGAAAGATGACGGGCTGGCTGATAACACGATCGTCTTTTTCTTTGGCGATCACGGGCGGCCCCATGTGCGAGGTAAACAATTCCTGTATGAAGGAGGAATGCACATCCCGCTGGTCGTTCGCTGTCCGAGGCACATCAAACCCGGCACGGTCGTGGACGACCTCGTCAGCGCGATTGATTTCGGCCCGACGTGCATGAAGCTTGTGGGAGTTGAGCCGCCCAAGGCCATGCAAGGGCAGGTCTTTCTGGGGCCCAGGGCGAAGAAGCGGGAATGTGTTCTTGCCGCAAGGGACCGCTGTGACGAAACCTTCGACCGCATTCGGTGCGTGCGTACCAAGCGATTCAAATACATCCGCAATTTCTTCCCGAACCTTCCGTACACTCAGCCCAACCTTTACAAGAGACGCCAATATCCGGTCCTGACACTCTTGGAGGTTCTTTACGCCCAGGGGAAGCTTGCGGCGGAGCAATCGCGATTCATGGCTCCGTGCCGCCCCCCCGAGGAGCTATACGACCTTGTCAACGACCGGTACGAACTCCACAATCTGGCGGAGGATCCGAAATATCAGACGGTCCTAAAGGAACTGCGAGCCACATTGAACAAGTGGATCGAGGAGACCGGCGACCGGGGAGAAATCCCGGAGGACCCGAGAATCGCCGCCGAAGAGTTCCTGACAAGGCACGCCCCAAACCAGAAGAGAGTAATGAAATCGCGTGGACTCCCCTTCAACATCACGCCGACGGAATATCTCAAGTATTGGAGAAAGGAGTTGGGCCTTTAAGGATCGCAAGGAATAATCCAGAGAACAGGTCAACCCCAAGACTCAGGTTCATGGCAACTGAAAAGGGAGTAAACAAAAATGCTGAAAGAAAGAACCGTGGGAGTGCTGGTGGGACTGGCGATGGCCCCGTTTTTCATCACTACGCTTGCGTGCAACTCCCCGGCACAAGTGGCAGGATTCCGCAGTGCCTGGCCGAGTGATGTCCAGCGGGTGTGGGTCGGACCGGAATACTGGTCCAATCGGTTGCAGGACTGGCGGGTCTCAGGCGGGCGTCTGGAGTGCGTTACCAACGGCGCCGATCGTAATGTCAATCTCCTGACGCGTCAGTTGGGGAAGCAGAAAGGCGACCTTCGCATGAGTGTTCGCCTCGGCCGTCTGAATAAGAATGATTCAGTGTTCCGGAAAGGCTGGGTCGGCTTTCGCATCGGTGCAAAGGGCCTCTTCGGCGAATACCGGGACAACGCCATTCGCGGTAAGGGATTGAATGCCGGAATCGGCACCGGCGGGAAGCTTTTCATCGGCAACCCTGATACGAATAACGGGCAAACGGCGGGCGCCATCCCGCTCGACGACATCGAGCTTCGCCTGACCGCAAAACCGAGCGGCATCGGCTACAAGTTGACTCTCTCGGCCCACAACCCTGCAACGGGAAAACCTATCGGGGAGCTCAGTCGGGACAATGTTCCCGCCAACAACTTCATCGGCAACCTCGTGCTCGTCTGCCATCAAGACCGTCCCGCGAGACGTAAGACGGGAAAAGGGGCTGACGTGCGATTTTGGTTTCGCGACTGGAGCGTCTCCGGCAGCAAGGTTGATGTTCACGACGACCAGACTTTCGGCCCCATCCTCTTCGCCCAGTACACGCTCAGCAGGGGCATACTGAAGATGACCGCACAAATGCCGCCCATCGGCGAGAAAGATTCCCAGTCGGTCCGCCTGCAGATTCGCGAAAAGAATAGCGGCCCCTGGAACACCATTGCTAAGGCCGGCATACACAAGCTCGCCCGCACAGCCACCTTCCGTATCGCCAATTGGGACGCCTCACGCGCCACGCCCTATCGCCTGGTTTACAAGCTGACCGCGCCCGACGGTAAGCCAAAAGAGTACTATTGGCAGGGAACAGTTCGCCGCGAGCCGCTGGACAAGAAGACCATCGTCGTGGCGGGATTTACCGGAAACAACGACCTCGGCTTTCCGAACACTGACATCGTGGAGCACGTCAAAGCCCACGACCCGGACGTATTGGTCTTTACAGGCGACCAGATTTATGAGCGGGTGGGGGGCTACGGCGTACAACGCAGCCCGCTGGAGAAGGCGTGCCTGGATTATCTTCGGAAGTGGTATCTGTTTGGCTGGTCGTTCGGAGACCTCCTGCGAGATAGACCCACCGTCTGCATGCCGGATGACCACGACGTTTACCACGGCAACCTCTGGGGAGCGGGCGGCCGCCACGCGCAAGGAGTGGGCAAAAAGGGGCAGGACACCGGCGGTTACACCATGCCCGCCGAGTGGGTCAACATGGTCCAACGCACCCAGACCAGCCACCTCCCCGACCCCTACGACCCGACGCCGGTCGAACAAGGCATCGCTGTCTATTATTGCGATATGGCTTACGGCGGGGTCAGCTTCGCCATCCTCGAGGACCGCAAGTTCAAATCATCCCCCACGGTAATGGTCCCGGAAGGCAAAGTGTTCAACGGCTGGTTCCAGAACCCGGACTTCGACCCGGCGAAAAGTGCCGACGTGCCCGGTGCGAAGCTGCTCGGCGACAGGCAGCTCAAATTCCTGCGGGACTGGGCGGCGGATTGGAGCCGCGGCGTCTGGATGAAAGTGGTACTGTCGCAAACTATCTTCTCGAACGTTGCGACGCTGCCCAAGCCCGCCAACACCGACGATGTTGTGCCTGGGCTAAAGATTCTGGACCCCGGCGAATACCCGAAGAATGACCAGCGGGCCGCTGACGCCGACTCCAATGGCTGGCCGCAAACCGGTCGCAACAAGGCCCTGCGTGAGATGCGGCGAGGCTTCGCGTTCCACCTCGCCGGCGACCAGCATCTGGGCAGCACCATTCAGTACGGTGTGGACGAATGGCATGACGCGGGCTTTGCCCTGTGCGTTCCTGCTGTCGCCAACATCTGGCCGCGGCGCTGGTTTCCCCCGGCGCCGGGCGGCAACCGCAAGCCCGGTTCCCCTAAGTACACGGGCGATTTCAGGGATGGTTTTGGCAACTTGATGACCGTTTACGCTGTGTCCAACCCGTTCAGGTCGGGGCGCGAGCCGGCTACCCTTTACGACCGAGCCACAGGTTACAGCATCGTCAGGTTTGACAAAGACCGCCGCACAATCACCATTGAGTGTTGGCCCCGCTATGCCGACCTGACCGACCCCAAAACCGGCGGCCAATATCCGGGCTGGCCGATAACGGTCAAGCAAAGCGATAACTACGCCCGAAATGCCGCTGCCTATCTGCCGACGATTAAGGTGAGTGGCATCACCGATGCGGTCGTGCAGGTGATTGATGAGTCGAACAGCGAAATCGTCTATACGCTTCGCATCAAGGGCACGAGCTTCCGACCGAAGGTTTTCAAGGCTGGCTCGTACACCGTCAAGGTCGGCGAGCCGGGCACGAAGAATATGAAGACGCTCAAGAACATCCACTCCTCGCAAGGAAAAGCATTCCGCACGCTCGAAGTGGCGTTCGATTGATGAAGCAGAGCGACAACGAATGTGGAATGCTCCGGGGAGAACGCGGAAAATTAAGGGATCTCACCAGGGTACGTTTGTGCGTGTCTGGGCCTCGCGGACGGTCGGTCTCCCGCTCGAATCCCTCGACGTTCATCTCCGGAGCGGCGGCGTTACACTTGGCAAATCCAGCTACTCATACGCGGCGCCAGCCCAGCGGCGCCTTGACATGGCAGCGAGGCATGGTTTACGGTGAGGTAGGCGGTCGTTTCTGTGCTCGGAGGAGGACAAAAAAATGACGGTTTTTTCGCGCTCGGCCTTGCGAATTTCCATCGTTTTGGCCATTGCTTTCCAAGTTGTCTTCCGTCAAGCGTCGGCGGTGTCTGCGGAAGGCGAAAAGGGGAAGCGGGTCAAGGTGGCGAGCATCTGCTTCAAGAGTCAGGGCAGTCGGGTGAAGAACCTCGAGCAAGCGCTGAAGCTGTTGCGGGCGGCGGGGGAGAAGGGGGCGGATATTGCGTGTCTGCCGGAGGATTTTCTGCGGACGGGTGGAGCGGCTGAGGCGGTCCCCGGGCCTACGACGGAGGCGGTCACCGAGGTGGCGCGGAAGTATGGGATGTACGTGATTTACCCCCTGTACGAGCTTGTCGGGGAGAAGCGGTACAATTCCACCGTCGTGGTCGGGCGAGATGGAAAGGTCGCAGGCGTATATCGGAAGGTTTATCCCTACTGGAGCGAGCACGGGGTGACGCCGGGCGGGGAGGTGAAAGTTTTCGAGACCGATTTCGGCCGGATAGCGATACTCGTCTGTTTCGACATCAATTTCCCGCCGCTGTGGGACAGAGCTGATGAGCTGGGCGCCGAGGTCGTTTTCTGGCCGAGCGCCTATTCGGGTGGGATGCCGTTTCGCGCGTATTCGATGGTGCACCACTACTACATCGTCACTTCGACGCAGAACGGCGATGCGATGTTCGTGGACATCACGGGAGATGTCATTCGCCACACCCGAAAATCAAATCCGCCGGTGACGGTGGTGGAACTCGACCTGGATCGAGCGCTTTTTCACGAGAATTTTAACGGCGGCAAAATTGGCAAGCTCCTTCGTGAGCATCCGGGGGAGGTAAGGATGCGGCATTTCACCGAAGAGCAGTGGTATCTTCTCGAATCTGCGGCGCCGGGGGTAAGTGTGCGTGCGCTGGCGAAGGAGTACGGCATGGAGACGCTGAGAGAGTATTGTCGGCGCAGCCGTCGGCAGATAAATGCACTCCGCGAGAAGGGGCAAGCGCTGGAATAGTCTCGCAGGGCGAGACTCGGAGAAGCTCTCGCGAAAACCTTGGCGGCTTTGGCGTCTTGGCGGGATAAAAAGGGGAAACGGGGTCCTCTCGCAAGGGCGCAAAGTCGGGTCTGTGTTGGCGGGCAGGTGAATGGTCGGCGTCACTGCTCCTCCAAAACTCCCCCCTCTTCGATGATCTGGATGCGGCGTTTCTTCGGGAGGACTCTTGCCTGAACGTTTTTTTTGTCGGCGGGTTTCAACTCAAATGTGAAAGTGTCGCGCTCGAGGTAGTGATGCTCAGGCAACCCGACATTGTAGATTTTGAGAGTCCACTTGCCGGGGCGGACCTCTTCAAACGTGAAGCGCCCTTTTCTGTCTGTCATACGCCGGAGAGTTTCGGAGGGATTTCTGAGCTCTACGAGGATGTTCGGCAACGGGTAGGATTCCGCCATTTCGCTTTCAGCGCTGTTTGCGTCTCCGGGTGTGAAGCTGGCGGCGTTCTGCGGTTCTCGGAGGGGATTTGCGTCGGCGGGCTTCTTTACGGGGCGGTAAACCACGACACGGCCAGTGAGGCTCGCGCTGCGGGTCACGCCGACTTCAACATAGTTCTTTTTGCCGCCTGCGACGGCTATTTTTATGGGGCTTTTCTCGACGGTGACGCGGTCCATGCCAATACTTGCTTTATCCAGGGCGAGATAATAGTCGCCCGGTTTCAAGGAGCCGAATGTGAAATTGCCTTTTCTATCGGTGACGGCTGTCAGCTCGCTGAGTCTGACGATGGCGCGCGGCACAAGACGCTCGGGGTTTTCGGCATCATAGACCCGGCCTTTAAGTATGCCTGTGCTTTTCTTGCGGCTCACCGGAAGCCCGAACGGAATTTCGTATGCGACCAGGGCGGCAGTATCGTGACTGCGGAATGAGGTGTTGCGGGAAACGTATCGCCCGCATATTGATAATTGGTGGTGATTGCGAAACCTGTGCGCGAACTGAAGATCAACCTGGTCTCGCCCCATGCTGGACCGCCCTTCGTAGTTGCTCCTCTGGTAGTTTACAGCGAGCGAGTTCGCGCGGCCGAGTTGAAAGGATGCGTTCAGCCCGCCGGTTATTCTTCGCCAATCGTCGTCCGCTATTGCCTCCTGTGAGAACTGAAGATAGGCTCTGTACGATTGACCACTGGTCGGTTTCCAGGACGCGGAGAATGAGTATTCTTCGAGGGGGCCGGTTTGGCCGGTGAGCTTGTCGGCTTTCTCGCCTACGTCCACCGAGGCCCAAAGCGCCAAGGTCTTGAAGCTCTGGGCTAAGGTGAATCTCAAGGTCTCTTCACTGAAATCGAAATCCGGGTCAGGGAGACGATCCTCCCGCACGCGATTCCAGTAATCGAGGGAAAGGCCCGTTCGGCGCCACGGCTTGTAGGAAAGTCCCAGTTGATAGTAGTTTCGCTGAGGCGCCGAGTGAAAGACTGGATTCAGGTCGAGGTTTTGCCGGTCATCGCGGTAGTAGGCGTTTACCTTGAGAGTCTTCCAGAGAGGAAGGCTTACCCTTGCGGATTTGAAGTCGAGGTCTCTGTAGTACCCCGGATAATCGGGACCGGCGTGAACGGTTTCCAGATGATACGAAATCCACCTGTGATTCCCCAAAACGTCCAGATGGTAGGCGCTATCTTGTCGGTTTCCCTCTTCCCGCTGCCTGTCTCCGAAGGCGTACTCGACGTCGAGGTCAATGTCCTCCTGGGGTTGGAGTAAACCTCTCAGGCTGAAAATATCGCCCCCGGCTATCTGCCTGGGGGAGGTTATCGCGAGCGCCCCAACTCGTTTTTTTTTAAGTAGTTGAGGCTGAGCTCGTAGTTTTCGTTTATGCGATAGCCGAGGCTGGCGGCGGTCTGTTCCTGCTTGGGTTGAAGCCAACGGCTTTCCTCGCGGTATGCCCCCAATCTGAAGTTGCCCAGGTTGAGCATCCCTTCGGCGCCCCGGCCGTAACGGTACAACTCGGTCAGGGGTGAAAGGGAGTAACCGCGGTCGCCGAGATGAACGGCGTATTTATCCGTCTCGTAACTGGCGCGGTATTCGTCCCGCTCGCCCAGGAAAGATATGTCCTCAAGGTCAGGGCCCCGGAAGAGGAAATCGAGGTGCTTCGTGCCCTGTTCGTCGAGTGTCCCCGAGCCGGCAATCTCCCCCTGGAAGCCTTGCTTTCTTTCCCTGTTGCGCTCCATAAGCCCGCGAAACGTCACTCTCACCGGCAGGCGGTGGAAAGGGTCTTCTATGCCGGTTATTCGCGCAACTACCTCCACAAAACTCTTTGCGGACGCTGAGACCTTCTGCCCCTCCGGTCCGCTCTCGGCCGCTGTCAACCGGAGGCGATGTATCACTTTCTGGCGTATTTCTTGGTCTGTTTTTACGGATGCGGTAACCTTTCTTGATTCTCCGGGGGCAAGCTCAACGCTTTTAACATCAATCACCGCGGGATAGCCCTCGCTGCTCTCCACCTTCACGGCAACTGTGGAAGGCGAATTCCCCCGGTTTATGACCAGAAAAGACGCCCGGTACGCTTCACCGGCGATTATGCACCGGGGAGCTTCGAGCAGATTCGACTCCAGAGCGGCAACAGGCGGAACGAGAACGGATATGGCAGAAGTCTCGCTGACGGATGGAGCCGCTGTGTCGGCGACGGAGTAGCTGACCCGATACGTGCCCGCCAGGGCCGTGCGGGGTAAGGAGAAGCTCGCCAGTCTTATATCGCTTTGCCCCGGCGCGAGTTGAAAGGGGGACTGCTGGATTACGAGCCGCCAGTTTTGGGGAAGACTCACTCGGGCGAGGAAGTGCCGCTCTTCCTTACCCACATTGGTGACGCGAAATGCAGCGGTTACAACGGCGCGGGGCTTCGCTTCAATAACCTTTGTTACGGTGGGTTCGACGCGGACCTCCTCAGCCCCGGCGCATGCGCTCGCCAGGAGGCAGACAATGATAAAGCAGAGGGCTGCATTTCTTTCCACTATTGGTTACTCTGCGATTTCTCTCTTCTGGAGCTTCAGGGTATAAGTGGCGCCGAAAACGTTGTCGCCTCCGGCGTCGCCCACGACCAAAGCTTTGTACTCGCCCTCCGGCGCCTCGCTAAGGTCAATTCGATACCGGACAGAAGTCCCCGGATAGATGCGCGTGGTTCCCCCCTCAAACTTGCCGGCGGAGCGCCCTTTCTGGTCGAAAAGTTCTGCCCAGAGGAGAGGTCTTATCCCGCGGTCGCCTTTGTTCTCCAGGTCCACCTGGAGAACCCGCCCGCCCTCCTTTTTCGCCAGCAGTTTTGTACCTAAGAAGTGGGGATTGGGACTGCCGGTATCGCCGATATTGGTCACCAACTGAATCCCGTATCTAAGAACCTGCCGGACACCGAGGCGGACTTTCCCCTCTTGCGGACGTGCGGCAGATTCGGGTGAGTCTTTTCCAATAAGCTCCACCATGAGCATACTCCAGTAGGTCCCGGCCAGAGATTTGTCATCCGGAACCTCCACAGTGTAATTCACCACGGCCTGCCCTTTTGGAGGGATAGTCAGCCAACTGGGGCTGAAAGTGACCCAATCGGCGTTTGAGCGCTTCAGTTTTCCCGCCTCCCCGTATTGGGTCGTGCCGTCGCAGAAGAAAAGATAATCGGTCTGATAAAGTTTGACCTCCTGAGGCTCGAGTGCTTTATTGTTGAGGACGATTGTCGCCCCGTATGTTTGCCCAATTGTGGCGGTTTCTTCTCTCGTCAATCCCCCGAGAACTGCCGCCCCGGCGTCGGCGGCAATCGCCAACATGAGAACCAGTGAAAGCAGCATCAGGAACTTATGCCAACCATTAGTGGGTAACCGCTTTTTTCCAGTGATATTTCCCATTGTCCTGTTCATCTCCTCATTCGTCGGTTACGGTATAAATGAGCGTGGTAGTATAGGTATCCGGCGAGACTTCTAAGGAAACTCCCTCCAGAAAAAGTTGAAGAATACAATTCGTGTCCTTCGTCCCGGAGAAAAACAGGGTATCCGTATCGCCGACCGTTATGGTCGGTTTGTTCTTCCCTGACGTTTTCCGAATTTTCAACACGAAACTCTTGTGCCAGTTCGTGTCTTCCCTGCGAACATGAATCCTCCAGCCGCCGCTGGAGTCTGAAATTCTCAATCGAATCTGGTTGACGGCGCTTTTGCACGTGCTTTTGGGTCCGCCGCCGGGTCCGGCGGTCGGGCGGAGAACAATTATCTCTGGATTCCAGCTCCCGATAACTGTAATTGACACGGCCTCGGCTGGCTGCTGGGCGAGAAGCGCCAACCCAAAGGGTAAAAGAAGAGCGAAGATGATGATCGTTTTCATAATAATCCTGGTTCAACCATCATAAAAGGTGCCAAAAGGCGTCACAGAATCAGGGTAGGCCCGGTTGGACCTACCCCGATCTCTACCTCCCCCCCCGGCCTGCTCACTGCCATGCTCGGCTCGGCCAACAGCAGTGCAGCTCCCCCGGCCGGTTAGTTAGTAATTGTATAGGTGACCGTTGGCGTCTCAGTGGTGTCCTCAACTTCCGCTGTAGCCGAGGCACGGTACTTTATCTCCGCGTTCCATTCGAGAACTTTGGAGATTTCGGTGACAACGTTTTTGGCACTGTTGTAGGCGAGCTCCACCTCGCCGGCACTCGTGCCTTTACCGGCTGTGGGAGTCACGGTTACCAGGAGCTTCAGGTCGGCCGGCAGCGCCTCGTCCAGCTCGGCGGTGACCTTCCTCCCGCTTCGGTTTGTCAGCCAAAGCAGCCTGGTGCTCGTGTCCTCGTTTGAGTACATCGGAACGGAACTCTCCGCCAAAGTCGTAGGCTCTGCAATGGTGAGTGTTCCGGGAGTACCGCTGACCGCTATCAGGTCGAGGTTCGGCATCGTGATTGTTACGGTGTGGCTGGCGGTGTCCGTTACTGCCGCTGCAACTGCCGCTATCCCCATGCTGAACACTACCGCGGCAATACCTGTGATTAGTTTTTTCATTCTTTCCTTTCCATTCTCGTTTTGTTTATGTTGTTTCTTGATTCTTTCGCTTCTGGGTTTGGGAGAACATGCCGAATTGGTCTACATCTCCCGGTACGCTACCTCGTTCGTTTTTTGCTTTTCACCTTTCTTCTTTCTTAATCCGTACTTAGTGGTCACCCCCCGGCGACCATCACTGTCATCAAACAGCGTGTCGTTCTCCGTAGCGTTTTCCGCTTCGCCTGGTTTTCAAGGAGCTGTCTCCATCTTTTGGAGCAACGTCTCCGATTTCCGTAGAAAGTCGTGTGCCAATTTGTAGTGGAAAGCGACATTTTTGTTCCTCTCGTCGGGAACGATGCCAAATCATTGCAGTTTTGGGGTGGTTTGCCGGAGAGGTTTTGAGTGTGGATTCTTACCCGAGCATCTCAGCCGGTCGCGCCGCTTAGAAAATCCCTATGACTTCTGTGCATGTAAAAACGCCCAATGGCCAGCAAGCATGGGGATGAACCTCAGTTTCGCTCCATTTGTGAGGCGATTCCCATGAATTACGAAGAAGTGGGGAATATCCCACTGGAGAGAGCACGATGCCAGAGTCGGAGACGTTGGGCCGCCCGGGGCAACGGAAGCGATTTTGTACGGTTCATGTCCATTTTTGGCAGTCTCCTTGCGTAACAAACAACGCGATTAGGTTTGAGTGCCAGGGGTGGAAGCTCAATCCCGACGAAAAGTAGCCCCACCCGATGACCTTTCACAAGCAGCAAACAGCGGCGGAAGCAAAGTCTCCACATTTGTCGTAAGTTAGGTGCTGGCAGCTTCAAGAGGCGCGGGGTCGGCAGCGATAGATGACGCTCGGGCGTGAGCGAAGCTTGGTAGCCCAAGTAGAAAAGGCCGCCTGACACATCGCCGAAAAGGAGCCGCAAGGGGAATAGACCGAGCGTTGACCTCGGTTCCTCCCAGAGAGAGATGAAAAGACTGACACTCTATTTGGCCGTTGCAGTATTGAGTCTGGGGATAGCTGGAACCGCGTCGCCGGTGGGATCTACCGCAAGCCACACCGTAACCATCTGCGTTCCGTCGTTCAATTTGGTCAAGGTCAACGTCAGCAGCACGGTCAGCCTTGCCTGGACGGAGAGCGGTGACAGTCTTGTGGGGACGGACCAGAGCGCGAGACTATCCTGGTTTACGAACGTTGGCTCGGCGAGCGCGAAGAAAATCACGGCGCAGTTGGCGGAGGCTCTGCCGGCAGGCGTAACACTGAAGGTTCAGGCGAATGTCAGCGGGAAGAGCACTCATGCAACCGCCACCGGCTCGCAAGGGCTTTCCACGACCCCGATTGACGTTGTGACGGGAATCTACGGTGAGATGGTGAGCGACGGCGCTCTGAGGTACGAGGCAACGGTCGCCTCGGAGGCGGACCTTAGCAGTGATGTTGTGAGGTCAGTTACCTACACCATTACCGACTGACACGACGCGACTTAACCTCGTCTTCACCTCAAAGTTCCACGAGATTCAGGGCGCTATTCAACTGTCGTGGCGGGAGTTACGGGGAAAGGACCGATCGAGGGCGGGCTGGCGAGGTGTTGGTCGCTCGCGGACTTCCACCGGGGACAGCAGGTCGGAAGGGCTATATGGACGACTTTGCCCGACTTAACCTCCGCGCCCACATTCCACGGTTCTGCCGTTGCCGTGAACGTCCCCCAGCAGAGGTAAGCGCCGCCGCTCCCTCGCCCGTAATGAAACTCGCTGATCTCGTTGGTGAAAGCTACGCCCGCGAAGGGGAGCACATCCGCCGAGGTAACGGGCGAACCGTCGGTGTACGCCATGAAGCAGACTACGTACTCTTCCGCTTTCAGCGTCCTGGTCTGGTAGAATTGCCGAGGAGAGGAGGAAGTGTTCTTGCACCTGATGGAATAGCCGTTATCGTGAAGGCTGGTTGCCGGGATGCACCGAATAAACCCGCCCTTTTTCGTCCATTCCTGAATCTTGCATCCGAACCAGTCCGTGGTGAGGACCGTTCCACGAGGTGTAACGTGCACGCCCCAACCCGCCAGAACTTTATCTTTATCGCTCCCGAGCGTTCCCCAATAGCCAGTCCGTTTCCCGGAGCGAATACTATATTTGCAGAAGAAGGGCGAGCACATGTCTCCGCCGTCCCCGACGAAAATCTCTTCGCCGGAGACCGATAGACCGTGGCACGAATGGTCCTCACTGTTGATTGTCCGCAGGAACCTCCCGTTCGGAGCGAACTGTTTGAGCCAGTTCTTATCGTGGCCCAACCCGGCGTCGAGCACCCAGAGGTTGCCTTTGGCATCGCAGGCTACGCCCTCCAGCTTGTAGAACTGCAAGTTGCGTCTGGTCGCATCGCCCTTTCCGGGGCTTCCCCATTTGGTGATGAATGCGCCTTCGCGGGTAAACTTCTGGATTCGACGGTTTCCTCTGTCCGCAACATAAGCACTGTCGCCATGGACAGCCACGCATATCGGAAAGTTGAACTGGCCGTCGGCCGAGCCTGCACCGCCCCACTTGCGTAAGAAGTTGCCCTCCTTGTCGAAGACCTGGATTCGGTCATTGCCCGAGTCCACGACGTACAGATTGTCCTCCTTGTCGAGGGCTAATCCCCACGGCCCGTAGAACTCGCCGTCTCCGGCTCCCCGCTCGCCCCCGAGCGTTCTGACGACTTCGCCGGCATGGTTCAGTTTGGAAACACGCGGAGTCCCGAACTCGCTCACCCAGATGTAGCCCTCGCTATCCTCCACCGCGTAAACAGGCGATTGCATCTGTCCCGGCGGAAAGTTCCCGTATTTCCCCATGGCACCGAGGTTGGGCGTGACCTGAAACTCCCCCTTGTCAGCAAGCCACTCGATCTGAGCAGTCGTTAGCACCTTTTTATAAAGGAAGAAATCCGCGATATAGCCATCGAACGTTGAAGACCCTGTCACGTCATTGCCTATAATCCCGTCCGCTCGCGAATCATTCCCCTGCTTTCCAACGCCGCAGATCGGATATGCCATATCGGAACTTGCCGCGGCTCCGTCCATGTAAAGGTCTATGCGTTTCGACGAGTTATTCCACGTCATGGCAACGTGATGCCACTCGCGAAGTGAAAGGGCGAGGGTGGATTTCTCTTGTGCGGCGGTCTCTGCGCAGCCGACGCGGCCGTGTAAGTTGACCTTTCCGTTGGTCTCATCCCTCACGCACAGCCACACGCCATTCCTGCTATCCACGTATTTGCTGTAGATTCGCCCGCGGTCCCCCTCGCCGCCGTTCGCGACATAAACCCATGCGGAAATCGTGAAGTTCCGCAGATTGCTGATGTCGGCAGCGGAGCCGATGTTCACCTTGCTGCTTTTGCCGTTGAAGACAGCGCATCTGTTGTAATCGTATTTCAGGTGATAGAATCTCAGGTAGCGATAGTGTCGGTAGCGAACGTTCTTAGCGGTTGCGTCAGCGTTTCTCATCTCATCGGTGGAATCACCATCGAAGGCAAAAGCCCGCACGCAGCCGTCGGTCATATTGTTCCAGTACAAAGCGAGGTCGGTCTGCCTGTTCCCGGCATTCTTGGCGATGACGTTGGCGCGCTGGGACTCAATGAGGAATTGCTTATCCGGGAGGAAATCTTGCTGGCTATTCCCCGGGCTGCTGACAGCCACTCCTGACCGGTCGGAGTGCGAAAAGTTCTGCGTCGCCGTGGGCGTACCGTCCGCCACTGAGCCACCTCGGGCTCCGGGAACGGCGGATGCGAAGAGGAAAATCACTATCCCCACCCAACCGATATAAAAGAACACCGCCGGTGCTTTGCGGTTTGCGTGGCTCATGGGTTTGTTCCTAACTTTGCTCTGGCGTGGCCTCTTGCGGAGATGAGCTCGCCGGCGCCCGTCGGGCCGTCTTCGTTGAATCGTGCAGGAAGGTTCGGGTTTCTGCTGTCTTTATCGTGCTGCATCTGATTTTCGGCTCTCGCCCGGTGTTAGCCGGGAAAGAGTCTCGCCGCACATTCCCCGGGCAAGGATTGTCTGAGCAAAGACCAGCCCCGCCGGGAAGGCGGGGCTGGTCGCGTCTGCGTTGGCTACGGGGTCAGTCTCCGCGGATGCGGTAGAAGCCTGCGTCGTCACCGCTGACGTCCACTGCCGTGCTGGCGCCGCTAATCGGACCCCCCGGCACTTCCGTCCAGCTAAGCAGGTCGGTGCTGCGCTCGACGTAGTAGTCTCCCGTCGTGCCAAAGGCATTCCATGTCACGTTCAGGTTGCCGTCAGCAATCCCGACCGACAGGACGACCCCTTTAGTTACCTCCGTCGGCTTCGGGTCGCCGGAGACCATGACGTTGTCAATGGCGAACCACCAGTCCCACGTGGCTTCGTAGAAGTGCCACCTGAGCTGGAAGGTCTTTCCGTCGTAAGCCGACAGGTCCAGCTTCTCAGGGCTGCTGTCAACCGCCGGATCGAGGTTGGGGTCAACCGAGTCCACGTTGTAGGACAGCAGGTTGACCCAGCCGCCGCCGACCTCCCGGATGTCCACCTCCGCAATCTGGGTGTGATCCGCGTCGTCAGGATAGACCCTGAAGTTCTTGCTGAAATCGAGCTTCAGCCTTATGTACTCGGTGCAGTCTATGTCCGGGGTGACGAGTTGCTCGTCGAGGTCGGCTGTGCCAACGAGGTCGCTGTCGGAAATCACGTAGTTGCCGGTCATGCCCGCAATGGCGGGATTCCGGTCGTCCGTCTCGTCGCCCAGATAGTTGCCCGTGGTGCTCCACAGACGCCACCCGACATCCGGCTCGCCGGAGCCATTGACGACGTCCCAATTGCCGACAGTCTCCAGGTCGTTCCAGTCGTACAGGTTGGTATAATCCTCGAAGTCGTCCTCGAAGATGGCCTCGCGACTTATTGTCAGGTTGAAGCCGACGCCGATGCTGTCAATGTTCATCCCTCCGGAGACCATCTTC
>CAZXGF010000022.1:0-87868 GCA_964640185.1 uncultured Verrucomicrobiota bacterium | reverse complement strand
TGCTTAGAGGATACGCTCTTCTCTCGACTCATCCACAACTTTTGACAATATCTCTTTCTGATGAGGCGTAGCGCATTAGTTCATGGGATTGGGGAAGAGGAGGCTTCTCGCAAAGGCGCAAAGGCGCAAAGGATGACAGAATATCAGATAAGCAGGGTGCTCGACGTCTTAGCGTGCTGGCGAGGGTCAAAGGAGGTATATTCATTATGCTCAATAAGGGAAGGGTCAAAGTAGGAATCATTGGGTCGGGGTTTGAAGCTGATATTCATGCCGATTCCTTTCGCATCATGCCCGATGAAGCGGAGGTGGTCGCGGTCGCCTCGCCGACTGCGGGCAACGCTGAAAAGCTGGCGAAGAAGTACAATATCCCACGGGTCTTCACGGATTACAAGCAGATGCTTGCTGAAGACGACATCGAGATGGTAACGATAGCGGCGCCAAACTATCTCCACTCACAGATGACCGTTGACGTCGCCAATGCGGGCAAACATGTCGTCTGTGAAAAACCCTTTTGCATGACACTCGAAGAAGCGGATTTGATGATTGAGACGTGCCACCGAAAAGGTGTGCTGTTGATGTACGCCGAGGAGTTGTTCTTTACGCCCAAGTATGTCAAAGCTAAGGAGATGGCCGAGCAGGGCGCTTTTGGCAAGGTGTATATGGTCAAACAGAGCGAGAAACATTTCGGCCCGCACTCGCCGTGGTTCTGGGATGTCGAGCTCTCCGGCGGCGGTGTGTTTATGGACATGGGCTGTCACGGTATCGCCTTTTGCTACTGGTTCCTGGGTCGGCCCGCTATCAAAACTGTGTATTGTCAGATGTCCACTCACGTTCACGGTGACAAGACCAAAGGAGAGGATGACTCCATCTGCATTCTCGAGTTCGCCAACGGCGCCGTGGGGTTGGTCGAGGACAGTTGGGCACGCCGTGGCGGCATGGAGGACCGCATTGAGGTTTACGGTGAGGGCGGGGTCACCTACGCCGACCTGCATATGGGCAACGCTCTACCGACCTTTAGCGAATACGGCTATGGTTATGCCGTGGAGAAGGCGCCTACCACAAAAGGTTGGAGCTATCCCGTTTTCGAGGAACTGTGGAATTACGGTTTCCCTCAGGAAATGCACCACTTCGCCCGCTGCGTCCGCGGCAAAGAAGAGCCGCAGGCAACTGGAGAAGACGGCCGCGTCGTGCAAGAAGCACTCTGTGCCGGCTACAAGTCAGCCGGGACCGGTCGCAAGGTCGAATTGCCGTTTCGCCCTGCCGGGGTCAAAAGGCCCATTCACTTGTGGTTAAGTGATAGGTGAACTGGTTCATAGGCTCGGCGATGTATTCTTTTTTTTGACGGGATAACAGGATAGACATGATGATTCGGAAATCCTATTTATCCGTCGAAGGGTTCTTGAGCTTTCGCCTTACCACTCATGTCTCTAACCATCCCGTTTATGCCATTCCGTGCAGGGAGCATCACATATGGCAAACATCCACGTAGAAATCTTATCCGATCGCGAGATACAGTCCATACATAACGCCAGTCTTGTCATCCTCCGCGATACAGGCATTATGGTTCACCACGCGGGAGTATTGAAGCTCCTGGCCGAGGCCGGCGCCCGAGTGGAGCATCATGGCAAAATCGCGCGTTTGCCGGAGCGGTTGGTTATGGACTGTATTGCTCGTGCCGGCAAGCGATACGTTCTGTACGGTCGTGATTCGACTCGCACCGCTCGTTTCGGCTACGGCGATCTCGTTTTGATGTCCAGTCCCGGCCAGTTTCGCTGGATAGACTCCCAGAGCGGCCGGCTTCGTCCCGCGACAATACAGGACGCTCGGGATGCGATTTGCCTCGGCGATGCCTTGCCCAATATCACCATAGTGGGGTCAATGGCTCAGCCTGCGGAGATGCCCGAAACGTGTCGCGAAGTAATATTGACTGCGGAACTGGTGAAGGGCACGGGCAAGCCGACGCGCACCTGGGTCTATAATGAGCGGACGGCTCGGTACGTTTTGGAGATATATCGCACCGTTGCCGGCGGTGATGCCGCCCTGCGTGAGCGTCCTATGGTAGAAGCATTTTTGGAACCGATCAGCCCGCTTCAGTTGCCTCGCGACGGTTTAGACGTCCTGACCGAGTTTGTGCGGGCCGGCCAACCCGTCAGCATCGGCCCGATGGCGATGGCGTCCGGAACGGCGCCGACAACCCTGGCGGGGACGTTGGCTCAAGAGAACGCGGAAATACTTGCAGGGGTTGTCGTCACACAGCTACTGGTACCTGGTGCGCCGGTGACTTATGGCGGAATCCCCCACATCATGGACCCGCGCACGAGCATTTGCTCGTTCGGCTCCCCCGAACAAGCGCTAATGGCTGTAGCTATGGTCCAGATGGGACGCTTCTACGGTTTTCCGGTGTACATCAATGTGGGCCTTACCGACTCAAAGATTCTCGACGCTCAGGCGGGAATCGAAAAGGGGAGTACTATTATTTTGGGCGCCTTGGCTGGCGCGGATATGTTCGGACACGCGGGAATCTGTGGAACTGACCACGGCGCCGGACTTGCCTGGCTGGCGGTTGATGACGCGATGGTGGCCTATGTGAAACGCATCGTGCGTGGGTTTGAAGTCAACGCCGACACCCTCGCCACCGACGTGGTAAGCGCCGTTGGACCCACCGGCAGTTATCTCGCGGAGGAACATACCGTCAAACACTTCCGCGAGGAGCTTTGGCTGCCCGCTGCCGCGTGGACGCGCCAGACCTGGGATGTCTGGGAAGCTCAAGGGCGCAGCTCAATGTCCGCTCGCGTTTTGGAGGAGGTAGCTCATATCTTGGCCACGCACAAGCCCGAGCCAATAGATGAAGCCTTAGCCCGGGAAATTGACCGCATCGTCCAGTGCGCAAAACGCGAGCTGGGATAGTCGGCGTGCCATTTTCTTGTCGGCTAACCCGGTCTCGGAAGGAGGCGAAAATGAGAGTGCTGAAGCGTGAGTTTTGCATAGTGATATGGGTGATGATAGCTCTTTACGGAATGCACAGTCGAGGGCAGCCGCGAAACGCCCTAAGCAAAAAGCGTTCAGATTGCAATTTTAGGAAGGCTGAACGTGAATTTTAACCTTCAGACAGTATAAGATTTTCCGGAGGGAAGCAGCCTGGAAGCACTGAAAAGAGGGGCTTTGCGAGGAAAAAGGTGTCCGTATCCTTATACCACAAACCTTATGCGAAAATCGGTGTTGAAGATAAAGACCGAGTCATCATAAGCGGTTCTTCCGTACAAACGTTTGAGAATATCTTTCTCCCGGAAAATAGTCCGGTATTATGAGAAAAACTGAGCCATGAGTTCGAATAGAGAAACCCGGACCGCGATATTGAGTCTCATGTCCTTACGTTCTCCACTTAAAACTCCAAGGAGGTCCATAGGATGCTTTGTTTTTTTACAACCACGAGGAAGGATCGGATAAGTGTATGTAAACTGATGAGCCTTTCGGCGCTTGTATGTTGTGTGCTGTTTTTGTCTTTTGCGGCATCTTCGGGCGAGACTAAACATCTCTGTGTGGTTCGTCCTGCGGACACGGGAAAGGCTTTGGTCAACCCCGGGATGGGCTGGACGTTTCATTACTACAGCAATATTCTCAAGAACTACGGTAGCAAACTCGCACCATCCGACACGCTTGATGACTTCCCAGGTCTCTCAACAATTTACCTTCGCCTTCCCTGGGCGTTCATCGAGCCCGAGGAGGGAAAATTCGATTGGTCTGTCGTGGATACGCCCAGTCAGCGCTGGGTCGCTAAGGGCAAGCGTGTGGCTTTCCGATTCACCTGCACAGAATCGTGGATGCGGTACGCGACTCCGAGGTGGGTTCAGGAGGCAGGAGCTAAAGGATACAATTTCCGCCCCGGGCAGCTCGACGAGAATGGTCCCTTCTGGGAACCGGATTACGGCGACGCAATCTTCTTGGAAAAACTTGGCGGTTTCCTGGCGGCGGCAGCGACGAGGTACGATGGAAATCCGCACGTTGATTTCATTGACGTTGGCTCCTTCGGTGTCTGGGGCGAGGGCCATACCTTTCACAGCACGAAATTGAACTATCCACCGGAGGTTCTCCAGCAGCACATTGATCTCTACGCAAAGCATTTCAAAAAGACACTGCTTGCGGTAAACGATGACTTCGTGTTCTGCGGAGCCGGGAAGCTCCCGGGCCATGTCCAAGGAGAGCCCGGTAGGGGCGTCATCCGTTACGCCCTCAAGAAAGGCATGACCCTCCGCGACGACAGCATTCTTGTCCAGCCACCGCCGAGACAGTATTTCCACGCCGATATTGCCCAATGGTTCTGGCCGAAGCTTCCGGTCGTTCTCGAGTGCGAGCACTACGGAGGTTCGCGAGACCGCGGCGCATGGGGGGACGGTTCGTGGTACTTGCGGGCGGTCGAAGAGTATCACGCCAGCTACGTGTCCATTCACTGGTGGCCGCGAGAATTCCTCACCGAGCAGCGGGAGTTGATTGACCGCGTCAACCGGCGGCTCGGATACCGCCTCCAGCTCAGGGAAATCGCCTGGCCCTCACGCATCGCCAGGAAGGAACGATTGACTGTCTCCTCGATTTGGGCCAACGCGGGGGTGGCGCCCTGTTATCGCGGCGGGTATGTCGCAATCACCCTGAAAGATAGAGACGAAGGCATAGTCGCGGTGTTCGTTGATGAAGGGTTCAACGTTGTGAAGCTCCCGGTCGGTCCTCCGGGCAATGCTCCTGAAAAGGCTCGAAAAGTAGATTTCGGATTTGCCCCCAATATGCCTACGGGGAAATTCGGTGTCTATGTCTCCGTGGGAGACCGGATAGGAACGCCCGAAATTGAACTCCCTCTTGAGTCCTGCGATGGCTGCCGGCGTTACCGGCTGGGTGGAATTGAGGTGCTGAGCCAGTGAACCCAGGTCTTGCTCTCCGGGAGACAGGGGGTATGCCGCGCGCCGGGGGCTACTCACCGAGCGGCGGCACAGCGCAGTGAGACTAAGAATTCCACGTGCGCTGTCAGACAGGTTCCTTGTAAGGAGGACACAGCGTCCGGGCGCCTGCGGAGCGCGGCCCATCGCTCTCGATGACAAACCTCGTTACGCTCTCTTGGGAACCCTCCGCCTCACGATTTGATTCTCTTCGAGACTGTGTCCACGAGGACCGCCAGCAGGAGGACGCTGCCCAGAACGACGTACTGCCAGAATCGGGAAAAGCCGAGGAAGTTCACGCCGACCGCCAGCACGCGAATCAAGAGAACGCCGACGAATGTGCCGATGATTGTGCCCTTTCCGCCGAAAAGGCTCGTTCCCCCGACGACCACGGCTGCGATGACGCTCAGTTCCCACTTTTCCCCGGACTTCGGGTCGCCGGAGCCGAGGGTTGCCGCCTGGATGATACCCGATAATCCGCAGAGGCCGCCGGTGATGGCATAGACCAGGAATTTGATTCTCTTGACGTTGATTCCCGACAGGCGGCTGGCTTCCTCGTTCCCGCCGACGGCGTAGATTTGTCTTCCGAAGACCGTTCCGGACAACAGAACGTGAAAGAAGCCGATGCCCGCGAGCATGATGACCCCGCTTAGCGGAATCCCGGGAAACCACTTCATACCAAAAAGATTCTTGCCGAGGATGCCCATCCCCAGAAACTTGAGTTGCTCGTACTCGTAAGGGATCTCGACGGGTCTCTCGCGGCAGATGATGAAAGCGAGTCCTCGGCAGACAAACATCATCGCCAGCGTTGCCACGAAGGGAGGAATCCCGAATCGGGTGATGACAAGACCCGAGAAGCTGCCGCAGACAAATCC
This sequence comes from uncultured Verrucomicrobiota bacterium, assembly GCA_964640185.1. Lineage (GTDB taxonomy): Bacteria > Auribacterota > JABMQX01 > JABMQX01 > JABMQX01 > CAZXGF01. Next base: position 82,068 of record CAZXGF010000022.1, on the reverse strand, counting down.
GACGAAAACACTTGCGGCAATGGCAATAAGGAAAGCGAGCCACAAGGGTAGTCCGCTCACGACGGTGAGAGCCATTGTCCCCAGAACGCCGGTGAGGGCAACGAGAGAACCGACGGACAGGTCAATCCCTGCCGTGATAATCACCATCGTCATCCCCAGGGCGATAATCATCTCGACGGACATCTGGCTCAGGATGTTGGCGGCGTTCTGGGGCCGGACGAAGTCAAAACCTGTCTGAAATGCCAGTACCGCGATGAGAGCTGCCAGAAAAGCCCAAAGGCTGTAAGTCTCAACAAGTTTTCGAAGCCTCATCCGCCTTTTCCTTTGCGCGATTCCTCGATAGACTCGTGCTGCCGTCAGACCTTTCTATCGGCTGTCTCCCTTCCACGCTCCGCCTTTGATTGGCATATTGAGCTGCTCGCCTTTCACGAAGTGCTCGACCTCGTCGCGGGGGATGCTCTTGAAAGCGAAATACTCGCGGACAATGTCGAGTGTTCTCTCGCCCATCACGTTCGGATACTGCATGACATCGGCATAGATTTTCCCTTCCCGTATTCTCCTTCTCGCTTCTTGCGTGGCGTCGTAACCCACGATTTTGATGCCACCGGCTTTTCCCGCCGCTTCGACGGCTGCAAGGGCCCCGAGAGCCGAGTCGTCGTTTATCCCAAAAATCCCGTCGAGCTTTGGGTTCTTGATTAGAATATCTCTCGCTACAGAGAGGGCTTTATCTCTCTGCCCTTCGGCGGAAAGCTCCTCCACGATCACGATTTCGGCGTAGTCCTTTATCTTGTCCTTGAAGCCTCTGATTCGCGCCGTGCAGGACTCCACGCCCGGAGAGGTTATGAGAGCGACGTTCCCCTTGCCGTGCAAAGCCTCGTTCATCAGCTCCGCCGCCAGCACTCCTCCCTGGTAGTTGTCCGAAGCGACGTGCGCTACGACTTTGCCCTGGGAGGAATCGTTTTTGATGTCCGCCGTGAAGACGGGGATACCCGCCTTGTTCGCCTGCTCTATGGAAGTTCCAACCGTCTTGGAATCGCACGGACAGATGATTATCGCGTCAACCTTTTGCACGATGAAATCGCGGATGTGATTCGCTTGAATCGCCGGGTCGAAATCCGCGGAGAGAATCTTCAGCTCGTAGCCGTATTTCTTTGCTCCCTTCCGCATCCCTTCTCTCAGGTCCTGATAGAACTCGTGCTGAAGGTTCAGGAGGGAAACGCCGATGACCTTCGCTTCTCCTCCAGCTTTGCTTTCAGGCTCGCTTGCTCGTTTTCCGCATCCGGCCGCGAACAGCACGGCAAGGACACCAATCACTGACCAAACACTTTTTCTCATTCTCTTTCACCCCATTTTGTTTTTTCGCCCGGAACACTTTGCCCTCGGGCAGCGACCTGACGAGCTCGCCGCAGCGTCTCGGCTTCTTGAATCGCGGACGCCTCTCACCGCGCGGAAACCGTTCCATAGATTGCGCGTTTCGGGTGGCCAGAACACGTTATCCGCACAGCTCGCTACCCCTCATATAAGCCAGGTCTGTGGCGAAGCCGCCGCCGTGAATGAAAATAATGAGCATAGAGCACTTTTGCATGACGGCGTTTCTTTTCTTCATCTTTGACACCTGTTGCAGAGGTTCAAATGGTGTGCGGCCAGTCTACCACAGGGGCGTTCATCTGTCATCCCCGCCGGCGGAAGCGGGTGTGGCCGCGTCTCCGTGCCGTCTCCTCACGCCTCGTTTTGAACCTCTCCGTGGCACGTTGACGCCGTGGGTCTGTGCCCTCTGTCCCTCTATCATAGCACGGAATGGGCCACCCCCTCCTTTTCGCCCGCCCTCGGCGGGCGACCCGGTTAGCCACCGGCTTTAGTCGGTGGTATCGGACACGAGATTTTTCTCGTGACAGCCGGGCTTCTCGACCAAAGGATTCATCCGAAGTATGCCACGGAAATACGGCCGCACCCGGCGGAGCTTTGGGGTGCGGCTCCATTTCAATCGCGAAACTGTCCTTGGACCCTGCCCGTGCGGGAATCGCGACCCAGTTTCCACGCCGCCCTTTGGGAAAAGGACAAGACGCCGGGCTATTCGAGCTCGCCTCGAGGAATCTTTGGAGTCGTGACGGACATATCTCGCCCTTTCAGGGCTCATCATTCTTGAACGGGGGCTCTTTCTCAGGGCGCTTGCCCTGAGCTTTATTAAGTCTGCCCTTACAGGGCGACCCAAAAGCAATCTTCAGCCCTGAAAGGGCGCAATATTCCAGCTCAGGGCAACGCCCTGGGGAAATAGCAGGTGATGAAATACACAAGCCCTGAAGGGGCGTAATAGGCTCATCCCCAATACACGGTTCCCTCCAGAGACACGAGAGCGGAGCCACATGCCACTGAAATGGAGCCACATCCGAGGCTTGGGATGTAGTTGTATGTGCGGGGCAGGGGCAGCATCGTTGGCGGACACCGGCTTGTGGCACGGGCGTCTCGCCCGTGAGATCGTGGACAAGATGCCGGCGATACAAACGCTGGCGCCGGTGCTTGTGTTTGACGCTGGCTTCATCCGATGATTATCTTCCGCTGTCCGCCAGTGAGAGCTCCACGATGACGGGGAGATGGTCGGAACCGATTTCGGGGCCGACTTTCCGGCGAAGGACGGCGATTTCGGGGGAGTGGAGGACGTGGTCGAGAGGGATGCGGAGAAGGGGCAGCAGAGTCGGGACCGGCCACGTGGCCTGAATTCCGTGCCCGTGGCGACTATCCAGAAGGCCTCCTCGCCGAAGCAGCTTTTTGAAATGGAGTGACCACGGGGTCGTGTTCAGGTCACCGACGAGGATGATCGGGCGCCTTACAGAGCGCACGTACTCCGCCACGGCCTCAAGCTGCCGATTTCTGTGCTTGAAATGGGCGCCGCCCATCGGCGGAGCCGGATGCGTTGTGAGGAGGGTAAACTCCGTGTCATCTATTCGCAGACGAGCCATCGCCGACGGAACGCGCCAATCACCGATTTCCAGGATTTCCGACTTCTCAAAGGGGAGGCGGCTCAACACCGCTATCCCAAAATTATCCTCGCGAGGCCGGCTGATGACGTGCGGGTACTTTTCCTCGAGGGAAGATAACGCTTTCATCCAGTCTTCCGTTGCCTCAATGATGACGATGATGTCGGGGTCAACTGAGCGGATGAGCTTTCGGGCTTTTCCGTATTGCTCGTTCGAGCTGAGAACGTTCGCAAGGAGAACTCTGATAGAGGTCGGGGACGCTGCGGCTTGGCTGTGGGAGGGTACAAATGAGGGAAGGATGTCCACAAGATTGACGATGGCGAAAACGACGCACACGACCGCCCAGCGCCATTTCTTGCCGGACAGGAAAAGCAGCTCGGCGAACGCAAGGCAAGCGAGGTACTGGACGCGAAAGTTCACCGTCAGCTCGAATATCCACCATATTCCGCCCAGAAAGCCGGTCGCGGTAAAGGCGCATAGAGTCAGCGTTCCGAAAACAATCAATCCCCAGAGTGGGCTGCTCAATTTCAAAAATGGACGTTTCATTGGCGACTCTCTTGCTGGGAGAGGAGGACTTCGCCGCGAGACAGCGGGCGGCCGAGGCAGTAATACTACACCTTTCGCCGCACGTCCACTGGAACCTTCCTCACGTTTCGGCAACGGCTGCGCCCAGCGGCGGGAGGCTCTTTTTTTTACCCTCGCCATGACGGGATGACGGGGCGTCCTCCGCGTATCTGTCTCGCCTGGCCTCATCGCACAGGCGCCTCAATTTCCCATAGGCCTGTTTGCCGTGCGGATGCACCGTAGAAATCCGAAAATATTCCTTGACTTGGGAGCGGTAGGCCGCTAATATAGGCTCGTATTACCGTTAAGTTGGTCGCTGTTTTGAAACTTGAAGCGCGTGAAATTGGAGGTGTGGCAAGAGTCGGCCACGAAGCTGAACGAAGAAGCGTTCCTGAGGACTATTGCTAAGGAAGAGTCCTTCCCGCCCAGTGTTTCTGGCCTCGAGAGGATCATTCCATCACTAACCATGAGATCGCTCGTTTTCTTTTTCCTCGACCGGGGTGTAGAACAGGTGCTTCGCCGCCGAGGGAAAAGGCAACTCGAAATGTGCATTCGGGGGATCGTTATGGTTCCAGTCTTTCACACGCAAGAGCCCAAGGGAGACTGAGAGCCGTTTCTGGCGAAGCGCCAGATGGCAAGCGTGTCTATTCAGAGATCCACGAAGGACTTGTTCCCCTGCGGTCCGAGGATAGGCGAAACATCCTCTTTCAATGAAAGGAGAGAAGGAATGAGAATGTATGTGGGAAACTTGTCCTACGAAACGTCTGAAGAGGACGTGCGGAAAGCTTTTGAAGAATTCGGCACGGTGGAGTCGGTGAATGTCATAACCGACAAGTACACCAGTAAGTCGAAGGGCTTTGCATTCGTCGAGATGTCCTCGAGAGAAGAAGCTCAGGCCGCGATAAACGGACTCAACGGCAAACAGCTCGGCGACCGTTTCATCAGGGTGGATGAAGCTCGCCCGAGGCCCGAACGTCGCGGCGGCGATAGGGGCGGGGGCGGCGGGGGCGGACGAGGCGGCTTCGGCGGGCGAGGCGGCAACTGGTAAAACGCAGCTCTCGTATGACGTGTGTGCCGAAAGCGATTCTTCCGCGAAAGGCACCCGAGCCCGGATTTTTTCCGGGCTCGGTTTTTTTTGCCGTGTGGGCGCGAGCACCCACGGATCTCTGGCGACCCGGCGCCCGTTCTTTGCTCTATGAAACGGGGAATGAGGGGCGAAAAAATGTAGTGGCGCTCACACGCCAGACAAGCGCCATCTTACGTGACAGCCCCATGGCGATGGGCTGAGAGGTTGATTAACGTCGAAGCGGCGTGTAAGCCTTTTCTTCGAGGGGGCGGCAACTGCCCATGTCGGCATTTCAGTTACCGGTTCGAGGGGCGGTTGCGGCGGTCGCAGAAGCCTTTTGTGGCAGGGGTCGAGCTGCGGTCTCGAGAGGTCTTTCGCTGCGTCGCCGGTACATTGCGAGAAGGGAGAGCAGCCAGGAAAGAGTGGATTCGGCTCCCTGATTCTCGTTCACCCTATCAGGATGGAGGCCGTCGCGGCATCCCCCGGAGGCGTAATTGTAGAGGGGGATACGCAAGTCGTTCCGTCCGAGAAACCATTCAAAGCATCTGTGGGCTTCCACGAGCCAGTGCTCTTCTCGGGTGGTGTTGTACGCCTGGATACAAGCCTCGGCCATGGCGTGAGCCTCGATAGGCTGTTGGTCGAAATGCGCCTTCGTGCCGCCTCGCTTGTAGCCGCCGTGTGTCCCCACCGGGGAGAAGCAATTGTCCGGCCCGGTCTCGATGCGTATCAGCCAACCGAGCGAACGCAGCGCGATCTCCCTCATTTCGGAATTGTCGAGGTTTTCCGCTGCCAGAAGGAGGGCGTGGGGGAGTTTGCCGTTGATGTAAGAAAGTGTATCGTCCGGCCACGGCCAATCATCGCTCGCGTTCTTTTTGAAGGCCTCGCTGAGGCGGCGAGCGAGGATTCTCTGCACCCGCCTGGCTTCTGAATCGCCATGGAATCGTCCCAGGTAGTGATGAATGCCGATAAGGGTCAACGCCGACGAGCGCAGACTCGCGAACTTCGTCACCGCCGGAAGGGCGCGTTGGAACAGTTCCGCTGCGAGCCGCTTCAGCCCTTTGCTTTGCTCGGAGACCGAAGCCACTCCCAGGGCCCATAGGGCGCGCCCATGGCAATCCTCTGATACGTTTTCGTCGGCCCATTGGCGGTCAAAGGTTAGGAAGTTCCGGAAGCAACCGCTCTTTTTGTCGAAGGCATGGACGAGGAAGCTGAGGTAGCGAGCCGCCAGAACCTCGAGCGAGGGGTCGTGGGGGAGCAGCCCGGAAGCCATGACAGCCACGATCAGCGCCCGGGCGTTGTCATCGGTGCAATAGCCGTGCGCTCGGTCGGGCACGGTGTGCTTGGCATGTTGGAAAATGCCCGTGTCATCTGTCAGAAGCCGGAAATGCGCCAGGTTGATCTCCGGGAACTCACCGGCGAGAGGCCCAAAAATATGTCCCCTCTGAGCGTGCCGGGGCCTGGTCTTACGCTCAGCTTTTGTTTCGGCGAAGAGCTTCAGATACTCGCGGGCGACCTCCTTCCAGATCATCTTGCGTGAATAGGTGTAGGCGCGCTTCCGCATGGCGTGCCGCGCGGTACTGTGGTCGAAGAGATAGAGGCACTCCGCCGCAAGCTTTTCCGAATCCCGAAAAGGGACCAACCGGCCGCGCTTATCCGCGAGCATGTCCTGAGCGTACCAATAGGGGGTGGAGACTACTGCTTTGCCGCTGCCGAGGGCATAGGCAAGGGTGCCGGAGACGATCTGAGTTTCATTGAGGTAGGGCGTCACATAGAGGTCGGCTGCGCCGAGAAACTCACGCAGCTCTTCAATGTCCACGAACCGATTCTGGTAGATGACGTGGTCCTCAAGCCCGAGGTCAAGGACCCGCCTCTGGAGGTGGAGGCGGTATTCCTCGCCGGAAGTTCTCTTGATGTGAGGATGGGTTGCCCCCAGCACGATGTAAACGACGTCCGGGTATTTTTCCACTATGGAGGGCAGCGCCTCGATCATATACTCGATTCCCTTGTTGGGAGACAGCAACCCGAAAGTGAGGATGACTCTCCGTCCCTCGACCCCGAAGTGATCCTTGTAATAGTTGGAGTCCACGAAAGGAACATCCGGTATCCCGTGGTGTATGAGAGCGATTTTCGACTCGGGCACACCGTAAATTTCCTTGAGAAACGTCACGGCAGTGTTGCTCATGACCACAAGGCGGTCGGAGACGCTCGCCAGGTCTTTCAGCACAAGCCGCTGCTCTGTGCTGGGGTCTTTCAACACGGTGTGTAGAGTAGTGATTATCGGCATGCGTAGCCTGCGCAGTAGAACCAATATATGGCTGCCGGCATGGCCGCCGAAAATGCCGTACTCGTGCTCAACGCAAACGAGGTCGAACTGGTTCATGTTCAGGAAATCAGCGGCCAGAGGATAATCCGCCAGCCGATTCTGGGAAATCTCGAATCGCACCGTCGGAGAGTAGCGATAGCCCTCCGGAACGTCGTTAATAGCTACCGCTGACACCCGCACCCCCGGCGCCTCCGAGGCCATCGCCTCACAGAGGTCCGTGGTGAAAGTGGCGATACCGCATCGGCGAGGTAGGTAATTACCGATGACGGCGATTCTTCTGAGAGATTCGAATTCCTTTGCCGACTTGCCCATTTTCCCACCTCCATCTCTTCTTTATGCAGGAGGTTCATTTTTCCGCATCTTTTTTCGGCGACGCTTCCGGGATAAGTTCCTTCTCCTCAACGCCGTCGCCTCTATGAAAAAGGTCCCGCACCTGGGGCGCCATGGCGCCGATTGCGCGGGGCTTTTCGATCTCCATTATGAGCTTGCCATCCCGGAAAACTGCGACGTTTCCCGTAGATTCGCTGACGGTGATGGCGGTTGCTTTGGTTGCCGCGGTGATAGCCGCGGCCGACCTGTGGCGGGCGCCCAAACCACGAGGTAAAATGCTACCGGCGATAACGGAGCGAAGGAATACGCCCGCTGCCTCGACGAGGCCGTCGTCGCAAATCAAAAAAGCCCCATCCAGAGCGGAAAGCTCTTTGACCGTCTCTCTGAGGGAGGGGTCGAGGATATTCCGCTGCTCTTTCGGATGCCCTTGAAAAGGATTCAACATCAGCGGCTCGGAGAACTCTTTAACACGTTCCATATCCCCTATAACGAAAATTGTTCCAACCGGTTTCCCTTCCCGTCCCTTTTGCCCGAGGTCCGCGGCGATGTCGAGCACTTTTTCAAAGACTTCCGGGCTGGCGTACTGGCAGAGCTGTTCGCCGCCGGTGGTGGCAAACATCTCGAACTCCTCGCCGACCTTCGTGAAAACAATGGTGTCCAGATTACCGCTTCGGGCAATCCCCGACAGGCAGATGAGCCTGTCGCCCTGTCGCAGCACACCGCGGGAGATTCCCAATAGGATCGCCATCTTTATCTTGCCCATTCTGGTTAACTCGACGTTCGGTATCTGGAGAATCTCGAAGGAGTCGGCCAGCGTTTCACGGAAACGGTGTGGCTCGCGGGTGACAAGTATCGTCTTGAGCGCCGGCCCCGTTGAGAAGTGGTTCAGGATGTCTATCGGAGAAGAAAAAACATCGGCGCAAAGGATCATCGCCTCCGCGCTCCACTCTTGAGTCATCTGCAGCGCGTGCTGAAGAACGGTCCCAGTTACATTTTTCTCGTGGTCTCTCCTCATCGGCGTTTTCCTCTGTTACTGACCGCACAGCAGCGGCCATTTCTTTCCTCTGCCTGCCCGAAGCGGTGGGAAACAGCCTTTTGCCGCACAGACTTCAGCTTCCCGTCGCGTCACCCGTCATATTTTCCTGAATTTGCCCTCGCCTTCGTTAATGAGCTTGGTGAAACCGTGACGTTTGATGTTCTTGTCGCTGAGCAAGGACCGGGTCGAGGGGGTCGTCGAAACGGAGAATAGCGAGATCACCCGCTCCACAAGTCCCCCGCACACCGGGCAAACCTCAAGGGGCGGATCGCTTATCCGTTGGGTTACCTCGAAATTATCGGCGCAGTGCTCGCAAGCCGTCGCAAGGTTCTTCGACCTGTATTCGTAAATCGGCATGAACCATCACCTCCCGTAAGGCGGGTCGGTAGCCGGGAAAAAAAGGCCCAATGGCCCCTTCCAGTCTCGCTCAACCGGCACGTTCACTTAGGGAAAAGCCCGTCAGAGTCCCCCGGCGTGCCCTCCCGGAACGGCGCCGCCGGCGAGGAACCCGAACAGCACAGTTCCGCACTCATCACCGCCTCCAGAAGACTGAGAAAGCTCGCCACGCCGACCAGAGTCCTCAGAGGCTATTTTGCGTTGCGTCCCTGCGGCCGGGAAAGGAAGCTGCGCGACGCTCCGGCGCTGTGGGCCCCTCCACCCAGCGTCAGGTGACAGGCGTGATGCAATTCCCAAACTGCCGCAGCCGCATCCATACGCTGTTTCTCCGCGGAGCGAGGACGATAACAGGCCTCCTTTTCGGAATTATGATACACGGCCTCCTTGTTGGCTGTCAAACAAAAAGATGTCCTGGGGGTAATCCCTCAGTCTTGGGCGGATACCCCGCTGAGGCGGAGGAGGCAAGAAGGGAACAGCAGATTAACGCAAAGGCGCAGAGGCGCAAAGAGGTGAATGAGAAGGACCCCGTCCTCGCCTGTCGTGGCATGGGCATCTTGCCCATGATTCCCCCACGGGCGGGACGCCCGTGCCACGTGGGGGAGGGCTTTTTTTGACGTGCAGGGTGGCAGCCCGAGCCCGTTGAGCGCAAGGGAGTACCTCGACACGGCCGGCAGGATGCACGCGATACGTAAGCCTCTCTGCGTGCTCTGCGCACTCTGCGGTTCCACCCTCAGCCGCCGGTAACTGAGGCATTACTCCTGGGGATAATGTCTCAGTCTCGGGCGGATAGCCGGCCGAGGCGGAGGAGGCAAGAAGGGAACAGCAGATTAACGCAAAGGCGCAGAGGCGCAGAGAGGAGGATGAGAAAGACGCCGTCCTCGCCTGCCGTGGCATAGGCATCTTGCCTATTCTTTCTGGGCGCACAATGTATTGTGCTGGCCTCGGGCGCCTGTTCTCACAAGAGTACTAACAGCGAGCGAGGCGCTCCCCTGCCTTTCAACCTCACCGGCTACGGATTGCGAACAACCCCTATTTTTGTTCCAAGAGTGGCTTGATGTAATCGGGCGAATATCGCAGGCAACGATATACTCCGCCAAGCCCCCCTTTTTCCTTAAACGGGTGAATGAAATCCCAGACTATTTCTCCCTCCCGCGTGACCTCAAAGAGGTGGGCCTTGCCGCCTTCGCAAATAAGGGTGTTGCCGTTGGGCAGACGCTGGGCGCTCGAAATGTACCTGCTCAAGAACTTTTGCTTCGGTTGGGAGGTGTACTCCCACTCGATTTTCCTGGTCAGTGGGTTGACTTCAATCACGCGGGAGTAGCCTCGGAGTGTCCCGTTATCGAAGATGAGGATGTTGCCGTTTTGGAGCATGTGGGGCTTGTGTTGTCCGTCGAGGACACCGGGTCCCCACGCCCAGAGGATCTTTCCCGTCTGCCGGTCAATGACGCCAATTATGTCCACACTGCGATAGGAAAATATGATGTTTCCCGGCCGAAAGCGAATGGGCACTCCGGCTGCCTTTTCCTTTTCATAGGTGGCGTTGGGCGGAATGATCTGGCAGGTGTTGTTGTGTGCCCAGTCGAATGAGAAGCGCCCCTTTACGCGAGACTGAAAAAACCGCCACGCCTCGGGCGACAACAGTTCTTCTAACTCCCGAAGATGCTCTTCGCCGTGCCACTCCCACACCAGCTTTTTGTCTCGCGTGATCTCAATGATATACGGACTGCGTTTAAGCTCCGGCCCCAATTCCGGACACATGCTGTCACGAATGGTATGCAGCAGGAAGTTGCCATTGGAAAGTACCTGATAGTCGTGGTCAATCCGGCAGTGATATGACCAGACCACCTTGCTTGCCGGGCTCAGTTCCCGCAGGCCGGCCGACGAGAGGTTGGAGCGGTCACGGGTGGGGTAAAGCAGGTTGCCGTTCGGGAGGAGCCGACAAAACGACTGGAGCGCGGTTCTCACTTTCCAAACGTGAATCGGCCGACCTTCCATGTCCACAAGATAGACCTCTCCCGCACCGTCCTTTGTGCGCGAGACATCTTCGTACGATTCGCAGAACAGAGTATATCCCTTATAGCACTTCTCGGGCTTGTAAACGGTCGCTCCAACTCTCCGGCGGACTGTGCTATTCGCGCTTCCCTCGCACGCTGGAGCGAGCGCGGCAGCAAGCAAGAACAAAATCGTAAGCAACCACCACTGCCTCGCGCGGGAATCCTTTTTCATCTTGTGACCCTCCATTGTTGCGAATGACGTTGACGTAGAATCGGCACGGGACAGGGACCGTCAGCTCAGATGCCGGAGGCCGCCTATCCTCAGCGGGCACCGGACTTAGCCACCGGCTTTAGTCGGTGGTATCGGATACGGGATTCTTCTTGTGAGAGCCGGCTTCAGCCGGGCTTCTTGACCAGAGGATTCATCCTAATTATGCCACGCAAATAAGGCCGCGCCCGACGTTCCCTGTACTACTGCGTGAATGAATCGCCATCCTGTCTTATCTGCCATTCAAGTAGCATCTCTTTGTGTTGCAACAAGTTAGAGTGACCAGAAAAAACACGGATAAGGATTCCTGCCAGTGAAACATCATACCTCCGAACCGCTCCTTTTTTCAACTCTTTGTCCCAAAAAACTCGCATACTGCTCTTGACAACCGCCAATGACGGGTTACATAGTGAGTTGGGTGTTTCGTTTTTCGACGGCCACCCGCGGCGAGTTCCATTACAGGAGCAGGCGTGCCGTTCTCGCAAAACGGAAACGTTTCCTTTTTCGGGGAGACCCGCAGGGGCGTGGTGACAGGCCCCGCCTGAAAGCGTCATCCAAAAGGATTTTCGGCCCTTTGGTCCGGAACTGCAAGGGTGCTTCCAACACCACCCCCAGGAAGGAGATTGGAGCGATGTTTCAATCAATGAAAGACCACCTGACTGAGGAATTGGCCCAGATAAGAGATGGCGGCCTCTACAAGACTGAACGGGTAATCACCAGCCCACAGCGGGCGCGCATCAGCGTTGAGGATGAAGCCGCCTCCGGCGAGGTCCTGAACATGTGCGCCAACAACTATCTGGGGCTTGCGAACCATCCGGAACTGGTGCGGGCGGCGCACGAAGGATTGGATGAGTGGGGCTACGGGCTGGCGTCGGTACGATTCATCTGCGGTACTCAGCGGGTGCACAAGCGCCTCGAACAGAAACTCTCCGAGTTTCTCGGGACAGAAGACACCATCCTCTACACCTCCTGTTTTGATGCCAATGGCGGCCTATTTGAGACTCTCCTTTCGGAGGAAGACTGCGTCATCAGCGACGAGCTCAATCACGCCAGCATCATTGACGGCATCCGCCTCTGCAAAGCGAAGCGCCTGCGTTATCGGACGTGCGACATGGCCGCTCTTGAAGAATGTCTCAAGGAAGCCCGGGACTCCCGCTTTCGCCTGATAGCCACTGACGGCGTGTTTTCCATGGACGGGGCGATTGCGAAATTGAATGAGATATGTGATTTGGCCGACAAATACGACTCGCTGGTGATGGTGGATGATTCCCACGGCGTAGGGGTTCTCGGCGAGACGGGCCGCGGCACGCACGAACACCGCCGCGTCATGGGACGTGTGGATGTCATCACCGGCACGTTGGGCAAGGCGCTCGGCGGCGCCAGCGGAGGTTACACAAGCGGTAGGAAAGAGATCATCGCTCTCCTTCGGCAGCGTTCCCGGCCTTATCTGTTTTCCAACACCGTCGCGCCGGCGATCATCGCGGCATCATTGAAGGGGTTGGACATTCTGATGGCCTCCGGGGAGCTGAGGAGCAGGCTTTCGGAGAACACTCGCCGGTTTCGCGAGAAAATGATGGAGTGCGGCTTCGATGTCAAACCGGGCGAGCATCCGATTGTTCCCATCATGCTGGGAGACGCCGTGCTCGCGCAAAAGATGGCGTCCCGACTTCTGGAGAAGGGCGTTTACGTCATCGGGTTTTCGTATCCGGTGGTCCCTAAGGGCACGGCGCGTATCCGTGTTCAGGTGTCGGCCGCCCATTCCCCCGAAGATATTGATTTCGCCGTTGAGATGTTCAAAGAAGTGAAAGACGAGCTCGGCATCCAGAGCGGAAGGTAGGAAATGAAAAAGACCATGAAGGCCCTGGTAAAGAAGAAGAGGGAACCGGGCCTGTGGCTCGAGGAGGTTCCTGTTCCCGAAATCGGCATCAATGATGTCCTCATCAGAGTTCACAAGACGGCGATTTGCGGCACGGACGTGCATATCTGGAACTGGGACGCCTGGTCGCAGAAGACCATACCCGTGCCCATGACGGTCGGTCATGAGTTCGCGGGGACCGTCGCCGCCATCGGAAGCAATGTGACGGACATTGAGGTCGGTGATGTAGTTTCCGGGGAGGGGCACATCGTCTGCGGGCGTTGCCGAAACTGTCTGGCGGGTCGAAGACACCTGTGCATGAACACGAGCGGCGTGGGGGTCAATCGTCCCGGGGCATACGCCGAATACCTGCGTATTCCCATCACAAACGTATGGCACGCCAACCCCGACATCCCCCTGGACATTCTTGCGATATTCGACCCCTTCGGCAACGCCACGCACACCGCTCTGTCGTTCAAAGTCCTCGGCGAAGACGTACTCATCACCGGCGCCGGACCCATCGGCATCATGGCCACAGTCATCGTGAAGCACGCCGGCGCCCGCTACATCGTCGTCACGGACATGAATCCCTATCGTCTCGAACTGGCGAAGAAGATGGGCGCCACGGTTGCCCTCGACGTGCGGGAGGGGCCGTCGCTCGAAGACATCCAGAAACAATTGGGCATGAAGGAGGGCTTCGATGTCGGGCTTGAAATGTCCGGCAGCGGCGAAGCGCTCAAAGATATGCTTGCCAACATGTGCCACGGCGGAAAAATCGCCCTCCTCGGCATCCCGACTCACGACCTCGCCATTGACTGGAACACCGTTATCTTCAACATGATTACCATCAAAGGCATCTATGGGCGCGAGATGTATGAGACCTGGTACATGATGGAGTCCATGATTCTGACCGGACTGGACATCTCTGCGGTGATCACGCACCGGTTCCATTACACGCAGTTCGAAAAGGCTTTTGAAGTCATGCGCTCAGGCCAGTCGGGGAAAGTGATCCTGAACTGGACTGATGAATCTGAAACCGAATAAATGGCATTAGCTGACTGAACGGCGAAAACACGCGCTTTAACTCTATCCTCGAGCTGCCTGCAAGCCAACCCGTCTTAACGCTCGAAGGCCTGGGACGTGGGGGTTGGCACTGGCTTAGGGCTTGCCCCTCATACGCGCACAATTTTCCTTCAGAGCTGTGGGTAAAAGACCTCTCGGTTGTACGGGCAAAGGCGCCATAAGGAAAAAAAGTTGATGTATCACGATAACGTCAACCCTGGCATGAAGTAACTCATTGTCAACCCAATTATCACAACCTCTGCAAGGCCTCACTTATGGGCGGCTCAAGCTGGAACCGTACACTGCGCACACAGGGCCCGTAACGCCGGCATCTTGTCCCGCGTTCCGCGGGAGGGCATCCTGCCCCCGCCGAGGGCGGGACGCCCTCGGGACTGCCGCCGGGACGGCGGCGTTACCTTACGCAACCTGGCCCACCGGAATACAGCCATTCCGGCCCGTAACTGAGGGATTACCAACCTCTGACATTATTCCCCTACTGTCGCGTTTCCGGCGTTTTCTTCGCCATAATTTTATGAAGGCTTGATCGTGGGGTCTGTGTGGGGAGTTTACGCAAGTCCGTGCGGGAGAATTGCCGGAGGTGGGGGTCGAACCCACACGAGTGTCGCCACCCACGGGATTTTGAGTAAGATGTTAAGGCAATGCCGAAGTCTGTGCAAAGGCGTAACTTGCGAAATCAGAGCGAATTGTAACAAGGCCATATCGGTCATGGCATAGCGCCTTGGCCATAAGAGCGCGCTGAGAGCGTCCCGAAACCGTCCCGTTAATGCCCATTTTTCCACCGCTCGACATACTCGCAAAGGTCTTGCTCGTCAACAAGGAGCCTTGCCGGACGCCGTGGGGTCAGTCCGGGAACCTTGACCGCCGGCAATTGCTTTCTGTGCAGAAGGTTCAAAGTCGCGCCTTTCGACAGCCGCAAAATCTCACTGACCTCTCGGAGTGTGTATAGCTTCGGCGCGCTCATTTTGAGTGTTCAGGGGATTGTTAATCCCGCGTCCTTTCCCTCTTTTCTCGACGAGAAACCGTCCGCCGCCTGGCATTTCGGGACGGTTTTCGGGACGGTTGTGCATTACTAAGGCGAATCCACCCCATTTTCGCCCCCCAAGGCGCGGAGCGCTTCGTCATTTTCGCGCACTATGTCCGCCAGCACCTGGTCAATAGGGGTGTCATCCTCCGCCGCCTCTCGCCACATGCCCGGAGGCACGCCCGCCTGTCGGGAAATCTCCTCAAGCATCTCGACAATTTCGCGTTCAAGCTGGGTCAGTTGTCTCGCCATCGCCATTGCCTCCATTGCCGCCAGGGGCTTGCACGTCGGCCCTTCTGGGAACTGTCAGTCTCTCCATTGCCGCCGTCGTTCTCAGGATGCTGTCTAAGCTCGGCACAATCTCCGCCATGATTTCCTTCGGTAGCAATCGCCCAAGTAAGCTCAGGAAGTCTCGCGGAGATTCTCTGCCGACGTTGACCAGGTACTCTTTCCCGCCAAGCTCCTCAAGCGCGTCAAGGATCATTTCCTTCACTAACGAAAACCGATTTTTGCTGCCCAGAGGGCGTCCGGGGTTGCCGGGCTTGAACTGTGGCATGTCCGTATTTTCTCCGTTCTTTACGGGGCCGCCCCGTTAATATCTCACGGCCTCTTTCCGCTTTTCGAGGTCGGGGTCGAGCTGCTCACCTCGCCCACGGAATGACGCCAGCACCGTCGAGGGCATCTGCATACGCTCTCGAAGGAGCCTATTTTCCTCCTGCAACTGCCCGAACGCCCCAGTAATGACGGCAAAGCCGTTTTCCCTGGTGATTTCCTGCGCGAGCCCCAGTTGCAGGGCAAGCGCGGTTAGGTCGCCATAAATCTTCTGGCTCATGCTTTTCGCCTCCTTTTCCCAACGTAATAATCAGTACCTCACGGCACGCTTCCGCCTCTCCAGGTCCGGGTCAAGCCCCGATGTCCCGCCGCCTTGAGCGGATAATGATTCGACGTCCGCCAACTTTCCGAGAAGCTCGTCTATCGCCGCACTGATTACTGGCAAAACATTTGTGGGGGTCAGGGTGCCCTCCTTTTCCTCCTTGACGCCGAGTTTACTGGCGATCTCCTTCAGTTGTTTGTACAGTCCAGGCTGCTTCCCATACGCCCCGCGAACCGACGCCATTCTCTTCTCCAAGTCTGGGTCGCGTCCTTTGTCATCGCCCATCACTCCTCCTCCTTTCGCCAACGTGTGATTTCTCTGTTCCCCCCTTCAACCCTGATCTCCCAGTAGCCCGACCCGAACTCCGCCGCGCAAGCCGGGCAAAACAGCTTCAGTAGAGCCATTCTCGCTGTCCTGTCTGCCCCACGAATGTTATAGCCCTCCGTAATTGCCGGCGATTCGTAGAATCCCACGAAGCTGACCCGCATCCGTTGAACATTGTGCCCTCTGGGGCACGTCGCGCTTATCACGGGGAGCTGTGCAGCCCTCTCTTTTGCCGTCTGTGCCTTGCTTTCTTTCGGCATCGTCTCAGTCTCCTTCCGTTCCTGTTTGTTTATCAGCTGTCCCCGGGCGAGGTCTTGGACTGGAATCAAAGTAAACCCCGCCCAGGGACGCCCGACTCATAATATCCGGACGCAATCCCTCACAAGCAAATCGTAGTTGTAATCGCCCTCGAACCCGCTCACAACCAGCTTGAACACGCCAGCTCCGCCCACGTCTATCAGGGCGGAAATCCGGCTGGTGTCCCCGACAAGCGAGAACTGGGCCGACGGCATGATAGTGAAAACCGTGTCATCGCCCTCCAGCCGCTGATACACGGTTACGACGCCCGCAGTCGCCCCTGTGCCGCTATTCTTTTTGACTGCAAGCTGGACTTTGCCGCTTAGAATCTCGAAGGATTTGGCGTCCGCCTCCGCAAGGTCGCCGGTCAGGCCAGTTTCAATTTCCATAAATGGGTTGCGGTCTGGTCTCATCTTCGCCTCCTTTTTTGCCTCACTCGCCATAAATTAGTCGCAAACTTTCAGTCTCTCGTCGAGAAACTCGCTTTGTCAGAGCGATTTCACTTCCTCTGCCCCCTTACCCGGCTGACGGGCTGACGGGTTTGACGGGTTTTCCCGTTTCTTCTCTACGCGAGAGATACATGTCTTTTCAAAAGGGATTTGGCGCGCGCTGTGCTCAAAACCCGTCAGCAACCCGTCAGGAAATCCCCAATTGTTCGGCTTGGATCCCGATTCCCTCATAATACCAACCCTTTTCGTCGTGAACTTTGCGATATTTCGCTGTCATCCGCCGCCCGAAGGCGGTGGTGCCCAGGATTTCCCGCTCCTTCCATTGCTGACTTTCGGCCCATGCTCGGTAGGCTGTGTAAAGCGCGCTTGCCCGAACTGACCAATCATTTCCATAAATGCAGCATTCCTCAAAAAACCCCGCCAACGGGTCCGAATCCTCCTGATATTGTCGTGTCGCGCTTTGCACGCACGCCGGAGGTTGAAGCCCGTGATTTCGCCAATAGGTGCACCCCCTCACGGCCCAAGCGAGGATCCCCTGAGCGTCAGCGCGCAGCTTCTCCGCGAGATGTTGGTCAGCTTCTTGGCCTTTGAATTGTCGTTCAAACGGGATAAGCCGCACCCGCCTCCAAAACGCATAAGAGTCATCCCGCACAATGGGCAAGTGATTGACGCAAAGCCAGAACTTGCAGCGTGGCGTGAACGTAAAGAACTCCTTGAACAAAAATCTCGCGGAGATTTTATCTCGCCCTGTTAGCGCCTTGATTCTCGCCTCATTTAGCCGCGAGCCCTCATTCGATTCCGACGCCGTAATCAACCGTGGGCCATCAAGGGCCGCGACATCATTTGGAACGGAAGTCCGCCCCCAGAACTCGATTGTGCTGAAAGGCATGTTGTAGCTGTAATCCCCCAGAACGTAACGCAGCGTCTCAAGAAAAACACTTTTGCCGTTCGCGCCTGCCCCATGAAGGATGAAAAGGCATTGCTCACTCGTGTCGCCCGTCAGGGAATAGCCCACCGCCCGCTGCACAAAATCCACCACTTCGGTATTCTCACTGAAAATCTCAAAAAGGAAACGCACCCACCGGGAGGGCACTTCTCCCGGGTCGTAAACGACCTCACTGTGGCGCGTGATTCGGTCTTCAGGACGTCCGTCCCGAAGCTGTCCGGTGCGGAGATCCAACACTCCGTTGGCCGTACCGAAAAGCCAGGGGTCGGCATCCCAGTTCTCACCGGCATCTGCGAAAGGTGGCTGGGACTTTGCCAATGACAACATCGCGTCAATTCTCGCACGGCTTTCGCTGTTCCATCCCCAAGTGAATGCTGCCTTTCTCTGGTCCTTATTTTCAATCTGCGAAGCCTGCCGTTGCCGTTCGCGCGCCGCTTCTCGCGCCATCAGCACCACCTTATTTGTGGAATCAGGAACCCACCAAGCGCCAGCCCACCGAAGCCAGCGCTGTCTCTGATGGTCAAAGCGAAGCTGGTCTCCAAAAAGGTGCGCAAGGAACTCTGCATTCCCGCTATCCGTGCAACGCTCCAGAATCTTCAAAGGGGCAGGGGGATACCGCGACACGCTCGCCGCAATGCCCCGAACCTCCTTCTCCGGCAAAGGGTTCTCGCAGCGCTCCGAGTTCACTTTCTCAAGGACTTCACCGATTGTGTCCTCGCCCAGCCCGTGCCGACGCAGGGAGCCTGCAAGGCTCGTCAAGGTCGTGTTGCGCATGCCCTTCGGTATAATCTTGCCGTCCGCACCGATGCCCTTTGCGGGTTTTTCTTTTCCATTCCGCAAACGGGTCAACAACTCAGGCGGAACGTCGGGCAGCTCGCCCTCCCACTCATGGAGCGGAACGGAGCCGGGAGCCCATTCGTAGGGGGCGTGGATTTGCTTGTCGTCCTTTACATAGTCGGCAGGAAAACCGCTCCCCGGCAAAATGCAGTAGCACCCGTCGCCCGTGAGAATATCCCCCCAGGCGGGGTGAGTAATGCCAAGGGCGCACCCGTTGTGGTGCCAGTAGTGAACCCCGCCGGAAGGTGTCAAAACAGTCGGCCCCGCGAACTCTACGGGTTGCCCCGCCATGAACTCGCCAAAACCTTTTGCGTTGTCGAGGTCAACAATAAGGTTGGAACCGGGGATGCCCGCAATGAGAAATGGCCTCCCCCGCTCAATCACGGAGCGAAAACGGTCAAGGCGCTGCTGTGTGTTTTCCGTGCGGCACGGTTCCCAAGGCTCAAAGGGGCGCTTGTCAATCCCGGTCGGGAAGCACCGTACACCCCGCGCCTCATAAGCCGCGATGAGTTCTTCAACATCGCTCATTTCGATTGCTCCACCCTCTTGGCCGACTTTTCCCACTCGAATCGGTCCCGGACGACCTTTCGCAAGGTTGCGCTTCGGGACAGGCCCCAACGGCTGGTCATAACGTCCAGCATTTTTTTGGCTCCGGCGTCAGGCCGGAATGGAATAGGCTCAAGAAAAACCGCCATAAGAACACCCTCTATTTTTTTCAGTGTACGACCCTTGCTTTTTATGGTATCATCGTACACAGGCTAAGAAAGAGTGTCGAGGCAGCAATAAAAATGTGCAGGTTTGAGCACGGTCAGGCGTCATGAAAAAACGGGCAACGAAGGGCGAAAGTGAGAAGCGAGACCAACTTCCCTGGACACCGCGCCGTTGGTCTCATGCGAAGTTTGCGGAGTATGTAGGGCGGAACCCTCATACGATAACTCGGTGGTTGCGAAAAGGGCTGCTTCCGCATGGACTCAAGTTCGGCGGGCGAGACCTTAACAGGTTGAATCTCTACGCATGGTTTACACAACTAAAACAAACCGAGTCGGGAAGAAAGAAATTGCGCCAAATGCCGGACGTCTGGACTTATTCGCGCTTGTGGCGTTTCCCCGCCTGGATCAAATGCGCGGGCGGCAAGCCTCATCCTGTCTTGAAAGCGTGGGAACGTGCGCGTAGCGGAGGGCTGTGGCAATTTTTCAAAGCCCGCTATGACGAGAGGCATAAGGGTGAAGCTGACAAATGGGGGTTCCTTCTTCGCTTTGTTGTGAGCTCTATGACATCGCCGCCCGGTTGGCCGAATACCAAAAAGGACTTCAGAAGGTTTGTCCGCTTTATTGAGCGCGAGTTCTATCCCAACGAGTATCTGACCGACCTCCGCGACAGGCTGGTTTCCGATGACTTCGACCGAAAGCTCAAACCCCATTATGAAGTCGCCAGAAGGGCCGGAATCTCCATCAAGCCTCTAAGGCAATATGGGGATTAGTCTATCAAGAAACAAATGCACCGGGGGATATTTGGGTTTGTCAGTGCTCATCTCTCATTCTCCGCCGTCCAGCTTCGCTTCTAACGCACGACCGCCGCTCCGGTGCTTACCACTCCAAGCCCGCCGTTCGTGGCGGAACCCCCTTGTCGGCCTTGCGGCCACAGCGCCGTTACGAAGTCTCTGTGCCCTTCTGCCGTGTTGTGCGGTTCACTCGCCTGGCTGTCTCCGAAAGCTCTTGAACCCGCACCTGATTCCGAACGCACCTCCGCAGCGCTTCCCCGGGCCGGACGTTCCATGCTTTGCACAAGTAATCGAGCATCTCGCCAAGCTCCGCGTCCACTCTGAAGCTCAGCTTTCTTGTCAATTTCGGCATCCTTCGCCTCTCCCAAAATGTCGGACGTAACCTGTTTTGGCACCGTCGAGACGAACGTCCGCTAACATGTGTTATGTTTACTTGCTGCCTTCCCCGCGTGTGGGGAATCGAATCAGCTTCTCAGTGCCCTTCCCCATGCCCGGCAGCCGCAACTTGGCAACGGCTTTCCGCCTGTGCTCGGCGTCGGTGTGCAAGTAAATGCTCGTTGTGATAATAGTCGAGTGCCCCATAAGCCCTCTAATAGTCTCGATGTCCACCCCTGACATTGCCAAGTGGGAGCCGTAGCTGTGCCGCAGCGTGTGGCACGTTATCCTCTTGTCAAGGCCCGCCTTCTCCCCTGCTTCCGAAACGGCCCTCTGCAATGTCCGCTTGTCCATCTGTCCGCCCTTTGCTCCCCGCAGCACCCACCCCTTTCGCGTTCTACGGGACACGAGCTCTTCTGCCAAGTCCGGGGGAAGCGCAACCGCCCTGTCCTTTCGGCTCTTCGGGGCGAAGCCCAAGTCCGGCTTATTGCGAACCCATAGCTCGCCCGCCTCAAGGTCAATATCCGTCCACTGAAGGAATCTCGCCTCGTCAAGCCGCAGTCCTGTCCGCAATATCAGGCCAGCCGCTTCCCGTGCCCAGGGTTTCAACTTCTCAAGGAAGGGGCCTATTTCGCTCTCTGAGAGGAAAACGAGCCTTCCCCGCGATGGTGTCCTGACCTGCTCGATCTCGCACGGCACGGCGCGCAGCCAGCCCATTTTAACGCAGCGCCTGAGAAAGGCTTTGAGACATCGAGACTCCAGGTTGACTGTGAACGGTGAAGCCTCTCCCAGGCGTCGCTTTTTGAAATCCTCGACCCGTGAGGTGGTAATGTCCTCGGCGGTCTTGACCCTTCTCATTCGCCGCAGAACGTTGTCTATCGCACGCCTTGACCTCTCGGCGTGGACTGCCGACCGGTTGACCTCAAGCCAGCCGCCATATCGCGTCAGAAGCTCGGCTATCAGGGGAGACCTGGCAAAGGGATCCTCTCCGTGCTCGACTTGATACCGGACGCGCACCTCGTATTCCTGCGCTCTGACCTTTGCGGTTTGCTTCGTGGAACCCTTATACCGCCGTCCGCGATACCAGAAGTCGAAATGCCAGTAAGGAGAATCGGGACGCTTTCTCACAGTCATTTGGAGCCTCCTGTGGAGGTTAGTCAACTATGAGAAGTGTATTACAGGGGGGAAGTTTTGTCAAGGAAAAACCGTCCCAGTACCGTCCCAGTCGCAAAAACGCGCTTTTCAGGGGATGTGGGGAGTTTACGTAAGTCCGTGCGGGAGAATTGCCGGAGGTGGGGGTCGAACCCACACGAGTGTCGCCACCCACGGGATTTTGAGTCCCGCGCGTCTGCCAGTTCCGCCACTCCGGCAGCGAAAGGGATTAGTTTCTCAGGTAAGACGCTTCCCGAGAGGCCGCCGGGGTCCTCAGCGACGCTGAAAAGTCACCCGCCGCCCGCGAACGGCTTTCGGCGCCCCAAGAACCACCGCGAGGATTATGCCCTTTCTGACCTCCGAGGCAGACATCTCCCTGCCGAGGAACCGGGTGATTGCAGCCGCCTCGGGACCCTTGATGGCGTACGCGTACGTTTCCGGGGCCTCGAGCGAAACGGAAGGAAGAGGCTTGAGTGTCGCCGCCTCGACCTCGGGCAACTCAGCGAGGGGCGCCCCGAGCCCCGGCGCCAACTGCGGTTCGCGGGGCTTTTCCTTTTGCCGGACCTGTCTGAGGGTCGGTCTTCGCACCGGCACAGGCCGGGGCATCGGCTCTTTCCAAATACTCGGCTCCGGCGGCGGCGGTGTCGGCATGGAAATATCGCTGCGCGGTTGCTCGGCCTTAGGCTGCTGCGGAGGGCGCGGTTTAGCTTGTTCCTCTGACATTTCCTTGAGGGTCCTGAAGAACTGGGAAAGGGATGGCGCTCGCGGCGGACGCTCAGTTTCGCTATCAAGGGGCATCCTCGGCCGCGGGCGTTCCGCTGGCGGGCCTTTGGACGCCTGCGAGGCTTTCTTCAACAGATTAGCTATAAACCACACGACCGCGGCAAGGATAAGGATTACCTCGAAGTTACCTTTGAGCACGATTATGTACGGGCATGTGAATGCGGGGACCACTTTTCGTCTCCTCCGTCAGCGATTGACGCAGTTGCTGATTGCCTTGCTCTCACCGAGAGGCATTGACGAGAAAGCTCTCGTTTATCTTTTCGGTTCTCTGGGCTTACTCGGCCCGCTCGGGCCTGTCCCGGCTATGGAGTCCCGCATGGAGGTATCCGCCTGGATGTTCTTGAGCGAGTAGTAATCCATGACCCCGAGCTGTCCCTTGCGGAAAGCCTCGGAAATGGCTTTGGGGATTTCGGCTTCCGCCTCGACGACTTTCGCACGCATTTCCTGCGTGCGAGCTTTCATCTCCTGCTCCGCAGCGACCGCCATCGCCCGCCTTCCTTCAGCGCGCGCCTGGGCGATGCGCTTATCGGTTTCGGCTCGCTCCGCTTCCAGTTTTGCCCCAATGTTTGCGCCGACATCCACGTCAGCGATGTCAATGGAGAGAATCTCAAAGGCTGTGCCGGAGTCGAGGCCCCTCTCCAGGACTCTTTTGGAGATCGCATCGGGGTTTTCGAGCACTTCTTTATAGGTTTTCGCCGAACCAATGGTCGTTACGATGCCCTCGCCGACTCTGGCGATGATTGTCTCCTCCGTTGCCCCTCCGACCAACCTGTCAAGATTGGCCCGGACCGTCACTTTCGCTTTGGCTTTGAGCTGAATTCCATCCATGGCGACCGCTGCCACCAGATCAGCCCCTTTGGCCGGATTGGGCGCGTCAATCACTCTCGGATTGACACTGGTTTGAACAGCCTCGAGGACGTCCCTACCGGCGAGGTCAATCGCAGCCGCTCTCTTAAAGCCCAGTTCGATATTTGCCTTGTCGGCGGCGATGAGCGCTTTGACCACCTTGTTGACGTGCCCTCCGGCGAGGTAGTGCGTCTCCAGATCGTTCGTGGTGACGTCCAAGCCCGCCTTCACGGCCATGATTCTGGCGTCAACGATAATCAAAGGCGAAACTTTCCTGAGTTTCATGCCAATGAGGCTTCCGATGGAGACACGCGCTCCCGAAGCCAGCGCCCGAATCCAAACCTTGAAGAAGTAGATGAAAACACATATCAGGACAAAAACGATGACGCCCAGAATGATGAACACGATTGTTGTCGTGCTGGGCGCCTTTGGCGAGCCCTGGGCAATCAGGCTGACGATGCTGCTCATGTCATTTTCCTCCTACAGCTTTCTGTAAAAAGTTAGGTTTCGTTTGCCAGTTGTTGCGGTTGTGGCTCTATTCTGCGGACAACAAGGTTGTTGTCCTTGAAGTCGCAGACCTTGACCCTCGTGTTCTTCTCGATGAATTCTCCTTCTGAAACGACGTTCACTCTTTTCCCGTCAATCTGTGCGAAACCCGCGGGACGGAGGAAAGATAGCGCGACTCCTTCCTTCCCGAGCATCTCTCGATGCCCCGCAAGTGACACATTATATCCTTTTTGGGTGGTTCGCAGAAAGATTAACTTTCCGACGGGGGTCTTTGGCATGAGTTTGATGGCGATGGCGTAAAGGAGCACTCCTGCCGCGACAAAGCCGAACAGAAGCAGCAAGAAAGGTACGCTGAGGCCCCACAACTGATAGGCCGCTACGAGCGAAGTCCCTATCAGCAGCCAGCCCAGAATGCCCAGCACCCCGCCCGGCAGAAACACCTCGGCAAAGATGCACAGCAAACCGAGTGCTGCGACTGTCAGAACCCATTCCAATGGTGGCTGTTTCCCTTCGTATCTTCGAAATCAGGTTAGGTGGCACACGCACGCGAGATGCGACGAAAGCTTTCGTCAACTCTTCTTCGCCCTCTGGACGACGATTCGGCTTCCCTTGACCTCGATGATTTCGATCTCTGACCCCTTCTCTATCATGTCTCCCTCGGTGACAACGTCAAACAGCTTGCCCTCGAAGATAGCCTTGCCTGCGGGACGGAGGAAGGATTTCGCACGGCCCACCTTTCCAACGAGGACATGGGCTTGCGTGGCGAACTCGGCGCCGGCTGTGTAGCCGTCCTGGGCCTTTTCCGCGTGTCCCAGGACCAACCTACCGAACAGGGGTGTCCGCGGGGTAATAAATTTGAACAGCAGGTAGAGCCCAAACGCGGAAATGATTAGGGATGTGCTCATCCACCGGATCACCCTCATGATTTCCTCCCTTGCCGGTGGAAGATAGGGCCCCGGGGTCTTGAGCAGCGCCGTAAAAATGCTCGCTACAATGAGGATAATGCCAAAGATTCCCACGAAGCCGAACCCGGGGATGACGAACAGCTCCACAAGAAGGAGTGAAATTCCCAGCCCGAAGAGGATGACGTCCGTCCATTTCGCCGCCCCGGCCGCGTAGCTGCCGAAGAACAGAAGGACGATGCAGGTGATTCCCAATATCCCGGGGAAGCCGAACCCCGGCATTTTCAGCTCCGTGGAAATCCCCATGAACGCCCCGATAAGCAGCAGTGCCCTTATCCAGAGGCTGGAAAAAAACTTCGCCACGGTCTCCGACCATGACCAGCCAACGCTCTTGACCACGGGCCGGCCAAGGTTCAAGTCCTCAATCTCCTTGAGCTTGAAAATATCTCCGAGGGTTTCTGCTTTGCCGATTGCCACCTTGAGAAGGAACGCCTTATCGGTGTCCAGAGTCAGAATTTTGCCTTTCTCGACGACTTTCGCGTCCTCGGCCAGGAATCCTTTCAGGGCCTCTCTCCTCGCCTCAGACAGCTTACCGGAAGAGTCGAGAAACCATTTGAACTCATCTTTCTCCTCCGCGCTCACCGTATCCCACTCGTTGAGGATTTTGAGAAGTTTCTGGCGGCGGGACGCGGAAATTTTATCGGAGAAGCTTATCTCCTTCGATTCGTCCACCATGGCTTCGGCTATGTCGGCATCGTGCCCCCCCGCGGCGGCGAGAGACCGAATCTGGTTTCTGGTGTAGGAGACAAACTTCTCGGTAATGTTCTTAGGAGTCTCGGTCGGAACCGGGAGTGCCAGCATGGGCACACAGGCGCCGAATGTCGCGCCGGGCGCCATGACAATGTAATCGCATGCGTAGGTTATCATGGCCCCCGCAGAGGCGCCGTTCTTATTGACCCATGCCACCGTCGGAATCTTCGTCGAGACGAGGCTGTTGGTGATTTTCCACGCCCCGAGGAGAAGGCCGCCCGGCGTATTCAGCTCCACGACAATGAGTTGCGCCCGGTTTTCCTCCGCGACGGAAAGCGTTCTCGCAACGTGCGTCGCCAGGACATTATCAACCTCCGTGCCGATTTTCAGGTGGTACACGACGCTCGGACCCGACGATTTGGCACTCTCGGGCGAGAACTGGGCGCTGAGGCAGAACAAAGCCGACAAAAGAAGGGCAGCGAGAGCGGATTTTTTCACCATAGTCTCTCCGGCAAACTTCCTGGGGAGGCATAGGCGCCTTCCACCTTCAACAGCGATAGTGGAGGATACCGGGCTCGAACCGGTGACCTTTTGGCTGCCAGCCAAATGCTCTGCCAAACTGAGCTAATCCCCCAATTTATTTATAACTATAACCCCTTCCCTTTGAAAAGTCAATACCGAAAATCGCTGGGCTATAATGCCTCAGTTACGGGTGGAGGGTCAATTTTTTGCGATTTTTGTATGGCCTCAGTCTCGGGCGGATAGCCCGCCTTGGCGGGGGAGAGAAAAGAGGAAGAGAAAGGTAACGCAGAGTCGCAGAGAGGAGAATGAGTGGGACCCCGTCCTCGGATGCCGTGGCATGGGGCTCCCTTGCCCATGATTCTCACAGGCGGGACGCCCGCTTGCCGACGGCGGGCAGGCCCGTGCTGCGTAAGGAACGGCTGTTCTTTTCGCCCTCAAGAGCACAACCCAACCTGGTTGCACGGCTATTACCGCCGAGCGAGCGCACCTTTGCGCGAGGCGGCTCAGCGCGCGGGCAGCAATAGCTTCTGGACTTCTTGGTTCGCGTAGCGGATGGCGCGGTAGAGGGCCATGCGGCCGCCGTTTTTCCTTCGGTCGGGGTTGAGGAACTCCCACACGATTTCGCCTTCCGCGGTGACCTCAAAAAGCCTTCCGGAGTCGGACTCGGCGACGAAGGTGTTGCCGTTAGGGAGGCGCTGGTTGCTCCCTCTCGTCGGGGAAAAGAAGGATTTCGGCGGGTCGGCTTCGTATTGCCAGACAGTCTTTTTGGAAAGGGGATCAAGCTCGACGATTCTCGTGTACTTGCGATGGCTTCCGTTATCGTAGATGAGGATGTGGCCGTTGGGGAGCATGGTGGGCATGTGCTGTCTGTCGAGGTGGCCGGGTCCCCATGCCCAGACGACTTTCTTCTTCTCTCTGTCAATGACGCCGATGGTGTCAATGTTTCGGCAACTGAAAAGGACGTTGCCTTTCTTGAACCGCTCGTCCTTTTTTGAGAGGGGAGTTTCGGGCAAGACCTCGACAGTGTTGGTGTGAGCCCAGTCCTGCACTGGGGAAGGGAGCTTCACGGGCACGAAGGCCATTATCTCGCCCACGTGTCTATCGAAATGCCATTCCCAGACCTTCTTGTTCGAGGGAGTCAGCTCGACGTACCAATCGCTTTTCAGTTTCGTGGGGTAGATTTTGGTATTCACCGGATATTCCCGGCAGAGGACGAGGGTGTTCCCGTTGTGAAGGCGCTCGAAATCGTGGTGAGCGGGAATATCGGCTTTCCAGACGAGCTTGCTGTTCCAGTCCAGCTCGAGGATCATCCTGTCCTTGATGATGGCGAGCAGATTGCCGTTCGGGAGCATCTCCGCATAATGCCACGTGCCGCCCTGCCGATATTCCCAGGTGTGGACGTCGTTGCCCTTCATGTCTATCAAGTGGGCTTTCTCGGTCTGCCGACTGGAGTAAAGAGTGTACCCGTTGAAGCACTTTCCCGGTTTGTAGATGGTCACACCGGAGCGTTTGGATTGTTCCGCAGTCTCGGCACAGCTTCCTGAGCGGTGAGCGAGCAAAACGCTCCCGATACACAGCGCGAGCAAGACCACGCCGCTTAGAACAGGTGTTCGTAAAGACGCAGACGTATTGTGGATGCAAAATCTCATGTGTTTCATAGCCTTTTCCTCTTTGCAGGACTCGAATATGTGACCGAACTTGTGAACTATAACACTCAGCACACCAGCAGGCCACATCATAAGATACCACAATGTGACGAGCTTTTCGCGGAAAAGCATGGCCCAAAGTCCCGCGGTACGCGGGGTTGATCTTCATCGGAAGAGCGCAGCCGGATTTATAGTTAAGAATGCCATGATACCGGCCTCTCGATTCCCTCATGGTGCTCTTGTTAGGCACCGGCTGCAGCCCGTGCAAAGGCCCACGATATTGGCCTCTTGATTCTGCCTGCGTCCCTGTTAGGCACGGGCTTCAGCCCGTGCTCGGCCTGGAGCCCGGCCTGTGGGTTCGTTGCCTGCGTCCCTGTTAGGCACGGGCTTCAGCCCGTGCTCGGCGTGTGGCCCGGTCTGTTTAGGCCGGCTTCAGCCCCGCTTCAGCGGGGTTAAGGGCTTTAGCCATTTTCACCGGACCCTGGCGGTTTTTCGTCCCTCCGGCCGCGTTTTCCAGCCCCGCTGAAGGCGGGGTCCCCTCTGCATGGTGCTCCTTCTGCTTCGCGATATATTCCGCGACAAACGTCAGATTCTTCCGGCCAAAACTGACCACGCCGAAGCCACGTTGCCAATACAACACCTTGAATCCCCTCTGTCTGTTAATCTTCCTCGATGAGGCGCCCTTCAGGTCACCGACTAAATCGCTGATGCTGACAAACGGTTGGATGCTCAATGCCATGTGGATATGAGTGTCCGTGCCACCGATCGCGTGCAAGAAAACACCTTTCGTTTGGGCGCAGCGGAGGCGGAGAAACTCGTGCACGGCTCGTTCCACAGCACCTTTCAACAGGAGCTCGTCGTTCTTCGTATGCCAGACGATGTGAAGACAGATGTCGTGGAAAACATGTTGCGGTACGGATGAATCCTTTTAGTCGAGAAGCCCGGCTAAAGCCGGCTCCGACAGGACTATGAAGCGCGTCCGATGACCACCGGCTGAAGCCGGTGGCTAAATGGTGCTCGCGAATGCGACTACATATTCTTCGTGCAAAATCAGGTCCCTCGCGAGAGCTTCTGCCTTTTTGAAAAATGGAATACGTGACCGAAATTATGAAGCAGAGCGCTTAGCGACGCGCGAATGCCGGACCTGGTACAGAAACACCCGCGAGAAGAACGACGCAAGGACTCCATTTTTTCATTGATCATAGTTGCGGCTCCCACTTTACTTGGCGTGCCGGAAATGAGCGATGCTTCAGGGAACATCGTCTAACCCTTCGGCTATTTGTCCTTTCCCATCGCTTCCGAGAGCAGCGGCAGGATTTCCGCAAGGCACCGTTTCCACACGGGCCAGCTATGCGTGCCCTCCATCTCGCGAAAGATGTGCCGGACACCGGCGGCGGTGAGGCTGTCCACGAAGCGTTTGTTGGCATTATAGAGGAAACCGCTTTTCCCGCAGGCGTTGTAGAAGATTTTTAGGCGGCGGTTGAGCAGCTTAGCATTTTTGAGAACCGGGTACTTCTCGGGCATCGGGGTGCCGTGGACGGCCCCGCTGAAATTGGCGATGGAGGAGAAAAGGTCGAGATGGCTCAACCCGACGTCCAGCGCCTGTCTTCCGCCCATGGAAAGACCGGCGATGGCGCGGTGT
Source organism: uncultured Verrucomicrobiota bacterium (assembly GCA_964640185.1). Taxonomy (GTDB): domain Bacteria; phylum Auribacterota; class JABMQX01; order JABMQX01; family JABMQX01; genus CAZXGF01. The sequence goes on along the minus strand of CAZXGF010000022.1, from coordinate 52,804 downwards.
TCTCGATCCGCTTTGATGCGGTATTTCTCTTCGGCGACTCGCATTACGTCTTTCACGAAATAGTCGTCGAACGTTTCGGCGTTCGGCATTCGTCTCCTGCCGCCTGTTCTGCCGCGGCCTTTTTCTTGGGGGAGGTCCTTGCTGACGAAGCCGTTGGGCATGACCACGACCATCGGTTTCATTTTGCGCTTGGCCAGCATGTTATCGAGGATGTTGTCGGCGGAACCTTTCACCTTCCAGCCGGTCTCATCGTCGCCGATGCCGTGAAGGAGGTAGAAAACGGGATACTTCTCTTTCGAGCCTTCGTATCGGGGCGGGGTGTAGATGCAGCACCGCTTGGTGATGCCGGTGGTCTGGCAGACAAAGGTCTCGGTGTGAATTTTGCCGTGGGGAACATCGGGGTTCCGCTGGCAAAGCTCTTGCAATTCCTGGGTGGAGGGCTGCCAGATTTTCGAGGAAGGGCGGATTGCCCCGGGGGCCTTCGCTTCACTTGCTCCCGCTGTGTGACCTATGGCAAAGGCGAACGAGAACAATAGCGCGATTCCGAGCTCACTTTGCATGGCTTTTCCTTTCTATGAGTAGCGGCATGTTAAACAGAATCAGCGAGTGAAAAAAGGCGAAAAATGCAGATAGAGAGCTACAACTCCAAACGCGGTCATGGCGACGCCTGCGATTATGGTCGCCACAAAGAGCCACCTTCGCATCCGATACGCTCGCGGCAGAAAATGATGCTCCGCCCACAGGACGGCGAAACACCAGAGGCCGCAGGTGAAAACCCCGCCAAGCAGCGCGGGGATTGTAACAATTTTGATTGGGTCCTTGCAGGTCCACACCAGCAGAAGGCCGAAGCCGCCGGTGTAAATGACAACGCCAAGCCGAACACGCCGGAGGGCCGGCGCCGGCCGGCGTTTCGCGATTATACCCCGAAGGCACTCGCTTGCCGTGCGGGTATATACCTCGTATGCCCCGGCGATTGTGCCAAAAAAGGCCATGAACACTCCTACCTGATAGACGTAAAGAAGATAAGCGTGCATGCGAGTGAGAAAAAGGGCCTGATGATTGAAAAGCTGTGTGCCGTCAGGGATGATCTTGTCCGGGTTGAGAATCCTCGCACCGAGAATGAGAAATGCCGCGCTGAACAATAGCACGCACGCGAATGAGACCGTGGAATCAATGATGGGCGCCCGGAGCCAGGCGCGGCTTTTCGCCAGTTCCCCTTTGCTTTGGGGAAGGGATGAGCGAAGCTGCTTCAACGGAAGCAATCGCCCCGCGCGCTGAAGCATGCCCCAGCCTTTCTCCCTCAACATTCCGACGTAGCCGAGGTAGTCGTATGTGCCGCCTCCCACCGCGCCCACATATGTGATAACCTCCACCCAGGGTGGACGCTGCGCGACGGCTTTGTATTGATGAACCACCCAGTCCTCGTAAGTGGGTAAAGTCGGCACCACCGCCCCGAGGAGTGCCCGCATCCAATCCGGGCGTGACGCGAAGACCGCCAGGCAGATGGACGCCAGCAGGATTACCAGAATTACCGTCTCCGCTTTCTCCAGAAACCGGTAGGTCTGAAGGAGGGTTATGGTGACGGCGACGGCGATGAAAAAGGTTGCCCAGAGACGCTCTATCGTCTGTGTGCCTTCGCTCGGCGGGATATGGAGGACCCAGTTGGTGAGCTGGCCGAGCATCTTCGGCAAGCCTGCGAGCCAGAAGGGAAAACACACAACGCTGAGGACGCCTATCAGTATGGGGCACCATGCTCGCGGCCCGGGGAGATGTGCCCAGCTCTCCATGGGATGAAATCCGGTTAGCACCATGAAGCGCATGCCGCCATAGACCTGAACGGCTTTCATAATAGCCCCGGCCACGAGGCACCAAAGCATTGCGTATCCGAAGATGGCCCCTCCGCGGGACGCGAAAAGGGTCTCCCCGCTGGTTATGGTCACCGATGCCATGATGGCGCCCGGCCCGAAAAACGCCAGCAGCTTGAGCCAGTTGTGACTGCGAAGCTCCGCAGGCGGCTCAGGGAAGGAAACAGGTTGTCCTTTCTGGACATCGGACATGGCGTGCTTTCCCAAGGGGCGCAGCGCAACGGGTCGTTCCACGCCGCACCCGCGTTGTGTCCGGCGACAGTTTCCTGACCGGCCCGCACCCACCGTGGATGCAAAACGTTTCGCATACCCTACCACGAACCTGCCGCGAGAACAAGCTCGCTCCGCACTATTTTCGCGCGCCGGGCACGCGCGGGTAATGCCTCAGTCTCGGGCGGATAGCCGGCCGAGGCGGAGGAGGCAAGAAGGGAACAGCAGATTAACGCAAAGGCGCAGAGAATAAGGTGAGAAGGACACCCCGCCATGGTGGGGCTGTCGTTCCGTGGGCGTCTCGCGCTTGATTGCCAGGTGCAGCTCAGTGTTGCCGTCTATGTAACGCTGGCGTCTCGCCGGCAGTCCCGGGGGCGTCTCGCCCTCGGCGGGGGCAGGATGCCACCAGCATAAGGGCTACTCTGCGTCCTATGACATCCGAACCTCAGCCGCCGGTAACTGAGCGGATACAGGCGCAGGCATATTTTGCTTGACCGGCTCCGAACGAAGCCCTATTTTTCGCTCAGAGTGAAGGAGGCGCTGGAAAAGTCCCAGGCGCCCGGAGTACCGGAAGGCGACACTGGGCATCGGGGTAGCAGCTCCCCGGCGTAACGATTTCACGGCTTATGATGGAGAGAGATGTCTCAGCTTATGAACGAGGCGAATCGCGCAAACCGTTTGTCTGTGGTGATACCGGTGTTCAATGAAGGCTGGAACGTGCGGCCACTCGTGGAGGAGCTTGGGCCTGTTCTGGAGAGACTGGCTGTGGCGTTTGAAATCATCTTCGTGGACGACGGAAGTACGGACAACACGGGGGAAACTCTCCGGGAGATCGCCCGTGAGGGCGCCTATGTGAGGGTTGTGTCCCTCTCCCGCAATTGTGGACAGACGGCTGCGTTTGACGCAGGGTTCAAGGCGGCGAGAGGGGATATTGTGGTGACGATGGATGGCGACCTGCAAAATGACCCCAATGACATTCCGAAGCTGCTGGAGAAGATTGGACGGTTCGATCTGGTCTGCGGTTGGCGGTGGAACAGAAAGGATAAACTGCTGAAACGCATTTCCTCGAGGATTGCGAACCGTGTGCGGAGGAAAACCTGCGGCGATCGCTTCAAGGATATCGGGTGTTCATTGAAAGCGTATAGAAAGGAGTGTCTCGATAAAATCAAACTGTATGACGGGCTGCACCGGTTCTTTCCCATTCTCTTCGAGATGGAGGGATTCAAGGTCGCAGAGGTGAAGGTGAACCACCGGCCGCGGCGGCGCGGAAAATCAAAATACAACATCCGCAACAGAGTAGTGAAGGCGTACAGGGCGATGAAATGCGTCGCGTGGCTGAAGGAGAATCGTCTGAACTACGAGATTAAAGAAGACAAAGGACAATGCACCTGAGTTTTTGGGCGGGGGTTGGGTATGCGGGACAAGGCTTTTTCTTCTCGCGATTCTTGCTGCAATGGATTGCTTCGGAAAAGCGAGAGGAAAGCGTTGTTCCTGTGTATTTCTGGTACTTGAGCCTCGGGGGAGCGTTTTTCCTCTTATCATACTCGTTGCACATCAGAGACCCGGTTTTCATTGTTGGGCAGACAATCGGACTGCTGATATATCTTCGCAACCTCTCTCTCATCTGCTCGCTGAGATTCTACGAGAAGTGGTGGTTCTGGGGAGGCTCCGCTGCGGTGCTCGGCTGCTTTGCACTGATTTTCGGCTATGGCGCCGAGCTGGGAAAGGGGAAGCTCTCTCTGGGATTTGCCGGACAGGTAATCTTCACCGCGAGATTCGTCATCCAGTGGTACGCCTCGGAGAAGAAAGGACACAGCTTTGTGCCGACGCTGTTCTGGTACACGAGTCTTCTCGGAGGGCTGCTGCTGTTGTGGTATGCGATTCAGATAAAGAGTCCTGTTTTCATCCTCGGCCAGTCCCTGGGCGCCTTCGTTTACACCCGGAATCTTCTGCTCATTAAACGGAAAGCGGAAAGAGAGAAGAGGGAAGCCGCCCGCAACGGAAGCGGAAGCGAATCAACGTAAGCGGCGATGCGTTGTTAGGAGCTATCCCAACGGAAAGGTCACAGTACATGAGCGCGAAATCGCCCGACGGACAAAACAAGTCCCGGTTGTACTTCTTGCTGTTGCTTGCGCTGATTCTCGCCAACACTCTGTTCCACTTGTGGTACATCGGGAAAGGCCCCCTTGACCTTTTCCCGGACGAAGCTCACTACTGGGACTGGTCGCGTCATCCCGACATCAGCTATTACAGCAAGGGGCCGATGGTCGCCTATATCATCTTGGCTTTTACGCGGCTTCTCGGCACTTCCGCCTTGACTGTTCGCCTGGGAGCGGTTGCCCTGAGCGTTGGCGCCGGCTTTCTGATCTTTCACCTCGGAAAGGCGGTTTTCCACAGCGGAAAGGTCGGATTCTACGCCACAGCGATGATCTTCCTGTCGCCCCTTTTCAACGCGGGCTCTTTCATTATGACCATAGACGCTCCGCTCGTTTTTTTCTGGACGCTCGGCATCCTGGCGGGCTACAGGGCACTTCAAGGGAGAAAGGCGTGGTGGTATGCGCTGGGAATTGCGGCGGGCCTCGGCTCACTCAGCAAATACACCATGCTTTTCATCTGGCCTTCAGTCCTGCTCCACCTTCTTCTCTCGCGTGAGGACCGTCGCTGGCTCAGGCGCAAGGAGTTGTATCTTTCGTTATTGGTGTGCGTGGTCATCTTTTCACCAGTCCTTGTCTGGAACGCCGGGCATAATTGGGTGTCCTTCAGGCATCTCATGGGACTGGCGAGAGTTCACGAAGGGTTTCGGATATCGCCAAAGTCGTTCCTTGAGTTCGTGGGCTCTCAGGCGGGTGTTCTGACGCCGCTCTTCTTTTTCGCCATGATATACGGACTGTGGAAAGGACTCCGGGATGGAATGCGGCGACACCGACGGGAATACCTCTATCTTTTCTCCTGTGCGGCCGTCATGCTCGGTTGCTACCTCCTGAAAAGCGTGCAGGGGAAGAGCCAACCCAACTGGGCGGTTGCCGCGTACGTTCCGGCTGCGCTTCTGTCTGTGGCGGTCATAGAGGAAAAAATTTCCGGTGGGGCTTCAGCGAGTGCAAAGAAGACCGTGCGATGGCTCGGCATCGTCGCCTACGGCATGGCTTTTCTGGTTGTAGTTGTGAGCTACAGTTTCGGTGCGCTGCGGCTGGCAGGGATAGAGATTCCCTACAAGAGAGACCCCACGGCCCGCGCCATCGGCTGGAAGGAGCTGGGGCAGAAAGTCAGCCGCGTGTATCTGGACATGAAAAGCAATAAGCCGACCTTTATCTTCAGCGACCGTTACCAGACCACCAGCGAACTGGCTTTCTACGTGGTCGGGCGCCCGCGAACCTACAGCGTGAATCTGGGGAGGCGGCTCAACCAGTACGATTTCTGGAGTGGCTTCGAGGAGTGTCGCGGATGGAACGCCATTTACGTTTACCACGGCGATGAGCCGCTTCCCTCTCTCGTCCGGCAAGCTTTCGACAACTGCGAGAGAGAACCGTTGGTGGAGATCGAGCGGTTCGGTCTCCCGGTGAAGACTTTTACTATCTTCCGCTGTTACAATTTCCGCGGCTTTAAGGAGGGACCACCGCGGGTCACCTATTGAACCTCCGGCGAGGAACCATGGCAGGATTTCTTGACCTATTCGGAAGCATTGATACCGAGCTTTTCAAGCTGATACACAGCGGTTTCAAGAACCCGCTATTCGACATTCTGATGCCGATTCTCTCCAACCCATTCCCCCATTGGAAGGTTTTCGCGGGGCTAATCTGGTGCGGCTTTCTCCTTTTCGGGCCGAAGCGCTGGAGGCTAACTCTGCTCTTTCTGGGCGTTGGCGTCGGCGCGAGCGATTTCATCAACAGCCAGGTTCTCAAAGAGCTCATCCGGCGTCCTCGTCCCTTCGGAGGGCGAACGTTTTCCTTCCCCTCATCGCACGCGACGAACTTCTTCTGCTCAGCGACCTTCCTTTACCTTCAAAACAGGAAGCTGTGGCCGCTCTTCATCCTGGGCCTCTTTGTGGGGTACTCGCGCGTTTACCTGGGTTCGCACTATCCTCTCGACGTTCTCGGTGGGATAGTAGTAGGCGTGGGGCTGGGCTTCGCGGTCCGGATAGTTCAGAAAGCGGTGGCAAAGAGAATGCCGCGCCGCCTTCGTCATCTTTTGCCCTCGCCCCAAAAAGACACGAAACCTACGGAATCGGACGACTGAACTTTGATAAAATGATGGGGCGAGCAGGAACCCCGACGCGAGGGGCTCCCCCCGCAGCCGCCGGCATAGGGATGGGAAATCTTTGCAGGGTCGGCAGTGGAAAGGCAACCACCCCCACCTCGCGGCGCCTTTTCCGAAACGTTGTCCCGGGCTCGTCAATGTTCTTGCCGAGGACTTCCGCCCTTTTTCATTGTAGCGTCGCTCGCCGACTTGTCTTTCGTTGAGCAGGAAGAGTCCCGGAATTCTCTCCGCAGTCCACGAAGTTCCTTGATAAGGTCGAGGAGACGCTCCTCGATGGTGGTGAGTATCCAGAACTGGGCGTGATTGACCTTCGCCTCCGTATGGAGGTGGTAGGCGAGTTTCAGAGACAGGAGCAGAACGCCCACGTCCACGGACATAATCTGGGGAATGCCAGTCGTCAACAGAGATGTGACGAAAGCCCCGCACACAGCCGCAACAAAAACGGCGTTGAGAATCTTCCCTTTTCGGCGGGCCTTGCCTCCGATGACCCCGATGGTTCGCTCGATTTTCTCTTTTTCCCGCGCTTCGGCGGAGCTAAAATCAGCGGATTCACCCTTGTTCTGCACCCAATCCTCCGGAGAGGTCAAAGTTTATATGCCTTGATTATGGCGGGATTGAGCTTCGGAAAATTCTCCAGGTACTCGATCCTTTCGGCTTTCAGTTTGCTGGAGTAGTTGTCTATGGTGCTGCGAAGATAGAACCGGCGAAGGTCGAACCGGCTAATATCCATCCCCTCGACCTTTTTCGGCACCTGCACTTTCCACAAGGGGTCTTCGGTCCACTCGATTGTCCGACGGGCGATGCCCCTGATGATGGAGGCCATTTCCGGGATCTCGACGCGAGTAACCGCCTGCTTGACGAGGGGCATCCTGTCCTCGCCGACGACCCTTATCTCTCCGATGCCCCCCGTGTTAAGGAGATAGCATTGGATTTTGTCCTCATGCGTTTTGACGAAATCATAGAACCAGTTCCCCTCCTGTGCCTCATCGCCGATCAGAAACGGATTGGTTCCGACAACCCTCACCGATTGCCCGGCTTTTCTGGGGTCGCTGCCGGAGCTTTCGATTGATTCTCCCAGCATGAAAGCCCCCGCCGCCTGCTCAGGGGTAAGCTTGGATGCGATGGGCACGACGGTGTTGCGGCGAGTGATGAAGGCAATGATGAGCCCGTCCAGGTCGCTCAGCCCCGGAAGGTCAATCCCCCTCGCGACCCTTTCCTTTCCCAGGTCCTGCCTGCGCACCATCGTTCGTCCATTGCCGGTCAAACAATCTCTGTCGAAATGCACGTTGCCCTGGAAGTCCACCATCACATTCTCGAGAATGGCATGGGGGTTGGTGCACGCCTGGTAGAGGGCGGGCTGTGAATCCATGTCCACCCCTTCCGTTTTGACGTAGTATCCGATTTCCGTGCCGAAAGCCGAGCCGTCCTTGCGGAGAAAGACCACATCGTCCTGAAGCACTTTCGCGGACTCACCCTTGGCGGTCAGCCCGTGACCGTGGCAGGAGTGGGTGGTTTTCCCTGTGGCGGTCAGACCGAACAGAATCATGCCGTAGCGCCGAAGTTTGCCCTCCTTGTCGCTGGTAACGAGCAGTTTCATTCCCGCATGGAGGCCGAGCATGTTTTGCTGCTTCGCCTGCCACATCGCCATTCGCAAGAATCCCTTCTTCACCTCCCCGTAATAATCGGTTCCCAGTACGTAGGTGATTCCTGCCTGTGGAAAAACCAGAACCTGCCGATTCGGCTCGGGCCATTCCGGAATGAAAACCAGCGACAGGTAAGGCCCCGCTCCCGTGGCTTGTTCCAACATTGCCACTGACATGAAGTGGGCCAGCCGAATCGAGTCCTTCCGGTGAACCGACACGTAGAGCTTGCATTGAGGAACGAAATGACGGTTCTGACCCATGAACCTTTTCACGCCAACAAGGGGAGCGTTTTTCAGATACTCATGAAGCTTAATCATCGTGGATGGGAGGTTCCTCACGATGCGCTTCTGGTGTTCGTTGAGCTTCTTTTGTTCGACGTCGCGCCCCCCAAGGTACACGGTAAGAGCTGCACTCCTGTTCTTGACATTGGAGACGAAATTGTAGTTCCCGAAGTTGGTCCTGGTTCCAAATTTCTCTGCCTCGCAGCGGATTTCCTCGGAACTCGGTCGGCTCACGTTGGGCCGCGTCGGCAGCACCTCCACTATCTTGACAATTTCCGCTTCGATTTCCCTGAGTATCTCTCTTGGTGCTTTCGCCATGATAACATCACCTCATTGTAACGTTTTTTAGAATTGTGCCCGTTTTTTTGAAAGACGCTCTTGCCCCCAATGAACAAGCAGCGGTATCATTAAGCGCTGAAACTCCTTATACACCACCGATTTTACATTTACAACAAAAATCTCTCAATTAACCAGTTTAACTAAAATCGCGGCTTTTCTCGCCGAAGGCGAGAACTCTGCCGCAAAAGAGCCAGATAGAGCGCCCAAGGCCAGAATTTGGCAAAGTCTCGTAAAGTGGCGCCACCCCCCCCATTTTTAGCGAACGACGGCCTTTTTTCTCAATTTCGGTGGCTAATCAGCAGAACTGACGTTACCGCCACAAGTGAGCATCCGAGGCCTCATCGGCTGGAAAATGCGGTCCTCCACCAACAACTCCTCGATTCGCCGGCGCTCGCAGCCGGGTTCACTGAAGCGGTCAGATGGGTGGCGCCGCAACGGGATCGCCCGAATGTGCTCAGTAACGAGCCGCGTTTCAGGCGGCACGGCTCCGGATGAATACGGCTTTCGGTTAAATTAACGCAGACCTGTTAAGAGACTATGGCCTCGTTCGCGCGCGGGCGGAGGTTTGGCGGAGCAAGCAGCTTTCCGGACGGCAAAGAATCAGATTCGAGTAGTCGGGCTATCTTGGTTTCCTTGGAGAAGGAGAAGACCGTCGCCGTGCAAGAAGGGCGCAACCGTTCGATAAAAATGATGCGGGGATACCGGGGCAGGCTTTGCGGATCCGCCCTTCCGGTCTCTATCCTTCCTCTTCCAAGGAGCCCTTTCTCAGTTGCTCCTTTTCTCTGCGCCGGTCATAGGTCGTCCGCTCGCGGTGGACCTTTGTAGCCGGGTCAATTTCCCAGACTTTCCTTGGCTTGGGCCGATGCGGTTTTTTCTTCTTCTGCATCCGGCGTACCTCCAACTACCTACCCGAAGACCCTCTCCCGCTTGGTTGCTTACCGCAAAGAGCGTAGAGACAGAGAAGTTATTTCGCCCTCTTGAGAAGGTCAACTCGATATTGCACTTTGTCGAGGCCTCTTATGCGCGCGGTTTCCTCCTCGTTGAGAAACCTTATTTTTCCCACGGCGGTTCCCGCGACGAGCGCTCTCGCCGCCTCCCGGAATGGCGCTGTGACGGCGTCATACTTGACATTTCGTTACCGTCACAAGAGACTACCGACCGTCCTCGCATACAACCTTAACGCCGGCGATCGCCCTATTTACTATGGTGACGCTGAGTCGTTTAATATAGGGCAACAGCCCCTCCGGCTCCATCTCAACGTGGAACAGCTTGACGACCAGTTCGCCTTCGGCCCTCTTACGAATGTCGTCAATAGTCGCGCCGTAGCGCTGCTTCTCGCAAGCCGCGGTTTTTATGCTCCAATACGGCGGCGTCGGGTGCTCAGCATTTGCCGGTTCACCAGCGTAGACCTCCAATCCTACCGCGAAGTAATTTTGCGGCACGCCAGCCCGCTGGCCAAGCTCGTTTAGAAACGGCCCGGTATAGCCGTCTACGACGGCGTCGCCCCTTAAATCACCGTAGGTTGTGCCTGCTGTGAAGTCCTCTATAGTCAACCTCCTTAATGATGCCTCGTGAGAATATTCCACGCCCTGTGCGCAGGATGCTTAGCCAGGTTGTCAAGGTACCGGCCGCCCAATTTTCCCTGACAGCTATTGGCCTTTATGAGGCTCGATGATTACTTTAAGCGACTCCTTGGCTTCGGCGACAATCTGGAAACCGAGACCGGTCTGTGCCAGGCTCAGGCGATGTGTGATCATTTTGTGGACAGGCACACGACCAGCGCGAATCAGTCCTATGGCGACGGTGGCATCGAGGGGGCTGTTACCGTATGAGGGCATTAGTCTTATTCCATTGCGCCAAAATTCGTTCACCGGAATAGGAAGGTCCACACCCGGGTCTGTCGGCGCGAAGAACAAAACGGTACCTCCGCGATCCACAGATTGCAACGCTTGAGTGAAAGCAGGCAAAGCCCCGGTACAGATGATGACCAGGTCGGCAGGTCTGTTGTGGTTGCTCTCGCGCAGGCGGGCAGGCACATCCTCCCGGGCGTGTATGACAGCATCTGCTCGGAATTGCTGCGCCATCTTCAGACGATATTGGTTGATGTCAGTCGTAATGACCCGTCCGGCTCCTAAGGCGCGAGCCAGTAACAGATGAAGCAAACCAGAAATACCGCTGCCGAGTATGAGTACAGTTTGCCCCGGCTGTAGCTGCGCTACTCTCTGCCCACGGATTACGCACGCCAGCGGCTCAACGAACGCCCCCTCTTCAAACGAGACCTCATCAGGCAGTAGAAACACCCCGCGGTCGACGTTAAGCGGAGGTACGCGTATGTATTCAGCGAAACCACCAGGATCATAGTTTGTGCTATGTAAAGTCTCACAGGCAGTGTGATTGCCGTTCAGGCAGTAGTGACAGGTATTGCAAGGTATATGATGGGAAACGAAGACTCTGTCACCGATTTTGTAACGGTCCACGCCCTCTCCTAGTTCGACGATCTCTCCCGCGATTTCGTGACCCAGCACCAGGGGCGCCTTTTTAATACGATACCATTCCATAACATCGCTTCCACAGATACCACTGGCTAATATTTTCACCAATAGCTCACCAGGGCCAATCTGTGGCGTTGGTAGTTTCTCCAACCGCACATCCCGGTTGTTGTAATACATTGCCACACGCATAATATCTCTTCTTCCAATATAAATTGTTGACTACGGTTATTGGCCGTTCTTGGCGTCATTGAGTATCTCATAGGCTTCTTTAGCATTAGCATCCTCATGAACAATGGCACGCAAGGCCATCGCCATAGGCACAGGATAAGGGTTTTGCCACACATTTCTTCCCAGATTTATCCCGATAGCACCTTTCTGCATGCCGTCATAGACAAATTCAAATACCTCAAGCTCTGATTCACATTTGGGCCCACCTGCCACAACCACTGGGACCGGGCAGCCATTTACAACCTTATCGAAGTCTTTCTCGCACCAGTAGGTTTTTACTACCCGCGCGCCCAGTTCGGCAGCGATACGGCAGCATAATGCAAGGTAGCGGGCCTCTCGTTTTTCCAGTTCTTTACCCACAGCGGTAACGGCCATTACCGGAATACCGTAATCTTCACAATCATTCACCAGTTCTGCAAGATTCAGCAGCGTTTCATGTTCATAATCACTACCTACAAAAACAGAGACACCAACAGCACTCGCATTAAGGCGAATGATCTCCTCGATAGAAGTGGTGATGCCTTCATTTGCGAGGTCTTTGCCCACCATGCTGGTGCCTCCAGAGACCCTGAGAATAATGGGTTTACTGTTGATGGCATCCACACACGAGCGCAGTACTCCTCTGCTAACAAACAGGGCATCGCAATAGGCGAGAAGTGGCTTGATAGTTTCGCCCGGTTTCTCTAAGCAGCGAGTGGGCCCTTGGAAGTATCCATGGTCTATGGGCAAAAAGAAACAATGGCCGTCAGGTTGAATAACTTTGCTCAGCCGATTTTTCATTCCCCAATCCATTTTTCATCCCTCCTAAAATATTAAAGTTGAAAGAACGCGGTCCAAAGACTTATCTCAAATCCTCTCATAGTCCCCTAATGTTATTTTTCAGGCTCAGGCCTGACGATTAAATAGCCTTTCTCTATCAACCAATGATGAAAATTGTAGGTCGTATACACACAATTCGTTTTGCACGTCTGCCTTATTTTCTCATACTCCTGAGAGCCCTGTTTTTGAGCGTCCAACTTCAGCTGTACTGGACACTTGACGTCCTTGCAGAATTCTCTCCGCTTGTAATCTACATATCCGTTGATTGACATAACGTTGCTCTCATTTCTCTTCTTCCCCAAGGCCTCCTTTTACTTCCTCCTTTTCCTTATGCCGATCATACTTGGTGCGGTCCCGGTGAACCTTCGTGGCGGGGTCAATTTCCCAGACTTTTCTTGGTTTCGGCTGTTTGGGTTTCTTCTTTTTTTGCATACCCCGAACCTCCTCTTCCAATCGGGTCAACGTGTTCGTCCGCTGACAGGGAGTTGTCGCTTCTCGCCCGAGGATGCTGGGATGCGCTCCCCTTGACATCCGGTCTGGTGTTTAGTTGACGGTTTACCGCTAAATTCTTCGACCTCTCCTTCCGCGAGAAAAGAAAGACGGGCCCACACTGCTGTCACCTAAGAACAAAGCTCGGGGGTAGATGTTTTCCCGCGAGCAGACTCAGGTTCCTTTCTTCAGCAAATCCACTCGATACTCAACCTTGTCGAGACCTCTTATATTGGCCACTTGCTCTTCGCTCAGGAAGGTCATTTTTCCCACCGCCGTTCCGGCGACGAGGGCTTGCGCGGCCGCCTCAACCAACATCGCCCTGTAAAATGCTTCCTTTAAGTTCGCGCCGACCGTGACCACACCGTGATTGGCGAGAAGCGCGGCGTTTGCCTTCATGATAGCCTCTCCGACAACCTCAGCCAGCTCTTCGCCGCAAGGTGTCACGAAGGGCAGCGTTGGAACTTCGCTGTCAATAATCGCCGCGAAGTCCGGAAACATGGGGTGAAGAGTCACACCCGCGCTGGCAACGCCTGTGGCAAAGGGGGAATGCGTGTGCACCACGGCCCCCACGTCCCCTCGCGCCCGATAACAAGCCAGGTGCATTAGAAGCTCCGAGCTCGGCCTTTTTCCTTTTTCGAGGACCTTACATCTGTCAATCTCGATGGGAATGTAATCCTCCTCCTTCGCTTCCTCCAAAGGCACGCCGCTGGCTTTGATGAGTATCACGTTTCGGGCGCGAGCGCTGATGTTGCCGCCCGGGCCGACGACGAGATGCTCCTCGGCAATCCGCTTCCCGAGCCTGGCGAGCTCTCTACGGAGCTTCTCGTATTTCACCTGTTATCCTCTCTTATATTCGCCGCCTTCAGCTCTCCGTGGGAAGTTCCCTGCCGCAGAACCTGCATATCTTCGCCTTGGCCTTTATCCATTCCGCGCAGAAGGGGCACTCCTTCATATCCGCCCTATCCGCGCCGCCGGAAGGCGGTTCCGCTTCCGCTTTCCCTCGCGTCCGCATCATCCTCTCGCGGTACTGCTCCTGCTGCTCAAAGATGGCGTTCCGAAACGATTTCGGCCTTATCATTCTCGCCTCCTCGGTAATTCCCTGCTCTCCCGCCGTCTGGATGCGGATTTTGCCGTAGCCGAAAAGGCGGCCGGGCACCGACTGGGCGATCATCACGTTGGTTATTTTCTCAAGAGGACATTCCCTCGATCGAATCGTGAAAATCCCCTCCTCATCCACGATTCGCTGGTTGGTAACCGCCCAGATGTGCCTTTGCCACGCGAGGGTCCTGATGACCGAGATAACCGCCGCAGCGAGGCACAGATATATGAGATACTGCCCCACCTTCGCCCTACTAAAGCTTATCGAGAGAACCAGAAGCGCTATTGCCACGGCATAGAGCAATAAGACTGTCACAGGGTGCCTCTGAGTCGTCATGACAACCTTTTCGTTTTCTCTCAGCATTGTTCTCATAACGCCTCCTCCGGGCTTGTCAGTGGGTTGACGATGTTTCTTATCGCGATTACCTTCTCCAGCAGCTCCGGCAGTTCGTCCAGCGACAGCATGCTCGACGCGTCGCTCAGAGCGCGGTCAGGCTGAGGGTGAACCTCCAGAAACAGCCCGTCGCATCCCACCGCCACACCCGCCCTTGCCAGGCATGCAACGAACTCTCTATCTCCTCCCGAGGCCGTTCCAAGCCCACCCGGACGCTGGACGCTGTGCGTCGCGTCAAAGACCACCGGATAGCCATAGGATTGCATGACCGGTATCGCCCTCATGTCGCTGACGAGGCAATTGTACCCGAAGCACGTCCCGCGCTCCGTCAGCAAGATGTTGCGATTCCCGGCGCCCTCAATCTTCTCGATGACGTTCTTGATTTCCCACGGGGAGAGGAACTGCCCTTTCTTAACGTTGACCACCCTCGCTTTCTCCGCGACGCTCTGCACGAGGTCCGTCTGCCGACAGAGGAACGCGGGAATCTGAACGACATCGGCCACCTCGGCGACTCTCTCCACGTCAACCTTGCAATGGACATCGGTCAAAATCGGCACGGAGAGCTTTGACCTTATCGTAGAGAGAATTTCCAAGCCCTTCTCCAAACCCGGCCCGCGATAAGAATTCACGGACGACCTGTTCGCCTTGTCATAAGAGGACTTGAAAACAAAAGGTATGCCCAGTTGCCGCGTGAGGCTCTTGAGGTGGGACGCGATCCGGAAACACTCCTCCGCATCTTCGATGACGCAGGGACCCGCGATAAGCAGCAGCGGGCTGTTTGGGCCGACACTCAGTTCGCCGATCGAAATCTCTTTCATCGGTCTTCATCCTGGCGAAAGCTCAGGATTGCACCTCCTCGATCAGAAACGAAAAGAGCAGCCTTGAATCGGCATCGCAGAAATGTGGCCTTATCGGTCGCTCTCTCAGCGCGCTCATTCCTCGCCCGAGATGATCGGGATCCTCGAAATAGATGTCCTATGTGCTGCCAAAGTGTTGGTATTATATCAGACCCGTCGGGCAGCCGCAAGCCTTTTTTGGCCCGATGCGCAATATCCGACTTACGGGCGGCTGGCGGTGCAACCGCAGAGTGCGCAAAGCACGCAGAGAGGCGCACGTATCGCCGGTGTCCTGTCCCGCCCCGCGTTCCGCGGGGGATATCGAGGGACTCCCTTGCCCTCGACCGGCTCCGGCTGCACCCTTCACGGCAAAAAAAGCCGCCCCCCACGTGGCACGGGCGTCCCGCCCGTGAGCAACCATGGGCAAGATGCCCATGCCACGGCAGGCGACGACGGAGTGCTTCTCATCCTTCTCTCTGCGCCCCTGCGCCTTTGCGTTACCTTTCTCCCTCCGTTTTTTCCCTCCCCCGCCTTGGCGGGGCTTCAGCCGGGCTTCTCGACCAAAGGATTCATCCGACCATTGCCACGCAAATGCAGCCGCACCCATTCACAGCGTGATGGCTTCGGCTTGACAATGCGTGAGATGTTCGGTAGCGTATGGGGATAAAAGAAAGCTGGTAGCTTAATCGTACCAAAATAGGAGAGGGAAAATGTGCGTGTACGATGCCAAGAGAACTCAGGCGATGCACCGGCGTCAGTTTCTGCAGACGATAGGCGGCTCGGCGCTCGGTGCGCAGATGGGATTGTTCGGGGCGCTGGCGAGCGCTGCCTCGGCAGAAGCGGGGCCTCCGAACTCTCCGAAAAGAGAGGTTCCGGAGGTGCGGGTAGTGTTCCTGAGGCCGAAGCAGAAGTACTGGTTGGGCTGGCCGGGAACGGCTTTTGATGTGCCGGGGCATCGCCGGGATTACATCAGGAAAGTCAGAAGATTCTCCAGGGAGCTGGGCGTCAAACCGTTGATCTCAGAGACCCCGCTGTACGACAACAACGATGTCGGCAACTTCATAAACGAGATTAAGGAGACGAAGCCGGACGCGGTGTTGGTGTTCCCGCTGCACATGGATCGGTGGGGGCAAGTCAACAACATCGTGAAAGCGGGCCTCCCGACGATAATTTTCGCGGGTTTGGGCATGTGCTTCACGGGTCACATCCAGAACGTTTCGAAGCAGCCGAAGGTTTACCTGGTCTCGACTAACGATTTCGACCTGCAAGCCGTAAGGTACGGGCTAAACATGGTCAAGACACATCAGAAGATGAGGGACCTGCGGGTGCTGGTGATTCGTGGCAATGACACGGTTGAGCGAAAGGTGCCGAACCTCGGAAGCACGCTGAAGTACGTCCCCAGGAAGACGTTTCCGGATGAGTTCAATCGAACGCCGGACACCGATGAGGTGAAGGCAATCGCGGAGGATTACACGAAGCGAGCGAAGAAAATCGTTGAGCCTTCGGAGAGGGACATCCTCAACGGGGCGAAGTGCTACGTTGTCTCCAAGAAGCTGATGAAGGAGTACGATTGCAACGCCATCACGAACGATTGCTTGGGGCTGATTGCCAGCAGGGAAATGCCGACGGGGCCGTGTCTGGCGTGGTCGAAGCTCCTTGACGAGGGGATTTCCGCTGCCTGCGAGGCGGACATTGACGCGAGCCTTTCGCACGCGCTTGCTTGCAGCCTTCTGGAAAGGCCGGGCTTCCAGCAGGACCCCGTCCCCGAGACGGAGAGGAACAACTTTATGGGCGCTCACTGCACCTGTGCCACGAGGCTGTTCGGATACGATAAGCCCCCGGTGCCTTTCGTTCTAAGGAGCCATTCGGAGTCGGACATTGGGCTCGCGCTGCAGATTCTGTGGCGAGAGGGAGAGGAAGTGACGGTGGCGGAGTTCGCGGGGCCCAACACGATGATTATCGGTTCCGGGAAGGTTGTTCGCAACAACGACACGCCGCCTGCTGGCGGGTGCCGGACTTCGGTTGAGCTCGAGATTGACGGTCCCCCCGATACCAGAGACACCAAGGGCTTCCATCAGTTGTTCCTTTACGGCAATCACGTCAGGAAGTTGAAAGCGTATTGCCAGATGTACGGAATCGCCGCCGAGCATATTTAGCGTGCCGGGCGAGGGCGCTCTATAGACGGGGCGGAGGATATAAAGAAAGTCGCAGCGGGTGGCGGCCACGCTTGCCTTGGCCGCCCCTTGTGCGCCGGAAATTGATGCTTGTTTGTGTCTCGCTGGGCCTATGACGGAGGCGTGTCATACCGGACGTTTCACCCGCCGGCGCCGGCGACTTCCATGATTTCCCTCCGAATCATCATCACCGCGAACGCCGCGCGAAACAGCAGAAAGACCTTTGATAACGCCCGGGTTCCCGCGCCCCCTTCACGAGGAGGGGAAAACGCCGGCGTACTTTGAGCAAGAAAAAAGTCGAGCTCGCCTTGAGGAATCTTCGGACTTGTGAGGCGATTATGTCGCCCTTTTGGGACTCGCCATTTTCCAACCCGCACTTTTTCTCAGGGCGTTGCCCTGAGCTTTATTAACTCTACCCTTACAGAGCGACCCCAAATCGGCGCCAAGCCCTGGAACGGCGCGCTATCGGACAACGGCCCCTTTTTTCTCAAGGCGTTGCCTCGGGCCTTGCTAACTCTGCCTTTACAGGGTGACGCAAGGTGAGCGCCCAAGCCCTGAAAGGGCGCGATATTCCAGCCCAGGGCAGCGCCCTGGGATAGCAGGTGGTGAAACGCAAAAGCCCTGAAGGGGCGTGATAGGTCGCTCGCAAATGTGGGTTTGCTCCAAGGACAAGAGAAACGAAAATCCGACATACTGTGTCCCGCCGAAGGCGGGATTCTCTCAGCATGGGTGTGTCCTCCTTTCGCTAAACCTTAGACTACTCCGTTGGTTTTCCAGGGAAAATAGGCCCATCTCTGTCCCTCTCCCCAAATTTCCACACTTTTGATTACACTACGCAAGGCAAAAATTAGGAAAAAATAGGTTGACAGCGGAACGGGGTATGTTTATTATTCATCTACGAAGCGAAGAATTGGGAGAGTGACGCATGACGTAGTACGAACATGCCCATAATCCAAGCTTTCAAGGATGCTGACCTTTTTGGTCAGGCGATTCTCCTGATTCTGTTCTTCCTGTCCATCACTGCATGGTCTGTCATCCTCCGAAAGCTCCTTCTGTTTCGATCCTCTAAGGCCGCTTCGAGAAGTTTTCGCGCCATCTACCAAAGCTACCGCTCCGACCCTCTGTCGCTGCTTTCCGACGACGTCTATTTCGCGGAGAGTCCCTTTCACAAGTTGTGCGAGGAGGCTCTCTCATCTCTCAAGAACAACTTCGAGGAAGTCCAGGTCGGCAACCCGAAGCCTGTTGTGAAAAAGCAAATCAGTCGTCTCGGGATGGAGGTTATAGAGAGGAATCTCGATCGCAAAATCTCTTCCGAAACGACGAAGTTGGAGAAGAACCTCGGGCTTTTGGCGACGGCGGCGAGTGTAAGCCCTTTTCTTGGTCTGCTGGGCACTGTGTGGGGTCTGCTGGTGTCCTTTCAGGAGATGACGGTGCACAATTCGGCAAGACTGAGCGTGGTTGCCCCGGGCATCGCGGAGGCATTGGTTACGACGGTAGTGGGGCTTATCGTGGCGATTCCTTCCCTGATTATGTACAACTGCATGGCCAGCGGCATCAAGAAGTTTGAGACGGAGATGGAGGACTTCGCTTCGGGGGTGCTCGCCGACGTGGGAAGGAAGTACTTGGCAGTGTAGGAGGCGGGAGTTCCTTTTCCCCGTCGCCCAGTCTGACACGGGGAGAGGGGAAAACGCGAAGGTTTTCGCCGAGGGGGCAGGCATGAGGCGTTTCAGGCCCATCCGTGACAAGCCGAGACTCAATAGTCAGATAAATCTCACCAACCTGGTTGATGTTGCTCTGACCGTCTTGATCATGTTCATAGTGGTAGCCCCTCTCATTGAGAACGGCGTATCGGTCAAGCTGCCGGAAGCTTCCTCCAGCATAATGGATTTCCACGATACGGTTAACATCAAGGTTGCAAAGGGAGGCGCCATTTACCTCGGGCAGGGAGAAGAGAAAATCGGGCTGACTGAGCTTCGCAGAAGGCTTCGCCCGCTGGCGGCGGCGAATCCGAGGCTGCCGGTCAACGTCTTGGCGGACGCGAAAGTGGTTTATCAGGACCTTGTTTCCGTATTGGACGCGGTTCGGCGGGCGGGCGTTGTGAACGTCGGTCTGGCGACGGAAGTGAAGGTCAAGGAATGAATCGGGTGCTGTCATTTTACATTTCACTCGTTGCTCATGTGACATGCGTGGGACTTCTGCTGCTCACCCCGGCACGTCGGAGCAAAGAGAAACCGATGGTCGTGGAGGCGTGTCGCGTAACACTTTTCTCGCCCCGGGTTTCGACGCCGCCGTCCCCTCGGAGCAACTCCGTTGCGAAAGCTGCTCCCCGCCGCCGGGCAATCAAGAAGGCCCGGCCGAAGCCCGAGCCCAAGCCGGTTATCGTTACCCGAAAAAGAAAAGTCCGCCAACGAGAGTCTCCGCCACCGCCCGAACCTTCGCATAGCCTCCCCGAAATCGGGAAGTTGGAGAAGGAGACGCTGCGGTCACCTTCCCCGCCGCGTTTCCACGAGCGTGTTGGTATCGGCAAATTATCCGTTCCCCCTGTGGGGACTTCTTCGTTCGACGCGTATATAGCCGGAATCATCAAGAGCAACTGGGCGAGGCCGTCGCGGGCTGTCGTCGGAGAGAACGCGCGCTCGACGTCCGTGGCGATTAGGATAGCGATGGATGGCAAGATTACCCGCAAGGGAATCACTCGCAACTCCGGAAGCGGTGTGCTGGACGCTTCCGCCATGAAGGCTGTTGAGAAATCGAATCCCCTCCCCATAGGTTTGCCGAGAGATATGGGGTGTCGCTACTATGACGTCACAATCGTTTTTCGCTTAACCGAGGAAGCGCGACCGGGAAAGCTGCTCGTTCTCTCTGGCAGTTAGGAGATGAAAAAGATTCAGCGGATATTGGCCGTGAAGTTAGCCTCCATGAAAGTTTCTATGGCGCTTGTCGCCGCGCTGTCCCTGGCTTCGTCACAGGCGCGCGGCGCCGGACATGAGATTGTCATCATCGGCGCCCCTGTCGAGAAGACACCGGTGGCGCTCCTCGGCTTCACCCGGTCCGCGAAGCCGGATAACAGCGCCCTGACGAGGACACTGAGCGAGACGCTGCGGTTTGACCTGGATCACTCCGGATTCTTCGTGACCGTTCTTGACAGGAACAATGCTGAGCTCCTTGTCAAGGCGGATTACACGCTCTCCGGAAACGAGCTCACGGCAGAATGCTATGTTTATGACATGCCGGGCGGAAAATTCCTTTTTGGGCGGCGGCGAATAGGGAAGGCGAGCGCCGCCAGGCGGGAAGTGCACCGCCTCGCGGATGTCATTGTCAAGAACATAACGGGCCTTAATGGCATCGCCTCCACGCGGATAGTTTTCGTCGCCGGCGGCGGCAGGAAATACAAGAACATCTTTTTGGTGGATTACGACGGAAAGAATCTCGTTCAGACGACCCGCGACAAGACTTTTTCTCTCACTCCGGATTGGTCCCCGGATGGCAAAAGGGTTTACTATACTTCTTACCTCTACAGCTACCCTCGCGTTTGCGCAATCGAGCTGTCCACCCGGAAAAGGTGGGTGGTATGTGGCTATCCGGGGTTGAACGCGTTCGCGGCGATCTCTCCTCGGGGAAAGGAAATGGCTCTGACATTGAGCAAGGACGGATGCGTCGAGATTTACAGCGCCTCCCTCGGGGGAAAAAGACCGCGACGCCTGACCAGGAGCCGCGGAGGAGTTGCGGCGTCCCCTTGCTGGTCTCCGAGCGGCACACAGATCGCCTTCGTTTCCAACCGGGGTGGCGGAGCGCACATCTACGCGATGAATGCCGACGGCAGCAACGTGCGGCGTCTCCTGTCGGGATTCAGCTACGTGACCTCTCTGGATTGGTCTCCGACCGGCAACGACATCGCCTTCTCGGCGAGGCGTGGCGGCACGCTCCAGCTTTTCGTGCTCGACATCAAAAGCCGCAAGGTCAGGCAGGTTACTTTTGACCCCGCTTCTCACGAGAATCCCTCGTTCGCGCCCAATGGAATTCACATCGTTTACGTCGCCACGAAGAGATACAAGTCCGACCTCTATATCGTGGATACGAGGGACCCTGAACCATACCGGTTGACCTCGCTCGAGGGGAATGAAACTTATCCGGCGTGGTCGCCTGTCGGTTTCTGAAAGGGCGTTGCCAGACGTCGTGCTTTCGACAAGAGATGATGAACAATGTACTGAAATGGTGTGGTAAGAAATAAGCACAAGGAGGGAGAAAAATGAGAAAGTTCGTTACTATTTTTGGCGTCGCCGTAATGGCGCTGGCGGTCCTGGTGTGCCCGGGGTGCAGGAAACGAGAGACCCTGGCGCCCCCTGCTGAGGAGGAGGTCATCGGTCCGGGCGTCCCTGTGGGGGAGGAAATTGCTTTGCCTGAACCGCCCCCCCTGGAATTCCAGGAGCCGGAGAACAAAGAAGTCTTTCACGATATCCACTTCGCTTTCGACCGTTCCGACGTGCGCGCAATTGACCGGCCGACCCTGCAAGGCATCGCCGCGTACCTCGATACGAACTCTGACGTTTACCTCCTCATCGAAGGACATTGCGATGAGAGAGGCACCAGCGAGTATAATCTCGCCCTCGGCGAGAGGAGAGCCCTCAGCACGCGGGCCTTTATTGTCGGGCTCGGTGTTGATGGGCAGAGGATAGTTACCATCTCCCTTGGGGAGGAAGACCCGGCCAACCCCGGGCACAATGAAGCTGCCTGGGCCGAGAACCGGCGGGCACATTTCAAGGTCGGCACCAAGGCCGCAGAAACCCTGGAACCAGTTGGGTAGGCGCCGCTTGCAGCTCTGCCTCTCGGCGCCTCTCCGTTGAAAGCCGTGACAGTATGAAACGCGGAGACCCAAACGCGGGGACGCGCGACTGAGTCCGGCACGGCAACCGCTTCGCGCCGCGCACAGACATAGTCCAGAAAGGAGGAATCCGTCAAGCGATGGAAGGTGTCATTAGACTTGGGGATCGGCATTTCAGTCGGTGGCGCTCTTTGAGGCCGGTCGTTTCAATGGTCGCGTGCTGCTGCCTGGCGGGGTGCAGCATTGATCCTTTTGGAGCGAAGAAACAGGTCCGAGAAGTGCGTATGAGCGCCAGCGAGGACATTAAAATCACGCGAGGCGACCTCAGAAGGCTCCAGGAAGAGGTCAACAACCTCTCCGTGCGCCTTGACAGATTGTCCGCGACACAAGAGCGGGAGATTCTCGCTCTCAAATCGGCTGTCAATGGCCTGGATAGCCGGGCAGGCCAGGCGAACCAATCAGTCCTTGCCGAGGTTGACAGGAGAATCGCGGAGCAGGATGCCAAGAGAGTCGCTGATAAGAACCAGCTCGTCGCCAAGATCAACTCCGTGATTGCCGAGATAAACACCCTTTCTCGGAGAGTGCGGACAACTCGCCCCTCCGGTTCAAGGAGCGGCGAGACAATCACCGAGAAAGGCTTCTATTATACCGTTGCGGACGGGGACAGCTTATGGGGGATAGCGAGCAAATTCAAGGACCGCGGGGTCACGGTCGAAGCCATTCGGCAGGCCAACGAAATGGGCGCAGGCAGCAGCCGAATTGTCACCGGGCAGAAACTGTTCATTCCCGTTAAGAAATAGATTCCTGCGTCTCTGCCGTTGACCTCACGCGATTGCGTCCCGGGGCCGGGGTGAGTGCCGACTCCATCAAGTCCGCCCAATCGTTCCTCGGGAGCAGCTTCCGCCGGAACGGTACCGAAACACGCTCACCAAGCTGCCGGAGTTCATCTCTCCAAACGACATCCCTGCGGGTCGTCGGCCCAACGTGGCAATGATGCGCGTGGCACAGTAAAGGTTGGTGGAAAGGTTGCAGGGAGAAGCCTCACGGCGTTTCGCCCATGAGCACGCAGACTGCGGGACGGGCAACGCTCCCCTCGTCGGCGATGCGAACGCTGGTTATTCGCATCGGCCTGTCGCCCGCCGCAAGCGCGATGGGCGCCGTGCCGAGCAGCGTTACGAGTGGTTCCTCCGACGGGGCGCTTGGCCCGGGGAGTCGGAACGCCGAGACGCACCACCCCACACTGTCTTTCGACAGAGCAACCAGCTCACTGTCCTCATCATCGTCAACGTCGCAGACGTCCAGGTCAGTGAATGCGAAATCGCTCCCCAACGGTATCGAGATGGCCTCGTCCTCCCATTGGTTGTCCGTTGCTCCGACGTAATGGACATCGAGGAAATATTGCCCGACGGGGGTCAATCTCACGGCGCCGACCTCATCAATCCCGTCGCCGTCGTAGTCCAGTCCCACAGCAGCAACAAGGTTATCTCCGGCATCGGCGCCAAAAGCGTGCCTCAGCACAAGTGATGGCGCGTCGTCCTCTGTGAAATCGGACAGA
The DNA here is from genome assembly GCA_964640185.1 of uncultured Verrucomicrobiota bacterium. GTDB lineage: Bacteria > Auribacterota > JABMQX01 > JABMQX01 > JABMQX01 > CAZXGF01. The sequence goes on along the minus strand of CAZXGF010000022.1, from coordinate 29,302 downwards.
AGAGGCGCATTGTAAATGTAAAGAGCATACGTGCCGTCGCTTTCTGCTCTCAGGACACCGATTTCCTGTCTTCCATCGCCGTCAATATCGAGGGCGGTGAGGTCCACGATTTCTCCCGTGGGGATGGACCACTCGTCGTAAGCAAGCGGCTCAGAGGCAGGGACGTCGGAGGTGACCGCGGGGAAAAGATAAAAGCTCAACCGCTCTTCTTCTTCCTGGATAATCCCGATCTCATCGGAGCCGTCACCGTCCGAGTCAACCCCCGTCAACAGAAAGATGGTTCCCGAGCCCAGCGAAGAAAGGTAGTCGGTAACAACCTTCTCCGCCGCGAGGTCACCACTCTCACCTGACAAGGCGTAGGTGACCACTTTGGTAATACCGCTCGGATAGGTGAGCCTGATGATCGAGCGTTCCTCTTCGGTGATGAACCTCTTTTTTGTCTCGCCGGGCGCCATGACCGGGAACATGGTGACGCTGGTAGAGGTGACCGAATGGTTTAGCCCGATGGCGTGCCCCCCCTCATGTGTTGTGACATCCTGTACATCCACGGCTTGAGGGTCGCCGTCGGTCGCCCACACGAAGTTTTCTCCGTTGAGGAGGATGTCAAATCCTTCGATTCTCTGGGTGTCTCGCGAGACCCACAAAACCGCGAGGGCGATGGTATCGCTGCCATAGGACCACCCTTCCCTGACCCATGCCACGACGTTCTGGCCGTCGTCGTAAGCGCCCTTCTTGTCAGTGGTGCCCGCATAATCGAACCTGAGGTAAGCGCCGGGTGTTCTCTGCCAGCTCAGGAACGAGCGGATGATTGCCCCCACTCCCTCCGGCCAGCTCGCGGCGTCATCGGCGTTCACGCGATACGCGATCGGCATCCTGCGTTTGTCCCAGCTAAAATAGCTTGCGGAGCTTTCCTGGGCCACAAAGAGGACCCCGAGGGCGATCTGGCATCCCGCTATCGCCAACGCAAAACGTGTTCTCATAGATTTCTGACCGACCATACGCCTATGACGACCTCAGATTTCGCGTGCTCACGCTGTCAGGGCGAACGCCCGCCCCAACTTCCCTGTCCTTCCTGACGATATCCAGAACCTTTTCCACGACGCTCTCCGCCGCAAGCTCCGACGTGTCTATCCGGTACTTCACTCTCGCGTAAAATGGAGCGCGATACCGAAGAAGGCTCTTTATTTTCTCCAGCGGGGCATCGGTCACCAACAGCGGCCTGTGCGACTGGTGCTTCACCCGCTCGTAGATGACCTCGGGGCAAGCTGTCAAACAGATTCCCGTCCCGGAGACTTGCAGCACATCCACGTTGTCTCGATTGACAACCACGCCTCCTCCGGTGGCGATGACCAGCCCGTTCCTTCCGGAGAGACTGCCCACTACGTCCGCCTCCACCTCCCGAAAATGTCTCTCGCCCTTTTCGGCGAATATCTCGGAAATGGGGCAACCTTCCTTTTCTTCGATAACGTCGTCCATGTCAACGAATTCCATCATGAGCCTGCGGGCGACTTCCTTGCCCACGACCGTTTTTCCGGCGCCCATGAATCCGAAGAGAACGACATTTCTCATCGCCTGCCCGCAGGAGGTGCGCAGAAAAGGCCCCTCCGCCGTATTTCCAACTTCTCCTTTTTAACTCCACATTCTCCAAAATAGTTTAGCAGATTCACGCCTTTTACACAACAGAAGAATGCGATTACTGATGGCTCAGTCTCAGGCGGGTACGCCGCCAAGGCGGGGGAGGAAAGAAGAAAAGAAAAGGAAGGTAACGCAAAGGCGCAGAGGCGCAGAGATGGAGGTGAGAAGGACCCCGTCCTGGCCGGCCGTGGCATGGCCATCTTGGCCATGGATGTTCACACGCCGGACGCCCGTGCCACGGGGGCGCCTCCGCGTGTGCTGCGCTCTCTGCGGTCAATCCGTCTCGCCCCCAAACTGACGGATTTCGCCTAACGAAAGAGTTTTTTGCAGAAAAGCTGCGATTCAGGTATCCTTTACCGAATTAGGTGATTATTGAACATCCAGAGGAGGATACGAAAAATGGCTCTTTTCCGAACGCGAGTTGCTGTTTGTTCGCCGGTCTCGAAGGAACTGTCCTCGCCAAAAAATCCGCTCTCTGCGAGCGGTCGTCACCGCTTTCGTCGGTCTTCCATGTCGCGGAATCGGGCGAGGAGAGAGTCGCCCGGGCGCATCGGAAGTGCTCTCAACGAGTGCATCGTGATTTTTCTGTGCCTCGCTACGGCATTTCTCGGAGGTTCCGCGCTCGCCGATGTGATTCCTCGTCCCGAACATCCCCGTCCCGACTTTCAGCGGGCGATGTGGCTTACGCTCAACGGGCGATGGGATTTCGATTTTGACCCTGCCGGGGCGGGGGAAGACGAGAATTGGTTTGTCGCGGGGCAACACAAGTTCTCCCGACGCATCGTCGTTCCGTTCCCGTGGGAGAGTGAGCTTTCGGAGATAGGCGACGTTTCCTACCAAGGCGCCGCCTGGTATCAGAGGGAGCTCAGCGTGCCTTCTTCCTGGAAAGGCAAAAGGGTTTTGCTGAAGTTCGGCGCCGTGGATTGGGAAGCGAAGGTCTGGCTTGGCTCAAAGTCCATCGGTGAGCACGCAGGTGGTTATGCGCCTTTCCAATTCGATGTAACCGACGCGGTGACGTTCGGCGGCAGGGACACCCTGACCGTAAGAGCCTACGACACAACCGACCGCAGCACCCCCACCGGCAAGCAAACCGGTTGGTACACTCACACCTCCGGCATCTGGCAGACCGTCTATTTGGAGGCGGCCGGCTCTTCGTTCATAAGGAAAATCAGAGTTATTCCCGACGTGGATGAGAAGCTCGCCCTCTTCTACATTGTCGCTTACAACGACGGTGCGCAGAGCGACTTCGAGGTTTCAATCTCTTCCACAAACGGCGCCTTGCGGAAGGTACGGCACAAGAGCGTTCTCCTGCCCGGAGATAATTCTCTCGTCGTTCGCGTGAAGGTTCCCCACCTCAGATTGTGGGAACCGGACAGCCCCTTTCTCTATCCCGTCAAGGTCTCTTTGAAGGAGGGAAAACGGGTGTGCGACGAGGTTGGAACGTACTTCGGCATGCGGAAAATCTCCACGGGCAAGTATGGGGGGAGCGACTACGAGTATATTCTCCTCAACGACCGCCCGATATACCTCCTCGGCGCGCTCGACCAATCGTTCAATCCGTACGGGATATACACTTTTCCGAGCGATGACGCCGTTCGCGAGGACATATCGAAAGCGAAGGAATTCGGGCTGAACTTCCTCCGGATTCACATAAAGGCGCCGGAGCCTCGATTGGTTTACTGGGCGGACAAGCTGGGCGTCATGCTGATGTGCGATATGCCGAATTTCTCCCGCTACGATGAGACCGCACGCAAAAACTGGCAGATCACACTGAAAGATACCATCGCGCGGGATTTCAATCATCCGTCAATCATCGCCTGGTGCCTTTTCAACGAGACGTGGGGGCTTCAACGACACGGGACGCCGGAGGGGCAAAAATGGGTCGCCGAGATGTACGACTTGGCGAAGTCGCTCGACCCCACTCGCCTGGTCGAGGACAACTCCCCCTGCCGCTACGACCACGTCAAGACCGACATCAATAGCTGGCACTTCTACATCAACGACTATCAGAGGGTGAAAGGACATATCGCCGAGTTCGTCAGCAAGGCTTTCCCCGGCTCCAGCAACAACTTCATAGGCGATTATCGCCAGGGGATTGAGCCGGTCATAAACAGCGAATACGGCGGCATCAGCGCCGGCATGGGCGACCGCGACATTTCTTGGTGCCTCAAGTTCCTCACAAACGAGCTTCGCCTCGACGAGAAGATATGCGGCTACATCTATACCGAGCTTCAGGATATCGAGTGGGAGCACAACGGAATGATGGACTACGACCGACAGTCTAAGTTCTACGGCTACGGCGACCTCTTTCCCGGCTTCACCGTCGCCAGTATCCACTCGCCGGACTTCGTGGCGATTGATTCCCAACCCTGCCCGACTCTCCCTCCGGGAGGCGAATTCTCGGCCGACGTTTACATGAGCCACTATTCTCAGAAAAAAGTCGCGCGGGCGATTCTCAAGTGGCGGCTCAATGGCACAGATGAGTACGGGACGCAGAAAAGGTATCTCTCCGGCTCAAAACCCATCACCTTCTCCCAATATTCAGTCACCAAAGTCCACACCTTGAAGCTTCAGCTTCCCGAAGAGCGTTCCGTGGGGACGTTATCTGTGTGGGTCGAGGACACGCGCGGAAGAGTCCTCGCCCGTAATTACATCAACATTGACGTTTACAAAGAACAACCCCGTCGCTGCGAATTCCCGGAACGCAAGACTTGTGTTCTCCGGTTCGACCCGGGCGATTACGCAGAGTCGAAGTGGGAGAAGGACTGGCCCCGTCAGTACGCCGAGAAGTGCTCCGCACTCGGCAGCGGCAGGGTCGTGTACGAGTTGAATGTTCCGGAGGGCCTTGACCTCTCGTCGCTGACAAGCATCGAAATCCTCTTTGAAGCCGCATCGAGAGCCGGCCTTTCCAAAGTTGATGCTCGGATGGCGGACCTCCCCTGGTCCCGCAAGAAACCGACAGATTATCCTCAGACCGACACGACGAAGACGCCGACGGATGTCAACGTTCTTGTGAACGGAAGGCTCGTCGAGAAAGTGCATTTTCCCGACGATCCCGCAGATGCCAGGGGCATCCTCTCCCACGCTTGCGGCAAAGACCCCGGTTCCTATGGCTATCTGACCCGCGTCAAACTTTCCGGACATAGGCTATCTCAGCTCATGGCGAGCGTCTCCGAACGACGCGTTCTCTCCGTAGCTTTTGAGGTTGCGGAGGATGCCGCCCACAAAGGCGGTTTCGCTCTGTACGGCGATAGGATGGGGAGGTATGCCGTTGACCCGACCGTCGTGCTCGTGACCTCGAAGCCCATTGACTTGAAAGCCGCCCGCGCCTCGACGCGACCAGTCGTCGCGGTTGCCCTCGTTGAAGCGGTCAAACCCGCCAGCCGAGGCAAGGAAAAGTGGAAGTACACTCTCACGGACCCGGGCACGGGCTGGCAGCAGCCTGATTTCGATGACCGAGACTGGAAGGATGCCCCCTCCGGATTCGGACACGACCCGGGAAATCTTCCCTCACCCCAGGCCCGCCGCATCCGGACAGAATGGAGCACGTCCGACATCTGGCTCCGGAAAACTTTTGACGTCCCCCACGCCGTCTCTCAAGCGCGCCTCACCTTCAGCCATGACGAGGACATGGAAATCGTCCTCAACGGCACGCTCATCCTTTCCCGCAAGGGATACATCGCCGATTACGAGGACCAGCGGCTTTCGTCGGCGAACGTCAAAAGCTTCCGCGAAGGAAAGAACGTCGTCGCGGTCCACTGCCACCAGACTGAAGGCGGACAGTTCGTTGACATGGGCTTGACATATAGAGCGAAAACATAGCCACAATAGCCGACTCCCCCCTACTGGTAGCATAATTGGCAGGAAGGCGCCTTTCACCAAACGGGGAAGGATTTGTGATTTGTGATTTCGGATGTGCTGTCTGGGACTTCGGACCTGGGGTTGCCGGTTTCGCAAACCGCAATTCACTTTAGGTTGACTCGGAAGCGGCGGCGGCATATTCTGACAAGGCATCCAGAGCTGGAGGACCAAAAAGATAGGGTTTTGGAGACGCTGACGTCTCCGGACATGATCCAAGAGGGAGATTTTGGCACCCTGTTGTGTGCAAAGCTCTACATGAAACACCGTTCCCGATGATGGAGTTTGATTGGAGGTGTCGCAGAGTCTGGCTGATTGCGGCGCCCCGCCTGATGAGGTACAAGGAGGTTTGACATGTCCAGGAAATTCACCGCGGTGATAACTAAGGAGGAGAACTGGTACGTCTCCCACTGTGTAGAATTGGGAGTTGTCAGCCAGGGCAAAACGATTGAAGAGGCTCAGGTCAACCTGAAGGAGGCGGTGGAGCTCTATTTGGAAAGCTTTGGAACCGAAGACCTCCCTGAGAGCCTCGGGGAAGTGGTGCTCTATCCGCTCGAGGTGGCAGTCAGTGGCTAAGCTTCCTGTGCTTTCGGGTGAGGAGTTGATTAAGTGTCTCGCGAGGGCGGGGTTCCAGGTGGTGCGCCGAAAAGGAAGCCATGTGAGCCTTCAGAAAGGAGGCCACAAAACGGTCGTCCCACTTCATTATGAGTTGGCAAAAGGAACGCTTCTTGGGATTCTTAAGCAGTGTGGTCTCAGTCGGAGGGACCTGACAAACTTGCTGGAAAAAACATAAGCACTTTGCGGGAACCTGTCCGGGATATGGGCGTTTGGGAGCCTCGTCACGTTCCTTAGGCTTTCTTTCAAGCGCCTGCCCTCCGGCAAAAAATCCCTCACCGTCTGTTGTTTGAAGCGTGCGGCGAGCCTGAGGGCGCCGGAGGGCGTCAAGATGAACCGAATACCGAAGGAGCCGCGAGTGCCAACGTATCTGACCTTAGCTTCCAAACAAAGCGGCAACGCATGATTATCGTAAACTCGAGAAACGGCGTTCCGGTTCCTTTGACAAAGTAAAGGTGGGGGCATATTGTCACGAGGCATCCGGAGATGGGGAACCAGAAAGATAGGGTTTTGGAGACGCTGAGATCTCCAGACGTGATCCAAGAAGGGGATTTTGGTACGCTATTGTGTGCGAGGTTTTACGCACAAACACCCCTGTCAGAGAAACTCTTGATAGTCATTTGTAAAGAAATCGGCGAAGCTGACGGATTTATTCTTACGGCGTACTTCACGAAAGAACTTTCAAAAACGAGACGGATCCTGTGGAGGCCCTGAAGATTCTTGAACGAAAGGAAAACCTGAACTGGGATTACGATGAAGAGGCGGACGTCCTCTACATCAGCGTCGAAAAGCCTCGAAAAGCTGTCGGCCTGGACGTGGGCGAAGGGGTCATCGTGCGATACAGAGAGGATACCGGCGAGCTTGTGGGCCTCACCATCATTGGGGTCAAGGAGAGAACCCTGATGGCCATGGGACAAGGGAAATGATCGGATGAATACCGTCGGGCAACTCGTCCGCGATATGGGCCTCCGGAAACCTCACGAGAAGGCCCTTGGGGGTGTTTCACCAGGTTATCAGAAGCCTGCTACGGTTGGGAGACAGCGCAACACAAAAATCTAACTCTTTATCCAACCGTGCGGCCCCTGAAGTTCTCTGCTCGGGCCGATGCAGGCTGTTACTCCGGGGCGTCGTGCGGGCTGGAGGGTTCCTCGCCGGAAAGCAGCTTCTCGAGGAAGGGTATTAGACGTGCTCTCATCTCGTCCCGTGTCTGTCGGTAGCGCTCGAGTCTTTCCTCCTCTGACCCTGGCGAGAACGTGGGGTCCGCGAACTCCATGTGGATATGCTCGGCTTTTCCGAGGAAAACGGGGCATTCTTCCTCCAGCTCCCCGCACAGCGTGACGACATAGTCGAACTCCTCCTCGAGGAACTTGCCGAAGTGTTTGGAGGTCTGCCCTGAAATATCAATCCCGACCTCGGCCATGACTTTGGCGGCTCGCTGACTCAGCCCAGCCGCGAACAACCCCGCCGACAACGCCTCAATCCGCTCCGGGAAAAAGTGTCTGGCAAACCCCTCCGCCATCTGGCTGCGACAACTGTTCGCCACGCAAAGGAACAAAACTCTCAGTTTCTTGACATTCCCATCCATTGCTGACCCGATTTCTTCATCTGTTTCGGATGCTGAGTTTTTCTGGCGCGGTGTCGGGACGAAATGCCGTGATCTCGGATGTTTTCGCTGTATTTAAGGCTATTCTTCGCAGATTTTCAACTGTTTTCGACTTTTTTTAGTAACCCCTGAGTCTCGGGCGGATAGCCGGCCGAGGCGGAGGAGGCAAGAAGGGAACAGCAGATTAACGCAAAGGCGCAAAGTCGCAGAGAATAAGGTGAGAAGGACACCCCGCGTCTCGCGGGGCTGTCGTTGCATGGGCGTCTCGCCCTCGGCGGGGGCAGGATGCCACCGGCACAAGGGCTACTCTGCGTCCTATGAGATCCGAACCTCAGCCGCCGGTAACTGTGGCATTACTTCCTCCAGGACTGGCTGAGCGAGGCAGTGAAGGAACCGGCGCGTGGCGCCTTGTCAGAGCTTAGTTCTCTGATTCATAAATACGGGGACGTATTCGTTTTTTGACGGGATAACAGGATGAACCGGACTTTGCATCTTTGCGTCCCTGCGACCCCGCGTTTCGCGGGGTTTTTCCATTTTCTCTCGCCAAGAGGCCAAGGGCGCCAAGGTTCTTGGGCCCGCGGGGCTGTGATTCTCTGCATACCTCACATGCCTCGAACAGTCTCCTCTATCCTGTTATCCTGTCGAGAAATTGCCCTTCACCGAGCACTATACGTCACCGTATTTGCGAGCTCATGTACTCAGCGAACCGCGGAGAGGGCGAGGCCGAACAGGATCCCTCGGTCGCTGACGCGGACGCTTTCGAACTGGCTCACCTCCAGGAGGGCTTTCAGGATGAGAAGCCCGCCGATAATGATGTCCGCTCGCTCCGGCTCAAGCCCCTTGACGTTTTTTCTCTCCGTCAAAGGCACGCATCGAAGCCCCCGAAGAACGGATTGCACTTGTTCGATACTGATAAGGTAATTGTGCACTTTTGAAGCGTCGTACCTTTCCATTTCCATGATAATCGGGGGGACGGTTGTGATGGTGCCGCCCAAGCCGACGAGTTGCTCGGCGCCCGAGGGAAGAGAGGCGTGCGCTTTCGACAAAGCGGCCGTCGCGTGTGCGAGGGCGGAGGAGGTTTCTTCTTCGTGCGGGGGGTCATGCCGGATAAATCTCTCCGTGAGGTACACAGCTCCCACGCCGACGGAGTAAAGCACCGGCTCCTCACGCGGGCGGGCGAAAATCAGCTCTGTGCTTCCACCGCCGATGTCGGCGAGAAGGAGCGGTTTGCCCGCGAGCTCGAGGCTGCTCAAAGCCCCTTCGCTGACGTACCTTGCCTCCTCCAATCCGGTGATGATTTCCGTCTCCAGGGAGGTCAACCTCCGTATTCGAGCCCTAAGCTCGTCGGCATTTGCGGCGTTTCTGGCGGCACTGGTAGCCACGAGCTTAAACCGCTCGGCGTGCACGCCGCGGGCTGCGGCAACGATTTCCTCCACGGCATTCGCCGTTCGCTCGATACCTGCCTCGCTCAAAACACCCGTTCCACTCACTTCCTCCCCGAGACGGGTGATATGCCCCTGCCGATGCACGACACCGATTCCACCGCACTGGTCCACATCCGCGACCAGGCCACGCACGGAGTTCGTCCCGATGTCAACCGTGCACACTCGCATTGCCGAGCCTCTTTGCGCCTTTGCGAGAGGATTCCCCTCCCCCGTGTTTTCTCGCCAAGACGGTAAAACGCCGAGCACCTTGCGTACGTGATTAGGATTTGGGATTCCGCAATCCGCAATCTGCAATCCGCAATGAACGCCAGTGGCGTATCAATGCGTCATGGCGTAAATGATGCCGTTTATGCCGAACTCGAACGCATCCTTCATCTCGACCGCGAGAGTGTGGGGATGAGGAATCCTCTCCCATCGGCAGCCCAGGTCGTACTTGCTGTACACAACGACGAGCTTTCCATCAATTGCGATGCCTTCGAGGTGGGGCCCTGCCAAACCGGGTTCCGTGGCCGTGACCCTGGGAGAATACGCCGTTGATTCCAGCTTGTAGTGGAGGTTGTACAGCTCGCTATCGGCGGGGAGAAGCTCCAGCTTTTTATTGGGGAATATCTTTGACATCTCCTTTCGGAAAGCCGCGTCGAAAGCCGCCCGCCCACAACAACTGTCCGCGAGGAGGAATCCCCCCCTCGATAGGTACTGCCGCAGATTCGACCGCTCTGCGTCGGTGAAGCTGAAACTGTCATGGCCCGACATGTACAGAAACGGGCACGAGAACAGGCCCGACCTGAGAGGGTCAACCTCCTTCACCTTGAAATTCACCTTTACCTTCGTTTCGTTTTCCACCTCGAGCATGAGATTCTGGAGACCGTCCGGGTCGGGATTCCAGTCGCCGCCATGCTTGAGATGCCCCACAAAGAAATCGCTGTCGGCGACGCCCTCCTTCTTCTTATACTGAACCCGGTGACTGAACATCAGCCCCGACCTGTAATAGGCGAGAGCGTACGCCACCATATTCGTGCCGATTCGCTGGGCGTCCTGGATATCCACCCTTTGTCCGTGCTCGTGGGTGTGTCCGTCCCATCCGCAGCTCAGATCGTACGGCGTCGAAACCACGGCTGCTCTGCATCCAATGTGCGCCGCCTCCAGGCTGGGCAGGTCCGTGTGATACTCTTTCTCCTTTTTGTATCGAATTCTACCGATCTGGTGGTAAATCGAATACAGGGGGTGGTCCAGAGGGAGAGCCGAAAGTGGGCGATCCGGGAAAATCAACGACATCTCCCGTCGGAACGAATCGGCAAAAGGTTTTGCCCCGCAGCAGGCGTCCCCCCAGACCGTCCCTCCAAGAATGGCGTACTCTCTCAGCTTACGCCGCTGTGCACTGGTGAAAGAAACCGCCTCGTGCCCGGTGAAATAGAGGATGGGACTTTCTGCCGGTTCGAAGTTGAACTCACCGAGCGACATCTCCCTGGAGGTATAAGGAAGCTCGAGCCTTCCGGAAGTCATGTCCAGGAGGCGCTTGATGTCGCCGGGGTCCGTCGTCCAGTCGTCTCCCGAGCCCAGTTTGACCTTCACGGCAAGGGTGGGCGGGGATGGCGGGCGCTTTTTCTCGGTACGGCGGAGCGGCGTCACCGGCAACGGCAGCGGAGGAAAGCCTTCTCCACCCTTAATCCTGTGGGGTCGCGCCGGCGGAGGCGGGCCACAGCTTTTGCCGAAGGTCGCTCCCGGCCATATTAGGAATGGCGCCGCCTTCCCGAGACGCTTCAAAAACCGCCGGCGTGAAATGTGTTTACTCATCGCTTCTCCCTTCCCTCTGCGCCTTTGCGCCTCTGCGTTTCGTGCTCCGAGATTGTTTAACGCAGAGACGCGGAGTGCTTGGTCAGTCTCCTTGCACGTTCCTTGCCGGGCAGGAACATGCGGTTTGTTCTTAGAAAACACATCCCGGCCAAAACACTCAATCCCCCCGCCAGACCGACAGAAGTGCGCGCAGATACCGCGCGACCGGTCCCCGCTGGAGATGTTCATGGGCGAACTGATTTCTGTAGCTTCGCAGGCACCCGTAACAACTTGTTCTCTCATCACAGCCACAATTTCCGCTTAGTCTTTTGTGCGCAGCTTTCAAGCAAGCTTTGAGCACCTGCTTTTCCTCAAGCCGGGCAACAAGGCCAGCGCCGCCCGGCACATTGTCGTAGAGGATGATGGGCGGTATTCGGTACTGCTCAACATGGCCCACCGTTGCGCTAAGGTCACTGGAAGGAACCTCTAAGACCTCTGCAGCCCCCTCGACCAAAGCATACGCAAGCGAGTATGCGAACCAAACTGGCCCCATATCCCCCTTAGGTTCTGGATGAAACTCGACTTTGAGTACGTCCGTCACAAACTCGTGTCCGAGTGAGACCTGCTCAAGCGTCTCTCGGCAATCCTGGCCTTGCGGCGTTTTGTGCTTCTGCCGTCTCCTGAATCCTGCCCCGCATGCCCCGCAGACGTAGAATCCCTCTCCACGTCGGCCTTCACAAAGCACAACCATATAGCCCGGCGAGACTGTTGTCAGGCTCAGGACGCCAAAGTCAATCTTCTCACCCGGCTTGTCCTTGAAGCCTGCAAAGTACGGACGCGTGGTAAAAACCCTGACCGGCCTACGTTTGGGTTCGCGCGGCTTCTGCAAGCTCGTCACAAAGCCGAACTTCGGATCGATATATTTGGCGGTCGCCATTCGAGCACAGCATTTTTCAAACGATGGGGCTCGCCTTTCTCCAGACCAGCGCTTCCGGACAAAGACGTTGTGCTTCGCACACTTAGCATACCACCACTTGTCCCATTCCTTCTCGGCAACCCGCTTTAGGCCGTAAGAGGTCCATTCCTTTTTATTGGCGACCAGCTTGCTCGTCGGCGCAAACTCAGAGATTGCAATGCTCAGGTCTCTTTGGAGCAAGACGTCAAATGCCTCTCGATTCTGTCGTGTCCTCTGGGTATCAAGTTCCACAACATCTACAGGAAAGCCATACTTGGGAATAACGGCCTTGCGGGACAGAAATGAAAGCACATCCTCCTCAGCAATATCTCTGAGTCTTCCCAACGCCCAGCTCGCCTTCTTGAAATCGTCCCTTTCCTTGGCGGCATCTTTAACGCGAAGGGCATTTTGATAGTCGCTCGACACAGTCGCCTCTGCGTCCGAGAACCGACTTTCATCCCCAGCGATGTTTGCGATCCAACTTCCATCCTCCAAGCCAACCTGAGCGAACATCTCTCCTGGGACTATCGCGCGGAGAGATTCTTCAAGCTCGGCCCGGTGCTGATGAAGGAAATTATTCAGACCTGCCACACCCGATGGTGCGCAGAACTGCTCCAGGAGATTCTCAACGGTCTTGAACCTTTGACGGAATTCGCGGAAAAAGGCAGAGAGCGCTGCGGCGGCTATGTGTCGGGTGATGATCTTATCGTTTCTGACGCTTAAGACAGGAGGTCGAATTCTACCCCTGAGCATTCGCTCCGGTTCCGCAAAATGATAAAGGTCGTGGGGTCCACGGCGACAATAGGTGATAGCAAATCCGGGGTACCCTGTTCGGCGACCGGCCCGACCGACGCGCTGAGCGTAATTGAACGCTTCAGGAGGAACGTTGCGGAGGAAGATGATATCGAGGTCGCCCAGGTCCACGCCCAATTCAAAGGTTGTTGAACAACTGAGGACATGTATTTTACCCTGCCTGAACTCCCTTTGAAACTCGCGTGCCTTTTCCTTGTCGAGCTGCGCTGTGTGCTCTTCTACCCGCAGAGACCCGGGCAGGTTTTCGACATAAAGCTGGCGGTAGTGGTTTGGGTCCAACTGCATCGGACGTATCTCCCTGAGAGTGCCAGGGCAACGATACCTTGGACAAACCGCACGAACCGAGACCCCTTGCAGACGGCCGCAGGTATCACATTGGAAAAGCCTGTCGTCATTCGTAATGAGATGGAGTCTCCACCAGTCAGGATTCAGCCGGCGCGCGTCGTTAACAGAAAGGAGTAGACGATCACTGGATGTTCCAGCATTTTTATCAGATTTTCTCATAATCTCCCATAGCGTTCTTAACGCAGACACTGCTGGCTCAATGGCTTCTTGCTCTGAATGACCACGTCTCATGAGCAGCTTAGCCAGAAACCGGGCTCGTTTGGCTGCCTTGCCATCCCAACTGCGCAAGTCTTTCGTCCGATCTGGCCGACCTATGCGGACACGCATTTGCCGTGCTTGGAGGTTAAGGTCTCTCCAATTGAGCGAGATGCCTTCCTCGGTTTGAGCTTCGACTGCTCTATCGGCTCTCATGGAATCCAGGAGAACGAATGCCAACTGCCAGGCCTCCTGTTCCGTTAATGACCATGGTCGTGCTGTAAATACGTGCGGGACCATGAACCAAGCGGGCCATTTTATAGACCAACGAACCAACCCAACACCCTCAAGGGAGATTCTCGGCTCATCGGTAAGAAACTCACGATAGAGAGCAAGCCATGCCTCCCGAAGTAACTGCAGGTCCCCTATAGCAGGTGGGAACACATTTTTTTCTCGGCAAAGGTCTCGAAGAACCGGGGACAGGTCCCGCAGAGATAAACCTTCTGAGCTAAACGGATTCAACCGCTGCGCAACTTTCAAAAGCAAGTTGCGGCTGAGGATGTCCTTGTAAGAGTTCTCCAGGTACCAGGCAAAGAACGCGGCTTGCTGACGTCCGTCCGCAAAAGCGAGGACTTTCTTCCGCTTCTCCGGGAGCTTCTGGTAAAGAGTCGTAGCGACTACAGCGTGAGGACCATCTGTGCCATGAATGACCTCTCGCACAGGGTCGCGGCCAGCGGCGTTGTAACCGCAGACACCGCATCTGGCCATTTGGTCTGCCCGGTCTTCGTGCTTCGGGGATTCCTCCCTGATAACCTGGATCAGGTTTTTGTGTCCACATTTCGGCTTGCCTTTCCCGATTTCGCCGCACTGCACGCAGAGTTGAAACAGCTTAGCTTCGCCGTTCCCGGCTTCCTCGCTTTCCTCCTCGCCGCTCTCAATAGGTCGAAAGAAGCTCGCTCCAAAATTCACGTGACTCGGATCGCGAATGGCCTCTGCCAATTTGCCGGTCTTCAAATGTTTCTGGCCTACAAAATAGTGTTGGCCACACTCTCGACATAACGCGACTTCAAAGGCTGTATACTCCCCATTCCGCGCTTTGCGGTCGAGGAACACCTTCTTGCGAGGCCAATAAGAGACAAACGCACCTTCGAGTGATCTGAGGAAAAGATGGTAACGCGCAGACAAAAGCTGCGTATCGGATGCGGGATCCTTCGAATGGAGTAAAAGCTCAACTAACCGGGACAGAGCGGAGACTCGTTTTTCTTCTGAGAGCTGCTCAAATACATGATCGGCAATTTCTCGGACTTTCGTAGGCTTACCCGTGATGAGACGGCGTAGGATCGTCGCTCGCGTGTCGTGTTGAAGGAGCCTACCCACGGTTTTGGACAGATCTTCGCCACCCTGAAGTGGCACGCCAAGTTTAGCTGCAAGTTCAGTGAGAGGACTTTCGGATTGTCCGCCCTTCGCACGAATCACCTCCTCAAGAACCCGATAGTCATCTGGAGAAAGGGTTTTCGGGCCTGGCTCGGGGATTTCTTCAGTGCGTCCCAAGATTACATTTTGCTCAGAGAACTCTTCACCGAACAAGTCAGAAGCGAACTTGGCCACAGCGGCTGTGTCTTGTTCACTGCCGACCAACGTGGCACTCGTGGCAACGCATCGGAAAGGTTCCGAGCGACCGCCTTCTCTCAGCCTTCGTTTGAGACGCCGCAAAAGCATCGCCATCTCAATGCCACGCGAGCCCCGATACTGATGGGCCTCATCAAGCACGAGGAAGGTCCACCACCGAGCGCGCCCGTTGTCAAAGAGCGGGCTATCGTACGGTCGGAGCAATAGATATTCAAGCATCGAGTAGTTAGTAAGAAGGATATGGGGCGGTGTGCTTCGCATTTCTGAGCGCAATACGAGTTCGCCCGGCCACCGTTTCGCTATGTGGTCGCGTGCGTGGCGATGGGAGTCATTTTCATTCTCGGGGGTTTCTCCAATGTACTGTCCGAAAGTAAACCGGAAGGTTGAGCCACCTTCCTTGAGCTGCTTACAGGTTTTGCCAAGACGCTCACGCTGGTCATTCGCCAGAGCGTTCATCGGGTAGAGAATTAATGCCCGCACACCTGGGGACAGCTTGCGCGCTCGAAATTCCCGATAAAGGCTTAGAAGGATAGGGTAAAGAAAAGCCTCGGTTTTGCCACTGCCTGTTCCTGTAGCGACGATGACGTTCTTTCCTGCAAATACTCCTTCTATTGCTTCCTCCTGATGCTCGTAAAGAGGTCTGTCCGGCTTCACTGCTTTCAGAAACCCTTCATCGGGTGGGAATTCAAGGAGGCTTGGGAACAGAGTGCGCGGCGTTTGGCCCCGCTTGAACACGGGAGTGCCCTCAAGGTACGGGCCTTTGCTCAGATGTCCTGAGTTCAAGGCTTCGTCGAAAGACGCACGGAGCACCGGGTCCTTGAAATAAAATGTGGTCTTCAGGTAACCGCGGTAGCGCTCTTCTATTTGGCTAGCAAGTTCCATGATGTCCATACAAAGCCTACATCTCCCCTTTGCCAAAAAAGTCCCCTTTGTGCTTTTGGAACAAGTGGTCTGTCAGAAGGGCCCTGGTTGGGTTCTCCAGGAGCTCGTAACACAACTGGCATCTTCGAATATCCGGTAAGTCGCGAATGATGTTCTCTCGGATTTCGTCGAGGTCAGTAATGATTCTGAACTTGAGCGTTACTGGCTTAGGTAGGCGACCTGCGCTCGAACATGCGCTCCGGATGTGGTCGCAGATAGCGCTCGTTAGGGATGATGCCACTTCATCTGACCGAACGTAGGCCTTGCAGTAACCGCACTTATATATCTGTCGAGGGAGCGTGCCAACACGGTCTCGCATCTCCTCGTAAGTCAAGGGCACAAACAGGTCATCAAAGTGTCGTTGCGCCAGGTGAGAAAACAGGTCTTCCTCGCTGGAGGCTTGTAACCCACAAAACTTGCATGGGAATTTGAGCTGGCACAGAACTGCCTCGTGAGTTGTCTCGCCTCTATGAATCCACAGCCCTAGTGGTCCACGATTGCCGGTTCCGGCTTCCTCCAGGTCGCCAAACTCGCGAAGGGGAATAAGGACTGTGTTCTCCGAGAGCCTCACGCGGTAAGGACGGGCTTGCGACTTCTCGAAGCCGACAGACACTTTGTCCACCCAACGCCCTCTCGGGAACCGCAACCATATCGCCTTTGTTGATGTAGCATCGAAAACGCCCGGAAGAAGAGAGAGGGGTCTGTCACTCCATTCGGATGGCGTATGTGCTTCTTCCCCTATGGCCCACCAAACCCTTTCGACCGTGATGGACAGTTCAAGCTGAGCTGCATCGTCAGGAACGAGAAGCCAGCCGGTCTCGTCGCAGGCGGGATCGGGGGGAATGGTCGCCACAGTTCCATCACTCTCCGGCTCAATGTTTATGACCTTTGCAAGGGTTTCTTTGCTCAGGCGCACCTTACAATTGGGCTGGTGTAAGAATTCAACGCGCACGGGCTCGTGGCCCCCTTCGGCCGGTAGTGGAGGCGGTTGGTGAATCCTGATGTCCGTCAAGCAGGCTACAAACCGAAAGTCCAAACTCTCCAAGAGGTCATTGTTCCTGTCGTAGAATCGGAGAAAGTACCATCCGCCTTTTCTGGCTGCAACCTCTGAGGGCAGGTCTTGACCTATTAGCCCGGGGTCAGGTCTGAACCATGTCCGCCACCGTTTCCTCCCCCTACCCTCTTCACCAACAACGATTTTCCCCACATCTCTCCATGCCTGGTCGTCCAAAGCGCGGATTTTCGGAGGGTTCTTGCCGAAAAGAGGCCCCACATGCTCGGACGCATCATTCAGCCGAGTCCCAACCAGTTCGAACCGGGAGGCTCCGGGCTCGACAACAAAAGACTCGCCCGTAGGCATGTGGAAAGCAATCTTCATGTCACCGCCAATCTCGAGGTCGAAGAAGTGAGCTCTGTAACCGGCGAGTGAGACAGGTTCCGGCGCCACTGGCGGAGGTCCGGAGAGCGCCTCATCAGGCTCCCAGTTGTCCGGAACTATCGCAAGATAGGACCCAGACGAGGCTGATTTGACGCGGCGTCCCTGATTTCCGCCTTGGCCGCTCACTTTGAAAAGGAAGTAGTCCAGGTCATCCAACGCTATACTGACCTCTTTGGCAACCCCATCTTCATTCCACTGCAGAACCACGTCGCCACAACACCGACGAAGACCCCAGCAGCCTTGCCAGGACTCATCTTGTGTGAGGGGTGACTGATCTTGGAACACCTCCAGCCCGGCCTTCTCAAGAAGTTCCCCTGGCGCCTCTACTCCCACTATCCACTGCCGTTCTCTTTTCCAGCAAATAACCTCGGGCCTCGGGCACCAAAGCGTTCTCACGTCCAGCTCATGTTTCTTCGGTTTTTGCTCACGGCGACGCGGTCGCCCTCCTCTCTTCTCCGGAGCTATGCGAGTTGTGCGAGCTATCTTCGTGCTCTCGTCTGGGCTCGCAGATACACCTTCAAAGATGGTCTCCGCAGGAACAGGTTCGACAGTGATACTCTCGCCGCTTGAATCATCATCTGCTATCGCTATGGCTCCTTCCGCAAAGTCGGAAGGCTTTTCCTTATCGTGGATCACCTCGCAGCCTTTAGGCCCCCCGTCCACGTGCTGGCCAGAACTTAATACCTGCTCCGGCGTTAGCTCTGCTTCCTCAATTGAAAGGCCATCTATCTGTCCGACGGGCACCGGCCCTCTCTGAGTTTCCTGGTGTTCCCCTTCGAATTCCTCCTTCTTGTCCTGAAGGGGCCAACATCTCTCCGAACTCTGATCTTCTCCCTCTTCTACGGCTTCTGACGGCAGGTCGAGAGAAGATCTCGCAAGTCGGTGAAACTTTTGTTCGACCTTTTGCTCCGAGGCCGCCTTTCTCCTCTGTTCCCGATTGCGGGCATGGAGAACGGCAAGAAGGATCATCACCAGGGCGAGAACGGCAGAGAGGTCAACTATTATTTCAGGGGTGTCCATGATTCTCCCCCAAGGACAGTAACAGCTCCTGACAAACGGCTTCCCCTCACATTTCGGACAGCCGTCGGGTATGCTGGCCTCTATACAGTGTCCGAAGCTATCAATCCGGGTTTGACACCGACGGCAATGGAAATGTTCTGCGTCAGTCCCCGGAAGGCTCCTTGACCGTCTCGAGGAGCTTATCAATCAAGTCATCCACCGTCACGCCATCGGCGTCGGCGTTGAAGTTCGTATAGATTCTGTGCCGGAGGACGGGCTTAGCGATCCTCCGCACGTTTTCGCAGGAGATATTGACGTTTGCGTTCAAAACCGCGTTTGCCTTCACGCCGAGGATGAGATATTGCGCTGCTCGCGGCCCCGCTCCCCAGGTGACATAATCCTTCACGGACGGGAGGGCGTTTTCGGAGGTCGGTCTGGAGGCCCTAACGAGGTCAGTCGTGTACTCGATGACGTGCCGCGAGACCGGCATATTCCTGACAGCGTCCTGTATTTTCAACACATCTTGCCCCGTCATGGCTGGCTCGATGCGGTAATCGAGCCTTCCGGTGGTAGTCTCAACGATGGTCATCTCCTCCTGTTTACCCGGATAATCTATGTGGAGGCTGAACATGAACCTGTCCTGCTGTGCCTCCGGCAAGGGATATGTCCCCTCCTGCTCGATCGGGTTTTGCGTCGCCAGAACGAAAAAGGGCTTTTCCACGGAATAGGTCGTCCCCGCCACCGTTATCTGATTCTCCTGCATGACTTCCAAAAGCGCCGATTGCGTCTTAGGCGGCGTGCGGTTGATCTCGTCAGCGAGAACAATGTTGGCAAAGACGGGCCCCTTGATGAACTTCATCTTCTTGGAAACAGAGAGGTCCTCAATGAACTCCGTCCCGATGATGTCGGCGGGCATGAGGTCCGGCGTGAATTGAATGCGGCTGAAAGTCAGGTCGAAGACCTGAGCTATCGTCTTGATGATGAGGGTCTTGGCAAGCCCCGGAACGCCGATGATGAGGCAGTGCCCCCTGGCAAGAATGGACAGGAGAATCTCCTCGATGATCCTCTCCTGGCCGACGATAATCTTGCGCATCTCACGGAGAATCTCGGCCTTCTTCTCCCTGAAAGCCTCGATGAGTTCTATGTCCTTCAGCCCTTCAAGCTCGACAGACATGGGCGACGCTCGACTCGTGGAGTTTTTTGACCGGAGGGACCCTCACAGAATATCGTCTCAGGCAGGCCGCAAGGGGCGATTCTCTCCCCACTCGCTGCTCCGGACGTGAACTGCCTCTCGCGCCGGCCTGCAAAAAAGGCTTGCCGCTCCGCCCTCGTCGCTGCAAGCACCCCCCCCTCGGCATCGGGGAGTTCCCGGCAGAGAAAAGGCGAGGCTCAGATTTCCCTCGTTTCCCTCGCGACCTCCTCGACGCTTGTCACTCCGTCAAATATCTTCAGGATGCCTTCTTCCCTCAGGGTGCGCATCCCCTGCTCCCGGGCCTTTGTTCGCAGCATAACCGTAGGGGACCTCTCCATGACAAGCTCCCTAATAGCGTCGCTGATCATCATCAGCTCGAAGATACCTGTTCGGCCGCGATACCCCGTGTCGTTGCACTCATGGCACCCTTTCCCGTAGTACAATTCTTTCCCCTCTACATCGTCGAGCGTCAACCCCAGTTCGTTCAGAACGAACTCCGAGGGTTTATATGGGGTTTTGCATCTCGGACAGATTGTCCTGATAAGCCTCTGCGCAAGAATGGACTCCAAGGTGGAGGTAATCAGGAAGGGCTCGACGCCCATATCTACCAAACGCGTGATGGCGCCGGGGGCGTCGTTGGTGTGCAGTGTTGTCAATACGAGGTGCCCTGTCAGGGAAGACTGGATAGACATCTGAGCAGTCTCCAGGTCGCGAATTTCCCCCACCATGATCTTATCGGGATCCTGCCGGAGGATGTGCCTCAGACACCTGCCGAAAGTCAGCCCAATCTTCGCCTGGATCGCCACCTGAACCACACCATCCAGGTCGTATTCGACGGGGTCTTCCGTAGTGATGAGCTTATCGCTTATCCTGTTAATCTTTTTCAAAAAGGCGTATAGCGATGTGGTCTTGCCGCAGCCGGTCGGCCCCGTGACGATAATGATGCCGTTCGGTTTTTCGATCATCTCATTCATCGTCCCCAGAGTATCGGTCCTCATCCCCAACTGCTCGATGTTCAGGTTGACGACCGTCCTGTCCAGAACGCGCAAGACAACGCTCTCACCGAAAGCGGTGGGGAGTGTCGAGACGCGGAGGTCCACGTTCCGTCCGAGCACATTGAGCATGATTCGCCCATCCTGCGGCAGCCTTCTTTCAGCGATGTTCAGATTCGACAGAACCTTTATGCGGCATGCCAGCGCAAGCGCCAGGTGCTTGGGCGGAGGAATCATCTCGTAGAGGACACCGTCAATCCTGTATCGCACCTTGAATTCGTTCTCGAAAGGCTCAAAGTGAACGTCGCTCGCTCTGTCTTTGATGGCCTGGATCAGGATTAGGTTCAGCAGCTTCACTACGGGGGCTTCACTGGCGAGCTCCCTGAGAGTCACCACATCGTCCCGGGTCCCTTCTTCCTCGAACCTCTCCAGGGGAAGGTCTCCCTCGATCTCTTTCAAAAGGTCCTGCACAGACTCCCCGGAGTCCCCGTAGAACTTCTGCAAAGCCGTGTCAATATCCTCCTTGCTTGCAACCACCCCTTTCACCGGTGCGTCGAGCATAAAACGCAGGTCGTCGAGAATGGACACGTTCAGCGGGTCCGATAGGGCCACGGTCACCGACCCGTTATCAACTTCCACGGGAACAACCCCATAAGCTCTCGCCGTCGTTGGCCCGATTCTCTTGATTACTTCGTGAGGGATCTCTTTGTTTTTCAGGCTTATCGTTCGCATGCCCAGGTGCTCCGCGAGGATATTGAGGATTTCCTCCGTCGAGGCAAAGCCGAACTCCACCAGTATGTGCCCCAGGATACCCCCGGTGCGCTCTCTTTCCTCAAGGGCCTCATCCAGTTGCTCCTGGGTGACCACTCCCTTCTCCACCAAGAGAGTGCCTATGAACTCTTGGTCGTACGTGCTGACCACGAAAACCTCCTCCTTACGCCGATTCCAGCTTCAGCTTGGCGATGACCGAATCGGGGTCCTGGGACTTTGTCAGCAGGTCCCCATAAGTAATGAAACCCTTCTTATACAACTGCAGAAGCGAAGCATCGAGAGTTTTCATGCCGTACTTGGCTCCCGTCTGGATGTCGGAGGTGATACGGAAAGTCTTCGCTTCTCTGATGAGGTTCTGAATGGAAGGCGTCGTAACCATGATCTCAAAAGCGGCGATCCGCCCCTTTCCGGAAGCCCGTACCAGAAGAACCTGCGAAATGACCGCCAGAATTGATGACGCGAGCTGCGTCCTAATCTGCTCCTGTTGATTTGTCGGAAATGCATCAATGATCCGGTCCACGGTCCTCGCCGAGCCCGTCGTGTGCAATGTCGCAAACACAAGGTGCCCCGTCTCCGCTGCCGTGATGGCGGCTTCCATGGTCTCGAGGTCCCTCATCTCTCCTACGAGCATCACGTCCGGGTCCTGCCTCAGCCCTCGCTTCAGCGCCTCGGAAAAGGACGCCACATCAACTCCAAGCTCTCTCTGCGTGACAATGCTTTTCTTGTGGTCATGGTAGTACTCGATCGGGTCTTCGATCGTTATGATGTGGCAATCCCGCTCGGTATTGATGATGTCAACCATCGTCGCCAAAGTGGTGGTTTTTCCCGACCCTGTCGGACCCACCACCAGGATCAGACCCCGAGGTCGGAAAAGAAGGTCCTTTATCCCAGGGGGAAGACCGATCTCTTCGAAGCTCATCAGCTTCGATGGAATAAGACGAAGCACAACCCCGAAACACCCTTTTTGCCTGAAGACGCTGACTCTGAACCGGCCCATATCGCCGAACGCGAATCCAAAGTCTGTCCCTCCATGCTCGCGAACCCTCTGGATGTGCTCCTCGGACGTGACGCTGCGCATCAGTCGCTCGGTATCTTCGGGGGCAAGCGGATCGGTTTCGAGAGGGTGAAGCCGCCCGTCAATCCTCAAGCACGGCGGTTTGCCAACAGCGACGTGGAGATCCGACGCGTTCTCGTCAACTACCAGTTGTAAAAGCTCGTCCATTTCCAACATGGACACCACACTCCTTTGCTTCAGAATAGGGGCCCCCGCCCATCCTCCTAATCTATATCTTTCTGAGTAATTCTCATCACTTCTTCAAAGGTTGAAACCCCGCTGAGGACCTTCAGCATTCCGTCCTCTCGCAACGTCTTCATTCCGTATTGGCGCGCGACCTTGCGAATCTCCGTCGCGGGGACGCACTGATAGACCAACTTTTGGATGTCCTCGTTGACAGTCATCAGCTCGAAAATCCCGATCCTGCCTCGGTATCCAGTATTGTTGCAAGCAGCGCACCCCGCTCCTTTCCGCAGGTTTGTTCCCTTCAGCTCCTCCCGTGTCAGGCCCATATTCTCCAGCTCATAACTGGGCGGATCATAAGGTCGCGTGCACTCCGGGCAGATTTTCCGGACCAGCCTCTGTGCCATTACAGATTGCAGAGCCGACGCCACAAGGAAAGGCTTCACGCCCATATCAATCAGGCGAGGAACGGCGCTCGGTGCGTCATTGGTGTGCAGCGTGCTGAAAACGAGATGTCCCGTCAGGGATGCATTGACCGCTATCTCCGCCGTCTCCAGGTCACGAATTTCCCCAACCATTATCACGTTTGGCGCCTGGCGAAGGATTGACCTCAAAGCCGCCGCAAAAGTCAGCCCGATATCCTCGTTCACGTGCACCTGATTGATCCCCGAGAGCATGTACTCGATCGGGTCCTCGACCGTGATAATCTTCCTGTCCGGACGGTTGATATAGTTCAAGCACGCGTAAAGTGTTGTCGTCTTGCCGCTGCCGGTCGGCCCCGTGATAAGAAGAACGCCGTGAGGTAGCTGAATCAGTTTCTCATAGGTCTTCTGATCCGCGGGGCTGAATCCGAGCTCCGACAACCCCAGAAGGAGGCTTTCTTTGTCCAGAATTCGCATCACGATGCTCTCCCCGTGATTTCCCGGAAGGGCCGAGACGCGAAGGTCAATCTCCCGCCCCAGAACCTTGATGAGAATTCGTCCGTCTTGCGGCAGCCTCTTCTCCGCGATGTCCATCCCCGCCATGATCTTGACGCGGGACAGAACCGAACCCTGGAGCTTTCTGGGCGGCCCCTGCACCTCGTGGCACATCCCGTCAATCCGGTATCGAATTCGGAACTTCCGCCCGAGCGGCTCGAGGTGGATGTCGCTGGCACGGTTACGGAACGCCTCCATAATCAGAAGACTCACCAGCTTGATGACCGGCGCCTCATCCGCTACTGCTTCACCCTCCTCCTCTTCTGATGTCAGCGCTCTCCCGTCATCCTGAACGTAACGGATGTCCCCCGAAGAAATCTCTTCCAGCATCTTGGCGACCGCCTCTTCCTCCGCCCCGTAGTGCCTTTCGATAGACTTCTGAATGTCATCCGCGTCGGCGACCACCGGCTCAACATCCATCTTCAACAACATCCGAAGACTGTCCACCGAATCCAGGTTCAACGGGTCGGATACGGCTACCACCAGAGTGTTATCTCTCTTCTCCAGAGGCACTATCTTGTACCTTCTCGCCACGCTGTGCGGGATTATCGAAAGAACTTCTTTGTCAATGTCCACCCTCGCAAGGTCAACTGACCGCAGCCCGAAGTGCTCCGCCAGAGCCTGCAAAATCACATTTCTCCCCGCGTAACCAAGCTCTTTGACGGCCGTTGTCAGAGGCACCTTCCTTTTTTCGGCAACTTCCTCTGCGGACTTCGCCTCCTCCTCCGTTATCAGCCCCGCACGCGTCAAAACCTCCGCAAGGTAGTTACCATCTGAGCCTATCATGCCGTCCCTTTCTGTTGTTCCACTTCAGCTTTTGGCCCGAGCCAAACCCGACGATAACGCTATCCCCCCTGCCGTTTCCTGTCAACAACTTTTTGCGACGGGAGACGGCGTCCTCGCCCCATATATATATATCTCACAATCAATATATCACGATACAACCCGGCCGGTCAAGAGGATAAGCTTACCCCCAGCAGCAAAATGCCACAGCAATTACCATGCCCAATTTCTTCCGCCTCCCTTACGCCGGCGACTCCTTTTTCTTATCGCGCCGGCGATTTCGTTATCTCACTCTTCCGCCACGGCGCGCATGGCGCCGTTTTCTTCCTCCGGCGGCTCGTGAATCTTCTCCACCTTCACCAGCACCATAGTCAAGTATCCAAAACCCAGCTTCGTCTTCACGCAAACGATGAGTTTCCTGTCATCCGCCGTTATCCAGAGCCGCGAGCTTCCCTTCCGGAGGGAACCGGAGTCGAAAGCCGCGTCACCGAAGAGAAGATATGTGTCGTAACTCCCTCCGTGGTAAATGGTTTTGCGAACTTTCTCCCTCACGCCAACAGCCACGTCCCATATCTTTTCATCCGCCATCACCTTCAACGAAAACTTCTCTCCCACCCCGTACGAAAGCAGCCTCAGAAAACAAAACATCGAAAGCGTGTCCTGACAGCTCTCCGGAAGCTCGTAATCCTTCGTGTAGCCGCTGCGATTTGAGCGATAGTGTCCCACATGATTTTCCTGGTCGAGGATTGTTTCCTCGTCGCACCTGTAGTCCCCTTCGTTCAAGTCCTTGGCGAACTTCCGGGGAATAAACTCCTCCTTGTCTATGAAGGTTTCTATCCTGTCGTCAACCTTCAATATCTTGGAGAAAGTCGGCGTAGTCCTTGCCGTAAGGACAACGTGGTAGGTCTGTCTCCCGCTGACTTCCACCTCGCCCTGAACCTCAACAGTCGCCGTCCCCGCCCGGACAAGCCCGTAGTACGCCTCGTACGTCAGCCGCTCCCCGACCTCAAACGGGGGCGAGACTTGTTCCCGTGTCGGCTTCACCACAAGCGGAAAATCCTGAGTCGCTTTCCTTGCCGAGACGCATCCCCCCAGCGCGAAGACAACAAGAATGTAGAATAATCCTTTTCTGGCATCCATTACGGGGACTCCTTCCCGGCCTCTGATGCGCGCCGCCTGCTTGCACCGCGCAGGCCATCCGAGCCGATACAATTTACTAACGGCTGCCCGAAACCTCCGATTTGCTCAGGAGCCACCCGCGGAGAAGACCAGTGGACGGGCGGGATGTCGCCGACTAAATTCCCATTGGTGTGTCCGTTTTCCGGTCCCGCGACATTATGGAAAAGAGTAGAAACGATGAGGCGCTCTCCCCACCTTTCCAGGGCTTGCAATAACACACCCTATCACAACTTCGCCGGCGCATCAATGCCACTCCCGCTTCCGCGGTGGCTGCGTCTCCGTGGCATGCCATGAGCGCTGGTTTTCAGCGTGTCCCTGCTCCTCGTGCCCCTGCCAGACAAACAGGCAGCCTCGTACCGCGCAATTTGTTGTATAATTATGGCGCGTTTTTGAGATATGCTGGCGCGCCTTATCGGCGCCGCGGATCTTCAGGATGCGCCCGGAACCGCCGTAATAAAATCAACTTCGGCGCGGCCGGTGAGCGCTTGCAACCGACGGGATAAGCACAGGGGGCAAAAATGGATACCCGCGATAGGTGCGCATGGCTTACAGTCCGGGGTGAAACAGCGGGGAGGATGCTGCTTTCGGTGTTCCTCGGTTCTCTCGCCCTGCCCCCCGCTGGTTCTACGACGAGCCCGGGGGTTCCACTAACCGGCGTCGGTGCGGCCAACCGCGCCGAACGCTGCGCTAACCAGCTTAAGCAAGATGGGCCACCGGCCGCCCGGGCCACCACTGAGCAAAAGTTGAGAGAGCTACAGCACGCGATAGAGGTTAAGGGGCTCAGGTGGAGGGCTGGGATGACTGAGGTGGCAAAGCTTTATTATGAAGGGAAGATAAAGCCCTTAAGTCCGAGGATGGAGTTTAAGGAAGTTCCAGCAAGAATTGAAAAAATCGAGATTTTGGATGATTTGCCTTCTTCATTTGATTGGAGAGACCATAAGGGAGCGGATTGGACGACACCAGTTAAAAGTCAAGGAGGGTGTGGTGCTTGCTGGGCTTTCGCTGAGATAGGAGTCATCGAGGCACAGTTTAATATATTCGCGAATAACCCGGATTTAGATCTGGATTTGTCCGAGCAAAAAGTATTTTTATCGGTCTCTGGGAGTGAGTTATATAGGGGAGACTATTATAACATGGCGGACGAGGCTTGCGTGCCGTATAACTGTGTTGCTGATTACATCATTGAGGCTCCGCCCTGTCTTGATATAGATGAGAGGATGCAGAAGATCGAAGGTTGGATTAGCCTAAAAGTAAGCGATACACATTCCGTCCCTGAGTATCTCAAGAG
The DNA here is from genome assembly GCA_964640185.1 of uncultured Verrucomicrobiota bacterium. Classification (GTDB taxonomy): domain Bacteria; phylum Auribacterota; class JABMQX01; order JABMQX01; family JABMQX01; genus CAZXGF01. The sequence goes on along the minus strand of CAZXGF010000022.1, from coordinate 2,659 downwards.
CGCTGTAATAACTTATGGCCCTGTAGAAATCATTCTTGGCTATTGGGCACTTGGTACGCCGGTTAGGATCGATTTCTACGGTTACACAGGTGGAATCTATGAACCCATAGATACGTATCTCCCATTGGACACACTACATGCCGTTGTCCTTGTTGGTTATAATGACGATGAACAATACTGGATAATCAAAAACAGCTGGGGCACAGGGTGGGGAGAGGACGGCTTTGCCAGGCTGAGATATAACAAGTGCGATGTGGAAAGTAATAATTGTGGTCTTGCTTCCGTCGAGATTTCCTCACTCAACCTCAAGGACTCCGACGCAGACGGATTCATCGACGTCGCCACTGGAGGCGACGACTGCGATGACTCCAATCCAAACGTCCACCCAGGGAAAGAATACCAGGTCTTCTACGAGGACTCGTTGATGGACCATGAGTGGAAGAAACTGGAGAAGATTAGAGCAACATCAGATGTCACTGAGGTTTTCGATGGCACAGTTCAGCGAATGAGGTTCTACACAGTCACGGAGACCAGCCTTATGATGAGGGATGATGACGAGAATGGCATACCGGACTCCTGGAAGCCTGTAACGGGTCTGAAGCCCATTTTTCAGGGCGCAGGCCTGGGGCTCTCCTGGCACAGCATCCCCCCGGCGTATGACAACTCGGCTGATGGGACTGACCAAGGCGCCAGTGCCGCGCCGCTTAGCCCGACTGCTGCAAGCACTGCTGAACCCAATGTCGGGGCGCCACTTACCGCCACGTGCCCTGCAAAATTAATCCCATTGCACCCGGCGGTTCGTGCGTGGCCAGGGTCCGAGTCGGCCGATGTACGTCCGTCGCATGTCAGACCTGGACGATCTGAAGCATGTTCGCGCCTCCGGGCGTCCCTGGAGAGATTCCCGCGACAACCACCGCCCTATCACCTTTTCGCAGCAGCCTCCGCGACACAAAAGCCTCCACCGCCGCCGAAACCATCTCCTCCGGGCGTTCCATCTCTTTGACAAGAACCGGAAAGACACCCCATGTCAACGAGAGCCTCCTTACTGTCGTCGGCGCCGGACTCGCCGCCAGTATTGGAACACGGGGGCGATACCGGGCAATAAGCCTCGCGGTGCCACCTGAAATCGTGCATGCGACAATCGCCCTGACGCCGATGTCCCACGCCATCGTTGCCGCCGCGTGTGCAATTGCGTCCGGGACTTCCGTTTCGCCAGCCGGCGTGATGATTTTCCCCGGCTCCATCGCGGGCAGACCCTCCTCCGTCTTCATCGCTATCTTCGACATGATTTGAACTGTCTTCACGGCGTGCTTGCCAACGGCAGTTTCCGCGCTCAGCATCACCGCGTCGCTGCCGTCCAAAATCGCATTTGCGACATCCGTAACCTCCGCCCTTGTCGGCGTAAGGTTCACGACCATGGACTCCAGCATCTGCGTGGCTGTGATGACCGGTTTCCCCATTCGGTTGCATAGTCGGATGATTCTCTTTTGCGCGAGCGGCACACTTTCGAGGTCGGTTTCGACACCGAGGTCTCCACGAGCGACCATCACCCCATCTGCCTCCTTAACGATCTCTTCGAGGTTCTCGAGCGCCATCCGCGTCTCGATCTTGGCGATGATGGGAATATCTTTCCCGGAGGCGGAAATGATCTTCCGCAACTTCTTCACATCCGCAGCCTTTCTCACGAAAGAAAGCGCCACGAAGTCAACACTGTTTTCCATCCCGAACCGGATGTCCGCCCTATCTTTGGGCGTCAACGCGGGCGATCTCAGAAACGTCTTCGGAAGGTTAATCCCCTTGCGGGAGCTCAATCTTCCCCCGTCAAGCACCTTGCATATTATCTCCTTCCCGACTACCTCGATCACGCGCAGCCGTACCGCACCATCGTTGATGAGGATTGGTTCTCCTGGCTTCACCTCCTGCGGCAATCGCCTCCGATTGAGGGCGACCCGCTCCCCGTCGCCCAGCACCTTCCTTGTGGTCAAAATCAGCCGCCGATTGCGTTCCACGACGCATTCGCCATTTTCAATTTCCCCCAGGCGTATCTTCGCCCCCGAAAGATCCTGTAGGACTGCGACCGGTTGCCCGGTCCGCCCCGAAATACGCCGCACCCTGCGAAGGACACGCAGATGCTCTTCGTGCGTCCCGTGCGAAAAGTTCAGCCTCGCAACGTCCATCCCCGCCAGAATCAACCGCCGCAGGATCCTTGCGCTGCGGCTGGCGGGTCCGATGGTGCAGACAATCTTGGTTTTACCAATGCGCTTTGCTCGAGTCATCATTTCTCCACAACGTCGTTGTCCCGTCCCTTCCGGACGATGTTCCTTGCTCGCATGACATTGCGCGCCGGGGCACGCGATTGAGAACAGCCGCGTCCCGGGCGGCGACGTCATTGAACCCACACATCTGTTCCAAACAAAGCTAAACTACCGCCTTTTCCAAGTCAACCCCATAAGCGGCAGTTGCCGCGTCTCCGTGGCGTGCCCTCACGCCTCGTTTTGAGTCTCTCCCGTCGCACGTTGACGTCGTGGATTTGTCCCCTCTGTCCCTCTATCATAGAACGGAAAGGGCCACCGCCTCCTTTTCGCCCGCCCTCGGCGGGCGCCGCAGTTAGCCACCGGCTTTAGTCGGTGGTATCGGATATCGGATACGAGATTCTTCT
>CAZXGF010000021.1:30231-89804 GCA_964640185.1 uncultured Verrucomicrobiota bacterium | reverse complement strand
TGAAAAATCGGGGTTCTCCTATATTCCTCACTACAAAGTGCGGAAGTTAGGCTAATACCCTCCAACTTTCCCTCCAAGGCATGCTACTTGTTGCTCGTAGCATGCAGCAGTCACTCTGACGCCCGAAGCAGGGATCACCACAGTGCCTCCGAATGGCAGCATAACTTAACCAAAATAAGATTGACTTTCTGCTGCCACTTTGTAACATTAGGTCATGCATAAAGGGTACGATCCCCGAGGAGTCGCCGGGACTCCCGGTCTTTGGATCCGGAGCCAAAACGGGACCAAAGGACCTGCGACCGGAAAGGCATAAACGTCCAATGCAGGCTTTCAGAATTCCCACGCCCATGCTATGTCTGGGGAAGTGAACTCTTGCGCGAAGCTCGGTGATGCAGGGAGGAAAGACATGGGGGTTGAGCTTCACGACATATTGGAGGAAGCTTCGCAACGCCACGCTCTGCCAGCAGTCATTGCGTACCATCGGATTGACGGACCAGGGTCCAGCTTGGACTTGCGTGAGTTCCAACAAGCCCTGTGGCGTTTGCCAGCGATGCCGGATGACCTATGGGCCGACCCTTCCATGGCGTGGACGCGTGGGCTCCCGAGGACGGTGGGGATCACAATTAGCTCAGGCACAAGAGTAGAAGCCAGGCCTTTGAAGCCGGATCTGATTGCGGTTGAGAGCGTCGACGAAGGCACCAGAGTTAGGGGCAAGCCGGGCACCATCCGTCCGACCAAACGGAAATGGCTGCTCAAGATTCTGGATATATTCGGCCTCCGCGGCACGGAATTTGTAACACAAAACCTGCAAACTGATACGCTGTTCGCCGGGCTAGGCGGCTCGGCAACTGTTACTACTGCAGTTTGCATCCTCGCAAACGAGTTAGCGGGGCGTCCCCTCGGCGCTATGCAGATCATCGCTATGGCATCGAGAATGGAGCAGGACCTCGGCATCAGCATCACTGGTACGCAGGAGCAGTCTAATGTGGTCTTCGGCGGGATCAGAGATTACGTTTGGTTTCCATGGGGGATACCAGGCCAAGAAGCCACCGGGTACGGCCAATCCTTGCAGTCGGAGCTCATCCCCCCTGGGGACTATGCGGAACTCGAGCAGCGCATGGCGGTGTTCCACACAGGCCAACCGCGTGCCAGCACTAATGTGAATTCCGCATGGAGAAAGGCGCTGGCGACAGCCAGAGGATTTAAGCTTCACGCCAGAAAGCCAGACATCGCGTACCGCTTTCGCGAAGCACTCCGCCTCCGAAGATGGGATAAGGTCCTTGCTGCGATCCAGGGCTACCGGGAAACTCGAACGGAACTTTGCCCCGCTTACATGGCGGGAGCCGTTGAAATCACAGCGCTCGCGGAATCAAGGGGATGCGCCTCCTTCCCTCTTGGGGCAGGTGGAGGGGGGGCGGTGCTGATATACTCGCCCGATCCTGAATCTCTCCGTGGTCTCCGCGAAGACCTGCGTAAGACTCACAAGGAAATTCCTTTCGAGATAAGGAAGAAAGGGCATAGACTAATTAATCTGCCTTTGCGATCGCCATCGAGCGAAGAAACCAAGCACTGACAAGGCAAAAGAGGAGGGGGAACCATGAATTCTCAGGTCAAGCCCATGCATCTAAGAGTTTTGAACTGGAACATAGGCGGGGCGAAGTATCTTGGGCTGCGCAAGCCTGACAGAGGAAACTTTCGGCAAGACCTGAAGACAGGTCTTGAGGATCTCCTAAACAAATACAAGCCACACGTGATCACCATACAAGAGATCGTGGAGTACGCCGAGCCGGGGGAAGCGAAAGAACAGATCCTTGAGGTCCCTCATGGCTACGCGTATCACCCGTGCATCTTGATAGATACCAACCGCCACCCATACGTAAGCAAATGGGCAAAAATCCAAAGGAAGGGGAATTGGCCTCGCCATTCTTACTTCGGACAGGGTAGCGCGATGCTGTGGCAAACAGACCTACCCCACTTCCCTGTATTTGCGTTGCCGGATACGAATATCAAACACAGCGGTAATCAACACGTTGAAGATGTCATTCTCATGTCGGGCCTTTACTTCGGCGACCGCAATACTGAACCGAGAGCAGCGTTAGTGGCCCACTTTGTGATCAGCAAGCACCTGCAACAAAAAACCAGGCTGACCAAACCATTGGATGTTTTCGTGGTCTGCCTCCATTTGACAACTCTGATGAACGAACGAGAGGGAATTCCCGAAATTGATCAGAGAGCTTCGGACGTTAGAATGGAACAACTCGACATTGTCTTGGATGGCATCGTATCCCGCTATAACCTGTGGGGAGAGTGCGGTTTCCTCTTCCCGGGGGAGCGCGTGCTTGTGCGAGACCGCACTTCCGATCGTTTCTCGGCGATCTGGGTACTCACCGGCGACTTCAACTTTACAGAGGAATCATCGGAGTACAAGCGGATCACGCGAATGAACTTTATCGATGTCTGCCCCGATAAGGACCAAGGGACGAAAGGAAGCGAGTTTCGTGGGAATGCCACAATCACCTGCGACTACATTTTCGCCGGCCCGAAGTACGTATCATTGGAGCCAACGATCATTGAGAACGCGGTCCAAAACAACCCTAAACCAGACTACTCGGTTAAAGTGTCAGACCACTATCCCATCTTCGCGGAGGTACCTCTCACTCTCATGGAAAAACCCAAGTGAGGCCTACCTCTCTTCTGCCAACGCAACGAGATGGCGGAGGCGACCCTGAGACGATTATACGACTTTGCTCTCCTGCGCGCCGGACGTCTTAGGTCTGGAGGGCCAACTGAACGGAACCGTGAAGGCTAATATTGTCCAGCTTCGTGACAAGGAACTGCGTGAAAGCGGGGACGTCCGCCTCCCGATTCGTGTATCGCCCGGGATCCGCTTTCAGCTTCTTGACGGCAGCCCGAACCGTCAGCCGGGCATTTTTCTCGGCAACACTCCCGAAAACCTCCACGTAAGGCAGCAGGGGATAGCTCTGGATCACGGCCGCGAAGGCGTGCGCGAGGTAGCTGGAAGTATCCTCCACGATGTTCTTTGCGATGGGATCAATTCCCTGCCTCGACCTCTCCTGTCTTTTGTACACCGTAAAAACGTCTTCTGCCCGAACTTGGTTGAGTAGCATCCAGGGATCCATAGCGTCAGCTTGCGCCTGCTCTTCCTTTCCCTTACCTCGCCCGAGTCTGCGCATCGTTTCAAGGATGATGGGCTGCTGTTTGATCCTCTCCGGCTTGTCGCTTTCGTACGCATCCACCAGCAGTCTGATGGTTCTGTTGCGAATGCCCGTTCCGGAGATATACGCCTCGATACATCCCCTCTTTCCGCAACCGCATTCGGGCAGTTGGTCGTAAGGGTCAACATTGACCACGTTATGTCCCCATTCCAGCGACCTCCCTTCCTCATCCTCGAACATCCTCCCGTCAACCATTATCTGCAAGTTCGTTCCCGTCCCGATCGTCATGGCGGCATGGTAGCGGGAGTTTGGAAACTTCAATCCGTGGCCGCGGCTCTTGGCAGCATAGACCACAACAGCCACATCGTTCCTGATTCGCACAGGTCTCCCAAACTTCTTCTCAAGCTTTCCGGGGAAGGTCAACGGCGTGAAAGTGCAATTCGCCGGATGCTTGATCTCGCCTCTTCTCTCGTCGGGCTGGCCGGCGGCGCCTATCCCGAAACATTCGATCTGGGAAATCTTCCGCCCGGCGGATTCGACGCTTTCCTCGACCAGCTTCAAAATCTGCTCGGTGACGCTTTGGTTTTTCGCGTGGAGGGTTCTCGCATGGGAACTGGAGAAGTCCACCTTCTCGCTCTTGATGCCGTGGAGCTGTCCTGCATCATCCCCCACACAAACCCTGACCTTGTCGCCTCCCATGTCAATTCCCACGACGTATCTGGCCATGAATCCTCCTCCGATTCCCGCAAAGCGTTTTAGTCCTTCAAAGACTAATCCTCACAGCAAAAACCCGAACTGTCCCGCGCGATAATCTTGCGCGGAAGGAGCAGACAACGCCACCATTTAACCGTCGAATAGTCCACAAACGATTTTCCGGGTACACATATCTGTTTTGGACCCGGCAGCTTTTGCGTAGCCGATATTTATTCTCTTTTTATTGGTTCAGAAAACCTGCAAATGCTTGTCGTTCATTCAGCCTTTTGAAATAGTGTTTGCGGAGAGCTAAGTTAAGCCCTGCGACAAGGCGGCAACCGGTGGCGTTCCGCTTCCATGGGGTCATACCGAAGAATCGTTTTAGAATCGCTCCAAAAGAATATACCTGTCTGTTTAGGCGCGAAAAGCCCTCTAAGAGTTCATCGGAAGTCATGCTCCTGGGTTGAAATAGTAGTGTCCCGGCAGGATATCCATGTAGCCACCACTTAGGGTCAAACAACCTCCGCTCGTTCAAAAGTCGGGTGTATAATCGGGTTCCGGGATATGGAGCCAGAATCTGGAGCTGGACGCCATCCAGGCGCTGTCTCATTGAGAACTCAAACGTTTGGTCGAAGACATCCTTGTTTTCATGGTCAAAGCCGAAAACGAAGGTGCCCAGTATAGCAATGCCTTCGCCGTGGAATCGGCGCATTGCCTCGGCAAAACTGATCCTCAGGTTTTTCATTTTCTTCATCTCATTCTGTGTTTGCTTCTGTACGGACTCGAATCCGATCAACAGCGCCATGCACCCCGAATGTCTCAATAAGCGTAGTAGGTCCAAATCCTCCGCCAACGAAACTGTTGCCTGACCCACCCATAGCCGCCGAAGAGGTATCATTTCAGTAAAAAGCTTTTTTGCCATAGACCGGTTCAGTCCAAGCGCGTCATCAACGAAGAAAAGATGAGGCGAATCAATGGACTCTACCTCGGCAATCACCTCGGGGACCGGCCGGAGCCGATATTGATGCCCCATGACGCGGCCGATTGAGCAAAACTCGCAATCGTATGGACATCCGCGAGATGCCTCGATTCCGAAAGCCAAAGGGGTATAGCCGTTGCTTGCGGGCGTGGGATAGAGGTCTCGCCGTGGGTGCGGCATCTCTTTAAGGTCGGTGACCTTACCGGCCCGATACACTTTTTGCATCTGCCCTGACCCCGCGTCGGATACAAGCCGTGGCCAGACCGCCTCCGCTTCTCCCACAACCACAGAATCTGCGTGCTCTAAGGACTCGTCAGGTAAGACAGTCGGATGGACTCCCCCCATCACCACTTTCACGCCGCGCCGGCGATAGCCGTCTGCCAAGTGATATGCTCTCTTCGCGAGGTCGGTCATTACTGTGATTCCCACCAGGTCCACGTGTTTATCGGGCTCATCGGGAGCAAAAGCCTCATCCACAATCGTGACCGCATGACCGGCGGGCGTGAGCGCCGCCAGAAGCGGGAGACTTAATCGCTGGACCTTGAACGTCTCGGGGCTGGAGTTACTACCTTTACTTTGTTCATGCGGTGCTATAAACTTTATGTTCGTTTGGCTATCCTCCTTCGACCGGAATGACGACTTCGTTTTTTAGTTTCGGGACAACAATCTTTTACCGCGTCACCATATAACCTCGCCGCCGGTGATGCCCGGCGCCCATACGGATTATGTAACTTGACCTGCCGCTGGCGAGAAACACCACCATGTTGGCAACTTCTTCGTAGGTGCATCAACGCTTCAGGGGACTTGCTCGTCGTCGGTCTTTCGTGCTCTTTCAGGGTCAGCCTCAGCCCTTCGAAGTTTACGCCGGAGAAGACGACCTTCGCTCCCTCCTTTAGCAGCCGGGAGGCGATTCCCTCGCCCAAAACCTGAGCTGCCCCCGCAACGATTGCAACCTGCCCTCTCAGTGCTCTGGTTCATAAATTCGGTCACGTATTTTTTTTGACGGGATAACAGGATGGACGGGATTCTTGGAATCCTGTTTATCCCTGCGAAGGGTCCTTGACCTTTCGCTTTACCTCCACTTTCCGCTCTCCGAAATGCAAGACAAGGCCTACCCCGCGTTTCGCGGGGTGGCGATGAGATAATTGACAAGCTATATCTCATGAGCACTGACCAGGGGCCTCACGGACCTCAGTTCCACAATGACGGTATCTCCTTCGACCCTGCTGGGGCGGGGCAGTGCGAACTCTCCGACAACTTGTCAGCCAATTGCTTGTTCTTCCTGGTTTTTCAGAGTGCCCCACGCGGGTTCCGATTTACTGGATACCTCACATTCCTCGAACGATCCCCGCCGGAGGCGGGGTTATCCTGTCGAAGGATTCCCTTCACCCCGCACTATACGTTACGGTACTTGCGAACGGGTGTACTAAGTCCCATATTCCCCAGTGAAATCAATCACGCTCTTCAGCCCTTCCCCCTTCTTGGTGGTGAGGATGCCCTCCACGATCCTTTCTAAGGGAAACCGATGAGTGATAACTTTCGCGGCGTCAATCTTCCCGCTGCTTATCAGTTCGAGGGCTTTGACGAACTGCGCTCTGTAAGAGGCGAACGCGCCAAAGACAGAAATCTCGCGGTAGTGAACGAGGTTTGAATCGAAGGTGATGGTGGGCTTATCCTTGGGCAGTCCCGCGAAAAAGCTGACCCTTCCCATCTTCGCCGCCATCCGGAGAGCGTGCATCTGCGCTTGGTGCGAGCCGCACGCCACGATAACCACCTCCGCCCCAAGTCCTCCCGTTTCCTCCACAACCCTCTCGACGGACGAGCCATCTCGCCCGTTCACAATTACGTCCGGCTCGAACCGCTCGGCCATTTTCAGGCGCTTCTCGTCAATATCTACCATGATTGTCTTAGTGGCGCCCGCCGCTTTCGCCAGCATCAGGTGCATGCTGCCGATTGGCCCGGCGCCCACGACAACCACCGTATCCCCCGCCTGAATCTTGAGATACTTCTGGCCGTTGATGCAGCAAGACAGCGGCTCCACCATCGCCGCTTCCTCGTAGGGCATCCCCTCCGGCAGTTTGATGATGGCGTCCTGCCGAACCGCCTCCGCCGGAACAACCACGTACTCCGCGAAACCGCCTGCCTTCTCGTACCCGATATGCGTTGCGTCCGGACACATATTGACCAGCCCTTTCTCGCAGTACCGGCAATGCCCGCATCCGATGCTCGTAACAACCGTCACGCGGTCTCCCGCGGACCATCCCTCTACGCCGTCACCGACCTCCACAATGTCCGCCGCAATCTCGTGCCCGAGGATTGCCGGGGGAACAACGTTTTTCTGACCGTGAAAGTATATTCTCCCGTCCGTGCCGCACACGGCGCACGCCTTCACCGCGAGCAAGACTTCGCCGTCGCCGCACTTCGGCTTCGGCGCCTCCTTGACCTCGATCCTCTCCGGTCCCATGAACACCGCCGCCTTCATCATCTCATCCTTCTCCGCCATATCCTTTTCTCTCCCTTCCATTCAATCAAAAGCCTTGATACGCGCAAAAGTACCTCCTGCCGATACGTCGCCAAAAACACATCCGCCGACAATCGCTTCCCGGGAACATCATATCTGCTTCATCAGCGGATAGAGTTTCATGTACTTCTCGAACTTCTGCTCGTATTTCTCGACTCTCTCGTTATTTGGGAAGAATCGCTTTTTCTCTTTCACTAACAGGCCGACCGCCTCCCGGACGTCCTTGTACTCACCGACGGCAACGCCCGCCAGAATGGCGACTCCGAGAGAAGCTGCCTCGCTGACATCGAGCGAAAGCACCTCCCTGTCGAAGATGTCCGCTTTGAGCTGAAGCCATTTCTCCGACTTCGCCCCGCCGCCGATGGCTCTAAGCTCTTTGACATCCATTCCCGCTTCCTTCATCAAGTGCAGGTTCAGCTTAATTTCGAGCGTCACGCCCTCGAGGATCGCCTTGATAATCTCCTCCTTCTTCGTGGAAAGGTCCAGTCCGATGATCGCGCCGGTCGGGTTCGGGTCGAGATACGGCGTCCCCGTAGAGGTGAAGTGGGGCAAAAGCAACAGCCGCGTCGGCTCCTCGGGCATCTTTGACAGAATCACCTCATAAGGGTCAACGCCCTGCCGCTCGGCCTCCGCTACTTCTTCTTGACCGAAAGTATCCCGGAACCACTTCAGCAGGCATCCCCCCGTGAAATTATAAGCCAGGCAGACGTACATTCCCTCAACGGTGTGCGGATAGGAGCAGAAATTGTTCTCCACCATTTTCTCGTTCACGATATGCTCCGTAAACGCAGCGGTAATGCACTCGACCGTCCCCGTGGCGTCCATGGCGAGGTTCGGGGCAATCACGCCCGATCCGATCGCCCCCGCCGGCTGGTCGTGTCCACCCGCCACGGCAAGCGTCCCCTCCGGCAGGCCCAGGTCCTCCGCGACCTTCTTTCCAATCCTGCCAACCTCGCTCCCGCTCGGCAGCACCCTCGCAAGCCGCTTCTTGTCGAAATCTATCTCCGACAGCATCTCCTCCGACCAGTCCCCCTTCTCGATGTCGAGCATCATGCTGCGACCGGCAAGGGAGAGATCAATTGCCGGGTCAAGCCCCAGCTTGAAATACGCAAGGTCCTCGTAGAAAAGAAACTTCCAGGCCTTGTTGTAAACCTCGGGTTTGTTTTCCTTAAGCCAGAGCAGCTTCGGCGTCGTGGAAATGTGGCTCGGCGGAATGCCGGTTATCCGAAGGACGCCCTCACGACCAAACTTCTCCACCCACTTCTTTTCCATTCCGGCCGTCCGCGAATCGAAGGTAAGGATCGCATTGTCGAGAAAAGTGCCATCCTCCGCGACCGGCGTTACCGCCTCCCCTTGCGAGCAAACCGCCAGCGCCTTCACCGGGTCCTTCTTCGTCCCGGCTGTCACTTCGCGGATGTTCGACGCGATTTTCTCCCAGACCTCATTGGAGTCAAGCTCTAACCATCCCGGTCTCGGGTATATCAACGGATATTCCCTGTACGCAGAAGCGATGATGTTTCCCTCCGCCGTGAACGCGATGACCTTGCAGCCTGTCGTCCCGATGTCAATGCTCATCAAGCTCATTTTTCGCCCTCTTCACGAACGTTCCTTCTATTTTCTTTTGCCAATGTGCCTCAAGCCTGAGCGACTTCTCGATTCCCTACCGCTTCCCTCCCAGCCGAACAGCCACGCTGGCGATCATCAAACTTCCTAAAGGGCAACGTGGCACGGGCGTCTCGCCCGTGGCCCCATGGGCAGGATGCCCATGCCACGAGGGGCCCGGACCCCTCACTCGCCAAGGAGCCGCCCATCTTTCAATCGGACAATCCTGCGGCAATGCTCTGCGACAACTTGCTCGTGGGTCACGATGACAATGGTCGTTCCCTTCCGATTGAGTTGCTCGAAAATCTTCATGATGGCCTGGCCGGACTCCGAATCGAGGTTTCCGGTCGGCTCGTCGGCGAGGATGAGGCGCGGCTCCTTGACGATCGCCCGCGCGATAGCCACCCGCTGCTGCTCACCCCCAGACATCTCCCCCGGCCTGTGTCGGAGGCGGTCTTTCAGCCCGACATTCTCGAGCGCGGCGATGACCTTTTCTCTTTTGTTGTCCGAGCCGCTGTAAATCAGCGGAAGCATCACGTTGTGGACGGCATCCTCGCTCCAGAGCAGATTGAACGCCTGGAACACGAAGCCTATGTCGCGATTTCTGACCCCGGTCAGCTCACGGTCGCCGAACCTCGAAACGTCTCGTCCCCCAAACATGTACGTCCCGGACGTGGGGCGATCGAGGCATCCCATGATGTGCAGAAGAGTGGACTTGCCCGAGCCGGACGGCCCCGTCACCGCCACGAACTCCCCTTCCTCGATCTTCAGGCAGACGTCCTGCACCGCCCGAATCTCGACCTTTCCCATCGAATACGTTTTGGATATGTGGAATAGCTCAACCATGTTCTTTTCATCTCACCCGTAGGTAAGGCCTCAGTTACCGGCGGCTGAGGTTCGCATCTCATAGGACGCAGAGTAACCCGTGTGCCGGTGGCATCCTGCCCCGGCCGAGGGCGAGACGCCCTCGGGACTGCAGGCGAGACGCCAGCGTTACATACACGGCAACACTGAGCTACACCTGGCAATCAAGCGCGAGCCGCCCAGGGAACGACAGCCCCGCCCTGGCGGGGTGTCCTTCTCACCTTATTCTCTGCGCCTTTGCGTTAATCTCCTTTTCCCTTCTTGCCTCCTCCGCCTCGGCCGGCTATCCGCCCGAGACTGAGGGATTACACCCGCGGAGAGAATTGATTTTACGATACCGCCGAGCAGTGGATAATATAGCCTTCTACGTGGTCATGTGTCAACGACGAGACGACCGGCGAGCTTGAAAACCACCTGTGATAAGGGGTACACTTCCACTTGTCGGGTTACTGCGAGCGTTTCGGTGCCGAGACTCCTTTTCCCTTGAACACGAACCGCCAACCATACTCGTCAATACGGAGCGAACCGATGATGAACCTACAATCCTTTTCTATTGCCGCCTTTCTCGCTTCTATCACCTGCGTTGCGACCGTCGCCGGTGCTTCGGAGTCTCGTGCTCCTGCTCCCTTCGGCAAGCTCAAAGGAGAGGTCGTCGAGGCGGCGACCGGCAAGAGAGTTTACGCGAGGGTTTACGTGACCGATAGGGGAGGCAATCACTATTTTGACCCTCGCGCCGTCATCTTCAAGCACGGGAGGGATGATGAGCAGAATTTTTCCTGCGACGGAAGGTTCGAAGTACAACTTCCACCGGGGAAGGAAACCGTTCGCATCGAGCGCGGCCTTGAGTACAAACCGCTGACGAGGACTATCGCAATCTTGCCCGGGAAGACCCGAGAGGAGAAATTCGTCATCGAGCGGTGGGCGAACATGGCGGAAAACGGATGGTACTCCGCCGACCTCCACGGACACCGCCCCTTGGAGCACATGACGACGCTGATTCTCGCCGAGGACGTCAACTTCGGCTCGGTCATTACCCGCCACAATCAGTCGGATTACTGGCGCGGGAAAAAAATCCCCGACAGCCACCTCATCACCCTCGACGAAACCCACGTCATCAGCCGGTTCGACGAGGAAGTCGAATACCTCGGCAAAAACACACTCGGCGCCCTCATCTTCATCGGGATGAAAAAGCCGATTGTCATCAGCGACAGCAATCCCGCCTATCCGACCCTCGCTCAATACGCGGATAAATGCCGCCAAGCCGAAGGCTTGGTTGACGCGGAAAAGCCTATCTGGCGAGGTGTATCCGTCTCCGCCGCCCTCGGGCAGATTGACTCCATCGGCATCGTCAACAACCACTTCCATCCTCACAGTGTCCTCTATTGCGTCGGCAGATGGGGTGAGATCGTGCCGGAAAAGGGATTCGAGGGAAACGACGGTCTCGCGCTGTGGTGCATGGAGCTTTACTACCGTCTCCTGAACTGCGGATTCCGAATCCCGGTCTCAGCCGGAACCGCCAGCGGCATCATGCCCAGCCCCGTCGGATACAGCCGCGTTTACGTCAAAGTCCCCGGCAAATTCTCCTATGACAACTGGGGCACAGGGCTGAAGTCCGGAAGGAGCTTCGCCACAAACGGCCCGATTCTCTCGCTCAAAGTGGGCGGGCACGAGCTCGGAGACGTGATTGAGCTGAAGAAGCCCGGACGCTCGTTTGCCGTCGAAGCTACAGCCGAGTCCGTTTCGCCGCTGGCATATCTGGAAATCGTCGCATCCGGAAAAGTCATCGCTCGCGCCGAAGCGACCTCCAGAGCAAAGACGCTCACGGTAAACATAAATCTACCCGTGTCGGAAAGCACCTGGGTCGCCGCAAGAGCCTTCGAGAGTAACCGCGAAACCGCACGGTTCGCCCACACCAGCCCCGTTTATATCGAAGTCGCTGGCAAGCCCGTTCTCTCCTCAAAAGCGGCGGCGTACTACAAGGCGAACGTTGACCGCATCATCGAGTTTACTACTGCTTCAAAACTCTTCAAGCGCGAAAAAGACCGCCGCACCGCCCTATCAATCTACCGCAAAGCCAGAAGCATCTACGCCAAAATCGAAAAATGCGCCCGGGACTTGGGGAAATAGAGACTTGACCAAGCTGGCAGTGAGCGCTTCAAGGTGCGGTTCGCATCGGCGGGCTATCCCCGCGTAACGCCTCGTTCTCAGGAGGAGATGAACTCACCTCAGAGAGCGCGGACAAGGGGAAACTCCTGGATATTCCATCGGTCGGATTCAGCGCGTCCCTGGCTACTCGCTGCGGCCCTCGCCTTCCGTAATCGTCAGGAGTTAATCCACGGCGACATTTTTGCAACACATCCACTCCGCCGCCGATCCAGTGGACTTCGAGCCGGTCAACACGCCGCCGTTCCGGCGGCAGTCGCGAGGGCGTCTCCCCCCCTGGGTGGCGCACCGGGGGCAAGATGCCCTCCCGCGGAACGCGGGACAAGATGCCGGCGGTACAACCCAATGGGCCACAAAGAAGGCTGCGGCGCCCATATCACCTCGGGGAGGCCTTTCTATTCCTGAAAGACCTCAGGGGTGGCCTGGGGCGCGATAGGCTTTGTGGAGTTGAAGCCCGCGCTCGATTTGCCCAGCAAGCTCCTCTTCTCCGGCGGCGCGGGCAAGATTGCTCGCCATGCCAAGGGCGTTGTGAGCCTCGGCGTTGTTCGGGTCGAGGCGGAGGGCCTCGAATAAATGGCCCGCCGCCTCTTTGAGCCGCCCCGTGGCGAGCAGCGCGCGCCCGAGGGCGCAGCGTATGTCCACGAGGTTGTACGTCGGCTCTTGCTCGAGGACCTGTGGCATGAGCCTCAAAGCCACTGAGAGGTGCGCGACCGCTTCCCGGGGCCTTCCTTCGTTAAACAGCGCCATGCCCAGGTCGCAGTGTGCGTGAGCGTTGTTTGGAGCCAGTCGTAGGGCCTCGCGAGAATGGGCCAGCCCCTCCTTGTATAGCTTCTTGACGTGATAGAGAAGAAATCCGAGCCTCTGGTGAGCCGTCACATTGTTCGGGTTGAGTTCTATCGCTTTTTTGTATTGAGGTATCGCGCGATCCGGCTCGCCCGCTCTGTAGAACTCCTTTCCGGCTCTCACATAAGAAAAATCGTCCAGGAATTGCTCCTTGATCTTCTTGATCGCCGAGGGGTCAGTGTTGACGAACTCCGGTATGTTCGCCGCTCGGTCCGCGGCGGTAAAGTGTGACAAAACGACCGGAGGCGTGCTGCGTCCTTGTTCGTCTATGTGAGTGAGGAAAAGCTGAGTGTAAGCCGAATTCGCTTTTGAGGAGAACACCAGCCACTTGCTGTTTGGCGACCAACTGTGCCAGGAGTTCATCCGATTTGTGTTGCATCGGAGTCTTCTGGCCTTGCCCCCCTCCGCCGGGATGATATAAAGTTCGCTATCGGGCTGAAGCAGCATATAATTCTTCGCCTTGCAGAAGACGATCCACTTGCCATCGGGCGAGTATTTCGCGAAGTAGTTGCTCATGCCGTCGTTGGAGGCCCCCTCAAGTGGCTCGGCTTTGCCGCCTTTTCCGTCATTGAATGGAATCCTGTACAAATCGAATACGAAGGGCTTTCCCTCTTCGAGGAATTCCCTACATTCCTCGCGGGTCAGAAGCACCTTGCCCCGGTCCTTATCTCGCTTGAGCTTGTATGCTTCGTTTCTGGCGAAAACGATGTATTTCCCATCGGGGCTCCAGGCGGGATTGCTCTGGACGAATCGCGGATCATCCGCTCCCGACAGGGAATGGAAGGTACGCGTTTGCCTGTTATACGCGCACAGAATGCCCTTGATCGGGAAAAAGAGCTGAGAGAATTCCAAACCCGGTGTCGCAACAAAGACGGACCTATCCTTGACCGTGCTCACTACAAACTTGCCGTCGGGAGAGATCTGAGAAAGCAGCCCGAACGTCGGCTCCCCATCTTCCTGTCTGTAGTCGAACCACGTTATGAGGTCGCTCGTGGCCAGAACCATTTCCTCCCCCGTCCGTGTAATGATGTATGAGCCCTTACTGTTGGCGTAATCAACGTCCATTGCCAGGATTTTGCCATCCTTGCTAAACGAGTGACAGTTCCCACACACCGGCAGTTTCTTCAGGACAGCCGGAGGCTGCTGCGGCGAAGAAATCGCCCCAAAACGCCATCGAATGTCCGAGGGGTCTTTGACGGCGTCCACAAAGGGGAGGTTGACGTCCCGATAAAACAACGGCGCCCCAACCTCGTCTCTCGACGTACTAATTGAGATTCGGCCCCCGGACAGGATTTTTCCCGGGGCGGAACGTTTGACCCCCAGGATGGCAACCTTCGCCTCTTTTTCCAGCGACCGCTTCTTTATAGCCTCCCATTGTCCTGGCTCGGGTGTCCATTTCGGATTCTGGGCAAGGAAATTCAAACGGCCCATTCCGATTCCGGATTTCGGATTTCGGATTTCGGATTCCGCAATCTGGCTTCGCGTCTTTACGGCTTTGCGAGAGGAGTCCCGCGCCCCCCCGTTCTCTCCCCAAGATGCTAAGACGCCAAAGGGCCTCCGTCCTTGGATTTCGGATTTCAGATTTCGGACTTCGGATTTCGCACTCCGCATTCCGGATTTCCGATTCCCGATTTCGGATTCCGCGACCCGCAATCCGCAATCTGCATTCCGCAATGGGACGTCGTCCTTGAACTTGATCGTGATGAGCCACCTATCGGCGCCGGAACTGTCATCTTTCCAACGGAATGTAGGGGGGACAATTTCTGGGGGGAAAAGTGTCTCATTAAGCGGATAGCGAATCGTCAAGCCGCTGTATTCCGCTTCATCCCGGTAAACTGCCAATATGTCCTCGACTCGGGGCTCGGGTTTACGGAAAACGATTAGCATGACCACCACGATAACGACAGCCACCGAGCTGATAACCACGCCGAGATATATGACCGATTTGCGCACAGCTCCTCCCATGGCGGATGCGGTTACTTCACTGTCATCTCTCGTCGCTTCCCCCGGCGCCTTGAGTCTCGCCCTCGGTAACTGTCAGCAGTTGGTCCACGGAGACGTTTTCCAAAACATCCACCCCGCCACCGATCCAGTGGACCTCTATCCGGTCAACGCGCTCACGCTTCCCCAAGCCGAAGTGCAATCGCATCCCAAAATGACTCTGATAGCTGCGCCCGCTGTGGACCTCGTCTATGAGGTTCAAATCCCCGGCGACGACTTTGACGTGCGCCCCCACACCGTCCCGGTTCGTTTTCACGCCTGTAAGACGAATCTGAATCCAATGATTCTCGTTCGACGTATCATTTCTCAAAATGGTTGCCTTCTCCCGGGAATTCAGAATCACGACATCCATGTCGCCGTCGTTATCGAGGTCGTCAAATCCGGCGCCGCGGCTGCTGAGTTTGACCTGAAGCCCATCGCCGCTTTCGTCGGAGACGTCAACAAACTTCCCGTCACCGGTATTCATCAGGAGGATATTGCGGACGAGGTAACTCGAAGTATCGTCGTAAAGCTCGACGTTATCCTGGAGATGGCCGCAGGCGACGAAGAGGTCGTGGTCGCCATCGTTATCGAAATCCACAAAGCTGTTTCCCCAGGTGACGTTGGGCAGAGTTCCGGCGCCGGCGCCCGTCATCAGCGTCACATCCTGAAACATCCCGTCGCCGAGGTTCTTGTAAAGAGTGGCGAGTTGGCTTTGGTAGGAAGTCACGAAGAAGTCGAGCCAGCCATCGTTGTCGTAGTCCCCACAGCCCACGCCCATGCTGCCCTGCTCGTCTCCGTGAAGGTCGTAGGCGGCGCCCGTAAGAAGTCCCATCTCCTCGAACTTCCCCGTGCCGTCATTTTGGAACAGAAAGTTCTCCGCGACATCGTTGCCGATGAACACATCCGTGTCGCCATCGTTATCGTAATCGCCGCAGACGATGCCCATTCCCCATCCGGGGTGGAGGCCGACTCCCGATTCCACGCTGACGTCCGTGAAAGTGCCGTCGCCATTGTTGCGGAAAACCGTGTCCGGGGCGCCGGGATAATGACGAGGGTTGGCATAGACCGGCACGCCGTTTGTCCTGCATTCCACATGTGTCTCGTAGGAAAACTTCAGATAGTTGGAAGCGTAGAGGTCCAGGTCGCCATCCCTGTCCATGTCGAGGAAGCATGTCCCCGCGCCGACCTTGAAACCGTTCTCGACGCCAGCCTCCTTCGTCACGTCGGTAAACGTGCCGTCGCCGTTATTCCGATATAGCACGTTCGGACCGTAGTTATTCAGGTAGAAGTCCAAGTCGCCGTCGTTGTCGTAATCGCCGGCCGCCACCCCCAGCCCGAATCCTGTGTCGCCGACACTCGCTTCCTCCGTCACGTCGGTGAACTTGCACCCGCCGTCGTTGCGATAAAGCGCATTCCGAGGCGGCACGCTCACTTTCGTCCCCAGCAGAGGCGCCCCGTTGAGAAAATATATATCTACGTCGCCATCCCTGTCGTAATCGAAAAGCGCCAGCCCGGCGCTCACCGTCTCCATGATGTATCGTTTTCCGCAGCCGCCATCCGTGTGCTTGAAGGTGATGCCGGACTGCGCGGTTACATCTCGAAGGACAATCTGCGCCGCCCCAGGTGTCGCGCACAAGACCGATGCCCCGAATAAACTGGCAGCCATAACGCAATGGGAAAGAAACCGAACATTGCCCATAACCACAGAAGTCATCGCTTCACTGCCTCCGCCGAATCTGCTCGTAGCGTCGTTTGTACGCGGGGTTGGTGGGGTCTAATTCCATCGCTCGCTGTATGGCCGATAGGGACGCCGCGACTTCCCTGTTCGCATAGAAAGCCCACCCCAGAATATCGTAATTGGCGGCGCTCGGCTCCAACTCCGCAGCCTTTTCGGCGAGCGCCTTCGCCTCGCGAACGTTCTTATTTTTATGGAGGTAAAGCCGAGCAAGGTCGCGGTATGCCCAGGAGCTTTCCGGGGCAAATCCAATCGCTTCTCGGAGAGCTTTCTCGGCCTCAGAGAAGCGACCCACGCGACCATAAGCCGAAGCGACCGCCAGACAACTGCCGAGGTCTTTCGGCTCAAGCTTCCTGACCTCCTCGTACATGCTAATGGCTTCCGGAATCCTTCGCGTCCGTTCGTACAAGGAAGCGAGTTGCATGCGGCAGGAACTATTCTTCGGGTCTAGCGCCGCCGCCCGCCGCCAATGTTCCTCCGCCTCCGGGAGTTTTCCGTATTTTCGGTAGATTCGTCCTGCGTCCTCGTGCGTCTCGGCGAGCAACACTCGCATGATTATCATGTCGTCGTACGCCCTGTTCCGGCTCTTGAGGGTTTTCATGTCCTCGGCCTTTAGCTCCTGAAACTTTTTCATGCACTCCTTGGCTTTCTCCCGTTGGCGAAGCCTGACAAGGGTTGTCCCCAGACCGTAATAGGCGTTGGTGCAAGCGGGATCAATCTCGATTGCTTTCCTGTAAGCTGCCTCCGCCTTTTCGTATTGCTTCAATTGCAGGTACGCTTGCGCTAACAGAAAATAGCTCAGGCTCGACCGGGGAGAGGCCTCGACATCTTTCTCCAGCGCCGAAGCCGCCTCCTTTGTTCTCCCCAAGCCCATCAGCGCTCGAGCAAGGCTATTGTGCGCGCCGGGCATCCTCGGCTGGATCTCCAGAGCTTTTCGCCAATGCGAGACCGCCGTCGCATAGTCTCCCTTGCGCAGGGCAACCCAGGCCATTCCATCGTACGCATCGGCTCGTTTCGGATCCAGCTTCAGCCCCTTCTCCCAAAGCGCGATGGCCTCGGAGGTGTTGCCATGCCGGTAGTGCACCTGCCCCATCAGCAGTATCGAATCAACCTTGCCCGGCAGGTCACGCATTATCCGCTTGCCGACCTCAAGACCTTCCGCCTTTAGGTGCTCGCCGACCTCCTCCGGCGGCGCATTCGGGTCCGGGTCCGGCCACGCGGGAGCGGGGCGAGACGGCGGAGCTTTTTTCTCGCCGGGTGTGACCGACAAATGTCTCGCAAGGAAAAATCCTGCGATTCCAACGCAAACAATCGCTCCAACGACCCACGGCCAATTCTTTCGCTTTTGCGAAGAACCGGAGACTTTCCCTGATGACGGGGCCTTGTCGGGCCCGCGCTTTGGCTGATTCTTTTTTCGTCTCATGGCATTCGACCTCGGCTTTCGCTCGCCGCACAATTCACGCGACCTTTCGCCGGCGCCTGACGTGCTCTCGCCTTTTTTGGATTCTATTACAAAACCGACCTGACCTTCAACAACGCTTTCGCGAGGGGTGCGGCTGCGTTTGAAAGGGGCGTAAAGAGGCCTCTCGCAAAGGCGCAAAGAGAACGGCGAGCACGCGCCGGAGACATCCCTGGCGGCCTTTGACGCGGCCGTCATGGTGCGATGGCAGCCGTGGCGGATAGAGCTCTCGGCTCTCGGGGCGCCAATGCGAGCGAGGTCTGCAAAGGATAGCCGCAGGTGCACCCGGAGCTACCTTCGGGAATCAAGACGAGCCCGCCCGCCGGAATGATGTTGACCCAACAGCCCGGGCGGCTGACGCGAGTCAAGGGGATATTGGTTCTTCCTCGCTTGCTCAGTGGATACATGAGAGGGTTGCCACCTCGCCCGTACAGGTAAAAAGCGGATGCTGTCAGCCCTCCGCAGCCGTGTCCGCCACGGTCCAAATTGAAACTCTTTTTCTCCCCGGTCCGCAAATCGTAGGCGTAGGGGCGGGAATAAACCGTGTCGCCTATGATGACCGGGTGCTGGTCCTGCTCACCGTGGTCGCCGTTGGTGGGTTTGTCCGTTCTGACATAGTGGTTTGACCACATGAGGCTTCCGTCGCCCGCGTGGAAGGCACGCAAATCGTAGCGGGGATGGCCGGCATCGTTTCTCGAGCCAACGACGACCACCGTGCTCCTCGCGTAGCTCACGAAGAGGACGTGCCGGATAGTGGAAAGCTCCACGTGCCGCTCCCACAGCTTCTCGCCGCTCCGCTGGTCGAGCTTGACGAGGTAAGTGTTTCCCTTGCCCACGAGCACTTCCAGCGTTACCCTGCCATCGCTGTCGCCAAGAGCCTCGGGGTTGCGGCTTTCGATGAAGTAAATGTGGCCGTCGCCTACGGCAATGGCGGAGTTGATTATGACGCTCCCGCCTTCCCTCCTGTAAATCCAGAGCCTCTTTCCCGTGTGTCGGTCGAGGCAGAAAAGGCAATCGCTGCTCGCGATAGGTTTGTTGTCGTAGTAAGTGCCCCCGAGAATAGCGCTCCTGCTGTGGCCGGTGCGGGACGCTCCTTTCTTTTCGGCACTTCCGAAAAGGAGGTCGTCAACAGACGCGACGTACCCCCAGTAGCGCCCTGTGGTCTCGCCGAGCTGTGGCGTGTCGAAGGAAAGGGACAGCTCGCCCGTCGCAACATCCAATCCCACGCATTTCTCCCCGGCGGCGAGATAGACGTAGTCGCTGGTTATGACGAGATGACCGCAATCTCTCGCCGCAGCGACACGTCTCGAATTCGGAATCCCCGCGTCCCAAAGGAGCGTGCCGTTGTAAGCGTCCAGGGCGAGGACGCGGTTGTTCCCTTGAACGAAGACTCGCCCGTCTTTTGCCAGAGGTCCCAGGGCGCGGTGATGCCGGTCAATCATGTTGCGGGGCCCCGGCCGGCCGAACCACTGAACCTGCGTCGGGGCTCGAAGCTCGTCGCCGCTGCACGCGGAGTTCCCCGCGTCGGCATAGAGGTGGCTCCACTCGCCGGTTCCCGGAGGGCGTCCCCGGCGCGCAATGACCCAATGCCCTTCGTCCTTCTTGACCTCCCATTCGCCATCCCGCTCGCCTGCCAGCCAGCGGCCAATCTCAGACCGCGTCAGCTTGCCAGCGGCCATGGCCTCGCCTTCCGGCTGCCCGAAGCACACGAAGCCTCCATACGGTCTCAGGATGCGGAAGACCTCCTCTTTCCTGCCCGGAAGTTTTCCGGAAACAAGCGATTTGTCCGAGACGATAAGATTCACAAGACGGCTCGTGTAAGGCAGTCTCGAAAGCGACCCCTGGTGAACGCTGACCCGGACGCCGTAGATTCCAGCCTTATCGAGCGCCCTGCGCGCCGCGGCGACTTTCTCTGCGTCTTCTTCGACTCCGACAATCCTCAAGTCGGTGAGCTTGGCCATCTCGTATGCGAGGCGTCCCTTGCCGCATCCAAGGTCGAGGCAATAGCCTTTCCTGACGCCTGAGAGAGCGACAATATGCTTTGCCGCCCGAGCATAGAGCGCGGTCAGTTCATCTTCCGGATAAGGAGACACCCCGCCTCGGCGGGGCCGAACGCTCGGACTCAGGTCCGAGGAGGAGTCAAAGGTCACTAATCTGCTCGCCCTGCGCGCTCCTTGAGCGTCCCGAGAGGTGACCCGAAAATAGTAGTCGGTGTCGGGGTTAAGGCCCGTGAGCCGTACCCGATGTGCAGCCGCATCAGCGGGTGCTTCGATGCGTTTTCCCAACTCCGGTGATTCGCCGTATTCCAGGGCGCCCGGGCCGGGCTCCTCCGTTTCCCACGAGATGGCGACTTCCCCCATGGCAATGTGCCGCACGTGCGGCGCCACCCTGAAAGGCAACGCCTGCGGAAGGAGAAATTGGCGACTCTGAAAGTCGGCGCCTGCGGATTGCGGATTCCGGATTGCGGATTGCAGATTGCGGACGCCGCCCCGCGAAAGCGCCTGTCGCAAACCGGCGCCTCTCGCGCCCGTTCCGAAATCCGAAATCGGAAATCCGAAATCCGCTGATGGCTCGGCTCCTTTCGGAATGAAACAGTGAATTGCGCCTGTGTCCGTACTGACAAACAGCCTGCCCCCGGCGACGGCAAGCCCGTACGCCCTGCCCTCGACGGCAGTTGTCCACAGTTGCTCCCCGTCCGCGGTGCGGAGAGCGGCAATTCCGTCATCCCCCCCGGCAAACAGCTCATCCCCCGCGAGAATCAAAGAATAAGGGTATGAGCACGGGCGTCGCCACGTGAAGCACTCGCTCATCTCCCCGGAGAGAACCCCCAGCCGCTGCTTCGTCTCAAACAACTCGCCACCCAGCGCTTTGACTTGTTCTGTGCGTCCTTCCTTTTTCGCGCTTGCGAGGCGCTTTTCGAGTTCATCTTTGTGCTTCGCGAGAGCGTTGCTTTCTCTTGCCAGCTTCAGATAGCGAACGCGGTCGAGAGCGGCAATTGATGTCTTCGAATGAAGGTAAGCGGCTCCACGATGGACGATCATGTCCAACCCATTGAAAGTGGCGATCCGTTCTCTCGTCTTGGTGTCGGCGACGTCCACGGATCCGGTTGTTCTGCCGGGGCCGCTGACCAGTATGTCGTCACTCACAAGAGCAAATGCCCCGCCCTGAACACTAAACTCGCCGAGGTATTTCCCGCGCCCCTCGGCGCGGTCGAATATGGCGGGAGCCGTTCTCCCCGTCGGTACGAAAAGGCGCGTTCTCGAAGCAAGGAGGTATCCCTGCGGCGATGCGCGGTCGGTCTCTTTCATCCACAGGGCTGCTCCGTCCTCTGCGTTGAGCGCGCACACGTAAACGCCTTCTCTGGGAAAAAGCCCCGCGCAGCAATACACAACGCCCCCGTCGAGGATGACACCCGTCCTGACCGGCCAGACCGAAATCATCCTTTCGTTGCCCGGGATACGGCGGTCGTCAGGCGAGATACGGCGTCTCCATAATAACTTCCCGTCGTTAGCGGCGAGGCAGTACACACAGCCGTCGTCACACCCCACATACACCTTGTTCTCTGATACCGTCGGCGCGAGCCGCACGGGACCGTCGGTGAAGAACGCCCACCTGACCCGGCCGGTTGCCGCGTCCAGGCAGTAAATCTTGTCGTCAGCGGAGGAGCCGTAGAAGACCGCGCCGTCCGTTACTGAAACGTGGAACGCCCGGTCGTAGGTAACTTCCGGCTGGAGCCCCCTGTGCCTATGCCAGAAGTCATTCTTCGCAGGTGCGGGCCATGCCGGGCGTGGTGCATGTCTCGACCGGTGAACCCAGGCTTCCTCAAGCGGCAAACTCAGCCGCTCCGATGTCACCCCGCTCCGGGCGCGGTCATGACAGTAGGTAGGCCAGTCGTCGCCACCGGAAATCCCGGGAAAAAGGAGAAAGATAAGGCTGACAATTGCACCGAGCAAGCGTCGAAGCGTCATAATGTTGTCCTTCGCCAAGAGTGGAAAATCTCGACTTCAATTATCCTGCTCATTGTAGCAATTGTGGCGCAGTTCAAGCAAGCTTAGTGCAAGTGTTCGTAAATACGGCCAGGTATTGTGGATGCAAAATCCGATGTGTCTCAGAGTCTTTTCCTCTTTGCAGGACCCGAATACGTGACCGAACTTATGAACCAGAGCACTAAGCACAGCGGGCAGGCCGGATTATGAAATAGCGCAAATGAGATCAACCTCTGGCAGAAAAGCATGGCCAAACGCCATAGCGGACGGTTGCTCTTGCTAGGAGGAACGTAGCCGTATTTATAGTCAAAAACGCCAGGATACCGGCCTCTCGGTTGGGTGGACGTGCCCCCGTTAGGCACGGGCTTCAGCCCGTGCGTGGCGTGCGGCCCGGCCTGTCTAAGCCGGCTTGAGCCGGGCTTTTGGGTCAGCGGCTTTAGCCATTTTCACCACACCCCGGCGGTTTTTGGTCTTTCCGGCCGGAAACCTCATCTCTGGCCGCGCTTTCGAGCCGCTTGTGGTTGTTCGTGTGCCAGACGATATGAAGGCAGATGTCGTGAAAAACATGTTGCGGCACGGATGAATCCCTTTAGTCGAGAAGCCCGGCTAAAGCCGGCTCCGACAGGAATATGTAACGCATCCGATGACCACCGGCTGAAGCCGGTGGCTAAACGGTGTTATTAAATACGGCCAGGTATTGTGGATGCAAAATCCGATGTGTCTCAGAGTCTTTTCCTCTTTGCAGGACCCGAATACGTGACCGAACTTATGAACCACAACACTTAGCGCTCACGAGAGTTTCCCCAAGATTCCCGAATTTGTCCTTTCCAATTGCTGGCAACATTCCTCCGATTTCGGATCCCGCATTCAGCAATCTGCTGTCCGCCGTCCAGCGGGCGTCCCTTTTCTTCTTGAAAAGTATGCAGCACGTCGCGCAGAGCGTGACAAGCCCAAGGACATAGGCCTGCTCCATCCGCGAAAACTGGGCAGAAGTCACGTCGCGGGCGAAATCTCGAGGGCGAGCGCCCCCTGGGGCTTCAGTTTGATGCGGCGCTCAAACCGCTTTCCCTCCCGCGCCGCTTTTGCTGCGCCGCTCTCCGTCCGAGCAGAGACCAGAAGAAACTGCGACGACTGCAACCCATACTCGCCCGCGTCGAATTCGAGTTGAGCTTCTTGAGACTCATCGCTGACGTTCACGAAAATCAAGGCGAGCCTTCGGTCCTTCGCTCGCCATGCTCCGGAGAGAATCGCGGGGGTCGTTACGAGCCGCTTGCCCCACCACTGCCAGTCGGCTGTTACCGTCGGGATATTTCCCTTAAGCGCCGGCGGGCGCGCCATCTCCCCGCGAGCGAGATAATCCCGCAACGCATACCTCAACCTGGCCATTCGCCGGAGAAATGCCGCCGCTTCGGCGTCGGAAATCATGCTCGGGTTTATCCATCCGAGTTGCTCGCCGAACACGAGAGCCTGCCCCGTCTTCATCCGCATCGCCAGCCCCTTCCACGAATCGCCCTGATACGCTCTCGAGAACAGTTGAATCTTTCCCCCATAGACAGCGGCGAACAGGGGGATCTGGTTCTGATATTGAAAATGCCACGTGAGATAGCCGTCGAAAACGTGCACATAAGGCTCCGCGTTGCATTCCGTCGTCAGGGCTTTTTCGGGATAAAGCTGTGACAGCTTTCTTTGCAGCTCGGTCAGCATAGGCCAGTAGCCCGCGGTGTTCCACCAGTGTCCACCGCCGAGGGGATGTCCGTGCGTCCGGTCGAAGCAGAGGCGTGGGGTCGCCGCCGCGATCTGGTCAATGTAAACCGCGTCAACGCCAACCTCGGGGCTGACAAGCCTCAGCACAATATCTTGTACGGTACGCTGCCAGAGTTTCGTTGTAGGGCACATGGGGGACAGCTTTTGGCCCGAGCCATAGACCTCGATGTAAGGCTGCCCTTTCTCGTCTTTGGTGCAGAAACGGATGGCGTTATTCTTGAAATCGTCGAGGTCCGTATCCCACAGACGCCCGTTGATATACGGCATCACCCGCACGCCCGCCTCCTGAAGAGCTTTGACTCCTTCGGGAACGCCTTTCTTATACGGGAAATAATGAGGGTAGTCGTTATCAAAAGGAACGACGTGCCAGTTGTACCAGTGCAGCCCCGTGGGCACGCCCATGTACTCGGCAAACTTCTTCACAGGCTTCACGACCTGCTCGGGATTTCCGCCGGTCTGGGCCCAAACAGCGATGTCCTGAAACCAGCGTGGCGTGTCGGTCCTTCCCCGGTTGTCCCCCTCGGGCCACCATTCCGCTTCTTTCGCCGCCCATTTCCTGTAAACCTGCGCGGCATCGAACCAGTCGCCCCGAAAAGCCCGGAGCACCGCTTCTCCCGGACACTGCCAGTCGTTCCCCGGCACTCCTGAATCCGGGGCAGGCCAGCCGATAGATGTATCGAGCGAGAGACCGTTAGACACTCCAACCTTGAGGTCCTTGGTGCTGGCGAAAGGGTCGTGCGCGGCGACGTACAATCCGCAGTCCGCGTCATAATGGCTCAAAAACTGCATCGAGCACCATCCGCCGGGGTAGCGCCCGGAAAACTCCGCCTTCGTCTTGAGAGGCGAGCGGCGAAGCCCTCCGGAACCGTGGGGGATGACGAGGAAATCGTCCTCCTCCGAATCACCAATTCGACCAAGTGAAATCCGAGGAAAGGTGATGTTCCTTATGCTCCACGTCTCAGAGGGGTTGTCCACGCTCATCCGCCATGATGCTTTCTCACCCGCGATGGACACGCGGCAGGCGGCGCGCAGTTTCCCCGCATTCTCGCCGAGGGACACAAGCCATGCCATCTCTATCGTGCGCCCGGCATCGCGTTTCCCACGGAGCTCTTTCACGTGAAACTCGTCGAAGCCTTCGGCGCTGTTCAAATTCTGCTTCTTTCCGCTGTTGTCCGTGAGAAGAAGCGACCAGAAGGGCATCGGTGTCCCGGAAAGGAGTTCGCGCTCCGCACGGAGATCGAAGAAACTTTCGAGTGCGATTCCGCGTTTCGTCCCCACGAAAGCCAACCCGACCGTGCCGCTGTCGAGCATTCGCAGCCCTTCCCATCTTTTCTCACCAAACCACGGCACAGCGTCGGAGGCATCTTCTCCCGCCCGCAGCGCCGTAAGCAAAGCGTCGGCGATTTCTCTGAGCTCGTCTCCCTTCCGCTGTTCTTCTGCCATGCGAGAGAGGCGATCGCTCACCCAATGAAACCGCCCTCGGCGTGTTCCTCCCGGCAACTTACCGATCTCCGCTCGCAGCTCCGCGAGCTTTCCCTCCAGAACCGAAGGATTCGATTGGGAGTTCGATACAGATGTCTCGCTCGCCGTAGCAAGGCCGTCCGAGAAGCCCTTCGCTGCGAAATCAACTGTAAGACCTCCGCACAGCAGAAAGCTTACGAGAATCAGGCTTGTTCTACTTTTCATGATTAGTGTCCTATTTCGCGTTTCCTTTCATCCTTCACCCGCCAGCATCTTTGCTCGACATTACTCGGAGGTTCCGTCCAAGCCGTGCAAGGCAGCCTCAGAACCTCAATTCTACCGTCAGAATCTTCTTCTTCGGAACGTTCAGTGGGATGCAGTACCCTTCGACAACCTCCAGCTTTTCGTGCGGCTGCTCGAGCATGTTTGTCAGCCGAGCTTCCCGAACCTTTTACGACACGGTCATTGAGCCCTTTATCAGCCGCGGTGTGGGATTGTAAATGCGGGCGAGACACCCATGCCACAAGGGAGTGGTCCGCCTTTTCCTATTCACTGTTCCTCTGCGTTAGCCTCTCTCTCCTTTCTTTGCCACCGAAATACAGCCAGACCCAGTGAAAAAAGAAATGCAATCCGACGCCCGCTCTGGTAAACTCCCGTGTCGTTCGCGACAAACGATATTTCTCGTCTCGATGAAAAACAAACTTGAGGGAGCTTGGATTATGAGGCGTTCGTTGATAACCGTTGTTGTGGCAGCCTCCATCTTGATGATGATTGGATGCTTTGGCAAGAGAAAAGGAGAGGAAGGCAAAACGAAACTCGTGGTCATTAAAGTTGTCCCCGGCAGCGCTTCTACCACGGCCCGCGAAAACGGTTTCCAGGACACAGTCAAAAAGAAGTATTCCGAGCAATTGGTGGTTGTGGATTCCCGTTACGGCATGTCGGACCGGGCGAAGTCGCTCGCCGTCGCCGAGAACCTCCTCACGGCTTACCCGGACCTCGACGGAATCTTCGCGGCGAACGAGCCCGGCGCCCTCGGCGCCCTTGAAGCTGTGAAGGCACGCGGACTCGCAGGCAAAGTCAAGATTGTCGGTTTCGATTCTTCGCCGAGCCTTGTCGAAGGCGTCAGAGATGGAACAATTGACTCCCTCGTCGTCCAGGACCCATTCAACATCGGTTACCAGGCGGTGAAGACGGTCGCAGACAAACTCAACGGGAAGACTTCTCCCAAGCGAATCCCCACCAAAGCCACCCTCATCACCCGGGATAATATAGACAAGGAAGATATCCAGAGGCTTCTGAACCCGGACATCATGAAATACTTGAAGAAGGGCGCGGCCGGCGCCTCCGATGGGAAAGGAAAGACGATTGCCGTCATTCCGAAGAGTCAGGCGCACATTTTCTGGCAAACCGTTCACGCCGGCGCCATCGCCGCCGGACAGGAGCTCGGGGCGAAAATCCTGTGGAAGGCCCCCACAACGGAGACCGATTACGCCGAGCAGGTTCGCATTGTCGAGGATTTCATAACCCAGCGCGTTGATGGAATCGTCCTCGCGCCGACCGACAAGAAGGCTCTCGTCCCCTACATCGAGCGGGCAGCGAAAGAAGGGATTCCACTGACAATCTTCGATTCCGCGGCCGATACCGAGCACTACGTCTCCTTCGTCGCCACAGACAATTACCAGGGCGG
This sequence comes from uncultured Verrucomicrobiota bacterium, assembly GCA_964640185.1. Taxonomy (GTDB): domain Bacteria; phylum Auribacterota; class JABMQX01; order JABMQX01; family JABMQX01; genus CAZXGF01. The sequence continues at coordinate 62,888 of CAZXGF010000021.1, read as the reverse complement.
TGTCATGGCAGCGGAAAGAATGGCCGAGATATTCGAGCGCAAATGAGCCAGCCAATTCTTCTGATGGTGGGGATCAACAAGTCGTTTTCGGGCGTTCCTGTGCTCCGAGACGTCGGCTTCGAGCTTCGGCCGGGAGAAGTTCACGCGGTCGTCGGCGAGAACGGCGCGGGCAAGTCCACCCTTATGAAAATCCTCGCCGGAATCTACCGGGCGGATTCCGGGCGAATCGTCTGGAAAGGTAAGCCCGTTGAGATAACCACGCCCAGCTCCTCCCTCCGCCTCGGCATCTCGATGGTTCATCAGGAACTCACCCTCGCCCAGCATCTGACCGTTGCCGAGAACCTCTATCTCGGACGCGAGCCGCTCCGCCACAAGCAGCTCGGAATCATAAACCGCCGGTTGCTTTTCCGCCGGGCAAAACAGATTCTCGAGGAGAATCATTTCGAGCTGGACCCCTCCGCGATTGTCCTTCGCCTCCCCATAGCCCAGCGGCAGCTCGTCGAAATAGCAAGAGCTGTGGCCGCCGAAAGCGAGGTCATCATCATGGATGAGCCGACATCCTCTCTCTCCGCCAGGGAGGCAGAGGAATTCTTTCGGGTCGTCCACCGCCTGAAGCAAAAAGGTGTCAGCATCATCTACATTTCTCACCGCCTCGAGGAACTCCACGAGGTCGCCGACCGCATAACTATCCTCCGCGACGGCCAGAAAATCATCACCACACCTTTCCGCTCGATTCAGATGTCCGAGATTATCAGGCACATGGTGGGGCGAGAGCTCTCGACGATGTTCCCGAAGAAAGAAGCAAAGGTCGGCGAGGAGGTGCTGCGTGTGGAGAACCTCTCCCGGGCGGGTGTGTTGCACGATATATCCTTCTCGCTACACGCTGGCGAGATTCTTAGCGTGGCGGGCCTCGTCGGCGCGGGCAGAACCGAGCTCGCGAGAGCCATCTTCGGGCTGGACAGAATAGATTCCGGCAGGATATTCGTCCTCGGAAAGGAAATTCATCAGATTTCCCCGTCAAAAGCGATTGCCGCCGGGGTGGGCTATCTCACAGAGGACAGAAAGGTCACCGGACTTGCCCTGGGTCTCAACGTTGCAGCCAACATCTCGCTCTCCAGCCTCAAGAAGCTCGTTTCCTTCGGGAGGATAAACCTCCGACAGGAGAGAGAAATCGCGCGCCGATACGTCACCCGCTTGCGGATAATCACCCCGTCGGTTCGCCAAAAAGTCTTGCGCCTCAGCGGCGGCAACCAGCAGAAGGTCGCCATCGCCAAATGGCTTTCCGCTCAGTCAAAACTCATCATTTTCGATGAGCCAACCAGAGGAATAGATGTCGCAGCAAAAAGGGACGTCTTCGAGCTTTTCGTGGAGTTGACACGGATGGGCGCCGGCATTCTCATGCTCTCCTCGGAGCTGCCGGAAATACTCGGAATGAGCGACCGCATCCTCGTCATGCGAAGAGGCAGAATCGTTGGCGAGCTCGACCCTCGCCGGACCAATCAGGAGGAAATCCTTCGCCTTGCCGCGCTCGGCGCCGAGCAGGCTGCATGAGCGGTTACAGAACTGGACAACAATGAGACCGTTGACCAAAGCAACTATTCTCAAAAGCTCTTTCGTGAAGCTTCTCCCCTCGATGGCGCTGCTCGTGATGATGATTGCGTTATCGTTTTCCACACCGCACTTCTTCACATGGGTCAACATATCGAGCATCATCCGCCAGCACGCACAAATCATCATCATGGCTGTGGGCATGACCTTCGTCATCATCTCCGCGGGCATTGATCTCTCCGTCGGCTCTATGATGGCCCTGGCGGGTATCTGCGGGACATGGCTTATGACGGTGGGGATTCCAATTCCTCTCGCTGTTGTTGGGGGGTGCTTCGCCGGGTTACTGTGCGGCTTGCTCAACGGTCTGCTCATCGCCGGTCTTAAGATTCCCCCCTTCATCGCAACCCTCGGAACCATGCAAGCGTTTCGCGGACTGGTTCTACAGATAACCCAGGGCTTGCCGGTTGACAAGGGTGTCCCTCGCTCCTTCGGCATCCTCCGCAACGGGAACCTCTCCGACCTCCTCCCCATGCCCTTTCTCCGCCTCGTCCCCATCCCCCTCGTTCTCATCGTTATCATCTGTGTTGTGGCGAGCCTGACCCTGCGGTACACTCGCCTGGGCAGATATTCCTACGCCATCGGCAGCAATATCGAAGCCGCCCACCATTCCGGCATCAAAGTGGGAATGTACATCGTCCTGATTTACGCCGTCTGCGGACTCCTTGCAGGATTGGCGGGCATGATTGAGTTCTCTTCCCTTGTCAGCGGCCAGCCAACCGCAGGAGTCGGATACGAGCTGCGTGTCATCGCCGCGGTGGTCATCGGCGGAGGCAGCCTCATGGGGGGCGAGGGAACAGTCTCCGGAACAATCATCGGAGCTCTTCTCATGGCCGTTTTGCTCAACGGCTGCACGCTTCTGCATATCACCGATTTCATCCAGCAGATCGTCATCGGCGTTTTGATCGTTCTGGCTGTCGCTTTCGACCAACTGCGAAAGAGAAAGACTGAGGGAGGCGGCGTATGAGCTGCCCAAGGGAATCGCCGTTTCTCGTGCGTCACCAGCACAAGGAACACGACCATGATTCCACGTCTGAATCCCGCCACCACAGGCGGAAGCAAGAGTCTGGAAGAATTCGTCGCGGTCGCAGGTGAGCACGGCTTCGGCGGAATTGAGTACGAAATCGCCCCATCACCGACTCCTCGCTGAGCTATGGGATCCCCTGGCGACTGTGAGCAGAAGTCAGGACTCGGGATTTCCCCGAATGCGTCTTCCGTGGCGCGCCAACATGGTGGTATAATACGAAAAGGCTGGCATGGTGTTTTTTCCGACGGCGAGCGCGGAGTGCCAGGCCAGCGTACGGTTGGCAGCAATAGGAGGTTTTTCTGATGATCAAGAAACTGGAGGTTGACGGCTACCGGCTACTCGATGGCTTCGAGGCGGACCTCGGCGGCCTTACCGTGGTGATTGGCGCCAACGGGGCGGGGAAAAGTACTCTGCTGGACTGTCTCCAACTTATTTCGCAATGCGCCGCCCAGCCGGTCAATGCCGCGCTACGGTCACACGGCGGCTTGTTCTCACTGCTGAGTGCGGGCAAGCAGATCCAGAAGCTCACATGGCGCGTGACATTTGACAGGTCCGCGGAATCCGCCATTCGGGCCGTCCTGCCGGAAAGGTCCGGTGTCGCCATTGTTTACGAGGTTCAGCTTGAGAAACGTGCCGACGGAGGAGCTGCACCCATATACGAGGTACTTCGGTACGGCAAAGCGTTTCGCGACCATGAGCAGCCGTTCAAGTTCCTGGAGTCTCGGGGCGGGCGGCGCATGATCTTTGATGATGAACAGAAGCAGCTCACCCAGCTCCCCCTCTTTCCGGACCTAATCGCCACAGGCGAACTCGGTGGAGACATGGGGTCTCTCGACGCTGAATCCCTGCAAGGATTAGCCAATGCAGCGCCTGAGGGGCCCTCTCTGCTACTCGCGGAGGCCCGCTTCTTCGAGAAGTATCCCGTTCCCTCCTGGGTGCGTCTCCTGTTCACCTTATTCGCAATGTACCCGGGTTTCAGGATTGACATGGCCGCTCCTGCTCGCAGGCCATCTCAAGTATCGCCAAGCACGATTCTTGGTCCCCAGGGCGACAACCTCGCCGCGGTTCTTCACGAGATTTTCACAAGGCACGACTTTCGGGAAGCCGCGGAGGAGGTTCGTGGTTTCCTGAAGTCTGCCTATCCTTGGGTCGAGGACGTCAGCGCCGAAACCACATGGAGCGGGCCGGGGACAGTTACGGTCCGCATACATGAAGCTGGGATGCAGCGGCCAATGGAACTCTGGGACGTTTCAGACGGGATGCTGCGATTCCTCTGCCTCCAGGCGGCGTTACTCAACCCGTCCCCCCCGCCCTTCGTCGCCATTGATGAGCCTGAGGTTGGCCTTCATCCCCGCCTGCTTCCTATCGTCGCCGATATAATCAAGACCGGCTCCGAACGAACACAGGTTCTGGTCACAACGCACAGCCCGGAGCTTCTGCAATGCTTCGACCTTGAGCAGATAGCGGTTATGACCAGAGAGGACACGCGGATCGGATGGTACCGACCAAGGACGCGTGAAAGCTTACGCACGATGTTAGAAGCCGTAGAGGGAGACACTCTCGCAGACCTTCATCGTTCCGGCGAACTCGAGGCAATGCCGTGAAAGTATGGGTCTATGTCGAGGGTGAATCGGACAAGTTGGCCCTCCGCCAGCTCTGGGCCGAATGGCTCTGCCAACTTCGGTCGAATGGCCACGGTTTAAGACTGATTCCCCTGGGCGGAAAGGACAAGTTCCTCCGCAAAATAGGACCCCGAGGAGCAGAGAAGTTGGCTGGCGACAAGGATGATCTTGTTGTCGGCCTCCCCGATTTCTACCCCAACCAGCCGTTCGCGAGGTCTCGCCTGAAGCATGAAACCCTTGAAGAATTGAAGGAACTTCAGAGGAGCGCTGTCGCAAACGCTCTGGAAACCATCTATGGGATTCGGGGGGGGCAACTGGCAAACGCGATGACGCGATTCGACCCTTCAGCCTTCAAACACGACATGGAAATGCTCCTCCTTGCCGCGCAAGACCAGCTCAGACAGGTTATAGGGACAAACGAACAACTGGGACGTTGGAAAACCCCTGTGGAAGAGCAGGACCAACGCAAACCTCCGAAAAGGATCGTGGAGCAGTTGTTCAGAACAAAGACCTCAAGAAAGCGCGCTTACCGGGATACGAAGGATGCCCCGGCAGTCCTGGGAAAGGTTAAGGACATTCGCGAGCTGCTTTTCCTGAAGCACGACAACTTGAATTGCCCAGTTTTCAAGGACCTCATAGACTGGCTTGGGCGCAGGACCGGGGAGCCTGCCTACCGATAGCCTCGCAGCATGCGCCGAAACTCCGGCGAACCGCGCTACTCACGGAGCGAAGCCAGCCATTCTTTGTCGAACTCCAGGTGCTTGATGTGGGTGCGGCGATATGTGTAAACGACCTACATAAGGTCGTCGCGGGTCTGGATGACGGCCGGGTAGCAGTACTCGCCCTTCGCGGTTTCGAGGTCTTTGATCCGGCGCCACGTTCTGCCTTCGTCCGGGCAGAGGGCGGCCACCACGGAATTCGCCTCGACGTAGAGTGGGTTGGCCCCGTCACCGCTCGGACGCTCAAACACGATTTCATTCACACCCTCCGGGGCGACCCTGAACTTATCGGCACCATCAATCAGCCGAACGTAGGGCTCCTCTTCGATACGTTCCATTGGTGGTGGCATGCGCATCTTGCCCATGATTCTTCACGGGCGAGACGCCCGTGCCACAAGCGAGTGGTCCGGCCTTTCTTATTCACTGCCCCTCTGCGCCTTCGCGCCTTTGCGTTAAGCTCTCTCTCCCTCCTTTCGTTGCCACCTAAATACAGCCCCACTGCCCAAAGTCCGACCTTTTCTTTCCTGAGCACACAGAGTACAATCCTCCACGTATAAGAGAGATTTCGGCAAAAACCCGTTTGTACATTCAAACAGACTGGAAGGAGGCAGCGATGGCAGAGGAGAACCGCGAATACAAATTGGGACGGCGGGCGTTTCTCGCCGGGGCGGCGGCAAGCACGTTCACCCTGTTGAAGCCCCGCTCGCTTCGGGGTACAGAGGCAAACTCAGCGATCGAGCTGGGGCTTATCGGCTGTGGCGGCCGAGGCACCTGGATCGCCCGTCTTTTTCAAGGGACCGGCAAGTACCGGTTTGTCGCCTGCGCCGATTATTTCCAGGACAGAGTCGCCGGGTTCGGCAAGAGGTTCCAGGTCCGCCCCGACCGACGGTATGCGACGCTTTCGGGCTACAAGAAGCTACTGGAAAGTAAACTCGACGCAGTGGTAATCGAAAGCCCTCCCTACTTTCATCCAGAGCAGGCGGCTGCGGCGGTCAGTGCCGGCAAGCACGTGTATCTGGCGAAGCCTGTGGCGATTGACGTGCCGGGCTGCCTGAGCATCGCCGAGTCGGGCAGAAAGGCGACGGCCCGAAAACAGGTCTTCCTCGTTGATTTCCAAACCCGCCCGGACAAACTGTACCGCGAGGCAGTTCGTCGGGTACAGGCCGGCGACATCGGCAAGCTGGTCTGCGGCAAAGCTCATTATCCGTGGCAGGGAAGCGGCTCGGGAACCAACTCTACCAATCCGGAGGAATGTCTCCGGCAATGGTATTGCACGCTGGCACTTTCCGGCGATGTCATCGTCGAGCAGGACATCCACACCCTCGACGTGGCTACGTGGTTTGTCAACGCTGACCCGCTTCGCGCGTTCGGCGCCGGCGGCCGGGCGATACGCAAGTTCGGCAACATCTGGGACCATTTCTCAGTCACCTACTGGTTCCCGCACGATTTCATCCTGACGTTCACCTCGGTGAAGATGATTCCGCATGTCAAAGATGAGATTCGCTGCGACATCTTCGGGTCGGGAGGCATGGTTCACACCGACTATTTCGGCGACGTCTATATCCGCGGCAACAAGCCCTACGAAGGCGGCGCGATGAGCAACTTGTACACTACCGGCGCGTCGTCCAACATCGAGGACTTCCATCGCTTCGTTACCGGGGGAGACTATTCCAACATGACGGTTGCTCCTTCGGTGCGTTCCAACCTGACCAGCGTGTTGGGTCGCACCGCCGCCTATGCCGGCACGGTGGTGACGTGGGAGGAGATGATGCGAGCCAACGTCAAGCTCGAACCTGACCTGAAGGGCTTGAAAAGGTGACATCGGGGCGAGACGCAGAGGGGTAAGGAAAATGTGGTCAGGAGTTTATCCTCGCTCGGCTGAAAAGGAGGAACGTGCCCGCGATGATAATTAGAATTGCCATGCCGCCGATGATGTACAATGGCTTTCGCAGGACATAATTTCTCTTCGCCGGGACCGTTTCCTCTGAAACCATCGCCCCGGATGAAGGCCCGGGAGAGATTTCGGTTTGGGCTTTCTCGACGGGTATTTCCTTCATTTCCGACGGAGACTTCGATTCGACAGTCAGCTCCGTATATCCAAATGGCACGCCGGAGTACGAATAAGGCGTTTTCAGGATGCTGCTTACCTCCATTTTCACCATGGGGTTTTCGGGGTCAAATCCGAGAGCTTTAGCCACGCGCGCTCGCATTTTCCCATCCCATTGAGTCGGCAGCATCGTGCCCTGCGTCCAGGAAATATCAAATCTGCATTCGCACTCCGCGCCAATGACCGAAAGGATGTCCGTCAGATTGTCTTCGCTTATTTTTTCGCCTTTCATCAACGGTCCCAGCCACCGCATTTTTCCGTAGATCACCGCTGCATAAGTCTCGCTTATTTTGTCCGCGGCGAGGCCCAGGCTCCAGAGAAGGATTCTTTCGCGAGAAAAGGACTCCCTGCCTACGACGGTCAGGACCGGCGGCTGCCCCATGGATTCAGGCATCATCTTCATTTCCACGCCTATTTTCTCAATCGCCCCGGAAGCAGCTTTCCGAGCGCTCGTATTCTCCTCGGCATTCGTTCCTTCTATCAACAGCACGACACCGTGGTCGTTGCTGACGTGTCGTAAGAGTTCCTCTCGCGCTGGCGAAGAGACGATACCACGGAGCGCCGCCCGCAGCGTTTGCTCGAAAGGCTCGTTGGAACTCGTAACAGGCACGGGCAACGACTGTCCGTCGGGCGAGACGAGAACCGCCGCGGGGAAAGATTGTGCCGGCCATAAATCAAGGTACTTTATGGCCGGATTGTCTTTTTGTCTATCGGCGTCAATTATTTCAATGCTGATGTTTGCTTCCGAGAAGGCAGCCTGCGATATTTGCGTGAGGTCGGAGGTAATCTGGGCAGGGGTATCCTGATTGACATAGCCGTAAAAATGATACGGGCTATCGCCCAGGTCAACGAAACCGATGTCGTGTACGTTATATCTGCAAGCGAAAGCCAAAAACGTCTGGAGACAACTACACAGGCAAATCGCCGCAGCCAATCTAATGAGTTTCATCTGCGACCACAAACCGATATAAGTTCACTGAGGTCCGGGAGAAACGGCGAAGCCATCTTTCCGGATCGTTTATGCCATTGCGCGAATTTCCAGCGCTGCGCTCAAATCCGCTCAACCGAAGCAGAGAACCCGGCCATCTTCGAGCGTTACCACTACTCGCCCGTCGCGGTCCACCGCCAGCCCCCACGGAACCGGCGAGGATGGCAGCGGCTGCGTCCAGAGTATTCCGCCATCTTGGAGGTTCAGGGCGATGATTTCTGACGGCATAGCGATGACCACCGCATTCTTGCACACCGCCAGGGCGACGCTCTCTTTGCAGTTCTTTTCCCACAACGGCTTAAGACCGGGGATATTGAGCTTTCCCCATCCTGCGAGCAACCGTTTGTTCCGGTTTTCCTCAACGCGAGGGAAGCACATGACCTTCGAATTATTCGCCCAGGCGACGTCTCGGTCACCAGTGGATGCGATTAGCGTTTTGTTAAGAACGGAAGGGTCATAGACTTTATACTTCGGGTGCGAGTAGAACGGCTTGCCGCCGACAACCACCCCGCTGGCGATCTGATACAATTCCCACCCACGGGGGCTTTGTGCCGACGGAACGTTGTTGTTCTGAACCCGCTTGACCATATTCGGGTCGTTGAGGCATTTCCCATTCGTGATGTCGTAAATGGCGGGTGAGACGGCGTTGCCGCCCGCCAGGCACAGCTTCCCCCCGTAAAGAAGCAGATGCCCTTGCACGCTCACTCCGCTGAGTGTCCCGTGGCCGAGATGGCCCGACGTGTTGTTCTGCCACTTGATCTTGCCGGTGGCGGCGTCGAGCGCATAAACGTGGGTGCCGTCGTAACTGGCTATGCCCGCCGCCACATAGGCGGTGCCATCTTCGACGAGCACGCCGCTCGCCGCCGGCCATGTCGAGAGGAGCGCGCCATACACCGGTATCCTGCGTTCCACGGGCGCCGCGCGGAACCGCCAGAGCTGCTGTCCGGTCCTCGCTTCAAGGGCATAGACCCACCCGTCGCCGGACCCCACAAGAGCGCGGTCCCTCCAGATGGTCGGCGGGATACGTGTCCCGCCTCCGGTGTAAGCTTTCCACTGCGGCTTGCCCGTTGCCGCATCCAGGGCTCGGACGATGCCGTCGGAGCCGCTCAGGAACACCATTCCGCCCGCTGCGGTCGGCGGGGTTGGCCTAATTGTGGCCCCCGGAGAGAACTGCCAGAGCCGGCGGCCCCTTCCGGGGATGACGGCGCCCGTCGTGACGGTCCCGGTATTGTTCGCGCGGAATGTGGGCCAATCCGCTGGCGACCCCGGCAGACTCGCGAGCTTCGCTTGATACATCCTGCCTTTCTCCAGCCGGTCGGTGTCGCGGCCGCCCTGATTGAAATCGAAGTCGCCTGCCTGCCCTAAGCAAGTGATACCGTACAGGGTGAGGTTGCAGTCGCACACTGACGGCCACCAGTAGGTCAACCCGTTGGCGATAGTCACGCCGTCGTGACACTGCGCACGCATCGGCGAAACCAATTGCCAGTGGCCGCTCGCCACATCGAGACGCGTCGTACCCCCGCTTGCTCGGAAGAAAATCGCGTCCAAGGCGCCTGTGGGCCGCGTGCAAGCCCGACGACCTACCTTCATCTCCGCCAACACCCGGCCGGTAAGCGGGTCAAACCTTTTGCTGAACTCTTTATCTATTTGCCCGCTGATGCCGTAAAGCCCGTCATCCCGCAGGACCAACTGGAAGTTGCTGTGAGGGTCTTTCCAGAGGACACTCCCGTCCTCGGCGGAGACTGCGAGAAGCTCGCCGACTTGAGGGCCTGCGAAGTACACGGCCTTATCGCTGCACTTGATGTATGAGATCGTTCGCCAGTTAGTTCGCCAATCTTGCCGGTTCAGATACGGCCCGAGCGCCTTGAAGAGGTCAGGGTCCTTTTCTTTTGTCTTCCGCCAGACTTCGTTGCCGGTTTTTGCGTCCAGACAGGTGAGGAATGAGCCAAAGGATAGCCCATAAATCCGCCCGTTTTTCATGCAGAGTGCCCGGCTGTCAATCGGCTCAGCTTCTTTGTGGTTCCACAGCACCTTTTTCGTCTTCGGGTCAATAGCGAGGAGGGTTCGCCCGTAACCCCAAGGATTATGCGGCTGATTGTAACCCTTCGACAGCGGGTCCCACGGCCAGCCGTGCGCCGTCCTGCGCTGCCGCACTATCGGGTCTCTCTGCTCATCCTCTCCAACCAGTGCATACAGCACGCCATCTTCCAGAGCCATCCATTTCCAGAATGTTCCCCCGGCAAGCTCCGGCGGAGGGGCGATCTCGTCCTTCAGGCGGCCCGTCTCGGCGTCAATCACCTTGCAGGACTTGTCATCGCCGACGTACACCGTCGTCGGAGTGGCGATTAGCGTATTGCGGTGAATCATGATGCCGGGCGTCAGAGGGCGCTTCCAGAGCATCGTGCCGTTATAGCCGTTGAACGCCGCGAGCGTGTTGAGCAACGCCTCTTCTCGTACCTTGAACGCGAGGTGCCCAAACGCTTTGAACACGCGACCAGCCGAAGCCACCGCCACCTGAGGCAGTGGCGCGTAAAGAGGGCCAGAGAGAAAGTGCGTCAGATAGGGGGCGCGGGCGATTTGGTCTCTGGATTGCGGATTGTTGTCCGGCCCGTGGTACGGATGGCTCCAATCGTCCACTCCCTCGGGAAAAGGCTTAGTCAGTTCTTTTCGGCCCAAGAGGGCTTTTCCTTCCGGACGCAGAACCCGAAGCGCCTCCGCCTCGGGAATCCGGGCTGCTCTATCCACGGCGACGAGGGCGTCCGCCAGATTGTCGGCGAGATGCAATTTCCTGAGCCCACCCTTCTCGACGAAGATACGCGTCCCATAGAACCCGCCCGCGTCCGCCGTCCGACACGCTCTTTCCACGTCCTTAGCTCGCGGCAACTGCACATATATCAGCAGCTCGCTCTGCCTCGCCAACTGCACAGCAAGGTCGCACCCGGGGTCACCCAGCACAACACATATACCCCGCGAAACGCCGATTTTCTCAAGAATCGTCTCTGCCGACTTTTCAAGCGTTTTTGGCTCGTTCTTCTGAACTGCCGCCGACGCAGCGGAGGACATACCGCCGCCGTCCCAAAACGTCCGGAGACCGACCGCGTTAGAGAGAACAGCGATGCCCGCCAGGCCCAGGCACAATGCCAAAATTATAATTCGCGCCTTCTTCATCATTCCACCTCCTGCTCCGATATCTCACTTTTTCATACTACCCGACTCTATGCTCACCGCTTGACCATACTGATACACCTTCTTTACCAGATTTTCAAGGACATTAGCGAGCAAAACGTCATGCCTCAGTTACGGGCGGTTTCACCCCGAGCCAAACGTAAGTGAGAGGTTACCCCTCCGGCAGAAACAAGGTTGACAAAACACGAAGAATATGTATAATATAATATTGTGTCGTGGCAAACGGGTGGTGTCGTGGGGGTTTCGTCAAAAGGCGTTGCACTCAAGGAACTGAGTGTTCCGCCTCCGGGTGGGCCGCGTGAAACGAAAAAGCACCGTCCTCGTAGTGGACGACTATCCCTCCGCCAGAGATGCCGTCGCGCTCGCTCTCAAGGGCGAATTTAACTGCCTTTGCGCTGGCTCAGCAGCTCAGGGGCTTGAAATCCTCAGAACCGATCCTGTTGATGCGGTGGTTCTCGACATCCGCATGCCCGAAATGGACGGCATCAAAGCTCTCCAGCGCATCAGGGAGATGGGGATCAACACTCAGGTCATCCTCCTAACCGGCTACGGTAGCTTCGACAGCGCCCGAAAAGCCGTCAGGTATGGCGCCTTCGACTACCTGACGAAACCCTTCGACCTCCTCAAGCTAAGAAACGTGGTCGCCGAAGCCGTCGAGAAGAAAAAGGTTCTCGAAAAGGGGGGAAAGGACGCTGCCCTTGAGGAGCTTGCCGGGTCCCTCACTGCGAAGTTGGCGGAAGCCAGCCGGTTGGCTCGGACAAGCGAGCTATCCAGCGAAGCTTTCAAACAAATGACAAGCCCACTCACCGCCATCCTGGGCCACACCCAGATACTTCTCAGGAAAGTCAGGGAACGGCGCGGGAGGCTGTTCGGCGCGAAGTCCTTACGTTACCTTTCCATCATCGAGGAGGAAGCCAACAAGTGCGTTGAGATCGCTTCGAGGCTCGTGTCGCTCTCGCAGAACAGCCCAAATCGGGAAACCGCTACGGTCAACGAAGTTCTCCTCAACGTCGGCGCCTTGCTTCGTCCCCAATGTTCCATGAGTGGGATTGACCTTTCGATCGCTCCGCCACAAGACGAAGCTGTAGTTGACGTTTCTGCCGATGACCTTCATGCCGTGGTAGTCAATCTGGTGTTAAACTCCATGGAATCCATCGAGGGGCCGGGTGAAGTCAAAGTGAAGGGCTTCAACCTGCGAGGCGATAGCCCCTCGTTCATCGCCGCTTCGCACGAGGAGGAGGATTACGTCCAGCACGTCCTCGAAAGCCCGCTGGTCGCAATAGAGGTCTCTGACACGGGGAGAGGAATAAAGCCGGAGCATCTGGACAAAATCTTTCAGCCTTTCTTCACCACCAAAACCGACAGCTCCGGGACGGGACTGGGATTGTCCATCTGCAAGGAAAAAGTTGAACGCGGCGGCGGCCACATCGAAGTCGTGGAATCGAGGCCGGGCGCAACCACCATGAGGATCCTGTTGCCCGTCTCGTCGCGTGTGTGACGCGGCGGCAAAATGCTTGCCATCCCTGAGCGCTCGGCCTTTGGCGAATGCGAGACCTCCTCGACCCATCCGCCAAGAGGGCGCATAACCGCACCATCTCCCCTGAGACATTCCGCCAGTGCCCTCAGCGGGCGCCGCACTTACTGCCGCAATTCATAAGTTCCGCGACGTATTGCTCCGACAGGATGACGCGATGCCTGGGATTTTGGATTTCGGATTCCACATTCCGCAATCCGCAATCTGCAATCCGCAATGGACGGGGCTTTGCGTCTTTGCGAGAGGTCTCCCCTTTTTCCATTTTCTCTCGCCAAGACGCCAGGGGCACGAAGGTCTTCAAGCACCCCGGCCTGTGATTTACTGGATGGCTCACGTCTCTGGAACAATCCGATTCACGCCGATGGCGTGATTATCCCGTCACAATAGCTACTTTCACGACACCATTATACGTCGCCGTATTTGCGAATCCATGTACTAAGCCACCGGCTTTAGTCGGTGGTATCGGATACGGCATTCTTCCCGTCACAGCCGGCTTCAGCCGGGCTTCTCGACCAGAGGATTCATCCGAATTCTGCCGCGCAAATATACCCGCACCCGGTAACGCCCCCCTCGGCCATCGCCGGGGTCTGCCCTTGCCCTTGCCTTTCTTTCTGCGAGAGCGTGAAAAGACTTTTTTTGAAAGTTGGAGGCAGACAGTCTCCCCTGGTACAATCGAGCTGTTGATGCAAGACCCCAGCGAGCGAAGCGGCATTTTGGCTGATAATGGACCAATTTCTCAACATCACACCATCCACAAGAATTGTGGCGCTGACCGGCGCCGGTATCAGCGCTGAATCCGGCGTGCCGACCTTCCGCGACAAGGGAGGGATATGGGAGAAATATGACGTGATGTCGGTAGCGACGCCTCAGGCTTTCGAGAAAGACCCGCAGCTCGTCTGGCGCTTCTATAACGAAAGAAGAAAGCAAGCGAAGTCTGTCCGGCCCAACGCCGCTCACTACGCCCTCGCTCGCCTGGAGCGGCTGCTGCCGGAGGGAACCTTCGCTCTAATCACCCAGAACGTTGACCATCTCCACACGGAGGCTGGCAGCAAGAACCTCTACCACATGCACGGGGAATTGACCAAAACCCGGTGCACCAGGTGCCAAGAAGTCAAGGTGGCGCCGGAAGAGCTCCCGGACGTGCCTCGCTGCCCGTGCGGCGGCTTGCTGCGGCCGCACATCGTCTGGTTCGGCGAAGTGCCCTTTCACACAGACAGGCTCTATCAAATGACCCAAGAGTGCGACCTGTTTCTCGTCGTGGGAACGAGCGGCGTCGTGCATCCCGCGGCGGGTTTCGTCATCCACGCCCAAAGAAGCGGCGCCGTGACCGTCGGCGTGAACCTTGAGGCCCCGGAAAACCGCCTTTACATTGACCACTTCTATCGCGGAAAGGCGGGGGAAATCCTCCCCAGGCTCGTTGAGCACTGGGCACGCTGCATAAAGACGCAGTGAGATTCGGCTCGTGCGACTTCCAATCAGACCCTTGACCGTTCTCCCGATTCTTACGACGCGGCCTACGGAGCACATTCTCAGCCCAGACGGGCCTTACGCCGTCAGGAAAGCTTCTTTCACACAACACTATAGTTCAGCGTATTGCGAACTCATGTGCTAAGGAGCCAAATGCCTTATGCCGGTCGGATTTCTCGCTTTTCCTTGTCGAAGACGACCTTCCGGGCGAGGCGATAGGCGGTGTCGCCCATGACGACGGCGATACCCTGTTTGTAGCCCATATCCATGTCGGCGTGCGGCTTGCGGCCGTTGCGGATGCAGCCAAGCCAGTTTGCGACGTGCGCCGTAGCGGGGTCCGGCGGATTCGTTTTCAGGAGCTTTTTCTCAGGGATGCTGTTATTAACGCCTTTGCTGGAGTAAACCGGATTGCCCGGATTGTGTCCGAATCGGGTTTGCACGAGGCCCTTGTCGAGCATGAAGAAGGTCGTCTCCGTATTCCACGAGCTGCCGAAGTGGGTGACGAACTGGGTGTAGAACCCTTCGGCATATTCGAGGATGACGGTGACGTTGTCGGGCGCCGTGCGACGCCGGTCAGTGGTTGGCGCGTAGATCCCGCCGAAGGCCGTCGCGGCGACCGGACACTCGCAGCCGGTGACGGCGTGTGCGAAGTTGCTGAAATGCGACATCCAGCCGCCAATCGGGCCGCTGGAGAAATCGTGGTAGCCCATCCACGCCGCGTGCTGGTCGGGGTCAAAGGGCCGGTACGGCTTGCCGTAGAGGAACGCTTTCCAGTCGGTCTCTTCTTGTCTCTGAGGGCCTCTGTATTGGTTCCAATACGGCTCGTAGAGACTGATGGTTGACTCGATGCGGAAAACCTTGCCGAACTCGCCCTCGGCGAAAAAGTCCTTCAGCGAGAGAGTCCCCGCGGCGCTGCTGCCCTGGGTGCCGTGTTGGATGACGATGCCGGCTTTCTTGACCGCATCGTAGCACTTGTTCAAAGGTTCGAGGCTTGCCATCAATGGCGCGATGGGCTTCTCGACATAGACGTGCTTTCCGGCCCGAGCCGCGTCAGTCACCTCGCCGCAGTGCTGGTGGGCCGGCGTGGCGATCATCACGGCATCAATATCCGCCGTTCCCAACAGCTTGCGATAGTCGGCGTACGCCTGCGGCTTGGCGCCGAACGTCCTCTCGATCAGTGTGGTCCACGCGTTGCGTTGTTGGCTCCACACATCGCAGATCGCCGTCACCATCGCATTGGCGTTAGCGCTTTTGACACTGCGAACCAAGCTGCCCATTCGGCCCCCACAGCCGATCAACCCGATGTTGATTCGGTCGTTGGCGCCGCTCGCGCGGGCGAGACTGCGAGACGGCAACCTCGATGTCGCGAGCACGAGCCCGGCGCCGGTCAACATGCTTTTTTTGAGGAACTCGCGGCGGTTGGATTTCAACGTTTTCATGGTATCAGTCCTTCCTTTTCTCATGGTATCAGTCCTTCCTGATGCTGGCAGGGATGAGAACGGGTTTTCGAACCGGGAGACCATAACGCGCTCCACAATCCCGACGCAAGGATTCACTCAAGAAGGGATGCGTCTGTCTCGGATGGCCGTCTCCCAACCGCGCCGACGGCGCGGGACATGCGTCAGATGCCGGTCACTGGATTTCAATCCTGTAGAACTTGCGCCCACGCGACGTGTTCCAGTCGGTCCAAGAGGTCACGTCGCCTTCCGATGCCACGGTTGCCTCCGCAAGCCACTCGCCGTCCAGGAGGTCAACACGCGACCAAACGGTGTACGAAGCCCCCGGCTGACTTGTCCATCTAAGATGAAGTCCGCCGCCAATCTCGTCTATGAAGGCCTTGGCTGTGGGCAGGAGGTACTCGTACGCCCCCATATCCACTCGCCATGAAGAAGTCGCAGGGAGAATCCGGTTATTGTCCTCGAGGTCAACCGCCCCCCACATCCAATCCTCGTTCTTGCCGGCGTCAATGCAGGGCGAATTTCCTGAAAGCCGATAATCATAGACGCCGTACGCATATCCCTCACCCACAAACGCAAACACCGAGACATCTCCCCAGACCTTGATTGTCGTCGCCGTGTTGGAAGCAATGAGAAACTGATACGACTGAGCCATGTCCGGGTTGAGGGGGAAGCCCACGAGGGCATCCGGCTGCCAGGAGGCATCTTGATCCACAAAAGTGGTCTGGAAGGTTTCCTCGTTGAATGTAGGGGCCTCAGTCCACTGGCCAGCGCCCAGGGGCTGCCCGACGAAGGCGGGGTCCTCTGCTATATTCCCTCCGCCACCCTCTGTCCAGTCCTGAATGCAGGAATAAGTGGGATCGCTTGATTGAAAGATCTGGTCAGCGCCACTGGCGATATTTCCCCAGATAACACAGTTGCGGATCACAGCGTTGCACATGTACAGCCCTCCGCCGGAATACATGACCCGATTCATCGCAATCGTATTGTTCAGAATTGACCCATTGCAATTATTCAGCCCTCCGCCGCGTCTGCCCCAGTTCCCGACAATCGCGTTGTTCAGGATACTGCCATCACACCCGGACAGCCCCGACGAAGAGTTGCCGACAATCGCGTTGTTCAAGATCCTGCCGTGGCACATATCGAATCCACATCTGAAGTTGGCAGTGACTGCATTGCCCTCGATTGTTCCATGGCAACCGTATATCCCTGAACCCAAGCTGGCGACGACCGTGTTGTTTCGGATGCTCCCGTTGCATTTGTAGATGCCGCTGCTACCCCAGTTGGCCCAGTTGCCGGCGATCGTGTTGGACTGTATCGTTCCGTGGCAGCCGCTTAGACCTCCCCCGTGCTCTTCAGCTTCATTGTTCGAAATCGTGTTATTCACGATTGTGCCATCGCACCAAGCGAGGCCGGCGCCGCCGCGGAGGGCGTAGTTGTTTGTGATAGTGTTTTTTCGTATGGTAGCGCGTGTGTGACGCTTGCTTCCACCACCGCGGATTCCGCAGCCGTGGTCACCGCGGCCATTAGAAATCGTGAAGCCAGAGAGCACGCAGTCAGGGCTTTCTCTTCCGACAAAGCAAACAACCGGCGCCGTGTCCCCGCCGCCCAGTACCGTCGAGGCTACCACTTCCGGGTTATCCGGATCCGTGCTGCGAAGGGTGACGTCAGTCCCGCAAAAATGAAGGTTCCCGTTGTATGTTCCGGGCGAGACGATGATTTCATCGCCCGGCACGGCCAGGCAGAGGGCTTCCTGAATCGTGAGAAAATCGCCAGGCACGTCCACGATGCTTGGGGGCGTCACGAGGATAGGATTGGTTCCTCGGAGCACTTCCAACCCGTCACGAAGACCATCGCCGTCCGTGTCCTCGAGCAGGGCGTCAGTTTGCTGCGCCACCTCCTCCGAGTCAGATAACAGGTCGCCATCCTCGTCAGCAGTTGCGTCGCGTTCGTAACAACCCATATCTATGTTCGGCCCAACGAGGCGACAGTTGCCGTCCAAGTCGCGTTGCGGCCAGGCGTGCCAGTAGAAGTTCGTTCCCGCGTTTATGCAAGGCGAATCTGCCTCAACGTGGTAATCGCCGGAACCTGCATCAACAAATCGCGGATCAAGCACAATGTTTCCTTCGCCGCCTTCAGCCCACTCCTCGATGCAGCAGAAAGATGGGGCATTTGATTCCCATATCTGTGTTCTTTCAGGTTTCGCCACGTTTGCCCAGATGATGCAGTTGCGGATCGTCCCCAAGCAGCCGAGCAGCCCGCCGCCATTTTCCACGGCGTGATTGTCCACGATCGTGTTGCTCTGGATGGCGCCGTCGCACCCGCTCAACCCGCCGCCATCGTCGGCAGCGTCGTTATCGGCAACGAGGTTGTTCTGGATAGTGCCGTCGCAATCATCCAGCCCGCCGCCATCGCCCTCCTCGGCACGGTTATCGGTAATCGTGTTGTTCTGGATAATAGCGTCGCAGCCATACAGCCCGCCACCGTCCAATCTCGCAGAATTGAGGCTGACAATGTTGTCGCTCACGAGTCCATCGCAAAAGGCCAATCCGCCGCCGAAACCCTGGAGCCATTGTAGCCGGCCCTCATCCCAATAGCCGGGCGCCGAATTGCCGATGATGCTGTTGTGCTGCATGGCGGCGTGAGTTCCTTCCTCATCGGTCCCCCCGCAAACTCCACCACCATACGGAGCGCTCCCATTGCGGATAGTGAAGCCCGCAAGGACGCATGTCTCGTCCTCCGACCCAAGGAAGCTGACCACGGAGTCGAGCTCGTTCCCGTCAATGATTGTACTGGAGACAACCGCGGAGTCCAACGGGTCCGTGCCTCGCAGGATCATGTTCTTGCCGTTGAACTTAACGTTCTCGTAATAGATGCCCGGCGCCACGATTACCGTATCACCGCCCGAGGCGACCTGTGTCGCCTCCTGAATCGTCTTGAAGGGCGTTGCCTGCGATGTGCCGTCACCGGAACTTCCCACCGACGCGCTCACGTACCATACGACAGGCGCGACCTTCGGGTCGGAGCCCCTACGATACTCGTCCATGTTCGAGAAATGATCGTCATCGGGATCGTCAGCCCCCAATTGGTCCAAGCCCTCAAAGACCTCCACCTCCCAATCGTCAGGGAGCCCGTCGCTGTCACTGTCCAAGGATTTCGATGCCGCCTCGGGCGTGTTGCCGTAAACGCCGAGGTTAATCCTGCCCCCGTTGGGCTCCGGCTCCTCGGAGAAAAGCGAAACCGGGTCGCCCGCGTCTATGCACGGAGACCAGCTTTGCAGATGATAGTCCCCCTTGTCCGCGTCCACAAAATAGGGGCAGTGCGATATGTTCCCCAAGCCGCCTCGCTTCCAGCGGTCTATGCAGCAGTAGGTGGGCATGTTGCAATGGTAGAGCTGGACACCATGCCGGCTTCCACCCAAGATTATGCAGTCGCGGATCGCGCCGTCGCAAAGAGCAAGCGCATCGCCGTACGTGCCGATGTTGTCCGCAAACGTATTGCTCTCGATAGTGCCGTCGCAGTCTCTAAGTGCTCCGCCCTGGTCGCCAGCCGAGTTCTGGCAGATGAGATTGTGTCGGATGATGGAAGTTGACTTCGCTATCGCACCTCCGTGGTCGCCGGCGGAGTTGCCGATGATAGTATTGTACTCGACGGTTCCGCCGCACCGGTGCAGCCCACCGCCATCGTCCTCCGCGGAGTTGTCGGCGATGATGTTATTCCGGATGAGGCCCCCGCAATATACGAGTCCGCCGCCGTCCCATGCAGAATTATTGGTGATGACATTGTTCTCAATCACGGCACGTGTACGATAATCCTCATAGCCGCCCCGGATGCCGCCTCCTCGCTCGTTGGGAGGGTCGGAGGCCTTGCCGTTGCGGATTGTGAAGCCCGACAGAGCGCACCGGCCGCTCTCGCTTCCAACAAACGTGACCACGGAACCGCTCTCGCCTCCGTCAATAATGGTTTGGGCGACAACGGCGCGGTCGAGGGGATCGGTGCTTCGCAGAGCGATGTTCTTCCCTTCGAAATGGATGTTCTCGACGTAAATCCCCGGGGCGACGGTGACTGTTTCTCCTTCCCATGCCGCGCCAATGCCCTCCCGAATCGTCTTGAAAGCTCTCTCCCAGGAGCTCCCGTCGCCGGAAACAGACACTGTCGCGTCAACGTACCAGGTCCGCCCCCACACGGGACTCGTTCCGTCCTGATGCTCCTGGATGTTCGACCTGCCATCACCGTCCGGGTCGTCCTCCGCCCCCGAGACCAGGTTGTCAAAGAAGAGCATTTCCCACTCATCGGGAAGGGAATCTCCGTCTGTGTCGTCCGAAGCCGAAGCCGCTTCCGGCGTGTTACCGTAAGCCCCGATGTTGATTCTCCCAGCGTTCGGCTCGGGTTCATTGGAGAAATCGGACGCGGGATCGCCAACGTCAACGCAGGGTGACCAGCTCTGCAAGTGGTAATCCCCTCCCGACCGGTCAACGAAGTGCGGGCAGGCGGATATGTTGCCGACACCTCCTCCCTCCCAGCCCCGGATGCACGAGTAAGTCGGCAAGGAAGACCGCAGCAACTCCGGCCCCTCCGGAGCGAGGTTTCCCCAGATAACGCAGTTGGTGATGGTCCCAGCGCAGTCCCATAGGCCGCCAGCGGTCCCGGCGGAGTTGCCCGTAATGGTGTTGTTTCGGATGGTACCGCCGCAAGACTGGAGGCCGCCGCCCCATGCTGCCGAGTTGTCGGCGATTATGCTGTTCTCGATGTCCCCGTCGCAGTTGTTCAGTCCGCCGCCCTGGCCTTCGGCACAGTTCTCAACAATCGTGTTGTTCAAGATGGTCCCACTGCAATAGTTGAGTCCGCCACCCGACCAACATGCGGAGTTATTTGCGACCGTATTGTTCCGGATTCTCCCGTCGCATAAGGCGAGTCCGCCGCCGTCTCCGTCAGCCCGGTTACCGGAGATGATGTTGTTTTGGATTGTCGCAAGGGTCCGATGACTCCAGTCGCCGCCGAGGATTCCACCGCCAAGCTGAGCTCTGCCGTTCCGAATGGTGAAACCAGAAAGGACGCATTTCTCTTCCTCTGTTCCGTCGAACGTTACAACAGACCCAGCCCGATTGCCGTCAATGATTGTATTCTGGACAACATTGCCGTCGAGCGGGTCGGTGCTGCGGAGAATGATGCTCTTTCCGTTGAACCGGATGTTCTCAACGTAAAGCCCCTCAGCGACGATGACAGTATCTTCATTAAATGCCGCGTCTATCCCCTCCTGGATGTTCTTGAACGCGGTTTCCGGGGAAGTCCCGTCGCCCGGCACTTCTACAGAGCCGTCAACAAACCACTCAGCCGCGGACAGGCTTGAGGAAAGCGGAACCGTCAAAAAGAATAATGTGGCGAGGAAAACGGGTCTGAGGCTCATCCTAAGCTCCTTTCGATGCACGCTGCGTTCGCTTGTCACTGCTTTTGTACACTTGAAAACATCTGCGTTTTGAATTGGGCCTTTCCCCGTTTGCTCCTCCCTTCCTTGCTAACAATACCGCGCCTAACACCATTTGTCAACCGCCCCCTGATAGCAGGTGTGGCTCCATTTCAGTGGCACGCGGGTCCGCTCTCGTGTGTCCGGAGCGAACCGTGTATTGGGGATGAGCCTATTACGCCCCTTCAGGGCTTTTGTATTTCATCACGCGCTGTTTTCCCAGGGCGTTGCCCTGGGCTGGAATATTGCGCCCTTTCAGGGCTGAAGATTGCTTTCGGGTCGCCCTGTAAGGGCAGACTTAATAAAGCTCAGGGCAACGCCCTGAGAAAGGGCCCCCGTTCAACAATGATGAGCCCTGAAAGGGCGAGATATGTGCGTTACGACTCGAAAGATTCCTCGAGGCCAGTTCGAATAGCCCCGCGTTTTCTCCTCTTCCCAAAGGGCGGCGTGGAAGCTGGGTCGCGATTCCCGCACGGGCAGAGTCCAAGGACAGTTCCGCCACTGAAATGGAGCCGCACCCCTGATAGCAGGTGTGGCCGCGTCTCAGCGGACCGGGGGAAACGCGCGCGGCTGGCGGGGCTTGCCAGCACTGAGGACGGAACCGACTACGACGGACATCCGAAAGCCGTGAGGAGCGCATTTCGCGGAAAGGCTGCCCTCGCGGCTCAGCGATGTAACTGACGGGACGTAAATGGAAAACATCGGCTTCTGCTTGGGGTGAGAAGGGCGCCGCTGCCACGACGGCTGGTGAATCAGTCGCCGATTCTCTGTTTAGGAACTCTACATCTGTTGTAAAAGAAACGCCTGGGAAATGTCCTCTGCGGGGCCTGGGTAAGTTTTCAGTGAAGCCGTCACAAGAAGCCGCACTCGATTCAGCCGCAGACGATGCACAAGGGCGCGGAGGAGAAAGCTGGAGAGGCTCAAGATTCGTTTACCAACCTCTTGATTCGGGGACAAAAAACGATGAAATTGATGGTTGCCTGGGCAGAGTGCCGGAGGTCAATGGGTACAGGGGCGACATGAAACTTGCCCGCTCAAAGTGGCGCGCTTCTAATCTCTTCGGTTCATACGCCAAAATGCCTGCGGTAGCTGCATGGTCGTTGTCGTTCACCTTAGACGAAGTAGCCAAGGGCAGCTACCTTGCCATTCCAATCAACGGTGAACACGGGGCAGAAGGCGCCTACGCGGGCATTCGTATTGACGGCAAGCCCATCGGCGCCCCAGACCGCAGCGTAGGCTTTCCCAGCAATGTATGGGAGTTCTTCGTTCGGCCCGTTGAGAGAAACTACACCTACTTCGTGCCTCTCACTGAAGAAATGGTAGGTAAAAAAAGAGTCTGTCATCTTATCTCAGTTTGGTGAATGTTCTCTGGCGATCCGACTTCGGATTTACCGACCTTAAGGCTCGATCCCGGTTTTCCAAGTGCCCATGTCCGGTTACTGCAGTTCGATTCGGCAGAAGTTGCGGGTTGATGCGTGGTCAAGCACAACATTATTGGCGGCAACAGGGCTGATTCGACCAGCGAGGCGCTTGTTGTGGACTTGCGCACTCCTGGCCTCCTTTAAGTTTTGTACCCAAGGGCAGCACCGTGGGCAGTTCCCGGCGCGCAGGCGGAGAGGGAGGCAGGACATGCTCTTTGCGCCTCATGCGAGGTCAGCGGGAGTGGAATCTTACTGCGGCTGAACCCGCTTCTTGAGAGCAATCCCCCATTGTAAGAAGCTGCGCCAACCAACCTCTTCACAGCCCGGTCTTCTGTTTCTCACGTACTTTCAGGCTGTTAGAACTGCAGAGAAAGCTCTTGCCCCCCAATCTCCTACCTGGCATGTGCGCTGCTTTTAGGATGTTCGTTGAAACAGCGATTTGAAAAGGAATTCGGGGCGTTGGGGATATCTGCCATCTTTGCTCTGTCCGATGGTCCTACTGAGGTGCAGGTCAAGTGAAGGGGCGTCATCCCGGAAGTAAAAGGGAGGAATGAGAAATGACATCACGAAACCTCAAGCTCTTGCGATTGTTCATCTTGGTGAGTCTCGGGATTGGCTGCATCGCGCCTCAACAAGGGCACGCGGTGGACTCTCCGTATTTCGTTCTTGATCTCGACTCAGCCCTCGATTCCCAACTGAAGCACTTTCTGACAATAGGCCTTCTTGGGGAGGGGGAGTCCGAATGCATGGATGTTGTCCCGCCACCGGAGCCATGCGGATTTGATTTCTACATTGCCAGCGGACTTGCCTGGCCATGGGACAGGTTGTGGTTGCACCTTGTTCCGAAAGCCCCGGAACAAAGCCTGTATTCGTGGAGAGTCCTGGTCGTGGCGCCGGCAGGCCAGCAGGTGACCGTTTCTTGGGACGCGTCCAGCGCTCCACCAGACGTCAGCCTATATTTCACCGAAGTCCATGCGGAGACTGGCGAGCCGGTCGGCGACACTCAGGATATGAAAACAACCACTTCGTTGATCGTTGAGGGAGGTCCACTCGCACCCTTAACCAAAGTGTTCGAGTTCCAGATGCGCCTGAGTCTTCCGCTTCCGTACGATTATGCGACAGGAGACCACGCCACGGAGAGCGGCGCAATAACTGCCGGGTCTTATCTGGACACCCAAGAACAGGACAACCTGGCCGAGGCTTTGGTTGAGGCAGTTATGGAGAAAGGCAAACCCTCGAAGCGGCACGATGAACTCAGCCATGTATGGACATTCGAAGTTACTGGAGGCAATTGGGTCGTCTTTTGTGTTGATGCCTGCAAGACGCCGAGTCCAGATGGGGATGACTTCCTTTTCTCTTACTCGACAGACGGCGTTTCTTATATGGAAATGCTGACCGTGAGGAAGACCATTGACGACGATAGCTATCAATGCTGCCCTCTACCTAATACGGTCACAGGCACGGTCTATGTTAAGGTCCGGGATACCGACAGGTGCCTCGGCAATCAGAACCTCGACACTTTGTGTGTGGATCACATGTTCATCCTTTGCAGCGACCGTCTTCCGGACCTGCCGCCGGAAGCACCTGAGAATCTGACAGCTATTGGAGGAGATGGAGAGGTCGTCCTGGATTGGGAGGACAATAGCGAGCTCGATCTTGACCACTACTGTGTATATCGCTCGTTTTGTCCTGACCGTGCTTGTGTCTGGCTCGCAAACACATCCGGGAGCACCTATGTGGACAGCGACGTTGACAACGGAACGCGCTGCTATTACGTGGTAACGGCGGTGGACATGGCAGCTCAAGAAAGTGGCTTCGGCAACATTGCGAGTGCCACTGCGGGTGCCTCCCCGGTTATACGTGTGGCGAATATCGAGATGTCCAGGATAGCTACAGGAAGGAAATGGTCCGCTGTGGCCAACGTAACTGTGCTCTGCCAGAATGGCTATCCGGTTGAAGGCGCCAAGGTGAGCTATACATGGTCCGGGGTCCACAAGGGCGTCGGGGACGTCCTGACAAGCAGCGATGGCGTCGTGACCGTCGTCAGCGGTTCCACACCGAAAGCCGGGACGACAGTATTCACCGTGAGGAATGTGTCAAGAGCGGACCGCGTTTTCGATGAAGCAGCGAGCGTAAAATGGGGCTCAATGACTGGCCCATAGCGCGGACCGTACGACGCCGGGTTGGCGGCACGGGGGTTTTCCTGGAGAAGCTGACTCAAAAGCAGAAAGGGGTCAAACCTCCGCAATAGCTGGTGTCAGGGTAAATGAGCCCGCACAACCCGCGAGGAAACAGAGTCCTGCCGAAACCTGCGGCTACCTTCTGTCCGCCAACCTCCTGCCGGAGCGCCGGTTCTGGCACTTCTCCCGTGAGCACATCAACCAATTTCGGGACTAAAGGTACGCAGAGAGGGCAATCTCACTTTTTTTCATTATGCGGCACTTTGCTGCCCGACGCTTCCGGATTTTTCCGCGTCCGATGATGAGCTGGCGGTCAGATTTGGTTAGGGGGATAGCGGTCTGTCACACGGGCCCGCCTTCTCGGGTGTCCTCGAAGATGTCCCACGGCAGCATCTCCTTTTCGGGAATCCTTCGACAAGCGAGCTTTTCCGCTTCTCTCGCGGGCATGGCGCCCTTCTCCAGCCACTTGCTGATAGACCTGTTGCCGCGAGAAAGCGCCGCTTCGACCTGCGAATGTCTTGGGCTTCCGGCGGAAAATGTCACTCCCGGCATTCTGCGCAGTTCTTTCTTCAGGTGGGATATTGTGCTTCTGAGATAATCCAGCGACCTCATGCCGATTCTCTGGTATGCTGTTCGAGCTTTCGGCACGAACGGTGAAACGCCGACCTTGACGCGAATGATGCAGGAAAGCTCCGCCACCCGCGAGATAATCTGCTCGACATCGTCACGCTCCTCCCCCGGAAGCCCCACAATGAAATAGACCTTCAGCGATGGGATGCCGGACTCCTTGACAAGTCGTGCGCACTCAATCAGCTCCTCATTGGAAAGAGCCTTCCCGAGCCCTCGCCTCATCTTTTCCGAGCCGCCTTCCGGGGCAACGGTCAGCGTTTTGACGCCCCCTTTGGAGAGTGCTCGCGCAAGTCCTACGGTTATCTTCCCCGGACGGACACTGGAGATAGAGATGTTCGCCCCCTCTTCGGCAAGGGAGGAGCATATCTGCTCGAGTTGCCGATGCTCGCCGATGGCCGCCCCCAGAAGCCCCACCCGGTTCTCACTATGAAGGTTCCGCTGGACGGCGGCAATCACCCCCTCTGCCGAGCGAAATCTCGGCGGATAGTAGATTGAGCTTACCCCGCAGAACTTGCACTTCCGCGGGCAGCCCCGCGAGACCTCCACCAGAAACCTTTCGCCGAAAACCGTGTTTGGCGTTAGAACCTCCGTCGTCGTGTCGAATTGTTCGATGTCAGCCGGCGGATTCCTCCGAACGGGGTACGGGACATCTCCGGTCACCTTGACCTCCCGCGGCCGCCCTTCCCCGTCAGTCTCGCTCTGGTAGAAGCAGGGGATGTACAGGCCATCCAGTTGAGCCAACTTTTCTTTCAGACGCAGCTTTCCTTTCCCCTTCCCTGCAACGACTGTCGAGAGAATCCCATCCAGGACTGTCTCCGCCTCGCCGACGACCAACACATCCACGAAGTCCGCAATCGGCTCGGCGTTCAACATCACCGCTGCACCGCCCGCCGCGATGAGAGGATAATCCTCGCCCCTATCCTCGGCACGGGGCGGAATCCTTGCCCTTCGCAGAACTTCCACGATGTTTGAGTAATCAAGCTCGAACGATACGGAAAAAGCGACCACGTCGAAACTCGACAACGTACTTTTGGACTCCAGTGTCACAGCCTCCTTTTCCTCGAAAAGAAAGCTCCGCTCGCAACGCCCGATGGGGTTTCTGTTGATGAGTCCGTAAACCGTCTGGAAACCGAGGTTGCTCATCCCCAGCCGGTACGAATTCGGATAGACGAGCGCGACCCTGACGTCCCCGTACTTTTTGGCGATTGTCCCCTTCTCGGAGCCGAGCAATCGGGTTATCTCTCTTCTGGTGCTCGCACGCACGTTGCTTTTCCTCACCGTAGCAGAGCATTCACGACGCTTTCGGCGGGCAGTTCCGCCTCGACCGCTGTTCGCAACATGGCACTCATGACAGAAGCGGCCTCCGCACGCTGGTTCCTCGAGAGCCTTATTCTCCCGCACCTTTCAAAGGAAGTCTCCGCCAGCCGTCTCAAAGCCTGCAACGTTCCCCGCGACAGCCTCCACTTGCCGTCGTCTGCACAAGCTCCGCAAAGAAAATCTCCGGACCGTGGGTCGTAAGTCGCGCCTCCTTTGAAGGAAGACCCGCACCCGCCGCAGGCAGCAAGGCTCGGCAGTCTTCCGAACTGTCTTAGAAGGCGCAACTGAAAAACTACGACCACAATTTCGGTAAATGAAATCCGCCCGAGCGCGGATAAGGACGATGATAATAGCTCAAAGACCGCCCGGTCGGGGTCCTCGTTCGGCTGAGTCCGCTCTATCAGAGAGAGGAAATACAGACCGCGGGCTATCCTCGATAACCGTTGCCTGAGCCCGATATTGGAATCAATCAGATATGCTTCCTTGAGGATATGCAGTCCGCTTTTCCTCTCGATGTAAACGATTTCCAGCAGCGACAGAGGCTCAAGTATTCCCAGAAACTCGCTTTTCTTTCTCTTGGCGCCCTTTGCCAGGGCGCGAACTTTACCGTAGTCACGAGTATAGATCGTGACGATCTTGCTCGTTTCCGAATAGTCCGAGCACCTCAAGACAATTCCCACACTTCTACAGAATATCAAAGCTCTGCTCCAGTCGTCGGGACAAAAGAAACGGAAGCGGTATCCGCTTCCTCATGCCAGCCTCTCACCTGTGGCGCCGTCTGCCTCCTCAACCGGCGTGTGGCGTCGGAGCTTCCTCTTGTTGGCGAGCTTTTTCTTCCGCGTCATGTCTCGCATCCAGAATACTCGCTGCTTTGCGATACTCCGGCACAACGGCGCCTCCCGAGATTATCATCTTCAGCGCATCTTCCACCTTCATGTCCAATAGCACCGCGTGCTCCTCCGGCACCATAACAAACCACCCGGAAGTCGGATTCGGCGTCGTCGGCAGAAAGACGTTCAGGAGTTTCTCCTCAGTTCTCGCTTTGACCTCCCCTTTCCCCGGCGAAGTGACAAAACCGAGCGTGTAAAGCCCTCGCCGAGGATATTCCAGCAGCACAACGCGGCTGAAAACCGTTTTGTTCTGCCCCCAGAAAGCACGGCTTATCTGCTTGAAAGCAATGTAAACGCGATTGACAATGGGTATCTTCTCAAGAACTGTCTCCCCGAGATGGACGATATGCCTCCCCAGAAAATTTCTCGCCAGAGCCCCGATTGCCACCGTCAGCCCCAGCATGAGAAACAGAACCATCAGCCGAAACACAAGCACAAGACTGTTTTGTTCAAAGAAGGCGGGGTATTGTGCGAAAATATTCTGCAACCATTTGTACCCCGGATTCGTGACCGTGCTTACTAACCACCAGAACAGCGCAACCGTTCCCAACAATGGCACCACCACGATTATCCCGGCGGTAAAATTCCTCCTGAACCAGCTCTTCAAATTCACTCTTTGCCACCTTTTTTCTCGTCCGAACCCTTCTCCTTTTCCGACAAGGGCAGGAGCTTGACCCGGTGAACTCGCCTGTCGTCCGCCTCCAAAACCGTAACAACCACACCGTCGGACCGGAAGCTTTTTCCCTGGTGAGGGACTTCGCCGAGCATCGCAACCACGAACCCCCCCATTGTATCGTATCCGCTGTTGTCGGGGAACTCAATTCTCAACTCTTCCGCTACATCTCCGACCGACATTTTTGCGTCCACGATGTAGCCGCCGTCCTTTGTCTCGACGAAAAGCTTCCGCTCGTGGTCGAACTCGTCCTCGATCTCGCCGACGATCTCCTCCAGAAGGTCCTCTATCGTCACCAGACCGGCTGTGCCACCGTATTCGTCCACCACCACAGCCATGTGCTGCCGCGTCTGCTGGAACTCTCTCAGCAGGTCGCTGACGTTTTTCGTTTCCGGAACGAAGGTTATCGGATGCATCACATCTTTCACCTTGACTCTTGCGACCTCTTCCTGCGACGAATATCTCAGGATGTCCTTGGCCAGAAAAACTCCCACTATGTTGTCAACTTTGCTCGCATAGACCGGGAAGCGCGAATGGCCCGTTTGAAGTATCTGTTCTCGCAGTTGCCCGAGGGTCTTATTCTCTTCCAGACAATGCATGTCCACCCTCGGCACCATGACCTCCCGGACAATGGTCTCTGTCATTTGACGGATACTCGATATGAGCACCTTTTCATCTTCTTCGAGTTGCGTCTCCTTTCCCTCGGCGTCCCACACGACTGCGCGGCCGGTTTGTAGCGGCCAAAGGGTGAGGCTCTCCGCGTCTCGCCCCAGCAGTTTTCCCATGAGCCGTGACATCCGCTGAATAACGAGCCTCACTGGGAGAACCGCCAAGTTCAACAGGAAAACCGGCACAATCGCTATCCTCATCCTCGGCTCGCGGTGAGAGTCCAGCAGCACCCGAGGCACGGCTTCCGAAATAAGCAGAACGCATCCGGCGCTCGCCGCAAAGGAGACCACCCCCCTCCAGCCTTCCACTATTGTCGGAGCTACGCGACCGAGCCAGGCAAACATTATCAGCGGCGCAGCGATTTTCGCCGCACTGCCGGAGACAACCATGCTCAGAAGAAGCCCATCCGCCTTCTCAGGCCTACCTTGCTCCTCTTCTCCCTTTTTCCTTTCCCCAAGCAATTTCTTGAATTGGGAGGGCTTCAAGGAAAGAAGGGACAGCCTCGCCCAGCTCGAAAAGCCGGCGAGACCTATCATCAATGCGAACAGTACCAACAAGCTCGTTGAAGACAAACGTCATCACCCCTTTTTTCTTCAGAATCGCACCTCGCGATTCCTCTCTCGAACGTCAATTTCTTCGGGCCCCGTTCTCACCACAACTCGTGCCACACTTGCCTCCCGGGGGGTTTCTCGCCATCCATGAGGAGACTTATCGGGTTCTTACGGTCAGCCCCCGCTCGCCTGCCTCGCTCAGGAGCTCCTTCTCCCTCCGCCCCATCTTGCCGGCATCGGCGCCGGTGGTATCATCGTATCCGAGTAAATGCAGGATACCATGAATTGAGTAGAGCGAAAGCTCGTCCTCCACCGTCAACCCATGTTCTTTTGCATAGGACAGAGCGCGCTCGGCGGAAACCACCACATCCCCGAGAATCTCCCGCTGTGGGGTCGCATCTCCCTCACCGCTCATCGGGAAGGCGAGGACATCCGTGGGCTCATCTCTGCCACGGTACTTTGCATTGAGCTTGCCAATCTCCGCGTCATCAACGAAGACAATGCTCAGCTCCTTTTCCGAGGCGCCTTCCTCTTCCAAGACAAATGCCGCCAGCGCTGCCACGCTATCCGGGAGCACGTTTATTATTTTTTGCGAGTTCTTGAACAGGACGCTCACGTTTTTCCCCCTTCTCCTCCTTTCCTTCCTCCGGATACTTTACCCTCTGGTGGAGAGTGTTCACCAGAATACGGTTGAATGTCTCCTCGATCTCATGGAGGTCTTTCAAGGTCAGGTCGCACTCATCGAGCTGCCCGTCCTCAAACTTCATTCTGATTGTGTTCCTCACCGCGGCACGTATCTTGGCGGTTGTGGGTTTCTCGAGGGAGCGAGAAGCCGCCTCCACGGAATCCGCCAGCATGATGATGGCGCTTTCGCGACTTTGCGGCCGGGGACCCGGATAGCGAAACTCCTTCTCGTCCACCGCCACATCGCTCCCGTTGGCCTCCACCGCACGCCGGTAAAAATAATAGTCCAGGCTTGTCCCGTGATGCTCTTTGATAATATCAATGAGAACCTTGTTGAGCTTGTGTTTGCACGCAAGGTCCACGCCCTCCTTCACGTGCGACAGAATAATCAGGTTACTCATGCTCGGGTTCAGCGTATCATGCTTGCTTTTTCCGAAAGCTTCGTTTTCGCTGAAGTAGAGGGGCTTCTTTAGTTTTCCAGCATCGTGGAAATAGGCGCCAACCCTCGCCACAAGGGGATTGCCCCCCACAGCCTCCACAGCGCTCTCCGCCAGATTACCGACCATCAGCGAGTGATAATACGTCCCCGGCGCCTCCATGATCAGCCTCTTGAGAAGAGGATGATTGGAATCGGCCAGCTCGACCAGGCTGATGCTCGTCGGAATCTTGAACGCCCACTCGAATGCCGGGAGAAAAACCGCCGCCAGAACAATGGACCCTATGGCCATGGCGACTCCTCCGCCAGCCTGAGCGACCAGGGTGTTCACCTCCGCGTTGGTCAGGGCCCCGATTGCCGCAATTATCAATCCGTTCACAACCCCTACCGCCGCCACTGTCTTGATGAAATCCTTTCGGTGTCGCACTCCACCCGCGAAGAATGCCGCAGCCCATCCCCCGAGTATCCCTACCAGAACCGGCGAAAGTGAGCTCCCGAAGGCCATCCCCACAAGAATCGCCATCGGCACGGTCACAAACACCGCCAATCGTAGCCCCAGCATCATGGAAAGCACGAAACTGCCGAACGGAACCGCTATCGGATACGCGAGAAAATACGCAAGAAAAACGGATGCCGGACGCGTGTACGTCAAAACCTTCGAAATGCCCGCGCTCATCAGCACCAGAATCGCAACAAGTATCAGCCGCCAGTTGCTCGCAAAAACGCTTGTGTTAAACCTCGCCAGGAACACCGCCGACGCCACCACCACCGCCGTCACCGCCACAACCGCCCCCACCAGGCTCAGCAACCTTGCCCCCGCCGAGCGTCTTCCGCTCAAAGCCCTTCTCATTTCCTCTATCTGGGCGACGTGAGTTGGCGTGATCTCCTGGCCTCTTTCAATAATCTTCCTCCCTTCCGGCACGGTCGTGAATTGCTCCTGAACGGACTTCCTTGCGAAGGCTTGCAGCGCCTTGACAGCATCCGCATCCTTCCGCCGGTACTGC
Source organism: uncultured Verrucomicrobiota bacterium (assembly GCA_964640185.1). Taxonomy (GTDB): domain Bacteria; phylum Auribacterota; class JABMQX01; order JABMQX01; family JABMQX01; genus CAZXGF01. Next base: position 31,257 of record CAZXGF010000021.1, on the reverse strand, counting down.
TTCGCCGAATCGTCCGTGAAGTGATAGGCGATCGCTCCTAACAGCCATCTCGTCTCCTCGCCAACCGGAGGTGGGAACTCCTTCTCGATGCTCTTTTGCGATTCCAACCGCACCTCCTTCACAGAGAGCACTTGAATCCCCGTTTTCTCCGGCCGGTAAGGGATTTCCACTGGGGCAATCCTGTAGCGGCAAGTTTTCAGAATAATCGGCTTCAACCTCGTCAGCAGGTCTGCGGCGTTTGGCGCCGCGATAAGCCGCCCCACTTCGGTCGGCCGCAGAGATGGAAACAGTTCGCTGACCCGCTGAAACAAATCAGGTGTCAACGACGACCCCTCCTTCCCTCCCGGAACGCTCTTGAGCAGGACGATGAGCTTGTCCATGGCCATTCCCACCTGCTGCTCGTCCAGCTTGTAAACCACCGGGATTCCGTGGATTGCCTCTTGCCTCTTGAACTTGGTCTTCTCGTCGTCACGAAACGTGAAGCCTATCGAGGCGTAAACATCCTCCATCGCCCTCCCGCCGACAGTCAACCAGTAATAGTATCCCCCGGACCAGACAATCAACGCCGCCAGCGCCACAAAAACCACTCCCGTCGCGGCTCTGGCAACACGCGAAACCTCGAAGTAGGAGACCAACCCGGGCTTTTCTCCGGTTTTTCTCTTCAGCCCGATGGAAAGACCCCGCCTCCTTAACTTCCTTTTCCTCAGAATCTTGCCCAGGAATTGAAAAGCGTCTCGCATACGCATCAGCGTCTCACCAGCCCTCTTCCATTTCGGATTGCGGATTTGTGATACCGCATTTCCGACTTCCAATTTCGGATTTTAGATTTCAGACTTGTCATACCGCACTTCGGATTTCGGATTTCAGATCGCGGATTTGTGATACCGCATTTCCGATTTCCTATTTCGGCTCTCAGATTTCAGACTTGTCATACCGCACTTCGGAGTGCGGATTTCAGATTTCGGATTTTAGATTTGTGATACCGCATTTCCGACTTCCAATTTCGGATTTTAGATTTCAGACTTG
>CAZXGF010000021.1:0-30131 GCA_964640185.1 uncultured Verrucomicrobiota bacterium | reverse complement strand
TCATACCGCACTTCGGATTGCGGACTCGGCATTCCGGATTTCCCAACCTGCAATCCGCAACCTGCAATCCGCAATCGCTTACGCCGAGTCTCCGTTCGAAGCCCTCCGGTGCGACTGGGCATCTTCTCTCTCGGCGAGTTTCTTATCCATCTCGTCATACGCGCGAACGATTTTCTGAACGAGCTCGTGCCTGACGACATCGCTCTCCGTCAGGTAGCAAAACTTGATCCCTTCGATTTCCCTGAGTATCCCCCGAACCTCCATCAGCCCCGACGCCTTCTTCTGAGGGAGGTCAATCTGCGTTATATCTCCCGTAACCACCGCCTTGGAGTTGAAGCCAAGCCTCGTCAGAAACATCTTCATCTGTTCGGAGGTCGTATTCTGCGCCTCGTCGAGGATGATGAACGCGTCGTTCAGGGTGCGCCCACGCATGAAGGCAAGCGGCGCCACTTCTATCACACCGTCTGCCATAAGCTTCTGGATTCTCGAAATCTCCATCATGTCGTAAAGCGCGTCGTAAAGCGGACGCAGGTACGGAGACACTTTTTCCGCCATGTCCCCCGGTAGAAACCCCAATTTCTCACCCGCCTCCACCGCCGGCCTCGCAAGGATGAGACGGCTGACTTCATCGTTCACCAGAGCCGAAACTGCCACCGCCATCGCCAGGTACGTCTTCCCCGTCCCCGCCGGCCCTATGGCGAACACAATGTCGTACCTCCCCATGCTTTCCACGTATTCGCTCTGCCCGGCTGTGCGGGGAATGATGTACCTTTTCCTCGACGGCACCTCAATCTTGCCAGGGAAGGCAGCCTGATCCTCCGGAACGCCACTCCCGGAGAATCTCTCCAGCGCAGCAAGAAAGTGAAACTCATCTATTGTGTAACCCTTCAGCGATTCTTCCAGAAGATAACCCAACACCGCCTTCGCCCTTCGCACCTGACGAGGCTTTCCGCTGATTTTAAGCCTTCGCCCCCGGGCGATGATCCGCACGCCCAGGCGTCGTTCGATTTGCCGGAGCCGCTCCTCCCGCGCGCCAAAGATTTCTCTCGCGCGATGGTGCTGCTCCAAAACAAGCTCCGCCGTCGCGGTATCCTGGGTAACAGCCGTCTCTATCCTCCCTTCGATAACAGCCCCGCCCCTCGCTCTGCCCGCACGTGCGCCGAAGCAAAAAGCCAGTCTAACCGATTCTCCTTGAAACGCGGGGAATGCGACCTTTCGGGCAAGGGGATACGGGGCTAACAGCGATGAGCGCTACAAAGCACTTACCATGAGAAATGCAATGGCCTATGAGACCTGTCGGTGCACGTCCGAACACAGAACCTCACCCCTGTTTCGCGGTGGCTTCTCCCACCGCAGGGGTCATGCGCATGTTTCAAACCTGTCACTCAACCAATCTAACTACCTTCCACTGTCAAATATGATACCAGCCTCTCAGTTTCCGGTCAAGGCAAATAAAAACCACGCGTAACGCCTCAGTCTCAAGGGGAGATGAACTCACCGCAGAGAGCGCAGAGGGCGCGGAGAAAATATTTAGCCATCTCCGATGGACGCACGGGACACACCCACGGGCGGCTGAGCGTGGAACCGCAGAGTGCGTAGAGCACGCAGAGAGACTTACGCATCGCCGGCGTCCTGTCCCGCCCCGCGTTCCGCGGGGGATATCGAGGGGCTCCCTTGCCCTCGACGGGCTCGGGCTGTACCCTTTACGGCAAAAAAAGCCCTGCGCCACGTGGCATCCCGCTGGAGGCGGGACCCGTGGCGATCATGGGCAAGATGCCCATGCCACGGCAGGCGAGCACGGAGTCCTTGTCATCCTCCTCACTGCGACTCGGCGCCTTTGCGTTACCTTCCTCTTGCTTTCTTCCCTCCCCCGCCTTGGCGGGCTATCCGCCCGAGACTGAGGCCATACCGTCGCTGTGCCTAAGTGCTGCGATTCATAAGTTCGGTGACGTATTCTCTTTTTGACACGATAACAAGATGGACGGGATTTTGCGTCTTTGCGACCCCGCGTTTCGCGGGGTTTTTCCGTTTTTCTCTCGCCAAGACGCCAAGGGCGCCAAGGTTTTTGACTCCGCGGGCCCGCCGGGCTGTGATTTACTGGATGCTTCACGTCTCTGGAACAATCTCGTTCACGCCGATGGCGTGATTATCCCCTCAAAATAGCCCCTTTCACGACACCATTCATACTTCACCCGATTTGCGAATCCATGTACTAAGGCTTGTCTCGACTCGCGGCAAAGGCTACAATGAACGAAGAGCTTCCGGTGATATGCAGGCTACCTCTTCACCCAAGAGCCTGTCGTGCCGGATATTCGGCGTGAAAAGTTGCGGCAATATTGTGATAAAACCTTTTCAATTTGGTGCTTTTGCTGCGCTCGGTTTCGGTCTTGTTCAACAAGCGCATCCTCTTGTGCGAGCGATGGATAAGCCCTATCCAGCTTGGATACAAGACATTGCAAAAACCCCTGACCCCGTCTTTCTAATCCGTAGGTCACAGGTTCGAGCCCTGCCGAGCGTGCTTTTTTGTTTCCTGTCGCTGTGGTGCTGAACTTCCATCGGGAGGAGATGATGACCAGAACCAGTCGTTTTCTGCTGCGAATAGTCCTTCTGTGCACGCTTTCTTCGGCAGCCGGTTTCTCCTTCGGTGCCGAGACGGCGGTTTCGGGCGTGAAGGTCGGCGTTCTGAGAGATTCTTTCGCTCCCGATTATCCGCAGAGGGCTGAAGCCATTTTCGCCTCTCTTACGCGGGCGGGATTGAAGCCCACCTTCGTGTCCGGGGCGGAGCTCTCCGACGAGGAGACGTTCGCCAGCCAAAAGCTCGATTGCCTCGTTTTGCCCGATGCGAGATTTTTCCCCGCGAAGGCCGGCTCGAGCCTCCAGAACTTTCTCCGCTCCGGAGGGGACATGGTGGTCATCGGGGGCCCGATCTTCGACAAGACACTCTATCGCGTCAACGGCCGCTGGCAGACGAGACAGGAAATCCTCGGCTCCGTTCGCCCGCAGAGGGTCGCCCTCGACCTATCGAAAATCAATACGCGAGACTGGTCCCGCGCCGCCAGTAATCCGGATGTGGTGGACAGGCTGAGCATCACACGAGCCGCACGCAAAGGGGAAATGGGATGGGCGGAGGTTTTCGTCGAGAATCTGTCGCCCCGGGGATGGGATACCTTTCGTATCGGGTTGCCACGGGGCGCGTTTCCGGAAGGAGACTCAATTGTATGTTTTCAAGCGTCGGGCGACAAAAACACCCCCAGCATGCTTCTGGAGATTCAGGAGAGAGACCGTTCGCGGTGGATCGCGGTCGTTCCCCTGAAGCCGCAGACGCAAAGCTATGCTCTCCCCGTCGAGAAGTTTAAGTTCTGGAACGACAGCACCTCCGGAGGTCGCGGCGGGCGAGAAGACCACTTGAAGCTTTCAAATGCGGGATTCCTGACCATCGGCCTCGCCGGCAGTCACAACGTCCTCCCGGACGGTCCCCACTCCTTCCGCATGTCAAACATCGCCACGGCGAAATCCACTTTGCCCCGCCCTGGCGGGCTTTCCATGCCCGTTCTTGAAACGCTCTATCCCTGGTACAAGAATTACACCACAGACACAATCAGCAGACTTGCAGCCGCTGACAGCGGCTTCATTTCTCATGAGCTGACAGCTCGACTGGAAAAGACCGAGGTCGTCTGCCCGATCTGGCGAAGCCGAGGGATTGGTTTCCGCTATCCTTTCCCCTATCGCTGGATTCCGCTCATCAACGGTTACGATAGCAGGGCGCGCTTTCGCGGAACTGTAGCCTCCCTTCTGCTGAATTTCGAGGGGGAGCACGCCAATTCCCACTGGCTTCAGGTAGGGTTGCAGGACGCAGGAGTCTTCAATGACCTCACCACTATCCTCGGGCGTCTCATATCCGATTGCATAGGCAAGATGCGACACAACATCTTTCTGCGAGCCGGCGGCGTTGACCGAGCCGCCTATTTCGAGGGCGAGGAGGTCACGCTCGGCTGCGTTCTGAATGCGTCCCCTCCTCGATCCTATCGGGCCAGAATACGCGTACGGAAAACGCCGACAGCGGGCTCGCCTGCGGCGGTGCTTGACGAGACCATTTCGCTCGCGGGAAAAGCGGAAGCATCCTTGAATTGGCGGGCGCCGAGCGGAAAAAGTGCGGCGTATCAAGCGGTCGTGGAACTGCTCGATGAGCGAAATCGGGTTGTGGATAGGCTCACGGACGATTTTTCGATTCTGCGGGATTCTCCCGCTGCGGCCGATGAGATCGTCCGCGCTGAAGGATGCAATTTCGTTCTGAGGGGAAGGAGGTGGTATCCGCACGGCATCAACTACTGGCCGTCGAACTGGGGTGGCAGAGAGCGGAACGAGTTCCGGCGGCATTGGCTTTCGCCGGGCATCTACGACCCGGTCGTCGTGGAGAGGGACCTGTCGCTCGCGAGGCAACTGGGGATGAACTCCGTGAGCATTCAGTTGAACTCTCCGGACCAGGTGCCCGCCGTCAACGACTTCCTGTTCCGATGCCGCAAGTTCGGCATCTACGTCAATCTTTTCCTCGCTGGAGCCCATCCGCTGGCTACGAATTTCCTTCTGGTGACAGCTTTTTTCACGGAGGGGAAGTTCGCCGGCAATCCCGCCATCTACGCCTACGACATCGCCTGGGAGCCTCACCTCGGCGTGGAAGGGGAGCGCCGGAGATACGACCGGCAGTGGGCGGAATGGATTGAGGAGAGATACGGCGGAATCGAAAACGCGGAGAAGGATTGGAAGTTCGAGCTCAGAAGGGAGAACGGCGGAATCACGACTCCGACGCAGAATCAGATTCTCAGTCCCGGCCCGTGGAACGTCATGGTCTCCGCGTACCGGCGGTTCCTTGACGACCTCATCAGCCGGGGTTATCGCGAGATAACCGGAAAGATTCGAGAAATTGACCCCACTCACCTCATCGGGGCCCGAACAGGCTACGGCGGAACCGGCGAGCAGGGGATTGACCCGCGCATGCCTTTCGACCTAATCAGCGGCGCCGAGCATCTCGACTTCATTTCCCCTGAAGGGTATGGGCTTTCGCCGGACTGGGAAAAAGCCAGAGCAGCAGGGCTGACGACACTCTACGGGAGATTTGCCGGCAACGGCAAACCCGTTTTCTGGGCGGAGCTCGGGCGGTCAGTGCATCCCAATTACGACGCGGCGGCGTTTGCCCGGCAGAAGAACATCTACGAGAGCATGTACCGCCTCGTCCTCGATTCCTTCGCTCAGGGTTCGGCGGGATGGTGGTTTCCGGGGGGTTACCGGCTCGGCGAGAACAGCGACTACGGCATCATCTCCCCCGACATGACTCCGCGCCCGTCCGCGGAGATACTTGCGAGGTATTCGCCGTTGATAACCGGGCAAGGGGCGGTCTCCGCCCCAAACGCATGGATTGCCATTGACCGCGACCTCCATCCCCGGGGCTACTCCCAAATCCGCAAGAGGAACGAGGCCCAGTACCTCAAACTGAGGCAGGAGGGCAAGGTCATCGCCCTCCGAACGGCAGCCACCGGCACGAGTTCCGCTACCGTGCCCGACGTCGCTGTCGGCAACGTGCCCTACACGGGACACAATCCGCACAAGTACCTCAACGCGGAGTTCAACCGCGTCACACTGATGCTCCGAGGCAAGGCGAAAATCGAGGTGAGCAAGGGCGCGACCGTCGGCGTGCGAAAGGGCGAGCGGGTTCGCCTGGCGGTCTCTGTGGTCAACACCGGCGAGCCGACGTGGCTCGCGCCGCGTGGGGGGCGCTTGTCCAGAGGCGATGTTTACCTTTCCTGCTCGATAAATGGCAAGGCAGCCAAGAACTTCCCGATACGCCAGAATGTGCAGCGTTACGGCGACTGCGAGTTTCAGGAACTGCTGCTGTCGCCGGCTGTCCTCGCTCCCGCGCGCGTCACGCTGCGGATGGAGGCTTACCAGAAAGCGACGTTCGGCGAGAAGTTCGAGTTCTCCCTGAATCCGGAGTAGAGAAAACAAGCTCAGCGACAATCCGCTCGTCGAGGGACACTTACCGCCGAATGCCATGCCTCTCTCCGCGCGAGTTACCGCTCGGTGAACACCAGTGTCACCACTTTTCCCCAAAGGTAATGACGCCTTCGCTGGCGGCGAATTTGCGAAGTCCTTCGAGGGCGATGCCCGTTGTCGGATAGAGCTTCTTGCCGAACGCGGTGGTTGACCACACGAGGAAGAATTTGAAACGGGGGAGCTGCTTTCGCATGTCGCCGTTGAGGTTTTCCCAGAATGCGGACCATTGCCTGTCTGTAGCTTCCGACACCTTTTCCCCCGGCTTCGGCCCGCGAGGACCGATTTCGCCGAAGCCCATCGGCATATCTTTGGGGATGATGGCTTCCAGAGCGAGCACGCTTTTCATTATAGCTTGAACGTTCCGGATGTGACCGCCGGTCTTGGAGATATCGAAGTAGTAATCTATCGCGGCGATGTCCACGTACTCGTCGCCCGGATAGAACTTATCAACCTGCCAGCTATCATCCGCCGTGGCGTTGGGCGAGTAACACCACAGGACATTCTTGACGCCCTTTCCCTCGACGTACTCTACGGTCAGCCGCCAGAGCTGTTTGAATTCCTTCTGCTTCCCGTTCCACCAAAACCAGTTGCCGTTTCCCTCGTGCCAGGGGCGAAGGATGACCGGCCCTTTTATGCGCTTTACCCGGGAGACCAAATAATCGAGCTTTTTCAGAAAAGCCTTATGGTGTTTGCCGCCGGGGAGGACATCCTCGATTCGCCCCTTGCGAAAATGGTTCGTTTCCGGATGGCGCATGTGCCAGCGAAACATCGTGACGGTCCCCGGCTTCTTCGCCCACGCTTCGGCGGCGCCCGGCGCGTCGTTTCCGCCCTCTCCACTCCCCTTTTTGAGAACGTCGGTGGCATAGCCGGACGCGAGCTCGTACTCAAGAAAAACGGCCTTTTTTTCGCACGCCTTCTCGAAGACCGGCAGGCTCCGGTCGTTCGTCGTGCTGTATCCGAGAAGAATTCCCGGCGTTGCCCTGAGCTGATTGAGAAGTCCTTTCGCCTGCGGCCCCGCCTTTCTGTTCGTCGCGGGAACGGGCTTCTCCGCAGAAACCGCCGACGAGATAACCTGTGAAATTGTGAATACGCTGGCTACCAAGAGCACGAAAAACGTATGTTGTTTCCGATGCATCAGTCTCCGCTCCTTTCTTCGCTACTACATGGGTCAATTTGCGTACCCGTTCACTTATACGCGAAATGGAAACGCTCTCCGCTTATGGCAAAGAGTTGTTTCTAACACCTGGGCCTACAAAGCCGAAGGAAAACACAACAATGACTAAAGAGCGAACGGAGACGTTTACTGCAAATTTGGCAATTCCGGCTGCTGGTTTTGTTTCGTGGATTCGGCCTTAGCCCTTGGGGCTTTCTTGAACGTAACATTGACTTCCCTTGATGGTGGATAGTCAATACGCTTCCCCTGCAAAAGCTCGCTTACGGTCAGAATTTGGAGGCGAGGATACCGTTTCCCCCAACCCGGGGAGTCGTAGAATCCGGCGCTGGCTGCTTCCGTGCGCATGGGTTGCGTAGGCTCCTGAAGGGTAATCAGGACTCCGATTTCGGCGGTTTCTCGGTCAAGGACGCCACGTAGGTCTCGGACATAGGCGACGCCCACATGGCCTGCCTTTACTTGAAGAACGATGTGTTTCGTTTTGCCGCCGGCGATTTCATCGTGAAAATACAGTCTGCCGTCTATCCCTTTGTCAGCGCCCTTTTTCTGTTCCACGGGGCGCGCCTCTACCAGACCGAGAGCCCACCACTGGAATTGATATGGGTCTTGTTTCGCCAGGGCTTCCGCGTCTGGTAAGGCTTCCGGCTCACCGAGGACGTCGTACTGGATTGCGTCTCCGAAGGCATCATGGAGTCGGTGCTTGATAAGAGAGACGGCGAGGTGGGTAATGTCAATTCCTATCCAGCGGCGCTTCAGGCGTTGGGCAACGGCGATGGTTGTTCCGCAGCCACAGAACGGGTCGAGGACAAGGTGTCCTTCGTTACTGCTGGCGTTGATGATACGCTGCAAGAGGGCTTCCGGCTTTTGCGTGGGGTAGCCAAGGCGCTCACGGGCGACGGCGTTGATGTCAAAGATACCAGTCCAAATATCTTGGACGTATTCCCCCTTAGATGTGTACAGATACCTTTTCAAACGCGGGGTTCCAGTTCGCGTGAAAACAATTCTGCTCTCTTCGATAGCTTGGTCTATTCGCTCTTGTGACCATATCCAGTGCTTCCCAGGGGGAGGGGATAAGACCTTATCTCCGAAACGTCGTGGAGGCCCTTCTCCCTTTTGTGTGAAGTCCCAAAGCCCATATCGCCTGCCCGTTTCTGATTCCACCAAATTGTAGTGGCTCTTCTTGTAACTCTCTGGATGTGCAATAAACTGGTCGTTGAAGACCGCCGACGTGGTTTTCGTATAGAGCAGCACAACGTCGTGAGCCTTGCCAAAGAATTTACTTTGTCTTTTTGCGACACGTGTTCGCTGCCAAATAATTTCGTTGCGGAACCCGGACGCCCCAAACACCGCGTCCATGACAAGCCTTAAGTGTGCGCTTGCCGTCGGGTCGCAGTGCAGGTAGATGCTCCCCGTGGGCTTCAGAACCCTTTTCAGTTCGACAAGGCGCGGCGCCATCATGGCCAAGTACGCGAGCATGTCGTTGTCGCCCAAAAATACGCGGAAACCCTGCATCACCCGAGAGACCCTGCCCCCGGCCTCGACGACCTGTTGATAAGCTTCTGCGGCTTCCCGATCCCATCGCCAAGTGTCCTCAAAAGCCTTGATCTGTGCTTTGGAGCGGGAGCCGTTCTGCTCCTGAAACAGCACATTGTAGTCCTGATTGCTCTTGAAGGGGGGATCGAGGTAGATAAGATCTACGGACTCATCCTTGATATGTTCGCGGAGAACTTTGAGATTGTCGCCATAGTAGAGCTTGTTTTCTGCCATATTGCCGGCTTCCCTCTCCTGAGATGCCTCAAATACAGCTATCGCAAATCGGCTTTCATCTTAGCATCATCGGTGTTTGTGGGGAATGGTTATTTCCCCTGATTCAACGAGATAATTCCGACTCCAAATTCGTATGCTCTTTTTAATTCTTCCCGATTCTCTTTGATTTCCCCCTTTTCGTATGCCTTCGCGAGAAACGCGCCGCGGAAATCCATCGCCAGGTAATCGAATGACCTGCGAAACATCTCGAGGAGACATCCGCACGCCTCCGCGCCTTCCTCTGAAGGCGTTACGACGACGCCATTTTTGCCCGCCAGTTTTCGGCTCGCAATGAATGGCCGCAGCCTATCCAGAAGCAGCTTCATCTTTCCCGTCGGACCATACCAGTATAACGGCGTCCCGAAAACGATTAAATCCGCCCGTTCAATTTTGGGGTAGATTTCTGCCATGCCGTCGTTTGCAATGCAACACGTGTAGTCCCCTTTCTTGCAATTTCGACAATCAATGCAGGGAGCGATTTCATAATCGTACAGGTACACTTTTTCGCCGGTGTGCCTCTTCAGGTTGCAGCCTTGCAGGATTCGGTCAACTAACGTGTCCGTGTTGCTCCCTTTTCTGGGACTGCCAACCAATGCCAGGATTTTCATAATCGCCCCCGTTCGCCGGTGAGTGTTAGCCTGTCGCCGCCTCGGATTATCGGATCGTGGCGCAGATAGTAGTACGAATGCTGAGTATTCACAAGCGTTTCGGAACCTGGTAACATGCGGTTTTGTGGCCTTTTTGTGCTCAGAAAGGTGCATTTTTTGGGTGCTAACTCTTTGCGCAAGAAGCAGAAGCAGATGGGGCTTAACCCCCAAAACGCCCCCAAATTCCAGTATTTTCCAGTACTTTCTCGTCGAGACGACATACTGGAATGCCTCCTTTTTTGCAGCGGGTGGTTCGAGTGAGCGTATTGGCTCCATTTTTGGCACAATTATACCGGAAATGTTGCCATTTGTCAACCACACAATCGGATTGGGTGTGGCTGTACTTCAGTGGCAAGGAAAGGAGGGAGAGAGCCTAACGCAACGGGGCAAGGGTGCAGAGGAGGGTACGTATCGCCGGGGTCCTGGCGGCGGTATCAAGGGGAAGGCGTCCCCTTCGGGAGAAGGAGAAAACGCCAGCTTGTTCCAACTGGCCCGCGCGAATCTTTGGGCTCGTGAGGCGATTATGTCGCCCTTTCAGGGCTCGCCATTTTGCAACCGGCACTTTTTCTCAGGGCGTTGCCCTGAGCTTTATTAAGTCTGCCCTTACAGGGCGGCCCCAAATCGGCGCCAAGCCCGGGAACGGCGCAGTCTCGGGGAATGGCCGCTTTTTGTCAAGGGTCAAGCGAGGTCAGGAGTTTCCCCAAAAATTGGCTATATTGGCAACATGAGCTGCGGATCGGCGCGCGGTTGAACGTTCCTTTCGCGAAGTGGGGCTTCAGAGCCGAACAGAAAGGCTTTTACGCCGTCCGCCAGGGCATAATATCGGAAATCGGGGACTCCGAAGATGCGTTTGGCTGCTTGAAGAGCGTGGTGGGCCAGGATGCCAAGCTTCAGCCTTTGCCCCAACCATACCGCCACGAAGTACCCCGCCGCCGACACAATCGCTACCATGTTTTGTCCCGCCTTGGGCGGGATACGCCGCCTGGGCGGGGGAGAGAACAAGGGAAAAGGAGGGTAACGCAAAGGCGCAGAGTCGCAGAGATGAAGATGAGCAGGACCCCGTCGTTGGCTGCTCATCTTGGCCATGAGTGTTCACGTCCCCCGCCGGAGGCGTGGCGGGACGCCACGAGGGGGGGCTCCCGAGCGTGAGTGCAGGTTGCAGTGAACGCCCCGGCGGCGAGGCGCGGGCGAGCGCTAGCCCGCGCCCCACAGCAGCCCTTTGCGAAAATGGAGCGGAGGAGGCGCGAGGCCTCCTCCATTGCGTTATTCACCATGCGGGTCGAGGATGATGCCCTCAAACTCCAAGGGCGTTCCGAAACTCCCACCATGGATCTTTAGGTGCATCTTCATTCCCACAAAGTCGTCGGCGGTGCCGTGCAGAACAGCTTTGGCATCCGCTACGTTTTCTATGACTTTGGCCGTGAAACGCCCCTCGAACGTGCCGCTGAGGCTGCCCCAGCTAACGTTCAGCGTCCAAAAAGACGTCACATCTCCGGTGCCACTCGGGTCAAGGTTGAGATTGACCACGCCGATCCCTGTTCCTACAAGGTCGCTGGTGGTGCCCGGGGCGGGGAAAGTGAGCTGCGTTGGCATACGGCGAATATGCAGGATTCCCCCACCGCTTGTCCACATTCTCTCCGGAGAGCCCACGATTATGCTACTGTATGTGCCCGATACTGCGGTCTTCGTGGCCTTCGCGCCAACTACAGTCATTGCAAAGATCACACTAAAAAGCACCGCGATTCCGCTCAAAATCATAACGTTCCTCTTTTTCATTTTTCCGTCTCCTTTTTATTTCCATTCGTTTATGTTGACTTTCCTTTGGCCGGCCCGGGTTTCGCCGGGCCCAAATTCTCCGTGCCCGGGCGCGGCCGGATTCATCCGAGGACAAATGCCGACCGCGCCCGGAACTGTGCCGACGCCACCTACGTCACCGCGGCCCCGTGCCGCAGGTGACACGCTCTCCCCGCCCTATGGCTCTGGCTACGGTGTGGGCGGATACGGAGGGATAACCTGCACGCGCTTCCCCTGCACCGGACCACTCGCGAAACAGAAAAAGGGTTCTTCGCCCTCGTCGGGGAATCCGTCCATGGGGTCAATATCCTGCTCCGGCAGGAAGCTTGCGAAGGTCCCGCTCCATGTCATGATGTTGCCGTCGTCGGAGAAGGTCAGCGGTCCGCTGGAAACCACTATGGCCACGACCTCTCCTGTGAGGAACGGTCCCCCTTCCGTGTGGTACTGGACACCGGTGATGTCGTAGGTATTCTTCCCTGTTCTCACGGCCGTAAAGACATCGTTGGTCCTGTTGAAATCTTCCTCGGCCTCGGCGTACTCCATGATAGCCGTAAACGTGTTGCCCGAGGGGTCATCCGGGATTATGGTGAACATCCAGCGGTAGGGGGTGCCCAGCAGGCCAACGTATGCTCCACGCGGCTTGAAAGGCGCCCTCGAGGAACGCGGCTTGCCCTGGACGGTCAGCGCGGCCGCAAGCGCAACTGCAACGATGCCCATCAGCGACAGCAATGCGATAATTCTTTTCCTTGTCATGATCGTGTCTCCTTTTTTGTTTTCGTTGGTTTAAGTTGACTTTTGTTTGGCCTGCCCGGGTTTCGCCGGGCCCAAATTGTCCGTGCCCGGGCGCGGCCGGATACGGCGGGATAACCTACAGACGCTTTGCTTGCGACACACCCGGGAAAACGAAAATGGGGTCCTGGCCGTCGTCCGGAAACTTGTCCATGTGCTGATCCTGGTCCGCCGAGTAGTAGTCGAGGGGCCCGCTCAGCGACATGATACTGCCGTCCTCGGAGAATGACATCTCCCCGCTGGCGACGCAGATGTACACGAGTCTGCCCATGAACAAGTTGTCTGTGTCGGTGGCGTAGAGCACACCAGTGAAATCGTAGGTATACTTTCCCGTTCTGACGCCCCTGAGGTAGTGGCACGTTATTGTGTCAGCCTCGGGGAACTTGCCGAAAGCGGTGTTGTCTTCTGCCTCGGCGTAATCTACGATTGCCGTAAAGGTGTTGCCCGAGGGGTCATCCGGGATTATGGTCATTACGTAAACGGCGGGGTTGCCCTGGATGCCTACATAGACTCCACACGGCTTGAAAGGCGCCCTCGAGGAACGCGGTTTGCCCTGGACGGTCAGCGCGGCCGCAAGCGCAACTGCAACGATGCCCACGAGCGACAGCAATGCGATAATTCTTTTCCTTGTCATGATCGTGTCTCCTTTTTTGTTTTCGTTCGTTTAAGTTGACTTTCCTTTGAGCGGCCCGAGTTTCGCCGGGCCCAAATTCTCCGTGCCCGGGCGCGGCCAGATTCATGCGGACACAAGTGCCACGCACGCCCCGAAACGCGCAACCGGAGAGCACGCAGCCCGAACCTGCGGCCCCGATCGCCCACTCTGCCCGCTCCTGCTGCTAAATCGTGGGCGCATACGGCGGGATAATGGGCACGCGCTTTCCGATGACGTCATTTCCGACACAGAAAATAGGGTCCTGCCCTTCGTCTGGAAGTCCATCGCCATCGCCATCTTGAGCCAGGCTGAAAGCCGCAAAAGTGGCAATGAGACGCGCAGTCTCACAGTCATCGGAGAATATGAACTGCCCACTCGACACCCAAATGCCAACCGGTTTCCCTATGAACGCGTCCCCCCACTTCGTTGGGTAATTGATGGTTGTAACCTCGTACGTGTTCTTTCCCGTTCTCACCGCCCTGCCCATATCTTTCAGGACGGATGTGGCGTCCGGAAACAAACCGAGGCCACTGGGGTCTGACTCGGCGTACCTCGTGATAACAGTGAGCTCGTTTGCGGATGGGTCGTTTGGGATGAACGTTGCTTGCGTCATTTCTCCGGTTTCGAATGGGAATAGGTAAACTCCAGTTGGCCTGCATCGGGGGTCGTGCTTACCAGGCTTGCCCTGGACGGTCAGCGCGGCCGCAAGCGCAACTGCAACGATCCCCATGAGCGACAGCAATGCGATAATTCTTTTCCTTTTCATGATCGTGTCTCCTTTCTGGTCTTCATTGGTTTAGATTGATCTACCTTGCGGGCCTGGGTCCAACCCCGGCTATCCGTCTCCGGGTATCACCTCCTTTCCGTTTTGCGCCGGTTGGTGCGCCAGGCTCAAGAGCCCCCGGGCGCGGCCGGATTCATCCGGGGACAAATGCCGACCACGCCCAGAGGCAACGTGGGGCGTAGCACTCGCTCCGTAGAGTTTCCCGCTTCGCCGCTCTGATTGGATCCAGGTGGTGTGCTACTCCATGTCAGGCCATGGGCCGGAAACATCAAGCAGAGGGAAGCGCATGGCCGTATCTTCGTAGGGAATCCGGAGCGGTGGCACCTGCCCAGGGTCTGGTAGGCCGTCGCCGTCTTCATCCTGGGCGGCCAAGTAAATGGCCAACTCGAACGTGTTCTCCCACGTGTTGCGGTCGACGAAGTGGCCGTCTCGGCTCGTCATGACGAAAATGGCAAGGACCTGGTTGCGGACGTCGCCAACGGGGCCGATCAAGTGCGCTATCGCGAAGTAGTCGTAGGTGTTCTTACCTGTTCGCACGTACTGGCCGACGAATTCGGTCACGCCCTCAGCCCCTAAATGAGGCGGGTCAAAGTTCACCCACTGGACCCGACTGGTCAGTACCCTCTCCGCTGCGTCGCACGCGTACACAGTCTCCTTCCACAGAATTCCAGTGCTCGAGTTGCCGCCGATCCATACGCCCGTACGGCTGAACCCGCCTTTCAGGTTACCGTCCCAGGCGGAGGGCTTCGGACCCCGGCCCTTCCCACCAAACGCACCCCTGCATAGGAGAGCCGCACACACCACCGCCGCCAGAGCGACGATCCTTACGGACACAACGACTCTTTTCCTTCTCATAATCGTTTCTCCTTTCTTGCTTTCATTGGTTTAGATTGATCTACCTTGCGGGCCTGGGTCCAACACCGGCTATGCGTCTGCGGTTATCACCTCCTTTCCCCTTTGCGCCGGTTGGTGCGCCAGGCTCAAGAGCGCCGAGGCCTCGGAAGCGACGGCATCCGGGCGCTCATTTCTTCTTGACGGAGATGGTCCAGGCCGGGTGAGGCCGTATTCCCGTGCCAGCCCCGGAGGACCCTGGCTTCGGCCTGACCATTCATCTTGTGCCGTCACGGACGATCAAAGACAATTCAGGGGTTTCTTCGTGGCATGGGCATCTTGCCCATGGTCCTTCACGGGCGGGACGCCCGTGCCACCCTGAAAGCCGTGCCCCGGATTTGGCCTGGGCATAGTGCCGCCGTTTCGCAAGCACACCCTGCTTCCCTCTTGTTGTTTGAAGCGCCCTGCGGTACAATTACAGAGTCATCGTCCGTGCGCGCAGACCGAGCGCCCGGTGCGATGCCTGGCCGGTGAGTGCTTCGCTTGGCGGTGTTGGCTCACCGGCCGCTTTGTTTTGACTTCAAGCGACCAGTTGTGGCTATTCAGTTGCCGGATTTGTACATCCGGCGACGTGTTTTTTGACAGGATTACAGGATAGACTGGATGGCGGCAATCCTGTTATCCTGTCCAAGAAGTTCCTTTCACACGGCACGAATCGGCAATGAGCCTCTACTCGCGCCTTCCTTCCTCCTCTCTGCACACCGTGCGTGCT
Source organism: uncultured Verrucomicrobiota bacterium (assembly GCA_964640185.1). GTDB lineage: Bacteria > Auribacterota > JABMQX01 > JABMQX01 > JABMQX01 > CAZXGF01. The sequence goes on along the minus strand of CAZXGF010000021.1, from coordinate 14,837 downwards.
TTTCTGAACAAATCCTTCAGTTCATCCGGAATCCAGGGGCTCTCTTCGAGCTTTGCATAGGCTTTCCTTAGCTTCGGATAGGAGTGGTCGGTGATTTTTTGCCCATGAAACACGAGAGCACTGCCAATAGCTGCATAGTAGATCACGGTTGCCGCTGCCTGCTCAGTCTCACGCCGACGAAGACGAACCAGTTCCTTGCCATAGTCTTTCAGCGTCTTGATAACCGCGAGATCGGTGTTGGGATGCAGGAGAAGATCGCTTATGGTGCGATGGGAAAGGGCAAGCAAGTCCTTACAGGCGCGGTTGAGGATGGCAGGCAGCGAGTCAGATGCGTCGGGGTCGAGGGGCAGCTTGCTGGCCAACATCTCTCGGACGATTTCAGCGGGCGTTCGACCAGCATAAGGATTGTTCTCGCCGTCGCGGCCTTGCAGACCAATTGCCAGTAAACGAGCTAAACGCTCCGGGCTGAGGCCATAGGTTGTGTCGTCCTTCACTTATCTGACTCCGGAAAGCGTGCAGAAAAATCTCTTTGGGGCTGGGAAAGCTCCTCATCGCATTTGGCGCACTCACGGTTTCGCCACCGGGGTTGTCTTTCCCCTCCACTAATATATATCCCGATTTCCTCATAATCTCGCACCTCGCCTCGAAAGAATCTTCATCAAATAGCGGATTTCCTCGTCAACTTCTGCATCGGAATCCACTAATTGCCGCACGTAACGCCGCAGCATCGCCCGGAAACGTCGCTTCACAGTGAAGATCATGTGCGATGCCTTCGCCGTGTCGGCTACGCCGTACTTCTCGCACAGGAGGGACAGCGGAGAAGGCCGAGCGTTCTCCATAATCGGCAGAAGGATCCTCTCTCGAAACAGTTCCCAATAGGTGGCATTGCCCGTTTCGCAACATTTCGTCCTCACCTCGGTGACGACCTGGTCAAGCAGCGCTGTTCCCCAGGCGTAGTCGAAGGCCTCGCCGGGAGTTGAGCAATCGGAAAGCCCAGGGATGCTCGAGCCGTCAATTTCGTCCAGGCGTATCAGGCTTTTCCGGGGGATGCGGCGCCTTGTTCTCTCACCGCGCTCGATCTTGGAAACGTATCGGTTCAGGCAGGCAAGGAGAAATGTTCGGAAGCGTCCCCTGGTACGGTCGGCTCGTTCGATGAGGCTCCGGCCCAGGACGACCTCGTGAAAAAATCCCTGGGTCAGGTCCTTCGCCGTCTCATTGTCATGGCCCTTGCATCGCAGATAACAGTACACAGGCTTCCAATACCTTGATAGCAGCTCCTCGAGAGCTTCGGGACTCCGCGGCTTGTCTGCGGACCGAGCGGCAAAAATCTCTGTCCAACTGGTCGTTTCGAACAGGCCGGTGCCCGGGGGCCCGCTCGTTGTCTTATCTGTTGGAGGTGACACTTATCTCTTCCTCTTGGATGGAAGCTCGCTCCAGCAGTTGGCCTATTTCACCTGAAATAGACCGTACTTCCCCATAGGAGGTCAGTCCTGCCTGATCCCATTCGGTCGCTGGCTTGAGCAACGATATGCACCTCGTCATTTGAAAATCCTCGTCCGCGGCTGCTGGTCGGTCTAAGAGGAACAGATTCTCGTAAAACCGAGTCCTCTCCACTTGAGCGGTTCCTGTCCAGCCATCGCCTGTAGTGTTCGAGCTTCTGCTGTTCGAGTCCTTTGCGCGAGAGGTTCCAATCGAAGGCGTTCCAGATCTTCGCTGTAGTGTCCACGCTTCCTGTCAACAATCGCTTCCCGTCTGCGGAGAAAGCTACGCAATTTACGCCCCCTAAATGGCCTTTCACGGTCAGAATCTCCCGGCCACTTTCTGCGTCCCAGACCTTCGCCATATCGTCCCAGCTTCCCGTCACCACTCGTTTCCCGTCCGGGGAAAAGGCCACTGAGGTCACTTCTCTTGAATGACCCCTCAGAGTGAAAATCACCTGGCCACTTTTACTATCCCAGACCTTCCCCGTTTTATCGAAGCTTCCTGTCACCACTCGCTCCCCATCCGGGCTGAAGGCCACCGAGTACACGTCTTTTGAATGGCGTCTCAGCGTTGAAATCTCCCGACCACTTTCGCCGTCCCAGATTCTGCTTGTCTTGCCGCTTGCCGTCGCGATACGCCTTCCGTCAGGGGAAAAGGACACGGAACTCACATCGCCTGAATGGCCCCTCAGTGTGAAAATCACCTCGCCATTTTCACCGTCCCAGACCTTAGCCGTTTCATCGAAGCTTCCCGTCAGCACTCGCTTCCCATCCGGGGAGAAGGCCACACGGTGCACGGTGTTTGAATGGCCTCTCAACGTTAGAATCTCCCGACCACTTTCGCCGTCCCAGATTTTGGCTGTGTTCCCGCTTGCCGTGCCGATATGCCTTGCGTCCGGCGAGAAGGCCACGGCCACGGCGTGTGAAAAGCCCCTCAGGGTCATCATCTCCCGACCGGTTTCGACGTCCCAGATTTTCGCCGTCTTGTCCCTGCTTCCCGTGACAACTCGCTTCCCGCCCGGGGAGAACCAGGCGAAGTCCACGATCCCATAATGGCCTTTCAGGGTCAAAACGTGCTGCCCGCTTTCTGCGTCCCAGATTTTGGCCGTGTTATCCCAGCTTCCCGTCACCACTCGCCTCCCGTCCAGGGAAAACGCCACGGAGTACACAATGCTGGAATGACCCTTCAGGGTCAATATCTCCTCGCCGGTCTGAGCATCCCAGACCTTCGCAGTTCTGTCCCAGCCTCCGGTCACCACTCGCTTCCCGTCCGGAGAAAACGCCGCGGAGTCCACAATCTCATGATGGCCCTTCAGGGTCAGAATCTCCTGCCCGCTTTCTGCGTCCCAGATCTTTGCCGTGTTGTCATCGCTTCCCGTCACGAGTCGCTTCCCGTCCGGGGAGAAGGCCACGGACCTCAAACCGTCCGAATGCCCCGTCAGGGTCAGAATCTCCTGGCCGCTTTCACTGTCCCAGATCTTCGCGGTTCGGTGCCTGCTTCCCGTTGCCACTCGCCTCCCGTCCGGGGAAAAGGCCGCCGAGTGCACCGCGTCTGTATGGCCTGTCAGCCTCAGAATCTCCCGGCCGGTTTCTGCGTCCCAGATCCCGGCGGTTTTGTCACCGCTTGCCGTCGCAATACGCTTTCCATCCGGGGAGAAGGCCACGGAGCTGAGTGCCTGTGAGTGGCCCTCCAGGGTCAGGATCTCCTCGCCGGTTTCTGCGTCCCAGATTTTGGCCGTGTGGTCGTAGCTTCCCGTGACCAGCCGTTTCCCGTCCGGCGAGAAGGCTACGGAGCCGATGGAGTGTGCATGGCCCCTCAGGGTCAGAATCTCCTGGCCGGTTTCCGCGTCCCAGATTTTCGCCGTATCGTCCCAACTTCCGGTTGCCACACGCTTCCCGTCCGGCGAGAAGGCTGCGGAGATCACAGCGTCGGAATGCCCCTTCAGGGTCAGGAGGTCCTGATGGCGAGCGCGCATGAGCCGCCCCCACTCCCATCCCCGCAGGTTTTTCGGCGTGCTCCAGAGAAGCGCCTCGGCCTGGTCCATGAACGAATCGGCGATCTTGGCATCGGCCAAGGCGATGATATTGTGATAGTTCTCTCGCTCGGTTTCGGCTTTGGCTTCCAAAGCTCGGTTTCGCTCCTCAGCGATTCGCATGTAGGAGATGGCCGCTACCCCAATAAGAAAGGCCACAAATGCCAGTGCCAGAGCCACACGGCCGCGATATTTCCAGAGACGTTTGCGAAGGAAATAAGCCGTGGTTGGACGCCTTGCGATCAGCGGCTCGCCGGTGAGGTAGTTTTCCATGTCCTCAGCCAGGGCGCCAGCGGAAGCGTAGCGCTTTTTCGGATCATGAGCCAGTGCCTTGAGAAGAAAAGCCTCGAGCTCCCGGTTTACATCCTTGCTAATGCCTCGAGGTCGTCTCACTTCCTGTTGCGCGATTCGCTGCAGAACCTGATACCGCGTGCCGGATAGGTCGTGCGGTGATTCCCCAGTCAGAAGGCCGAAGAGAATCACGCCCAAGCTGAACACGTCCGAGCGTGTGTCAATTTCATCTCTGCGTCCGGCCGCTTGCTCCGGCGACATATATGCCGGTGTGCCCAACGCTTCTCCGTCACCGGATACGCTCACGCCGGAATCTCCCTCCAGAAAAGCCTTCGCCAGTCCGAAATCCAGGACATGCGGTTGCCCATCGGCGGTAACGAGAACATTCGAAGGCTTCAGGTCGCGGTGAATGACTCCGCTCTGGTGGGCGTGCTGGACAGCTTCGCAAACCGTCTCCATCAGCTCCAGAACCTGCCGCTGGCTCAGTCCACGCTGTTCAACGTACTTGTCAAGGGGCATGCCGGCGATCAGTTCCATCGCGTAGTAGTACAGACCATGATGGAGGCCGCTATCGTATAGCCGGGCAATATTGGGATGCTGCAGGCGGGCGGTGAGCTCCACTTCTCGTTCAAACCGAGCGCGATCCCTCTCTGACGCGAACGCACCTCTCCCCAGAAGCTTGAGTGCGACGTCACGGTGCGTGCTCAACTGAACCGCGCGCCATACCGTCCCCATCCCCCCTTCGCCCAGTCGGCCAGTGATCTTGAAGCCTTCAATCTCGGGTGTTGCATCGGGCCGCGCGACGCTTTCTCCCGGCCCCGCCCCGCTGATCGGAGGCAACCCACCCTCATCTCCGTGCTTGGTCATCGGCAGTCCCCCCTTTCCAGACATGCCCATAGCCTCAGAAATGTTGCTCTGCACGTCCCCAGACCGCAGAAATTGAGCCACGTGCCGTGAATGCCGACAGCTCCTTTGGTACGAGTTTACTCCCTTGAGCCTGCCGGTCAAGGCCGAAAACGCTCCCGCGCATCACCCGAGCATGGCCTGCGTGTGCAGGATTTACCTACAAAGCGAACAGAAAAGAGAAGGGAAGACCGAATCCTGTCGAGATGCAGCGCGTATCTTGCCTCTGTGCCCTGATTCTTCTCCGTCCGTTCTCTGTCATGTTTCTTCTGTATGGGCCTCGGAGAAACGGCGTCCCTGTAATTTTTTTCGGGGCCGCTTGCGATATTTGGAGGTTTTGCGGATATATATAAGTGAGGGACGTAAAGAGCCAATTGGATCGCCTGACGGTGCGGGGGCCGGAGAAACCACAGGGGCTCGGCACTGAATGGGCAAACTTTCAGCTATAGGAGGGGAAGATGAACGCGAAAAGGTTCCCGCTAAGGTTCTGGGTAAACTGGTCGATCACGGCGTTGGTTCTCACATGTTCCTCCAAGACTGCTTTCGCTGCAGATTCGATGCAATACTACACCTCGGAGGTTGACGGCTCGAGCCAGCCGTACCGGCTTTACCTTCCGGAGCCCTTCGATCCCGATGTGGCGCATCCGGTGGCCTTCTTTGCTCATGGATACGGGGGAACAGCGAGCGCAGGCTTCATAGATGCTGACCGGTCTTTTGCCAACGCCAACGGGTGGATCATGGTCCACCTGGACGGGCGCGGAAATACGCAGTACAACGGCCTCGGTGAGAAAGATTTCTTCGAGGTGCTCGACGCCTTACGCAGAACAAAGTTCAACATTGATGAGAGCAGGCTTTACTGGCACGGACTGTCCATGGGAGCGACGGGCGCCTTCAGAATGGGCTTTCGCTATCCGGACGTTTTCGCGGCGGTAGCTGGGGTAGATGGCCGTGCCGATTATCATCACTGGCATGGGCAGCAGTACGGGAAGGCTTTGGCCCCATCGACGATTGAGGCAAGCCGTGAGCCACTTCTCCTGGGCGGGTCTCCGCTCGTACTGGCCGAAAATGGCAGGCATCTGAATGCATACATCGTGGTGCACCTGCAGGACACAATTGTGCCGCCGCTAAACGGGCAAAGGTTACATGCGAGGCTGGACGAACTGGGCTATATCCATTCGTACTATGAATATCCGGGCGGCCACGTGGCCACCTACGACGTCTTGGCCTTATACGAGTTCTTCGCCGAACATGTCAATGAACCCAATCCGAAGCACGTTGTCCTGAAAGCGAATCAGTTGAAGTACGGCTCCATCTACTGGGTACGCATTGACAGGCTTGAGAAGAAGCTGTCCAGCGACGTGTTCGCGACGATCGAGGCCGAAGTCTCCGGAGAGCAGAGCGACAGAGTGGAAGTCACGACGAGCAATCTGCTCCAGTATACCCTATTTCTCACGCCGGAGCTTGTGGGAAAGGACCAGGTGAGTGTCTATACAAACGGTGAGCTTAGCTATACCGGGCCGGTGGGGGAGATCACTATTTTCGCGTCGCTGGACGAGTCTGGAAATGTCGTTGCCTGGTCCACCGAAGATACTCTCCCAGGTGGGCTGAGAAAAACGGCCCAGATGGAAGGCCCCATCGGCCATGCTTACACCTCGAAGTTCGTCTTGGTCGTGGGCACAAGCGGCGACGAAGGCGAGACCGACCAGAACAATGCGGAAGCTGAGAAGTTCAAGTCGGAATGGAACACCTGGATGCACGCTGACATTTCCCCAGTCACGGATACATCAATCACCGGGGACGACATCGCTTCGAGCAACTTGATCCTGTTCGGAACCGCTGACTCGAACTCGCTGATCCAAGAGATAACCGACTTCCTTCCGATTTGCGTTTGGCGCGATCGTATCCAGGTCGGAGCGACCGTGTACCGTGACGAGAACTACGGGCTTTACATGATTTTCCCGAATCCGCTGAATCCGGAGAGATATGTGGTGATCAGCCACGGGACTATCCAGGGCTCGTACGAGAGAGACCTGGAGTGTCTTCCCTGGTATTGGCCGGACTACGTTCTTTTCGACCGCAGCATCATTGCTGGACTGGTGGTTCCACCTCCTTACTACCAAACCCAACTGTACTACCTGCCGGACGCGTGGGTGGAGGCGGGGTTCTTCGATCAAAACTGGGGACTCGAGGTGCCAGATCGGATTGTCGAGGCCGATCGGATTGTCGAGACGGGCGAAACGGTAACGCTCAAGGGCCAGCTCATGGCCCCCGGAGACGCAACCAACTTCTCCTGGAAGCAGACCGGGGGCGAACCTCAGGTGACTTTGGAACCTTCTGCGAATGAGGCAGAAGTACATTTCGATGCACCCGTAGCAGAAGTGGGCTATGTTTTAACGTTCGAGCTGACAGTGGAATCCCCAGCCTGGGGTACGGTGCCCCATGAAGTTAAAGTTAAAGTCCTTGCCGCCAACCCGCCTCGGATTCCACCAAGCAATCTGCGGGCGCTGCGGACAAACAAGGGGTTCCGGTTGTATTGGGATGACGTTTTCGACGCGGAACTCTACGAGATACAGTTAGAATATCTGCCGGACATCTGGATACCCATCGCCCCAAACGTCCATGCTGCTGAATACGCGATAACGGATCAGGAAACTGGCTCCGAAGTTACTGTCAGGGTTGTTGCCAAGAATAGCTATGGCAAAGGCGCCGAGTCCCAGCCGATATCCGTGATCATTATCCGGAATGTGGCTTTGGGGAAAGCCGCGGGAGGAGCTACGCCTCCTCTGGACCCGGTTGAGGGCGCCACATACGTGGTTTCGCATCATAATATCACCCGGATGAACGATGGGGCTTACGACGACCACAACGATAGCCGGAACGGTGAGCTCAAGAGCGAGGATTACTGGGGGTATCTATGGGCCGAGCCGCTCTATTTCGACCACATTGCCTATTTCACAGGCGACACCTTCTCGGATGGCGGGTGGTTCACGAGCCTGACGGTTCAGTGCACTGAAGATGGCGCCAACTGGATTGACTTACCCGTGGAGACTATCCCCCCGTACAATTTCGCCGACGAGAAGCAAAGCCGGGAAGCCTATGAGCGATATGACATTTCCTTTCCAACTGTGCGAGGCACGGGCATCAGAATCTATGGCACGCCCGGCGGCTCGGCGACATTCACGTCAATATCAGAGCTCGAAGTGTACGGCGACCAGAACCGTGGTCCTTTGGTAGTTCAAGGTCTGGACGGTGAGGCCCCCGCAGGTGGCGCCGGTGTTTTGGATGGAAGCTACTCCTTCTCAGCAACAGGACCCATTGTCAGCTACTTGTGGCAGCAAGTGAGCGGGCCGACGGTCTCCATCGCAGACCAACACTCCGCTGTTACCAGCTTTGATGCCTCTGCAATTGAGGAGGGCACGGTCCTGGTATTCTCCTTGACAGCGAGTGATGGTGCCGACGAGGCCACCGACGACGATGTTCGCATTGCGGTCACGGCCCCGGCAAGGGGAGCCGTCCAAACGATGGACTGTGCAAAAGGGGGCCTCAACCTGACGTGGAACCACTTCGGCGGCGGAGACTACACTGTCGAGTGCTGTGCCAGCCTCGTGGGTGGCGACTGGCAGCCCGTCGAGGGCACCGTCTGGCCCATCCAGGACACCTCTGCGGTTGTTCCCATGCCGATGCCGGGGCCGGCCGTGTACATCCGCGTGCGCGCCGACTGAACCCGTACCGAAGGCCCGGGAACAAGGCAACGGTCAAGCGAGGGCCTATACTCTGTCAGGCAAGGTCCCGCTGGCGCAGGGGGGGGAAAGGAAGCCGTGGCGTTTTCCGTTGTACGATGGAGCAACAGGCTGGACAGATGCACGGCGTCAACGTGGGGCGTGAAAGGCTGAAAACGAGGTGTCACGGCATGCCACGGAGACGCAGCCGCACCCTTTCCACGCTCATTACGAGCTCACTTGGGTGTCCGGGCGCCAGGTTACGCAACGCGGATGGGCAGGCTCACGGCCCGCGCCATCCGCGTGCGCTTTCGTCAAACAGGATAGATGCTTTTCTACACGTACTCCCAGTCCTTCAGCCACTGATAATCCTCGGGCAGCTTGGCCCACATTTCATCGGTGGCTTTCTCCAGCTCGGCAGCTTCGGAGCTGTCCAACTCGCGGCGTTCGCTGACCGCCTTGGCGACGTTGTCCACCTGGCGAGCGCTTATCATGCCCGGAATGGGCGCCGTAACCGCGGTGTTGCAGAGGATGTAGCGAATGGCCAGCCGCGCTCGCCGGTCGTCTTCCTCCACGTTAGCGTTGCCGGGGGAGCTGTCGCCTTTGAACAGCGAGGCGCTTGCGAAGGGCTTAATGCCGAAGAAGCCCACGTTGTACTTCTTTATCGCGTCAAAGAGGCTATCTTTGGGCAGCACCTTGCTCCTGGCGGTGTATGGCGTGACGATGACGTCAACGATGTCGGGATAGGTCTCGATCAGCAATTTGATATGAGGGCGATCGTGCGAGGAGAAGCCGGTGTAGCGGGCCTTGCCCTGCTGCCTGGCTTTCTCCAAAGCGCCCATCATCTCCTCGACTTCGCCCTTAGTGTGCCGACTGCTTTGCTCGTGCATGGTGATTCGCCAGAGGTCCACGTAATCGAGCTTCGCTAACCTCATGCCCTTGTCCAGGGTCTGGAGGAGCGCTTTGGTCGTGCGGAACCTGGCGTTCCGCAATTCCTCCTGGTACCACGAGAAGCCGAGGTACATCTTATCTCGCCTCCCCCTGAGGGCCTCACTGTAGGCCATAACCTCCTCCCAGGTGCACGCGTCAATGTAGTTGATGCCCCTCTCAATGCAGCGGCTGACCACGTCGTACCGGTTCTTCCTGAAGCCCGGGTCGTTCAGGTCGGCGCTCAGCCAGCCTCCGCCCTTGAAGACACCCGGCACCATCTTATCAATCCGCTTCCAGTGTCCGCCAAAACACACGGCTGACACCATCAAGCCGGTCTTACCCAGCCTGCGGTACTCCATGTCCGGGTTGTAGTTGAGAACTTTCCAGCCGTACTTCTTCGCACCCAAAGCCGACTTTGCCCCTCCGAGACCTGCCGCAATGCCCACCGCGGCCATCGCGCTGCCCCGGACAAACTCACGTCTGGTGATTTTCTTTTCTGTCATTGTGAAAACCTCCTTAATATAAGTTCAGGTGACCTGATTACAAAGCCGACACCACTCAATATATCGTAAAGCCGGGCGAAAGGGCAACACCGCCGGGCTGCATTTCGCGAAACGACTGTCCGGGAGAACTTTTGCCATCTCTTTCAGTTCACCGACAACTCCCTGAGCTTCGCCTCCCTGACGATGATTTTCATATTCGCGTATCGCCCTCCGGGGTGAACCTGGAAGCCTATTCTGCCACTAAGCTTTTTGCTGTCTTTCAGATCAGCGACCTTCACGCCGTTGAGCCTCACTCTTATATGACCGCCAACGGCGCTGATGTCGGCAGTGTTCCATCCCTCCCGGTTGATGATGCTTTCATCTGCGACTTTGGTCAGAAAGCTGCCCGTCCAACACGCCGTTCTCCACGGAGCATTTTGCTTTTCCGACAGCCCTCCAGCCAAGAAAGTCTTTCCCGTTGAAGAACTGCGTTCGCTCCTGGCCGACGGCCTTGGCCTGAGGCATCGGCGCCTGAAGACGGACGTGCCTCCCATGACAATCCGTACATATAGCGCCTTTCATAATGAGCTGCCCGTTCGGGCGGCGCTTCCCTCGCCACTTCCCGAAAAACGCCTCGAACGCTTTGTTGTCCTTATGTGCGCGCTTATGCGAGAGGTGGCACTCAAAGCACATCTTATCCACTTCCGCTCGACCGAAGATAAGGTCGGGGCGGGTAGCTGCCATCTCATCATTCATGTGCGCCTGGCAGAAACCGTGACAGCGGGCGCACATTACACCCGCTTTTCGATGCTGAACCGTCAGCTCCTCCTCATCGAAATCTATGTGGCAGACCATGCACGCGGAGTTGCTTTTCAGGACAGCTTCCTCTGCCTCCTTTGCTCTCTCCTTCTCCTCGTCCGTCGCCGCGATAAAAAACACCACAGAGGCCGCGACTGCTGCAACGCCCGCTTTCGTCCGCACTGGTCGCATCACTCTCCTCTCGTTGGTCATTTCGACTCACACAGTTTTTCAGACCCATTCCCAGTCACGCAGCCAGGCGTAATCCTCCGGAAGATTGGCCCACGCAAGGTCCGTTTTTCTCTTGAGCCATTGGACGTCTTCCCAGGAAACCTTCTTTTTTCGCTCGTAGGATGCTCTTGCATTGTTCTCGACTTCGCTGATCGTGGTCATCCCCGGCATCGGAGAGGTGATGGCGTCGTTGGCAAGAATGTACTGCAACGTCAGCCTTGCCAGCTTGTGCTCCTCGCCCGAACCTCTTTCGGGCGCAGGGAAGGTCTTGTTACTGAAAAGCGAGCCTCCCGCGAAGGGCTTGATTGTGCAGACGCCCACGTCGCACTTCTTCACCGCCTCAAAGATGCTCTTTCGCTGGTCGGTTCCGCCTTCGCCGGCGCCTCGCTCGAGGATCACCTCCTTGTCATCAATGACCTTTGACTGCGCGGTGTAGGGGAAAAGAACCATCGAAATCACCGGATACTTCTCGATAATGTGCTGAAGCCAGGGCCGCGTATGCGAGGAAACCCCGAACCACTTCACCTTCCCCTGATTGTGAACCTTCTCGAACGCTTCAATCATGATCTCGACCTCCGCGTCGGTGTTAAGCGGAGGGTTCATCTGGGCTTGAACACGCCAGATGTCCAAATAATCCGTCTGAAGAGTCTTCAAGCATTCTTCGACGTCGTAGATCTGCTTTTTCACCGTCCGGTTAGCGGGATTGCGCGGTCCGAGGACATGGTCGTCGGCGCCCACTATCATCTTTTCTCTGCGCCCTTTCAGGGCTATGCCGTAAGAGATACACTCCGCCCGGGTGGTGATGTCGAGATAGTTTATCCCGCATTCTATGCACTTACTCACCACATCCGTCCGATTCTTCGCCACATCCGGTGGACATTCGTCGTTGCCGAACCTGTCCCAGTAGCGCCCGCCGCCGCGATTCCTCCAGTGTCCACCGAGGCTGATCTCCGAGAGCATCAGATTGGTCTTTCCAAGCCGGCGGTATCCCATTTTCGGGTTGTAGTTGACGATCTTCGAGGCGTCCACTTTTACCGCTTTTGCCTCGCCCGGCTTGGGGCCTGCTGCCGCGAGGAACATTCCCGCGCCAATTAAAGAGCTGTCCTTCAGGAACCTCCTTCTGCTGATTTCCTTCTTGCCCATGATGCGTCTCCTCTCTTACAGTTTGCCTGTTGTTGCAAACCGTTATTCTACGACTATTGTTGCTCTCTCGGTTGCCTTTTCTGTTCGTACTCGGCAATCATCGAATAGGCCTTTCCCACCCTCCGATATTTCATCTGCGGGTCTTTCTGCTCCCGCACAATTTCCCGCGGGCATTATATGGAATCTGCGGCAAAAACAAAACACTACATTCAGCAGGAATTGTCGCTGCACTCGCGTGGCGGGGATGCGCTCACCGCAGAAAGCGCAAAGAGCGCGCAGAGCACGCAGAAACGTTTACCTATCGCCTGCATCCTGTCCCGCCCCGCGTTCCGCGGGGGATGTCGAGGAACTCCCCTGCCCCCGCCGAGGGCGAGACGCCCTCGGGACTGCCGGCGAGACGCCAGCGTTACATAGACGGCAACACTGAGCTGCACCCTTCACGGCAAAAAAAGCCGTGCCCCACGTGGCGCAGGGGTTCCGCCCGTGAACACTCATGGGCAAGATGACCATGCAACGACAGCCCCGCGAGACGCGGGGTGTCCTTCTCACCTTATTCTCTGCGACTTTGCGCCTTTGCGTTAATCTGCTGTTCCCTTCTTGCCTCCTCCGCCTCGGCCGGCTATCCGCCCGAGACGGAGGGATTACCACCGCCCGTTTTTTTTGCTGGACAATCGGCAGGTGCTGTATCATATTACTATATATAAAGGAGTGGAATTTGATGCTTGCCTTTGGGGGGTTCGTGTAAAGCGATGGACTTTGGTGTCAACCGCGCAATTCATAATCGTTGTCTCTCCCCGACAGGCTTGCTCGGCAAAAACCTTACATTGAGTGTCATTCATTTCGTTTCGGCAGCGGAACGCCAACTCTGAAAGGAGGAGGACACAATGAAAGCAATTCGATTCAGGAGCAGCTTGCGATTAACAGTGACTCTATTGCTGGCTCTGACGCCGGTGGCAGCCCCGGCAATAGTGGTCGAGACGTTCGAGACGGAACCGGACTGGGACAAATGGGCGCTGGAAGGGACGGGATACTGGGAAGAGTCTTACCAGGCTTACTTTCTCACCGACACCAGCGATCAAGCGGGCTCCATTTTCTGGTACGAGAAGATGAGCGGCGAAACGTTCAACGTGGAGTTCGATTTCTGGATAGGGGCAGGAAGCGGTGCTGACGGGATGACCTTCGCGTGGGTGAGAGGTCCGACCATTCTGGGTGGAGGCGGCGGCTCCCTGGGCTTTTACGGCGGCTGTGACGGATACGCAGTAAAGTTCGATACCTACTCCGGCGTCGAGGGCGAGCCGGAGAACTACGTCGCCATCGTCGAGGGCTCTCAGGACCCTGGCTCGACCGGATTCGCCTATTATGTGCCTCCGATAGACATGGAGGACACCTATACCGCGGGCGCGCTCCCGGCGCCGTTTCGCGCTGAGATAAAGTTCCATGCGGGGCACCTGGAGATGTGGATGAGCAATGACACCGCAGCCACACCCATGCCGGAGACGAAGATTTTCGACTTCGACATCCCCGGGTACACGCCCTACGACGCTTACTTCGGTTTTACGGGTGCTACTGGCGGCTCAGATAATGTTCACGCCATTACCGCGGTAACGATCAATAGAGGCGCCTATGCGGGAGAAGACCAGGTTGTCTGGACAGGAGACGCGGTAACGCTGAATGGCTCAGCGTCTTACAACGCGACCGGTTATCACTGGCAGCAGATTGGCGGGCAACCCGAGGTTGTTCTCGACAATGCGAATCCTGCCGATGGCTTTTCCCATTTCACCGCCCCCGACCTGGACATCGGCGCCATTTTGACCTTCCAGCTCGACATCGAGTCGCCGGACGGGCCCAGCAGCGACATTGTGGACATCAGTATCCGGGCCAAAAACGCTCCCAAAATTGCCCCCTCCAACCTGCGGACGATACGGACAGACAGGGGGTTCTGGCTCTTCTGGGACGGCTTCGTGGACGCGGACTCCTATGTGATAGAGATGGAATACATGGCGGACGTCTGGGTGCCCATCGCCCCGAAGGTCGAAGCCCTTGAATATGAGATGAAGGATCAGAATGCCGGCGACGTACTTCCCGTCAGGGTTTTAGGAAAAAACGATTATGGGACGGGGCCCCACTCCGAGCCGGTCTCCGTGACCATTATGCGGAATGTGGCTATGACGGAAGCTAACGGAGGAGCCACGCCTCCCTCCGCGACTTTTGACTACGATGGCAACCCTGTCACGGCGTTGAATGACGGCGACGTCGAGACCAGCACCGACAGCTACGGCACAGCAGCCGAGACCGAGGATTTCTGGGGCTACCTCTGGGACACCCCGCTGTGGTTCGACGAGATAGCGTATTACACGGGTCAGTTTTACTCCGATGGCGGCTGGTTTACCGACCTCACCGTTGAGTACACGGACGATGGCACGACGTGGCTGGACGCCCCGAACGTACAGTTCATCCCCGACTACGACTTCACTAACAGTCCTGGAGGGCGAAAAGACTTCACCAGATACACAATCACCTTCGCCACCGTCAGAGGAACCGGCATTAGAATCTTCGGCACGCCCGGCGGCATGAACACGTTCACCTCCGTGGCGGAGCTGGAGATTTATGGCAACCAGGCGCGAGGTGATCTTGTGGTTCAAGGCATAGACGCGGAAGTCCCGGAGAGAGGCACCGCGACCCTTGACGGCAGCTATTGCATGTCGCTCGCTGGTGATATTGTTAGCTATTCCTGGGCCGAGACCAGCGGGCCGACTGTGGCCATCGCCGAGTCGACCGCCGCCGTTACAACCTTCACCGCTCCGGCTGTGGAGGCGGACACGCTCC
>CAZXGF010000020.1:0-98930 GCA_964640185.1 uncultured Verrucomicrobiota bacterium | reverse complement strand
GCTGAGTGTCACGTGGAGCGTGTTCGGTACCGAGAGCTACTACATTGACTACACCGCCGATTTGACCGGCGCGTGGAGTGAGGTAGCGGGTCCGCTCACCGGTACGAGCTCGTCGGATGTTGCGATTTCCGGCTCCAGCGGATTCTATCGCGTCCGCGCGGAATGATCCCGCAGCGAAGCCAGAAGCGAACAGCCCCGTCTTTCCGGCGGGGCTGTTCTTTGTCCCGGCCGCGACTGAATTTCCGCCGCAGATTAGGCTTCCCTCTGCTTTGGGTGACATCCTCTCGCGGTGAAGGGATTGATTCGACGGTAGATGTAGGGGAGGCCCGTCGCACTCCCCGTGGTAAGCAGGGTGGAGAACTGGCGCGCCGGTTCTGGTCGAGGTTTGTATTCTCTGTTGCTCACTCTTTCGGCTGCGAGCACCACAAGATTTCGACCTTGCCGCGTTTCCAGCCCCGGCCTCATCAAACGCAGCCGCACCCCTCCGCCCGGGTGCGGCCGTATTTGCGTGGCGAGTTATGGATGAATCCTTTGGTCGAGAAGCCCGGCTGAAGCCGGCTATCACGAGAAGAATCTCGTATCCGATACCACCGACTAAAGCCGGTGGCTAAGTTTGGTGCCCGCTGAAGGCAGGCGGAAAGGAAAGCGTGGCGTTCTCCGTTGTGCGATAGAACGAACATATCCACCACGTCAACGTGAGACGGGACACGTTCAAAACCAGGCGTCGGAGCATGCCACAGAGACGCGGCCGCGCTCCCTCCGCCCGGCGACGTTGACAGGACTGCGCGAAAAAAGGTAGGATTTTAGCCGATGCAGTCAGAGCGGATTACACCGATGGCTGCGGGGAAATGTCGTGCGTGAAATCCACAGAACGGGGGTGTCTGTCATGTCTTGTAAAATTCGCAATCTTCTTTGCGTCGGGCTTGTCATATTGGCGGGAGCGCTTCTTGTCGCTCTTACACGTGTGGAAAGCCCCGTCTATCCTGAGATTCATTGCAAACACTTCTTCTACGGCTATCCCACCGGCACGCCCGCAACGAACGATTTAGTCATCAGGGACATATACGCCCTTTCTTCAAACGATGAAACTAAGTTCGCCGATTGGGTCGCCTACCGCCTCGACGAAGCTACCGTAATCGGCGACGCGAAGACAAGTCGTAATTGGAAAGCTGACCCGTGGCTTAGCGACGAGGAAACATTGGAGCCAGAGGATTACAGGAGCGCTCACGCCGCCCTCAAGGTTGATCGAGGCCACCAGGCGCCCCTGGGTTCCTTTAAGGGCACAAATTGTTGGGCGGAAACCAATTTCCTTTCGAACATAACGCCGCAGAAGTCTGACCTCAATCAGGGGGCGTGGCGAGAGCTTGAGAATGATGTCAGGAAGATCGTTGAAGCCAGCAAGGTGGTGTATGTGATGACGGGGCCCTTATTTGAGAGGAAGATGCCCTCGCTGCCTGAGGCGGATGAGCCTCACAGGGTGCCATCCGGGTACTGGAAAATCGTCCTTGTTCAGCCGGGAAAAACCCCCGATTCAATCAAGTCAGCCAGCTTCATCTTCGACCAGAACACGCCAAGAAAAGACAAGGTTCTTAACCATCTCTGCACTATTGAAGACATTGAGCGAAAAACCGGGCTTGATTTCTTGCGAGAGCTTCCCGATGATGTCGAGACCCAGATTGAGAAGAATGAGTATGAAACGTGGGCGCAGGAGAACTTTGAGTGACGGAACAAGGATAGAAATTCGTGATAGGCAAGATGGCACGCTCGGAGGTCTGCCCCGTTCGGCAGATTCGTCGGGTAGTACAGTTGTAGTTGTGATGGAGATGTGGAGGTTATTATGAAAAAGTGTCCCTATTGCACTTCTGAAATCCCAGATGAAGCATTAAAATGTAAGTACTGTGGGGAATGGGTAACGAGAAACGCGAATGCCCGGGACGTAAGAGGAAGAAGCCAAAAAGGTTTTTTTGAGAGCGACAATCTCGGTGGTACGTTAAATGAAGGCATTAAGCTGTATGCAAAGTACAAAATCGTCGCTTTTGTCATAGGTTTAATTCTCTTTTTGATCATGCTTTTCGCAGTCATTCTGCCGCAATTCACAAGGGTGCACAAAGGTTTTGATAGATTTTCCCCCACCAAGATACACATGGAACGCTCGCCATGACGTTCCAAAATGCCACGTTTTCGCCGCCCTGCGTGGGAGCGCGCGGAACGGCAGGGGATGGATCCTTCAGGGGTCTTCTCTTTTGAAAAGGTCCAGGGGCTTCACACTCATCGAGTTGCTGGTGGCGATTGCCATTGTCGCCATCCTGGCGGCGATCCTGCTCCCGGCGATTGACCGCGCCCGGCTATCAGCTTTGGCCCGATTCACCGGAGACCGCTCGCCTGCTGGACTCGCTTCCCCGGCGAGAGATAATCCCAGATCAACCCACTAAGAAGACACGAGGCGCCGGGTCAGGGGGTGTGGCTGCGAAATCGTGGCATATCGGGCAGGCTTCCCTCCATTAGGTCGCTGTCGTCATTCCGCCCTGCCGGTTAGCCGGCGCCCCCTTAGCCACCTGCTTCAGCTGGTGGTCATCATATACGCCGTCTCTGTCGTGGGAGCCGGCTTCAGCCGGGCTTCTCGAACAAGGGATTCATCCATACCTTGCCACGGAAATACACCCGCACCCGGCTCAGGTGAACCAGGCGACGGTCCGGCGGAGACCTTCCGCGAAGGAGACGTCCGGCTCGAAAGAAAGGCGCTTTTTCGCGAGCGATATATCCGCCAGGGAATGCTTAACGTCGCCCTGTCGAGGCTCGTCGAAGACCGGCCGCGGCTTTTTGTTGAGGATTCGCCCAAGCTCATCGAGCAGGTCGAGAAGGGTGAACTGTTCTCCGCAGGCGATGTTATAAACCTGTCCGGTGGCTTCTTTCGGAGCGGAGCACGCCGTGAGATTCGCCCGGACGACGTTCTCGATGAAGGTGAAGTCTCGGGACTGAAGCCCATCGCCATAGATGACCGGCTGCTGGTCCGACGCAACAGCCGCGATGAATAACGGGATGACCGCCGCGTACTGGGAGGCGGGGTCCTGCCTCGGCCCGAAGACGTTGAAATACCTCAGGCAAATAGTCTCCAAGCCAAAGAGGTTCTGAAAAATCGTGCAATAATATTCGCCGATAAGCTTGCTGGCGGCGTACGGAGAAAGGGGGTTGGGCGCCATATCTTCGGTCTTGGGAAGGCTGGGCGAGTCGCCGTAAACCGACGATGACGAGGCGAAGACCACTCTTTTGACTCCTGCGTCCCGCGAGGCGATGAGGAGGTTCACTGTGCCATCCACATTGGCTTTGTTTGTCATCGCAGGGTCCCTGACGGAACGCTCGACCGAAGGGATTGCCGCCTGGTGCAAAACGTAGTCCACCCCGGAAACCGCCTCCCGGATGTGCTCCGGAACGCAAATGTCGCCCTCGATAAGCTCGACTCCGTCCGAGACCTCGTCCAGATTTTCCCTTCTTCCGGTTACAAAATTATCAATGATGCGGACATTCTCGCCTCGGCGAACAAGCTCCGTGGCGATGTTCGAGCCGATGAATCCGGCTCCTCCGGTCACAAGGTAGTGAGGCATGTTTTCCTCCGTCATGAGTTAGGAGAGACCTGCGAACCGCGAGTGCCTGCGGGCTGACAGCGGCAGGTCATTCGTCTTACAGGGCGTTAGGTCGCGTTCCTCAAGTTTCTGCGAGAGATGTTCTTCAGGGCAACCGAGGCGGCGTGGATGTTTTTTGCTTTCAGAATCGCGGAAATCACAGCAGCTCCGTCGGCGCCCTTCTCCAGCACTTCGCCGAGGTTACGGCGATTGATTCCGCCGATGGCAATAATCGGCTTATCCGTTACCCTTCTCACTCTGGCGATTAGTTCCGGACCGACCGCCCGTGCCCCGCGTTTGGTCGGAGTAGAGAATACGGGGCCAACCGCGATATAGTCAACATCCTCCTTTTCTGCCCTGCGAGCCTGCGTCAAGGAATGGGTTGACTTGCCGATGACTTTCCGTGAGCCGAGAAGCCGTCGCGCAGCGTTGACCGGAATATCGTCCTGCCCGAGATGGACTCCATCGGCGTCGCACGCCTGCGCTACGTCAACGCGATCGTTCACGATGAAGATAACCCCTTTTCGCAAGGTGATGTCCCGCAGCCCGGCGCAGACCTCGCACACCTCCGCGGCGGAAGAGACCTTGTCCCGATATTGGACGATTCTCACGCCGGGGACGAGAAGCTGTCGGGCAACTCCGAGCGGGTCGACGTCGCCAATGGTTTCCCTATCAATGATTGGATACAATCCGACGCGCTTCAGGGAGCGGACGTTCGCGACTCGATGGGCGGCTCGCGCGTAGTCTTTCTCGAGGCTATAAACCTCGAACCGCATCGCTTTCAAACGGACTGAAAGCTCGCCGGAAAAGAACTTCGTGAACTCCTCCAGGGCCCGCACGGACTCCTCGATTCTGGCGAAGTTGGCTTGAAGGAGGTCACCGGTTGTTGCCCTTCTCGTCTCGCTCTCCGTGAGAGAATCCTTGCCCACGTCGCCGGCAGCGTCGCGCCCCCGGTCAATCAGAAGTCCGCGGTCAACTCGCCCTGCCGCTTCCGAAGTCGAAAACTTGAGTCTTCCCTTCCGGGCGACAGAAGCAAACAGAGAAGCCAGCTTATGTCGCAGGGACTTGGTCTTTTTCTGGAGGGCTTTGTCCTCCAGGACGAATCTGGCGACTTCCTCGACGACCCTCAGCCCCTCCCGCGCACGGTTGAGGTTCACGTCAACGATTCTGTATATGTCTCTTTCCGAAATATCCATCGCCTTTTTCACTTGCGCCTCTGCGTTTCACACTTTTGTCTCTTTTAACGCAAAGGCGCAGAGACGCAGAGAACCTGGCGCTAAGGCATCATCTCCCTCAATCGCCGTTTGAGGATTTTGCCTGTGGGCGCCCTGGGAAACTCTTTTATGAAGATGACCTCTCGCGGCACTTTGTACCGCGCAACTTTCGGCTTGAGATAATCTATGAACTCGGCCTTGGAGGCCTCCAGTCCTTCCTTCAGGCTTATGAAAGCGACAGGGATTTCCCCCTGAGTTTCGTGCAGCTTGGCGACGACGGCGGCGTCAACGACTTTGGGATGGGCATAGAGCAACTCCTCGATCTGTCGCGGGTATATCTTCATTCCCTTTGAGATGATAAGTTCCTTCTTCCGATCCACGATGTAGAAATAGCCGTCCTCATCCGTTTTGCCCATATCGCCTGTATGCAGCCAGCCGCTGCGGAAAACTTCGGCGGTCTCGTCGGGTCTTTTGAAATAGCCCTTCATGACGTTTAGGCCGCGAATGACCAGCTCCCCAACCTCGCCCACGGGAACCTCGTTGTCGTGCTGGTCGAATACCTTAATCTCAACCCCGGGGATGGGAATGCCTATGGAGCCGACTTTCCTGACGCCCTCCAGCGGGTTGATGGCTGCGACGGGCGCTGTTTCGGATAGCCCATAGCCCTCCAGAAGGGGCGAAGGAAACTTTTCTTCGAACGCTCTCAGCACAGCTTCCGGAAGGGCGGCGGAGCCGGAGACGCAGGCTCGGAGGTTGAAAGAGCGTAACACTTCCTCCGGGAGGTCGGCCCTCGCCAGAACATTGTAGAGCTGCGGCATGGCAGCCAGAACCGTGGGCTTGTGGACGGCGATGGCACGGAGCATCTTCTCGAAGGGGCGGATGGACTCGAGCATGATAACACTTCCTCCGATGTAAACCGGCAGAAGGCAGTTCACCGTCATGCAGAATGAATGAAACATCGGCAGGACGAGGAGAAAGCGGTCCTCCGGGACGAGAGATAGGTGTTTCTGGCAACTGTCCACGTTCGCAACGAAGTTGCGGTGAGAGAGAACCGCCGCCTTCGGATTGCCGGTCGTGCCGGAGGTGTAAAGGAAAATCGCGTCGTCGTCCGAGCCGATCGAAACGTCCGGGTTGGCGGAGGGAGCATCCTCAACTACCTTTTCATAAGGGAGATAGCGCTCATCGGGAGGTTCACCGTCAATCAGGGCAATCGAACGCAAAGTCTTAGCACGGGCAGGAATCCCTTTGAGGTGTTCGAGGAAGCAGCTTTCGGTGAGGAGAACCTTAACCTCACAATCGTCGAGCACGAAGCATATCTCGTCCGGTGCGAGGAAAGTGTTGACCGGCACGACCACAGCCCCGCATTTCAACACCGCGTACAGAGCCGTCAGGAACTCCGGGCGATTTCTCAGAAGAATGGCGACTCTATCTCCCTTCTCAACCGATAGAGCCCCCATCAAGCCGTGGGCAAGGCGGTTTGTCTCGCAGTTGAAATCGCCATACGTCGCGGAGCGGCCTTCAAAGAAAAACAGGTCCTTATCGGGGTATTTCTCGGTAGAGGCTTCGAGCATCGTCTTGAGGTTCATAGCTTTGGTCTCCGTGCGTGAAAGAGATAAGCAAACCTGGTATCGCGGCCAACTATAAGGCTGCCTCGCCGGAGCTTTTCCTGGAGCAAGCACGGCACGGCTCCCCAACTGGGAAGGACAGTGAAAATCAAACTCCTCCCCGCTTGTGGACTTCCTCCTCGCCCTTGAAGGCAGGCCATAGAAAAGATTCCTTTCTGGCGACCAACTCCCCTTTGGCGAAGAGCCTGACCCGCCAGTACTCGATGCGTCCTTTCTGCCGGTAACGCTCTCCGATATTGTCTATCCGCACGCGGCGCCGCCCCCGCTTGAGGTCGGAGTATTCTCTCGTTAGACTTTCGAGGCGCTCTTCGTTGGACAACTTGTACTCGAACGTGAGAACTGCCCTCCGAGGCGGGTTCTTTCCGGAATACTTCCAGGTGACGAGGAAATATTCCCCCCTCTCGGAAGCCTCGAGGCGTTTCGGGAGTTCAACGTACTTTCCGACTTTTTTCGCCTTGCCGAGCAGGGCGGCGATTCCGAGAGCGTTTAGAGAACGCTGAACTCTCACCACGTTGCAGATTTTGTATCCGTGGCTATTGAAGTCTGTATCGCGAGGCCCGAGCGACACCTTCGCCAGGGGGGACTTCTTATCCGGAGGATGCTCCGCGTCGCCGGCCGCGGCATTTCCGCTGGGAAACACGCCAGCCGCGCACATTGCCAAGCTCAAACAGAACAGCCAAAGGCGTTTCGCACTTACAACTGGAGGCCATCCAGCGCTTCTCCTTGAACTTGCGAGCAAAAAAAGGATTTCCACACGACCTCCCTTCGAAAGCTCTCCCAGAACGGGAAAGGCTCATGCCGCCGACCGGTCGGCCGCAATGGGATGAACGCCAATTCCCACTCCTCGTCGCAGGGTGCGCCGCGTCGCCATGCCTGCCATTTTTGCCGAGAACGGGCCCACGGATCCCGCGGCCAAGCCCAAAAGCACTATAGCCTCGCCGGAGACGTGCTTCAATCTTTTTCTCGGTCGCACAGTGGCGCCTCTGTCTCGGGGGAAAGCGAACTCAGCGGAGAGCGCGGAGAGAATATTTGCCCATCTCCGGTGGGCGCTCATGACAGTCCCACGGGCGGTTGACGAGCCTCGCGGGGGGGGCGTTTTCCTGTTTGGCCAGCGCTCGTCTCTGTGTGCTCTGAAGGCAAAACGATGGCGCCGCGCTCGGATCTGACGAAGCGCCCTCGTGGCATCTGGGCGGAGGTCCCGCGGAACGCGGGATGAGCACTTGTAGGCAAGAGGCCCCTGCCACGGCAGGCGACGACGGAATCCTTCTCATTCTTCTCTCTGCGACTCTGCGCCTTTGCGTCACCCTTCTCTTCCCTTTTTCCCTCCGCCGCCTTGGCGAGGTATCCGCCCGAGATTGAGGCATCACGCCTGAAAAAGTTTTTGGCTTGACGCTGCCCGAAGGAGAGCATAGAGTAATGGATGTTTTTTGGGGACAAAGGCGCGGAGGTGAACATCATGTGGAAGTGTGAGTGTGGAGAGTTTAATAACGATGACCTCGAGTTTTGCGGGCAGTGCGAGAAACCTCGTCTGAGCGACCCCGCCGGGCAAGGCAAACAACTTACTACCCGCGCCATGTTTCGCAGGATACAGGATTTCATCCTGTTCGATATAGCTTTCTGCGCGATGGTGGCTCTCTATTGCGTTGTTGTTGATGGGAAGGTGCTTCCTCCGGAGCGCTTCGGGACAATCGCAGTTCCGGAGGTTCTCAAGACGACGCTGCCCATTATCGCCATCATTCTTTTCCAGATTCTCCTCGTCATCAATATCCTGCGAATGCTTTACACGTCAGCCTTCACCTCTGAGAAAAACAGCGTCCTTCTTCGGCGAATCTATCAGATGCTGAAGAAAGACCAAAACAAAAAGCCAGGTGGTGAGGAATAAGAGCGTCCCGCGCCATCGCGGTGCTGAAAAGGTAAGGTCCCGCTCGGGTAGTTCTTTTCCGCGTTCAGCCCTCGTCGGGCAAAATGAGCACCCTATTCTCTGTGCCGGCGTGCTTGGCGCCGGATTTCACGACGCACCCCGGCCTGACCAATACGTAATCGAGGACTGCGTCCTCGCCGACAACGGCGTCCCGGCAGACGATGGCGTGGCTCACCCTCGCCCCATCCATGACCTGTACGCCTCGGCCGACGATTGTGTAGTCGCCTATCGAGCATTTCCCCAACTTCGCCCCACGCTGAGCCACGGCCAATGGAGAGACCTCCCCGCCCGCAGCGGTTCCTCTGGCAATTGCTCTCCGGTTCCCGCTCAGCCTGTCAATCATGGTTCGGTTCACCTCGAGGAGGTCCTCGGGGGAGCTCACATTCGACCAGAATCCACCGAGCTCGTAGGCTCTGACTCTGTGGCCGCTTTCGGTTAGAAATGTCAGAGCGTCAGTCAGCTCGTATTCCTTTCTTGGCGAAAGTCCGACCCGAGCCAGCATGTCGAACACCTTCGGAGTGAAAACGTATATTCCGGCGTTATCGAAGTGGGTCGTAGAGCTTCCCTTAGGGGGTTTTTCGACGAGATTTTCCATGTATCCGTCTTCGACATACACCGCGGCGCCCTTCGACGGGTCATTGACGGGATGTATGGAGAGGCTCGCCTCAGGTGAGCACTTCCGGAAATCGGCGACGAGCCCTGCGCAATTCTCTTTTGGGGTGGCTATGTCTCCGTAGGCGAGCACAAAAAACGATTCCTGTCCCACGAAATCGCGCGCCAAAGCCGCCGCGTGCCCGGTGCCCAGGGGCTCATCCTGCCGAAGATAATGAATCCGAGCGCCCAGAGACGATCCGTCTCCGAAATGGTCCCTAACCTGTTCCTCCATATACCCGACGATAGCGAGGATCTCCGAGGCGCCGGCTTCTTTCAGCCCCAGCACAAGGTTATCGCCGATTGTCCGCTCGCCGAGGGGCAGCAATACCTTCGGAAGCCCCAGGCTTACCTTCCTCATTCTCGTTCCTTTTCCCGCCGCAAGAATAACAGCCTTCATGCCCACCTTGCCGTAAAGATATAACTTGATTTCTGGACGCGTTTTGGTATTGTACAATAAAAGCATGGAATCCGCATTCTCTTTCCTCTTACCCGGACGCTAATCGGAGGAGTTGTTGATGTATTTGCACGAGTTGCTGGACAGCGATTCTATCGTAATGTCTTTGGAATCCAAGACGAAAGACGATGTTTTGGAGGAAATGGTTGACGTCCTCGACAGCACTGGAAAGATCGGGGGCAGTGAAACTGTCCTTAAAGCAATCGTTGACAGGGAAAGAATCATGACCACCGGCATAGGCAATGGGGTTGCCGTTCCTCACTGCAAGACCTCTGCCGTGGACAGGCTTGTGGCCGCCTTAGGAATTTCCAGAGAGGGCATTGATTTCCAGGCGCCTGACGGCCAACCTGCACATCTGATTTTCATACTGGTAGCCGAGGAAAACAATCCCGGACCGCACGTCCGAGCACTGGCCAGGCTCGCCAAGCTCCTCAGCAGCAAGGGAGTTCGAGACGCGCTTCTCGCCGCCCGCTCTCCTGAAGACCTCCTTCACATCGTCAAGGAAAAAGAACAAGACATCTGAATCTCTGTCGTCCACCCTTTTTCTTCGCACCTGCCGCGAAAGATTTGTCAGGGTTGCGCTCTGTACCGACCTTCCCGGCGGAAAGGTAAAAAGGTCCCTCTCCCCACTTGCCGAAAGGTTACCGAGCGTGCCCCCGGAGAGCAACCCAGCGGCCGCCAGAGATACTCACGATGACGGGATGGACAGGTCTTAGAATAAGGCCATGAGGCCGATGTACGGCGCGGCGTCGTATTTGAGACCGCCCTTGTTGTCCACCGGAATCTGTACGGCTGCTTCGAGCAATAGTTTCCTCGAGGGCCAGTACTGGAGACCAAAAATCATGTTGAGGCTTCTTTCGTCACCGCCCTCCTCACGTTTGCCGTAAAGCTCTACGTTCGGAATCACGCTTCTGGAAAGCAGTATCTGAGCGCTGGCGCTGTACTCAAGCTCATCATTTTGGATGTAATCGCTGTTCTCCTTGAACCACCAGGCGGCGAAACCGTTGAGCTGGACGGGGCCGAATCTCTTGCTCGCGGTAAGTCCCCCTCCGGCCGCGAACGAGTCATCGCCGAGACGAGGCACTTCGTCGCTATCGCCGGTCGGGAGTTTTAGCCCCGTCAGCAACACCAGCCCTTGCTGAAGGTTCTCTCCTTTTATCAACTTCGTCTTGAGGTCAACCATTATGTCGCCGATTCCGTTGGAGCTCCCCTTGACGGGGCCCATGCTGATTTCTCTCCACCAGTAGGGGATGTTAATTCGGGGCCAGACCCGCTCGCTTATGCCGTAGGTGACCTGTAGGAGAACCATTTCGAATTCAGCCTTCTGCCCCGGCCCGAAATCCTTCCAATCACCACTTCGCTCGTCATAGAATTCCTGGAAGTCGAGGTATGTGAAGTGAGGTTCAACGATAAGCATTCCTTTCGGGCCGGTGCTCGCCCCGGCGCCGAGTATGGGGTCGGCATAGACCACCCCTCCCAACGCGAAAAGCAAAACTACGAGTGCTACTCCTGCACCTTTCTTCACTTAGCTCCTCCTTTCTCTGCTGACGCAAGCGTCGGCTTCCACTTTTTTCTTACTGGACTCTCATTTCGCCCAACCCGCCAAGGCGCAATGACGGGCCTTAGCCTTCGGGCACAGCATGACTGGAACTGCAATCTCCGCCGGATAGGCGGGACAGCAACCGCAATTAAGGCAAAAGCCAGCCGCAGACCTCTCTTCTCCGACTTTTGCGGCTGCGGATACCGCTCGCTTATATCGGAGGCAATCCCCGTTGTCAACAAAAAACAACCCTCGCAAGAACAGCCGTGCCTGATAGCTCACGCGAAACGAGCTGCATAACCTGTACGCCAACTGCGGGGGAACCCGCTGAGTTTCCGTCTCTTGACAAAGCATTGGCGAAAAGGGTTAATTGCATTGGGCGGCAGGAGATACAGATAGGCTGCGAACCACAGACGAAAAAATTGAGTCGCTGGCCGTTGCGGAGCGGGAAAGCGTTGCTCTTTACGTCCCGGACGATTACAGTCGCTACTCGCCGGAACTGCAAAAGGAGGTCAACGCCAGGTTGAAAAAAATCGCCGGAAGGTGAGCCGCTCCCAGATAGAGAATTGATTCCCGTTTCGTCCTGCTTGCCGGAAAAATGGACGCTAAATTAGGCTCTGCGCCCGGCGAGTACTCAACTTCGTGGATTGGTGCGCGCAATATGGAGCGGCGAGATGAAAGCAGTATGGCAGGTCGCGCAGCCGCCTTTATACTCAGAGATAAGGCTCAACGATGAACGTTTATTATAAAACCCGCGAGTCTGCAAGCGGTTGCGCTTTGTGAACGATAGCCGCCCGGAAGTCCGAAGGGCAAGGAGGTGAACCGTGGAGAGAATGATGTTCGTGCTCTTAGTTTGCTGTTTTGTTCTCGTCGCGTGCGTTGCGTATCCGGGTGAACAGGAATTGCCGTACAACGCACAAGGGGAACTTGTCGGCGAGGTGACCTGTAACTCAGCCATTGTGCGGGCGAGGCTCACGCTCCGCCCGGAGCGCAATCCGATAAGCGAGATATGGAAGAAAAGCCGGGCATTTTGGGTGGCGTGGAGTCCGGACATCTCCGAGGGCGTGCCGGGAAAAGAAGGTTGGGTCAGGGTCCATTACGGGACCAAACCGGGTTTGTCTAATGCGAAAGTCACTCCCTGGGCGAGAGCGGAGAGAGGGAATGATTGCTCGGTCCAATTCAAGCTCACCGGATTGAAGCCCGCGACTACATACCATTACCGCGTCGAAATGGCGAACCGGCGAGGGAAGGGGCTGACCCATCTCGGCGAGAGCGGTTCTTTCAAGACGGCGCCGCCCGCAGACATATTCGCGCCGCTACGATTCACCGTGACCACCGGGCAGGCGATGCGGAGCAGGGACATTTTCCGCGACGGCAAGCCGTGGGGATTTGAGACGTACCGAGCTATAGCCCGCGTCAAGCCCGATTTCCACATCTCCACCGGCGACAGCGTTTATTACGACCAGGATTATGCGCTCGCCACAGACGCGGAGCTCGCCCGCTACCACTGGCATCGCATGTATTCCCTGCCGTGCATTCGCAGTCTGTTCCGAAGCACTCCCGGCTATTGGGAAAAGGACGATCACGACTACCGCTGGAACGACTCCGACCCTCTTCAGAAGGCGCCTCACAAATTGTCGGGCGGCGTTTCCATGATAAGCGACGAGCTGGGGCGGCGACTTTTCCCGGAGGCGGTCCCCATGAGCGAAAAGACGCATCGCACGTTCGTCTGGGGAAAGGGACTTCAAATCTGGTTCACGGAAGGCCGCGATTACCGCTCGCGGAACTCCATGCCCGATGGACAGAACAAGACCATGTGGGGCGCGGAGCAGAAGGAGTGGCTGAAGAAAGGCTTGACGGAGAGCCGGTGCTATTTCAAGCTGCTCGTTTCGCCGACGCCTCTCATCGGGCCCGACCGCCCGGAGAAACACGACAACCACGCTAATAAAAAAGGATTCTGGACGGAGGGGCGGCAGTTCCTCCGATGGGTGAGGGAATCCGGATTGAAAAACTTCTACATCGTCTGCGGTGACCGGCACTGGCAATATCATTCGGTAGATGAGACCGGTGTCGAGGAATTCTCATGCGGCGCGATAAGTGACAAACACGCCGCCCGGAATCAGCCTCACTGGGGAAAGGACAGGCAGCCCTATTTTCGGGACGCAAAAGGCGGCTTTCTCATGATAGAGGTACAGCGCGGCGGCCCCGGCGCCGAGTTGCGCTTCACCTTTTGCGATGTGGAGGGCAATACCGTCAACGTCTGCCGCAAGGAATACCATAAGGAAAATTAGTCCGGCAGGCCAAACAGCCGGATGACGGGGCCGGTTGCCCTTTCTTCCTGGAGGACGTGTTGATGCTCGCGCCTGTCGGCGAGCTTCAAGACCGGGACTTGTGGAGCCGCTTCCAGCGGTTGTCAAACCAGAACCATTGCGTAGGATATTGGCGGATATACGACTCCACAACCCTGGCCAACCGGGCGGTGGTGGTGCGGGTGTCGGCTTTGAAATTGCCGGTGTCCACGACCCCGACCTCCTGTCCAACTATGAGCTTGTAGCCACCGTCATCACGCTGGATGACGAACATGGGAAGGACGGGAGCCTTTGATTTCAACGCGAAATAGGCTGCTCCGGTGGCGGTGGACGTGGGCAAGCCCAGAAAATCCACAACCGCTCCGCTCTTTGAACGCTGGTCAATGTACATCGCGAGGATGTTGCCCTGAGATAACCAGCTCAGGGATTGCCTCACGGAGCGCGAAAGCGGAAACTTGCGGATGGCAATCTGGCGTGTCTGTCGGCGAATGTCATTGAACATCTTCTCGAGTTGTTGGTCTCTCATTTGCCGCATGATTGTCGCACAGGAATAGCCCAGGGAATTCAGCTTTGCCCCAAGAACAGTAAAGTTCCCAAGATGCGCGCAAAGGCCAATCACCCCTCTCTTTTCGGCCAACGCCTTGTCGAGGTGTTCCAATCCGTCCGTCTCATTCACGAGATCGCAAACGCGCGGCATGGCACCCCGAGGGAGATAGAGCATCAGCTCGAGTGCGCCCTTCGCAGCAAAACGAAAAACTTCGTGGGCCATTCCGCGGATTTCTTTCGGCGACTTGGTTCCTCCGTAAACAAGCGAGAGGTTTGCAACGGCGAGCTTACGGTTGCGGCTGAGGACGTGATAGCCGAGGTCTGCCATCAGCCGAGAGAGCCTGCCGCTGCGTTTCAAAGGGAAGAGTCGAGTTAAGAAAAGTGTGCCTGCCAGCGCGCGGCGAACCACCCAGCGTTCAATCTTCTTTTTTGCACTCAGTTTTTCAGACATCTCTTGTCGTCCGCAACAAAAGTCGGCTTCCGTGTCTCCTGTCCCTACAGTCATCCGGGAGACGTTTCTCAACGCTTCGCGTCTTTGGGCAGGCGGGTTTGCTTTCCGAAGGGGCCGCTATCAACCGAAGCGGTAGTGTTTCCGAACATGCTTGATGACGTTCCAGACGCACTTAAGCCCTTTCGGGAACACAACGAGGTCTCCTTCGCCGAAATGGACATCTCCCGTCGGAGTGCTTACTGTGACATCGCCCTCGAGGAGGTAACAGGTCTCCTTGTCGGTGTACTCCCAGTCGAATCTCGAAGGGTCGCATTCCCAAATGGGCCAGCCGTTCACGCCCATTTCCTCCAGCTCTCCGTCAGAGAGTTTCCGAACTTCGATTTCGCTCATCGCACATCTTCTCCATCTGATAGAGTTTGCGCATTTCTCTTTTCGACTCAGGTGAACGGGTGCGCGGCCTTTCTGCGCTCTTTTTCGCGCAATAAGACTTCGCCGAGGGCTTTCGGCGAATGTCCACCCACTACCTCACATATCATATCGAGAATCGCCCCCCACTGCAATATCCCTTTGTGAGTTCAGAACGGCGTGTGCTCGATTTGAGCGGGCCCATGCCCGAGGGTTGTAGCCGGATTTCCATACTGAAATTGAAGGCGTAATGCCTCAGTTACGGGCGGTTGAGGTTCGGATCTCATAGGACGCAGAGTAGCCCTTGTGCCGGTGGCATCCTGCCCCCGCCGAGGGCGAGACGCGGGGTGTCCTTCTCGCCTTATTCTCTGCGACTTTGCGTTAATCTGCTGTTCCCTTCTTGCCTCCTCCGCCTCGGCCGGGTATCCGCCCCAGACTGAGGCCATACATTGAGGGCGCGAATTATGGTTGACAGGACCAGTACCGTCGTGATACATATATATGTAATTTGGGTTAGATTCCCTCGTGGAGACGACTCTTTTCCGGCTTCAGAGTTCGCCTCTGTATAAGTTCTCTCTGCCGGTGCTGCTGGGGAGTGGTCGAATTGGTAAGACGCTTGACTCTGGATCAAGAGGCCGCAGGTTCGAGTCCTGCCTCCCCAGCCATTCTTCCTTTCCCCGCCATTCCATTATGACCGACCAGGGCGAGCTCCATTTAACAGAACCACTCTAAATGTTCTGATTCATAAGTTCGGCGACGTATTCCTTTTTTGACGCGATAACAGGATGAATGGGGGTTTGGGCCTTTGCGTCTCTGCAACCCCGCGTTTCGCGGGGTTTTTCCATTTTCTCTCGCCAAGACGACAAGGGCGCCAAGGTTCTTAACCCCGCGGGTCCCGGGTTGTGATTTGCTGGTTACCTTATATGCCTCCAACAGTCCGCTCTCGTGTGTCTGGAGCGAACCGTGTACTGGCGATGACCCTATTGCGCCCCTTCAGGGCTTTTGTATTTGATCACATGCTATTTCCCCAGGGCGTTGCCCTGGGCTAAGATATTGCGCCCTTTCAGGGCTTGGGCGCCCGCTTCGCGTCGCGGTTGAGAAAAAGCGCGCGTTCTCCAATACTGCGCCGTTTCAGGGCTGAAGATTGCTTTCGGGTCGCCCTGTAAGGGCAGACTTAATAAAGCTCAGGGCAACGCCCTGAGAAAGGGCCCCGGTTGAAGAATGGTGAGCCCTGAAAGGGCGAGATATGTGCGTCACGACTGGAAAGATTCCTCGAGGCGAGTTCGAATAGCCCGCCGTTTTCTCCTCCTCGTAAAGGCGAGTGTGGGGATGGGGTCGAGATTCCCGCACGGGTTAGGTCCAAGGACAGTTCCGCCGCTGAAATGGAGCCACACCCGTTGCGATCATACCCTTGCCAATCGAGCATTCGCATGGTATTCATAATGTCGGCTTGCGTGCTTGACCGGTTCGAACATCCCGATGGGTCAGCCCGGGAGGAAAAAAGATGCGTCTAAAAAAAATGTGCATTGTCGTATTATGGGTTTTGTATCTGACACAGCCATGCCCAGGGAGTGGCCTCGTACACTCCGGGCAAAGCCCCAAGAGCTACGAGTACTTCTCCAATCCCTGGACGGTGGTCGGGCTGAAAGACTACCGCGACGGCACACGTATAGCGCCGGACGGCACTTTATTCCTTGGCGGGGAGATCAAATGTCGTTTTCTCACAGGGGGATCGTATTCGCCTCTGCCCACGAGTATCGTTCGCACCCTGGAAAAGGATATTGTGTCCGTCTCCGGTTTGCCCTGGCGGGAACCGCATGTCGCTGCCTTCGAGGTCGCCCTGCCGATTGTCCACCTCCTCCAGCAGGAGGGGAAGGGTCTGAGGTATGAGTTCATCATCTTCGCATCGCCACTCAACCCCGCTGATGAGTTTTCTTACGAGCACCCCTCGAGCAGCGAGGACTACTTGAATCAGGTCTGCATCCGCATCCGATCGGAGCTTTCTCGTCCGACCAAAGCGTCCGTCGGGATTTCGCTGTCGAGGGCTTTCTCCGCTCCGCAGGCGATAGAGGCGTGCGGCGAAGTTGACCGGTATGTCTGCAAGGAGGGAGGGAAACTCGCCTTGCTCATCGGTCTCCCCCAAGGGACGACAATGGAAAGAGTGGGGAATTCCCTCCACTGGAAAGTCCCCCTGCCGAAAAAAGGCGCCGTGGAGCTGCACCTCGTTATTCCTCATGCACCTCTGGCAGAGTGCGAAGCGACGGGAGACGTTCCGATGGGGAAGCAAGGCAGCGACGGGGCGATGAAAAAGGTCGTTCCGGGCAGCCCCGCTTACTTCGCTGAAGTTCGCCGGCGAACGAAGGAATTCTGGCTCGAGCTGCTTCGAAAAGGCGCAACAATCGCCGTCCCGGAAGAAAAGCCTTCGTTAACGTACTACGCTTCTCTCATCTACAACTTCATCGGGAGAGATGGGACGGTTATCAAACCGGGAGAGGGCTTCTACGATAATTTCTATCTTCGGGATGGCGCATTCCAGGTTTACGCGCTCGATCTCGCAGGATTCGGCTCCCAGGCGGAGGAAAGCCTGGCACATTTCGTAAGGTTCCAGAAACCAGACGGGCAATTCATCAGCCAGCGGGGGGAACTTGATGGAAACGGGCAGGCGCTCTGGGCGCTTTATGCCCATTATGCCCTAACCGGCGACCGTGGGTGGCTTCGTGAGGTCTATGCGGCCGCGACGAAAAGCGTTTCCTGGCTCCGGCTCGCCCGCGAGACCAAAGCACGACCCGATTCTCCGTACCGCGGCATCCTGTTCCCCTCCATCGCTGACGGTGAGAGCCTCATGCAAACCCAAAACCACATCGTCGGATACGATTTCTGGAACCTGCGGGGAGTGGATTGCGTCGCTCGCATGGCGGAAGCTCTTGGAGAGCAAAACGATGCCAGGGAGTACCGGCAACTCTTTCAGGCGTACAGGAGTTCTATCGAGAACGCTTTTACGAAGTCCGGCGCGGACTGGTTTCCCCCGAGCTACGAGGGGGTTGGCACATCGTGGGGGAATCTGACCGCGCTCCATCCCACGCCTCTATTCAGCGCGTGGGACCCTCGGGTTACTGCAACCCTCAACCATGTGCGCGCGGGTTTCGTCGAGGGCACTATCAGGTGGTCGCCAAAAAAAACGCGCGTTATACACCCCTACATGAGCACCTACGTGACCAATTCCGAGATCATACGCGGCGAGCAGGACAAAGCAGTTGCTCACTTTTATCATCTCCTCGCCCATACCACGTCAACGCACGGCTTCCCAGAAGGCGTATATTACGATACTCGCACCGCTTGGAACAACACGCAACCGCATCTCTGGGCTGCGGCGCAATACATCATTCTCCTGCGAAACATGCTGTTGCGCAGCGACGGCGAAGTTCTGCACCTGCTTCCCGCTGTTCCGGTCGCGTGGCTGCGTCCCGGGAAAAAGATTGTCGTCCTCGGAGCTCCGACGGTTTTTGGAAGAGCCAGCTTCGCCGTCATCGGCGTCCGGGGAGGTTGCGAGGTGCGATTTTCCTGCCCCGACAGAACGCCGCCGAAGCGGGTTATCCTGCACATTCCGCCCGGCGCGGCTATGAAGCGAGCCGTGCAACGGAAAGGGGACGTTCTCACGGGAACGGATGCCATTATCCTGCCGAAAGGGTGCGACAGATTGCACATCGAGTGGACATTGCCGCCGAAGAAAAACGATCGCACATTCCCCGACTACGCGAGAGAATACGAGAAGAACTCACCCTGACTGCAAAAAACCGCAAATGCAATCACGCATTCTGGGGAAAAAGTTGTACGTTTGTCCGCACGTGAAAAGTCTTGCGGGAGGACCCCTTTTGCCGTCGTGCGCGTCAACTACGGGCAAACGTTGTATCATGCGTCGGGGCCACTCGTTGCCGTGCGTTGAATGCGAGGCGGAAGACGCCTTTCATTCCTTCGCTGGCTGCACCAATGTGCGACGTTTTTTCGTTACGGTTTCGCTCTGACATCGTCCATATTCCAATCCGGCTCGGGAAACTTCTGCGAGAACTGCAAGATGATTGGCGCTGTGCCGGAGGCTACGAGGAGCGCCAATCTGTTGAGATTTGACGGAAGTCGTTCGTGTATGTATAGTTGGCGCGGGGAGAAACACTGGATGCGCACCGTAGTCTGGTCAAGCTGAGCTATGGATTTTATTAGGGAAGAACTGAGTAAGCTGCGGAGGGATGGATTGCTTCGAGAGCTGCGCACGGTGGAAAGCGCGCAGGAGCGGCACGTCACCATCGCCGGAAAAACGTGTCTGTGCTTTTGCTCGAACAATTATCTCGGTTTGGCGAACGACGCGAGGGTGAAGGAAGCTGCCAGAAATGCTATCGAGAAGTACGGGTGGGGGACGGGGGCGTCGAGATTGATTTCGGGGACGATGAGGCTTCACCGGGAGTTGGAGGAGAGGATCGCTCAGTTCAAGGGGACGAAGGGTAGCATGGTTTTTGCGACCGGCTACATGGCGAACGTCGGCGCCATCTCCGCGTTGGTGGGAGCAGGAGACGCGGTGATTATTGACCGGCTGAATCACGCCAGCATTATTGACGGCTGCCGGTTGTCGGGAGCGAAGATGCTGGTCTATCGGCACGGCGACACGAAGTCTCTCGAAAGCGTTCTTTCGGGTGCGCACGGATACAAGAGGCGGCTGATAGTCACCGACGGCGTGTTCAGTATGGACGGGGACATCTGTCCGCTGCCGGACATCGTGACGCTGGCGAAGCGCTACGACGCGATGGTGATGGTTGACGAGGCGCACGCGACGGGAGTTATGGGAGAGACCGGGCGGGGCGTGGTCGAGTACTACGGTCTGGAAGGGCAGGTGGACGTGGAGATGGGCACGCTCAGCAAGGCTCTCGGCGGCATGGGGGGATACGTCGCGGGCTCAAAGGAACTCATCGCTTATCTTCAAAACAAGTGCCGGAGTTTCGTGTACACGACGGCTCCCCCTCCGGCAGCGTGCGCCGCCGCGATAGAGGCGCTCAATATCATCGAGAAGGAACCGGAGCGGCGCGAGAGGCTGTGGAAAAACGTCGAGCACCTCAAGAAGAGCCTGACGACGATGAACCTTCCGATGACAAACTCGGCCAGCCAGATTATGGCCGTCATCGTCGGAGAAGCGTCGAAAGCCGTGGCAAAGTCAAAAAAGCTTTACAGGAAAAACATTCTCATCCCGGCCATACGGCCTCCGACCGTGCCGAAAGGCTCCAGCCGCCTGAGAATCTCGGTGATGTCGGAGCACGAAAGGGAAGACCTTGACCGGCTTGTGAGCTTGCTTTAGGGCCTCTGGTTGCTGTTGTCCGCGGCCTCTATCGTGCAGGGCAACAGATAGGCAGCTTGAACCGCGGAGGTCGCAGAGCGAGCAGAGATAAGACGCGAGATTAATAATAGAGCACTCCTCTACTCTGCGCTCTCAGCGCTCTCTGCGGTGAAAATAGCTCGTGAGGCGACTTCCGAAATCACTTCGGCTTCCACACCCACGTTTTCGCTTTCCTGTCAAAAACCTGTATCCACTCGCCGGGCTTGGCGTATTTTTCCCGCCAGGCTTTGGCGTAAATCGCGGCCTGCTTTTGCGGGGCTGTGCGGTCCATGCGGGCGCGGACTCGGTAGAGGAGCTGCCTGTCGGCATTTTCGGCTGCGATGGTTGCGCGGAGAGCTTTGGCGTACTTCGCATCGGACATTTTCGAGGAGGGGCGCTCCTGGACGTACCCCAGGTGATTCTCCCCAACGCTCTTGTCGGCTCTATATTTGCTGAGCGTGGGATACCTCCTGCGCATGGACCCCAGGACCCGTCTAAGCTGCTCCCTGTCGGGGACCGTTTCAGCCTGCGCCACTCCGACGCCAAGGAGGCGGAGGAAGATGTTGCCGACCACGCTCTCTGTGTTCGCAGAAGAAGGCGGAGATTCCTTCTCGGTTTCGCCTTCCGGCGGTGGGGGCGGTTCGGTTTCTTCCGCCGAGCCACCCATTATATAATCGAGGTCCTGCACAGCGTGCTGGTATATGTGGATCTCAACTTTCACGACGATCGGCTTTTCCGGGGCGTGTGTGTAAACGTCCACCCGGGGCCTGCACGAGGCGAGAACCAACGGGAGGGTCATCGCTGCAAGGGCGAAGCAAAGAATTATCTTACGCATCTTTTTCTCCTTGTCAGAAAGCATCTTTTCTAATCTCTCCGGCAGCCTCGATGGCTGCGAGGGAGGAGTAACCTAAGTGTTCCAATTCACAAATTCGGCAACGTATTCTTCCTCCGACAGTATAACAGCATGAACATGATTTTTGGAATCCTGTTTATCCCTGCGAAAGGTTGTTCACCTTTCGCGCTAACTCAACTTCCCGCTGACATAGTGGCTTGCCGGTGGCGACGACATTGTTAACGAGTTGTATGTCCTGAGCCGCCACAACAACCTGCTTGACCCCGCGCCACGCGGGGCTCGACGATGACCGTATCTCTTTCGACGCCGCCATGACCGGGCTGCAAGGTCTCGGACAACTTCTCCGTCAATCGTTTGCGGTTCGTGATATTTCACCCAGCGGCCCGCCGGCTTGTGATTTACTGGATGCTTCGCGCCTCTGGGATAATCCAGTCTATCCTGTCATCCCGTCAAAATAGCTCCTTTCACGACACCATTATACGTCACTGTATTTGCGAATCCCTGCACTAAGCCTCTCGTACATTATATCACATCCCATGTCAGCGGAATTGTTATATCGAACGCCTGCCCGGCGCCGCTTCCAACCAAATGGAGCTCGACTTCGGCGCGAAAGCCGGCTCCCAAACGTGTCCGCAGCGGGCGATAGCTCATCTCCACTGTCGCCACGCTGTATCTGAACTCTTTCATTCCCTCCACGAATTTCTCCCATTGCTGAGGGGTAAATCCGCTTTTCAATCCCTGGAGAGCCGCCTTACCGGCTTCGCCTGGGATAGAATCGAAGAGCTTCTCGACATCCTCGATCCGCACAATGCCTCCCGGCGGGATGGCCGAGAATACTACTTTCGCCTTCTCCCACTTTCCCTCCTTGCCGGAAACGGTGACGCTCCCTTCGGCCAGGCCGTTGACGTAGTACTTTTCTGTGTCCACACCAAGCCCTTTGAGAAGCCTTTCCAAATCCAGATCCTCAACCTGAAGCTTCCCGTCATAGTTGAGGCTTTTCTTTCCTGAAAAGATGTTGACCGTGCCCGTGACCTCGCCGTCGTACGCCCGGCACGACTCGATGGAAACCGTCGTTTCATTGCCCGAGGAAACCGCGTTCGCCAGCACGCCCGAAACCGACCATTGCATGGTGGAGGTCCCGTCCTCGGCGACTCTTTCTCCGTAGCCGATGGTCTGCGCGGTGACGGCGCCTCCCAACGGAAGGCTGTCGCTCGGCTCGATTCCAAATTGTTGGACGGAGGAGGAGGCGGAGTATTCAAATGGGGCGATAATTTCCAATCCCCTGACCTTCAAAGGCTTCCGCAGGGAGACGGTGGCTTCAGGGACTCGCAGCGACAACTCCCCTTTCAATGTAACGGTCGCTTTTGGACCGGTTGTGCAATCAAGGTGTGCCTTACCGCTTGCGTTCCCCCATACGGTGTCTTTGGCGACGCCAAAATGGCACAGCACCTCGTCAAGCCCGATATCCTGGACGTTCACGTCGCCTTCCAGAGACACGCCATCACTCTGCAAGTTCCCGGAGAGGCGGGCGCTGACGTTTCCCCCATGAGAGCGAAAAGAAGCGTTCAGCGACTTGAGAACCTGGTCGCCTTGAGGGCCGGGGTACAGCTTGAAGATAGCAAGAAGGTCGCAGGCAAGCTCCTGTTCATCGTAGGCGACGCGAGCTGCGGCAAGGGTTGCGCCGGCGAGGTGCTGTGTGTCGGGGCCGATAGTCAGTGTCGTCTTTCCGTCGAGGATCGAGCAGCGGAAGGGAACATCCGCCTCGACTTCCTCAGCGATGAGAGGCTTCGGCACGGGCAAGCTCGCCCGCCCCTCTCTCAGGGAGATGTCACCTGAAAGAGAAAATGGCTGGCGGGGTCCAGAGCGGTAATGAACTTGGAGGCGGGCATTGGCCGAGCCACCAATTCGGTAACTATCCAGCTCCGGAAAGGACGCCTTCAAAAGGCTGAGAACGTCATCGAGGTGAAACGACCGAACCCGCATCTCGGATTCCGCCGTGAGGACGGATTGCTCGAATGAGAGGCCTCCACTGAAATCGGCTCGAACGACATCGGGTATCGAGAACACTCCCTGCACTACGTCAATCCTCCTGCCGGTCGGTTTCCTGGAGACGCGGGCGGACAGCCGAGGCTGAACGTCTTGCAGCCGGAAAGATGGCATGTTGAGGGAGAAACCCTGCAACCTGAGGGAGAAATCTGTGTTATCGAGGAGGGTTCCGCTGGAGGAACTGTCGGCGGTCGCTTCCTCTATTGAGCAACCGAGATGCAAATCGGGGATGCGAAAATCTAAGGTGGAACCGGTTAGCGAAAGCTTTGCGATGCGAGGTCCGACCGGGAACTTTTTGAACTTCTTAGCCGGCAGGGGCGTCCTCGCGGGCCCGGCGAGCGAGGGGAGAAGGGCGCCGAACCCCGGACGAAGATTCGCCCGCACACCCGGAAACTTCACGCTTTTCAGGATAAGACCTTTGAAGGGGTCGAGCCGGTAGCGAACGTCCACTTTGGGCATTATGACAAACGACCCCTTTTCACCCCCTCCACCCGAAAGCTGAAGACCGGTTATGCGAAGGAGGCGGGAAAAGGGTCTCAGGGAGACGGCATCCAACGAAATGTGCATTTCCGGAAAGCTGGATCGCAGTTGGCGGAGGACTATCCCTTTGAGGTTAGCGAGGATAATACCGAACCCAATTGCGGCGATGAGCAGCCCTGCCGCCGCCACCCAATAGAGACGCCTCAGCCAGCGCCTTTTCTTTCTCGTGCTCTTTTTTGAATAGGGTTTTCTCATAACAGTGAATCTCTGGGTGCGGAAGGGCCCGTCGCACTTCCCCTGAAAACTATATCCGAACTGCGGCAGTAAACAAAAACGAATTTTCACTTTATTACGATTGCAGAGCCTGTCCGGGGAAAAGGGTGGGGCTGTATTTCGGTGGGGCAGTTTCCCCAAGTGCTCTGGTTGGTAAGTGCCGTCACGTACTCCATTTTTCAAAAAGGCACAAACTCCCCCGCGGGACCCGATTTTGCGCGAAGAAATGTGTAGCTGTATTCGCGAGCACCGTTTAGCCACCGGCTTCAGCCGGTGGTCAGGCGCATCGGGAATCAATGCCCACAATCATGCACAGATGCCGGGAGTAGGTGATGCAACAGCCTGAGCGAGCACAATCCGAAGCATCGGTCTTTAGCCAGCGGCTTCAGCCGGTGGTCTCGGATGCGCTAGATATTCCTGTCGGAGCCGGCTTTAGCCGGGCTTCTCGATTAAAAGGATTCATCCGTGCCGCAACGTGTTTTTCACGACCTCTGCCTTCATATCGTCTGGCAGACGAAGAACGACGAGCGGCTCGAAAGGGCCGCCAGAGATGACGTTTCCGGCCGGAAGCACGAAAAACCGACAGGGGTGGTGAGAATGGCTGAAGCCCGTGACCCCACGGAAGCCCGGCTGAAGCCCCGCCAAGGCGGGGCTAAAGGCCGGCAGGGCGGAATGAGGACAGCGACCTAATTGAAGAAAGCCTGCCCGATATGCCACGATTTCGCGGCCACCCCACCCCGCAAAAGGTATAATGGCGAGGCGCGCCGTATTTGTGCTATAAACTAATGAGGTTGGCAGGGCGGGGGCCTAATCAGCGCCCGCCGTCGGTGGCGGCTGGCATAAAATATAAGGGTTGGCGAATTATGCTTAGATACTTGACCTCGGGGGAATCCCACGGCAAATGCCTGATAGGGATATTGGAAGGGCTTCCGGCAGGTCTGCCCGTCGAGGTGGAGTACGTGGACATGCAGCTCAAAAGGCGGCAGAGCGGCTACGGACGAGGCAAAAGGATGTCCATCGAGGACGATAAAGTGGAGATTCTTTCCGGCGTGCGGAATGGAACAACTATCGGCAGCCCGGTGTCTTTTATCATAGCAAACAGGGACTTCTCGATAGAGACTCTTCCGCCGGTGACGGCGCCGCGGCCGGGGCACGCGGACCTCTCCGGGGCGCTGAAGTTCGGCACGCATGATGCCCGCGACATTCTCGAAAGGTCCAGCGCCAGAGGAACCGCGGTGCGAGTTGCCGCAGGAGCTTTTGCAAAACTTTTCTTGAGGGAATTCGGAATGCGAGTCATCAGTCACACGGTCGCCCTTGGGGGGATCGAGGCGAGGCGAGAGCCACTGTCACCGGAGGAAATCGAGGCAGGTGTCGCAGGCTCCCGGCTCAACTGCGCCGACCGAGCGGTGGAGGAGAAGATGATCGCCGCTATTGATGACGCGAGAAAAGATGGAAACACGCTCGGCGGGGTTTTCGAGATTATCGTTGGAAATGTGCCGGTCGGGCTTGGAAGCCACGTGCAGTGGGACAGGAGATTGGACGCCAGGCTGGCTGCCGCACTCATGAGCGTGCAAGCGGTGAAGGGCGTTGAGATAGGAATCGGTTTCGAGGCCGCGAGAAGGCGCGGCTCGGACCTTCACGACGAGATTTTTTACGACCCCGCCCGCGAGGGGCTGAAGTTTTATCGCAAGAGCAACAACGCCGGCGGGCTCGAAGGGGGCATTTCCAACGGCGAGAATATCGTCCTCCGAGCCGCTTTGAAACCGATACCGACGCTCGGACAGCCTCTCGCGTCCGTGGACCTCGTTTCGAAGAAGGAAGTGAAGGCCGCTAAGGAACGAGCAGACGTTACGGTGGTCCCTGCCGCGGGAGTCATCGGAGAGGCAGTGGTGGCTCTGGAGCTCGCGTCCGCCTTCACGGAGAAGTTCGGGGGAGACAGTTTGACGGAAGTTAAACGAAATTTCCAGGGCTATCTGGAGCAGATTGAGCGATTCTGAGTCAACGAAAGATTGGGTGCGCAGATGATAAAAGGTATTCTCCGAGTCATGGCGCGCCGTGGTGCTCAGGCTGTAAATATATGCAGGAGTTTCCCCATAAACGGCGAGGCTGACGTTGTAACCTATTCGTAGCGAGGTAGAAATCGAAAATGGCAAGTGTGAAGGCCCTTTTATGGTCGAAATTGGGGAAACTCTTTCAGCAAAAACAAGATGTCTTGAGTTAGAAACTGCGTTTCCGACCGGGTCATAACCTCCGGGAAGTCCCATAGTAGTGGTAGCCAACGGCGTGCACATTCAAAGGCGAAATCACCGAAATCTTGGGGAAACTTTGCAGCGAACTGCCCTGCAGCTCGCGTGACAGAAGGGAAAACAGTCCATTGAGAGGACGTTTTCTTGCAGCTCAATCGGAGCCATTCGCCGAAGCGCTGTGAAAAACTGCACCCATACGTAATTTTTTGGGGGAACTCCTGGTAAATATATGCCATTGACAAAATAGCGAAAGCGCGTAATAGTTTAATGAGAACGTGCGGGGAGGGAAGGGTTTGTCCGGCGGGTGCAATTCTTGCGAAAGTAGTCGCTCGGCAGGCGTGGTGCGATGGTTCTCCTCATACGAGGCTTTTTTAACATTTGGGCGTAACGTTTGTTACGACAAGGCGCTCGTTGTGAGCAAGAGATGGAGGTAGTGTTTCATGACAAACAAGAAGTTGCTCTGGATAATCGTCATTCTGGTGGCAGCAAACTTTGTGCTCGGCGCGAAGGTACAAAAGAAGTTCGCGGAGAGCAAAACTGATACGCTCAGGTTGCTTGAGCTCGTTCCTGAAGCTGAGGCCGTGATCCGGGACTATTACGTCGAGGACGTCGAACCGCGGAAGCTGATGTACGGTGCGCTTCGTGGGATGCTTAATTCGCTCGACCTTCACAGTCAGTTCCTCCCCCCGGAGGCGGTAAAGAACATGGAAGTGGACACCACGGGAAGATTCGGCGGTCTGGGAATAGAGATCACAAAAACGAGGGAAGGGTTCGTGACGGTAGTGTCACCCATCGTGGGGACGCCAGCCTATCGGTCGGGGCTGCTGGCCGGGGATAGGATCGTCAAGGTCAACGACGAAATATTGAGGGCCCCGGACCTGAACGACGTGGTCTCAAAACTTCGCGGGGTGCCGGGGACGAAGGTGACCATCACCGTCCTCCGCGGGCACACGACCATCAAAACCTTTACCATCACGCGCCAAATCATAAACGTGTCGAGCGTCCCCGAGGCAAGGGTCCTGGAAGATTCCATCGGCTACGTGAAAGTGACACAGTTTCAGGAGAGGACGGCGTCGGACCTCCACCGGAAACTCACGGACTTGGAGGACCAGGGAATAGATTCGCTGATTCTCGACCTTCGAGACAACCCGGGGGGCTTGCTTGTCTCCGCGGTGGAGGTGGCAGACCTCTTTATCCCGGAGGGGCACGTGATAGTCTCCACCAAGGGCAAACGGAAGTCGCAGAATCAAGCGTACACGTCCCATGAATCGCTGACCCACCGGATGTATCCGATGGCTGTTCTAATCAATGAAGCAAGCGCCAGCGGCTCGGAGATCGTCGCCGGTGCGATTAAGGACCTGAAAAGGGGTGTGATAATCGGCGAAACCAGTTACGGGAAGGGTTCGGTTCAGACAATCCTTCGCCTCGGCAAGCCCGAGGAGCATATGGCGCTGAGGCTGACGACGGCAAAATACTACACCCCGAGTGGGGAGAGTATCCAGGACAAAGGGATCGAGCCTCACGTTGTGGTGCCGGTGACTCCTGAGCAGGAACTGGAGAGAAGAACGCAGAGATACAAGGAGATGGAGGAGGCCCTGCAGAAAAACGAGCAGAAAAAACCGGAGAGTGGAGGCAAGAAACCTTCGGCCCAGGGCGAAAAACCATCTGTCTCACAGGAAGAGCTCGAAAAGCTGGCCGGCAACAACGCAGCACAGGAAAAAGAGAAGAAATTTGTTGACATTCAACTGCGGGAGGCGGTGCGCGTTCTCCAGGCATTGAAGGCTTTTGGCGCGACGATAAGCACGCCGCTGGCAGCATCCACTGCGAAGTGATGGGCGTAATGGCGTGAGCATCTCGAGACGATGCGAGCGCCCGGGCCACTCCGGCACGCAAAACGGTGGCGGCTACCTCGCGCCCCTGCAAAGGAGCACGAGGGGGATAGTCTTCAGCAGAACCTTCAGGTCGAGTGCGAGAGACCAGTTATCTATATACTGAAGGTCCAGTTTCATCCACGTCTCGAAATCAATCTCGCTCCTTCCCCTGATCTGCCAGAGACAGGTGATCCCCGGCTTCATGGTCTGTCTTCTTCTCTGCCATTCCTTAAACTTGTCCACGTCATACAGACAGAGGGGGCGAGGCCCCACAAGGCTCATGTCTCCTTTGATAACGTTGACGAGCTGGGGAAGCTCGTCAATGCTGGTGCGGCGGATGAGCCGCCCGAAAGGCGTGATGCGGGGATCGTTGGTCATCTTGAAAGCGGCGCCCTCCAGCTCGTTGAAAATTTCGAGCTCGGCTCTTCGCTGTTCGGCATCGCTTCGCATGGAGCGAAACTTGTACATGTTGAACTGTCTTCCTCTCAGGCCGGCTCGCCTCTGTTTGAAAAAGGCGGGGCCGCGTGAGGTCAATTTGGTGACGAGGGGGACGATGACGAAAAGGGGCGAGGTCACAATGAGCAGGATTCCAGCCGCTGCCCTGTCGAAAACAGCTTTCAGCATGAGGCTCCAACTGAACTGCGGAGTCGTGCTGAACACCAGGGCCGGGAGGTTGCAGAACTCGTCAAGCCTCGCCTTGGCAATGGCGGCCTTGAAGAAATCGGCGATGAGCCATGCGTCAATCCCCTGCAGCTCGCAGGAATAGATAGCGTCTTGCACCTCGTGCAGGTGGCGCCTCCCGACGGCGAAGACGACCTGGTCATATTGGTTGGCGGTGAGGATTTGGGAGATTTCTGCGTACGTGCCGAGCACCTTATGCCCGAACACCTCCATCTTGTCCGCGAAAGATTCCGGAACCACAACGCCGCATATCTTGTATCCCCAGCGAGGGTTCTGCTCGATCAGTTCGATGGTCTCGCGCGCAACCTCCCCAACGCCTCCGATAAGAACGTTCCTGAAGTCCCGTTCCAACCGGCGCGCTCGCCTGAAGTACTC
The DNA here is from genome assembly GCA_964640185.1 of uncultured Verrucomicrobiota bacterium. Classification (GTDB taxonomy): domain Bacteria; phylum Auribacterota; class JABMQX01; order JABMQX01; family JABMQX01; genus CAZXGF01. The sequence goes on along the minus strand of CAZXGF010000020.1, from coordinate 70,010 downwards.
GGAAATCACAACCTCCTTGAGGTTCACCAGGCAAAAGCTTATCCCCGCAAAGGCGACCAGCAAAGGACGGCTGACGGTCTGGATTTTCGCTACGAAGAGGAAAACGATGATGGTCGCCAGCCCCACGGCAATGCTCCTGCCAATGATGGAGGCGGCCTTTTTCTGTTGCTTGAACCCGACGGAATCGTAAAGACCGTATCTTTTGTACAGAAGGGGGAAAAAGGGTATGATCACCAAATAGAGGTTGGCGTAGGTGGCGAAGCGGTGGTGAAAATCCTTTCCGAGATCGAACAACTGGTAAAGCAGCCACCACGCGAAAAACGCAAGCCACAGAGACAGGCCGGTTATCAGCGCATCAACGAGAAAGCTGAGCCACCCGACCACAATCATCTTGTCTTTTTGCAATTCAGCTCCTCCCTAAGCGGTTGTCGGCGCCGAAAGGCTTACGGCCACTTATGCCCGCTCCCGGCCTCCAGCCGAAGCACACAACCATATAATACCAACGCGTTCGACATTTCAAGGTTCAAAAACAATCGGGTGTGGCCGCGTTCCACTGGCAAGGAGAGGAGGAAGAGGGAGTTTAACGCAAAGACACAGGGGCGCAGAGGGACGTGGCATGGGCATCCTGCCCATGAGTGTTCATCCCGCGTTCCGCGGGACCTCCGCCGACATGCCGCGAGGGGCGCCCTGTCAAATCTGAGCGCCGCGCTATCATTTTGCCTTCAGAGCACACAGTGACGGGAGCCGGCCAAATGGGAAAACGGAACCCCTCGCCAGCCTCGGCAGCCCCGCGTGGGGCTGTCCTGTGCGTTTATTGGAGACAGGCAAATATTTTTTCCGCGCTCTCCGCGCGCTCTCTCTCTGCGGTGAGTTGATCTCCCCCTGACACCGAGGGATTACGTGCTATACTTTGGCGTGAAGCTGGCCGGTTGCCAGGGACACGGTCAGCTATACAGCATGAATGGTCCCGATTGTTCACAGACGCTGCATTCGGCTCAGGCGCTTCGGGTGAAGTATGTATTTCTCAAAAGGGAGTTGACGATGAGGGTCAGCCGTTCTTTATGGAGGGAGTCCTGGCATAAGAAAACGGGGCGAGCGCGATTCCCCGCGGGTTTTCTCGCCGTTGTCATCGCAACTTGTGTTTCGGTCGTCGCACGGACGGACGCTGGTGGCGATGCCCGCTGTCCTTTTGAACGATTTCGGCTCTATCGCGGCCCTCTCGTTCTTGAGCGGCCAGCCCAGCCGTGGAGTCATGTGGAAGCCCTCGGGGAGGAGGCCGGGATATGGGGGAAAGTCGGGGGCGCCTTGGAGGCGTGGGTTTACCCCTTCAAGCTCTTCCACGGCCTGACCTTGTCGTTTTCTGATGACGGCGGCAAGACCTTTCGGTCATCGGGGGAGCTGGTTCGCGACCAGTTGGCGGCGCCTCACATGGCTCAACTCCGCCTCGTTGCTGATCGGTTCGCTCTGACCGAAACCCTTTTCGTACCCCGCAAGCTTCCCGGCGCTGCAATTCTTCTGGATATTGACACTTTCGCGGATTTGACAATTGCGGTTCGCTTTCATCCTTCTTTGGCTCCTATGCTCATGGGAGTGAAGGAAAAACCGACCGTCTGCTGGGATGACGAACGCGGGGAGCTTGTGGCTTTCGAGAAAGAACGTCGTGTGGAGCTGCGGGTGGAATCGCCGTTCGCCGTTTCCCATTGTTCGCTTTCAAATGGCGCCGAGGAGATTCGGCTGAAGGTTCCTGTGGCAGAGGCTCAAAGGGGTTTCGTCCCAATTCTCTTCGGGATCTCGTGGCCCGAGGGCTCCTCGGCAAGGGACACCATCAACGCCCTTTCGAGCCGACCAGAGAAATTATTCCGCGAGGCTCTCGCACACTACAAGAACCTTTTGTGCGGGGCGCCCCGGGTTATCTCTCCCGACCGTGAAGTGAACGACGCCCTGGCGTGGAGCGTTGTCTCCCTGGACCAGCTCCGCGTGCGGAATCCCTTTCTGGGTTACGGGCTGGTGTCGGGCTACAGTTCGTCAGGAGAGGGGACGCGGCCGCAATATGCGTGGTTTTTCGATGAGCCGACACTCTCGTCATGGGCTTTCCACCGCGCCGGTCTTTCGTCGCACGTACGAGAGGCGTTTCGGTTTCTTCAACGCTTCCAAAGGGCGGACGGAAAGACGGTTCACGAGATCACCCAAAGCCTTCGTTATCAGCCCGATTTTTTGAAGACCTTCCCGTACGCCTACATTCATACCGACGGTCCCGTTTACTTTCTGGCTGCCTATGGACACTACTATCGCTCGACCGGCGACCTTCAGTTTATCAGGGAAGAGTGGCCGAAGATTTTGAAAACTCTTCAGTGGTGTTTCTCGGCGGTTGATCCTTCGGATGGGTTAATCGAAATCCAGCCTCAGGATTGGGGCTCGGCGGAAAGCTCCTTCGCTGTCTCGAAAGACACGCAGCTCGAGGGAATGTGGGTTCAGGCGCTGCGAGAGATGGAGAATCTGGCTCTGGCTCTCGGCGATGCGGGAGTGGCAAGTCGGTGCGCCTCCCTGGAGCAAAAGGCCTCGCGGTCCATTGAAAGAGAGCTTTGGAACGAGAAGTCCTCGACGTATCTTTGGGGGCTTGACCGCTCAGGGCGACCCCTCGAGTCCTTGGTTCCTCACTGCGCCATCAGCATTTGGATGGGAAACTTCCGGTCTGACCGGGCGGAGCGCGTTCTTGAGAAGATGGCGAGCGCTGACTTCCGAACAGATTGGGGCGTGCGCAGCCTCTCGCTGTCGGACCCCGCGTACGACGCCTCCGCTTACCAGAGCGGCTCGGTCTGGCCGGTGTGGAATGCCGGCGTCATTATCGGCGATTACCGACACCACCGAGCGGTCGAAGCTTTCCGCAATTGGCTGGCCATGATTCGCCTCCGCACTCTCGACGGGCTCGGCCCCATGCCGGAGGTTCTTCACGGACGATACTACAAACGGCTGGAGAGGGGTGCGCCTCACCAAATGTTCTCGGAGCTGGCGGTCCAAAACGGGTTCTACGACGGGCTTTTGGGCCTGGAGATTGATGTGCCGGCAGTTGCGGTGAAGCTGGCCCCGCGCCTCCCGCCGATTTGGGACAGGCTGAAAGTCGAGCGGATTCCCCTCGGGCCGGGCGCGCTTGATCTTCGCATCCGTAGGGACCGGCGGAGCTACGAGTTGTGGCTTGACCTTCGCTTTCCGGGAGGGGCGGAGGTCACTTTGGAACCATCGCTGCCTGCCGGAAGTGAGGTCGTGGCAGTGACGGTGGACGGCGACCCGCGGCTTTTCGAGAAGCATAAAAGGCCCTCCGCCACGGTCGTTTCCGTGAAGATTCCCCGATTCGAGGGGAGACGCCTTCTCCGCATTATGCACAGCGGCGGCATAGATTTCTTTCCCGTGGACTTGCCCATTGCACTCGGAGGCACAAGTCAAAACCTTCGCATCATTCGCGCCGCTTTCGTTGACGCGGAGTGGCAAATGATTTTAGAAGGGCTTCCGAACAGGGCTTACTCGATTGACTTTTTCACGGACCGCAAACCGTGCGGGGTCCCCGAGGGCGACTCTTCCAAGGCCCGCGATGGCGCCGTGCGGGTGGTGCTTCGACCGCCTCGTGGTGCGAAGCCGACGGCGTCAGGTTTCGTACGATGGACCACAGTTATACGTTGGAGAGAGCGGAAATAGGGGCGGAGAGGATGCTGCGCGTCGGCGATTCAATGTCAGCGACGCGGTCGGCGGTAAGGATTTTTTTTCGGGAAGGTCAAGCTGGAGTAAGGTCTGTCAATTTGTGGAAGGAATCTTTCAGTAGCGGATAAAGGGAGCGGTAAACCTCGTGCAGCTCGGCGTATCGGCTGGCGTTCTCGTGGTGAGGGCTTGTCGAGCATTCGGGTCTTATGAGCTCGGCGCACGCTTTCTGAACGCTCGGATAGATTCCCACACCAGCTCCCGCGAGAATGGCTGCGCCGGTTGCGGCTTCCTCTCGCGTGTTTACGGTGAGCACTTCGCGATTATAGACATCAGCCTGTATCTGCCGCCAGAGAGGGCTGGTTGCCCCTCCGCCGGACAGGACGATCTTGTCAGAAGCAACGCCCACGTCGCCGAACAGGTCGAGGCAATCCCTCATGGCAAAAGCGACCCCCTCCATGAGAGCGCGGGCGAGGTGCCCGAAGGAGTGATGGATGGTCAGCCCGATAAAACATCCTCTTGCGGAGGGATCGAGGTGCGGCGTCCTTTCGCCGAGGAGATATGGAAGAAAAACCAAGCCGTCGCTTCCCGCGGGCACAGAGGCGGCCGCCTCGTCAATCTCCTTGTAGTCCGTTCCCGGGGAGAACTTATCTCTGAACCACTTGAGAGATAGACCCGCCGATAAGATTGCGCCCATCAGGTGCCACATCCCAGGTATGGCGTGGCAGAAGGAATGGATTCGCAGGTCGGGGTCCGTCCTGAAAGTCCGGATGGGAGTGAAAAGCTGCCCGCCGGTTCCGATGGTGGAGAGGGCTATACCCTCCTCAACAACACCGTTGCCGATGGCGGCCATGGATTGGTCTCCCCCCCCGGCGACGACGGGAATGCCAGCTTTCAGCCCCAACTCCTCGGCGGCGGATTCCGTGACCGTTCCGACGACGTCCTGAGACTCGTGAAGCGGAGGGAGCTGCTCCGGCGAAATGCACACCAAACGCAGGAGTTCTTCGCTCCAGCTCCGTCTTCTCACGTCGAGAAGAAGTGTGCTCGATGCATCGGTCACCTCCGTGGCGAACTCGCCAGTGAGCTTGAAGCGGATGTAATCTTTGGGGAGAAGCAACGTGGCGATTCGAGAGAATACATCCGGCTCGTTCTCCTTGAGCCACAGAAGGGTCGCAGCCATGAAACCTGGCGATAGGGAATTGCCGGCGAGCTCACGCAGCCGTTCCTTGCCCAGAAGCTCTCGCACGGCATCGCACTGTTTACGGCTGCGCCTGTCAGCCCAGATGACAGCGGGGCGAAGCAATCGCTTTTTCTCGTCGAGGAGAACGGTTCCGTGCATCTGCCCTGAAAGGCCGATTCCGGCGAGCTCGTGTGTGGCATGGGCATCTTGCACATGACTCTCCACAGGTCCCGCCGAAGGCGGGATGCCACGCGACGCCAAAGCATCGCCGCCGCTCCGCGAAAGGACGCTGCCGACCGTCTCCCTCACCGCTCGCCACCAGGTCTGCGGATGCTGCTCGGCCCAGCCGGGCCTCGGGGAATCAATCTGATATTCGCTCTGCGAGCGCGCGATAAGTTTACCGGAAACGTCCATGAGGACGGCTTTAGTGCTTGAAGTGCCTATGTCTATTCCGAGGAGAGCTGTCATCTTCGCCTTTCTCCGGCGATTCAGATAATGCTATGTTCTTAAACGCAGAGGCGCGGAGACGCAAAGGATTTCAACGAACGCGTTTGCCTCCGCGCCTTTGCGTCTCTGCGTTTGCCACTCTTATCTTCCTGAACGCACACGCTTGGCCTTCACTTTCCGAGGGAAGGCGGAAAGAGTTGTGAGCAGTAAACCGCCAACCCTCTCGCCTTGAAAAGGGCGACGATGGATTCGAGTTCCTCCTGCGAATGAATCTCTTGTGAGTTCAGTTGATATTCGAGTCCGATGCTATTGTATTTCCCTTCTCCGGTCTTGTGATAGGGGATGATTTCGATTCGCCGAAGGTCTGTCAACGCGGGGAGCGACTCAATCAGTCCGATGAAGCTGGAAATATCCTCCGGGGAATCATTGAGCCCCTTCACCAACGGAATGCGGATGGTCAGCGGTTTGCCTGAGTCCGCGACCATCCTCAAATTCTCCAGGATGGACTTATTGGAAGTGCCGGTCAATCTTTTGTGTTTTCGGTCATCTACAACCTTGAGATCGTAATAGACGTGGTCGGTGAATTCGAGGCATTTGTCAAAGTCCTCAACCGACGCCAAGCCGCAAGTGTCGAGAATGGTGTGAATGCCAATCCCGCTACAGCGGGAAAGCAGCTCAGCGGTGAAATCCGCCTGGGCGAGCGGTTCCCCGCCCGAAACCGTCATTCCGCCGCCGGAGGCATCATAGAACTGCCTGTCGCGCTCGAGTTCTTTTATGACTTCCTCCGCGGAAAGGTCTCGGCCGACTAACTCAATCGCGCCCGCCGGACAAGCTTCCACGCACTTGCCGCAGAGGAGACATTTGTCCTTTTGGTAATCTTCAATAGGAGAGCCTTTCCTCATTGCGGATTGCGGATTGCGAATTGCGGATTTGGGATTCCGCACTGGGGAGTCGCCATTCGGCAATCTCCGCGTAAGGGCGCCGGAGGGACAGGCTTGATAGCACTTACCACAGGCGATGCAGAGGTGGGGATAAAAAGCGAGCTGCGGTTCGCGCACGAGGCCTTCCGGATTGTGACACCAAATGCACCGCAGGGGACAGCCTTTCAGGAAGACCGTGGTTCGGATGCCCGGGCCATCGTGGAGGGCGAACCTCTTTATGGCAAAAACCGTTCCCCATTGGGGATTGCGGATTGCGGATTGCGGATTGCGGATTTCAGATTTCGGAATGGCCATCTGCAACCTCTCTCGTCCGGATTGCGGATTGCGGGTTTCGGATTGGGGATTGCGCACTGGCACTCTCGCCGGTTTCGGGTTCCGCATTTGCCATTCCGCGATCGCGCCCTCTCTGATCTTGGATTCCGGATTCGGCAGTCGCCATTCCGCAATCTCCGTGTGTCATACGCGGTGTTCGGCTCTGCTGATGATGTCGTCCTGAATAATGGGGTCGAGGTTGACGAAGTAGGCGTTCATGCCGTGAACTCGGACGATGATGTCGCGGTGCTTTTCGGGGTGAACTTTGGCGTCGCGGAGGGTTTCGACATCCTGGACGTTGTAATGGATGTACCGGCCTCCGATCCCCAGATAGGACCTTATGAACGACTTGAGCTTTTCGACATCTTCCGGGGAGGCGATTGTCCCCGGAGGGAGGGTTTGGCTGAAGGCGAGGCCATGGGTAGCTTTCCAGTGAGGAAACTTTGTCACCGACCGCGCCAGGGCGGTGGGTCCGTTGCGATTGTAACCCTGCATCGGGCCGATGCCGAAGGCGAATGTCTCGCGATTTCTTCTGCCGTCGGGGGTCGCGCCGCATCGCATGCCGTACAGGACGTGCGTCGAAGGCGTGCTGAATCCCGTCCGGAACGCCCCGCCGAAGGAGTTTTTGTACTTGGGGACGGTGTCGGCGACTCTCTCGGCGACCTCCGCGGCGATGGAATCAACGTAATCGTCATCGTTGCCATATTTGGGTGCGTGATTGATAAGCGTTAAACGGAGCGCCGGATCGCTCTCGTAGTTTGTGCGAAGGGCGTTGAGCACATCTTTTGCCTCGAGGCGTTTTTCCTCGAAGACAAGCTTTTTGAGGGCAGCAAGCGAGTCCGCGACGTTCGCCACGCCGTGGCACAGAAAGCCGGAGAAATTGTACCGGGCGCCGTCCTTTCTGAAATCCCGTCCGTTCTCGATGCAGTCGTTCATGATGGCGGAAATGAACGGAACCGGCCTCAGCTCAGCCATGAGCTTGTCGCACCTGTTCGCGCAATCAACCGCTCGCTCGATGAAAAAGTCAACCTGCTTCCAGAAAGCCTCGTAAAGCTGTTCGTAGGTGGAATACTCCGCCAGCGTGCCGGTGGAAAGGCCGATGTGCTTTCCGGTGAGGAGTGATACGCCGTCGTTCAGCGCCAGCTCCAGGCACCTCGGCAGCGAAAACCAGCTCGCCGTAGTCCGGGCGTTTTCCGCACCCTGCACGAGCGGCTCCTGGCAGCCCGCGATAACCGACTGCCGCGCATCTTCCGGAGAAACGCCGGTTGCCATCTTCGACTTGGCCACGACCTCGTCGTTGATGATGGTCGGCTGACCTCGCCCTTTCAAAAGAAGTTTGATAGCCCTGTCAAACAACTCCGGCGGCGTGCCGCGATGAAACTTCAGGGTGATGGTGGGCAGGGGAATAGCCAGGTCTTCTGTCGCCTCGAAGATAAGGTGGCTCAGCTCGTTTGTGGCATCGCTTCCGTCGGCACGGACGCCGCCGACCATCGCGTTCTGCGAGACCGCCCAGAGCTTCCGCCCGACATTGACGTGGGTCCAGAGGTCCTGGATAAGCTCGATGGCGTCCTCGTCGCTGATTCTTCCGGCATCCTTATCCTTGCGATAGTAGGGGTAGAAAAACTGGTCAACTCTCCCGAGGCTGAACGCATACGGATTCGGCGTCTGCTCGATGTGCATTATCACGTACGTCAGCCAGTAGGATTGCATCGCCTCATAGAAGCTACCCGCCGGGCCGGCGGGGACCTTTTTCAATATGCGGCTGATCTCGAGGAGCTCCTCAGTGGCATGGGCATCTTGCCCATGATTTTTCACGGGTCCCGCCCCGCCAAGGCGGGGGATGCCACGCGACGCCATAGAAGCCGCCAGGTCGCTATATCTGTTTGCGAAAGCCATTGCCGCCCGCAGCGCCATCCGCACCGACTCGTAGAACAAGCGTTTTTCCTCGTCCTTCTCCGCTTCGAGCTTCTCCTCGATGCGAGCCAAGATTCCCGAATAGCCCTCGGCGAGGACTGTCGGTGCATCGAAAATCACGTGCCCGGTGACAGGCTCGACGAAGAAAACCGCCTCATTCATCCACGCTTGCTCTTCGGGCGTGAAATGGGAGTTTCTCGTCCTCTCGTACTCTTCGTTGAGCCAGAAGTCCCTCACCTTATCAATCCGCTCCTGTGGGAAGGCGCCTTCCACCTCCCCATAGATGCTGCCGTAGCCGAGATAGCCGTCAAACTGCTCCAGCCCCGACTTGAAAAGGTCGTAACTGGTTGCGAAGATGTCGTCCAGCGTCCCCACTAACAGGTCGTTCGGCTCGATAGAAATCGGCATCTCCGACAGCAGCTTTTCCAGCATCCTCGCTCTCCGGATCGGCAGAGGCAAACCCTCCGTCTCCAAATAGGACTTCATCTTTATCTCTTCGAGAAGAAACCAGTTGACGAACGATTCCTTCTCGTTGAGCTGTTCCTTCAGCTTCTCAATTCTCGGCGTGATCCGCATATCTCCACCTCAGAAATTGGTCCTGGCTTGGGGCCGCAAGACATTCTCATAAGCTGGAATTTAGGATAGACCTCGGCATTTTACACGTCAAGAAGAAAGCCGCGCTGAGGGTAATGCCTGACTTACGAGCGGCTCAGGGTGGAACCGCAGAGTCCGCAGAGGACGCAGAGGGACTATGTACCGCGGGCGCCATGGCTCGGCAGCGAAATCAAGACGCTCTGCGTCCCTGCGCCTCTGCATTAAAAAAGAGAGGACTGCCCAACGCAGAGACGCGGAGACCGCAGAGAAGGGACGGAATCAATCACCTCGTCGCCATTCCTCGAAGCTGATAGGTTTCGGAAAGGCGATTTCCTCATAGCAGCGAAGGGCGTAATCGTCGGTCATGCCCGCGATATAATCCACGACAATCTGAATGGGGGATGCGCATTCCTCCTTGTACAGCTCCCTGTGGTTATGCAAGTAGTAGCCGAAGTGGTTGTCCACGAACCGGCGGGATTTCGGAGGCTCGCCCGGCCCGGCTCGCCACCTTTCGTAATTCTCCAGAAGGTACTCGAACAGAACGTTGAGAATTCGCTGGCAGTAGGACTTGTATTCGAGCAGGACTGCGTGGCCGTAAATGTTCTGGAGGTTGAAGTCTTTCAGTCTCGTCACCAGTCGCTGCTTCTCGTCGGAGAAGCCGATCTGGCTGCTTTCCCTGCCGAACTCGATGACGTCGAGGACGAGTGTGTTTATGATCTCGCCGTTTTTCCTTCCCAGCTCTCGCCGTATTTCGTCGGGAATATCCTCGTTTTTCAAAAGCGGCGCCCTTGCCGCATCTTCGAGATCTCTGCCCAGGTAGGCGATCATATCGGAAATCCGCACGACGCATCCCTCCCAGGAGGAGGGGACCTTCCCCCTTTCGGTGATGGTCTCAAGGGGCGGGCAATCGCGCCCCGGCGTGACCGGATACTCGGCAATCTCACCGCAATGGGATACGATGCCGTCTCGGACAGCGTAGGTGAGATTCAATCCGCCCTCTTCGTTCGCGAGCTTATCCGCAACTCGGAGGCTGTGCACTTCATGGTGAAAAGGCGGTGAAGAGGGTTCTATCCGGCGCACGATCTCGTTTACGAGCTCCTCCCCAGCGTGGCCGAAAGGAGCGTGGCCCAGGTCATGGCCCAGACCCATCGCTTCCGCCTTTTCCAAGTCCAGGCCCAAGCCTTTGCAGATCGTGGCGGCGATGGTGGCGACGTGGAGGGAATGTTCGATTCGCGTACAGACATGGTCGTTGGTCGGCGAAAAGAAGACCTGCGTCTTTCGCTTCAGCCGCCTGAAGGCGAGAGAATGAACGATAGCCGTCTGGTCGCGAAAGTAGGGCCCTCGAATGTCCTCTTTTCGCTTGTGCAGCCTCGCGCGATACTGCTCCTCTGCCAGCGGATTTTGCATCATAGGCTATCCTCGAACATAATCTCGGCGAGGAAGTCGGCCGGGCATCTCCCGGGGCCGGAATTCAGGCATCGCCCGGATTGCCTTCAGGGGATAAGGTCTCGCGGCCATTTTTCGCCGAATTGCGGCTCCAGGCCGAACTCACACCTCTGCCTGAAATCTCTGCCAGCGCTCCTCCAGGTTCGGCTGCTGGATGGTCTCCATGACGTAGTTGGCGATTTCCTCGCCGGTGGCGCCGCCGGGTCTCCCGGTAACGACCAGCTTCTTCTCAAATTGCCCAGAGATGTCGAGGGCCATTTCGAGTCGCTTGGCCTTATCCTCATACCCTATATGCCGCAGGAGCATTCCGGCGGCGCGAATCATGCTGCACGGGTCGGCATATTGCGCACGTCCCTCCTTGACCATCCGTGGCGCGGTGCCGTGGATGGCCTCGAACATGGCGTACCTCTTGCCGATGTTCGCACTTCCCGCTGTGCCGACGCCACCCTGCATCTCTGCGGCTTCATCGGTCAAGATGTCCCCGTAGAGGTTCGGCAGGACGATTACGCGGAACTGCGCTCGGCGCTTGGGGTCAATGAGCTTGGCGGTCATGATGTCAATGTACCAATCGTCGCACTCGATCCCCGGATACTCCTCGGCGACTTTCTGGCCGATTTTCAAGAACTTGCCGTCGGTGGTTTTAATGACGTTAGCCTTGGTGACGAGGGTGACGCGGTTGATGCCGTTGTTCTTGGCGTACTCGAAGGCGGCTCGGATGATTCTTTCGCTTCCCTGAGACGTAATCACCTTGAAGTCCACAGCCAAGTCTTCTGTAACTTCGGTCCCGCTGCTTCCGAGGATGTACGCCCCCTCGGTGTTCTCGCGGAAAAACATCCAGTCAATCCCCTCCCTCGGAATCTTCACAGGGCGGACGTTGGCAAAAAGATCGAGCGCCTTTCGCATAGCGACGTTCGCGCTCTCGATGTTGGGCCAGGGATCGCCCCTTCGGGGAGTTGTCGTCGGCCCCTTGAGAATGACGTGACATTTCTTGATTTCCTCCAGGACGTCATCGGGGATGGCTTTCATCTGTTCGGCGCGGTTCTCTATGGTCAATCCTTCTATGACCCTGAACTCGACCTTCCCCGAGGCTTTCTCCTTCTCCAGCAGGAACTCCAGGATTCGCTGTGCCTCCTTCGCGATGAACGGGCCGATGCCGTCGCCTCCCACAATGCCGAGGATAATTGGCTCGAGCCCGGAATAATCGGTCCATTCCTCTCCCTTCTTCATCCGCTCGACGCGTGCGAGCTGCTCTCGAAGGACTTTCTCAAAATGCTCCTTAGCTTTTTCGATGGCCTCGTTACTCATGGTTATCCTTTCTAATCTGGGTCAAAGGTTTCGACTCGCTTCCGTACGTAAACCGGTAGAAGCGCCGGTCATGTTTCATTATCGGCTGAGATATTTCTCAATGTAGTTCTTGCTGCGGTACTCCTCCACCATTTTCGGATCGAGAGGATATTGCCCGAATTCTTTCGCTGCCGCGAGCATTGCGCGGTAGTTCTCCGGCTTGACCGCGGGGTGGATGCTATTAGACGACGCTAAAATATGTCCACCTCCGGGGGAACCTTTGGCAATTGTTTCCTTGACAGCCTCCACGACTTCTTCGGCAGTTCCTCGCGAAAGCAGCTCGCCACAATCAACGTTTCCCGCGAGGGCAATTCTGTCGCCGTATTGTTCCTTGACTTTGCCGATGTCCATGGCGGCCATCGGTTCGAGAGGGTCTAAGGCATCGAGCCCCGTGTTGACAATGTCGTCCATTATGGGCCAGAGATTGCCATCAGTATGCTTCATAAAGGGAACACCTTTTTCCTTCGCAACATCAACAGTTTCCTGAAGGTAGGGCAAGACAAATTCTCTGAAGTGCTCCGGAGACATGAGGGGCGCAAGCCTGTGAGCGTAATCATCGCCCGTCAGCAAGATGTCCGCCCCTTCATCCGCAGCAAGTTCCAGCACGTGTCTTTTATAGTCCATGACGACTGTCGCTAATCTCTTCGCAAAATCGGGATTTAGCACATAATCCATCAGCAGATTTTCCATGCCCCTGAGATAATGAGAGAACTCAAAGGCGTCGTGTCCTAAGAAAATTATCGCCTTTTCGCCCTTGAAACGCTTCACGGCTGCTTTTAACGTATCGAAGCGGTAATCCGTGTCTGGGAGCGGCGGAGTGTAGGAATCCAGGTCTGCCTCGCTTTGAATCAGGTGTTCAACCACGTAGGGAATGCCGCTCGGTGGAATCTGCCAGGTTATATTCCATTCGTCCACGTAATGTTCTTCATCAATCCATTTTTTGACGCGAGCATCCTCAAATATCACTATCGCATCTATGTCTTCCCTCTCTACAAAATCCGCCTGTATTTGATAAATGCCCTGAGAGCCCCTCTGAACTCTCGTGGCGAGGGATAGGTCCGGATATAGCGCCTTAATCACCGGCTCATTTATTATCAGCTCAAAAATAGGAACTCTATCCGGCTCCTCCCGCCTCAACGCCGCCATTATTCTTTCATATCCGGTCATATGTATTTTCCCCCCTCAGGTGCTATCCTGTTCTCTTTCGAGCCGCGCGATCTCCTGCCGAATTTCTTCGATGACGTCGGTGTTCTTGATTGCCTTCTGTCCTTTTTCGCCAACGGAGAAGACAATGAAGACCCTTCCGCCAAAGCGCTCCCTGAACGTCTCATGGGTCCGTTTTTGCATTTCCTTCCACTTGTGGTCTTCAAAGGTGAACTCGAATGTGGTCGGCTTGATTTGAATGCCAACAACGCTGGATCCTACCTGGATATAGAAATCCACGTTGTAAAGCCTGTCCCACTCATCCGGGGCGGGCTTGATCTGCGCGCCCACCGCCTGTTCCAACTGGCCATACACCGTTTGCTTCTCGGTGACATACCCCTGGTACGTCCTATTTATGACCAGGTTTTTTATGTAGTCAATACAATCCCGCTGCGTGACTTCCTGTAATTCCGCATCCAACACCTCGGTTATCTTGGCGTAAAGCCTTCTTCCCAAGTCTTCCAGATGGGATTCCGGATAAACGTTTGCATAGTAGTATTGTTTCCATTGTTCGACGTTATCGGGGCCGCACCTGCGTATCTCCAGAGAAGTGGGGCCCACGGAGCGCTTCTTGTTGAGGCCCCACCTGTTCGTCGCCGAATTCAAGACCCATTCCTTAGCCACGGTCCTCTCCTTCTCGTGGCTTGCTAGCATATGCCACGAATCTCTGTCTCCAACGGTACGGCTTCCGTGTGTCAACACGTACCAGGCCGCTCTTGATCAGCTTTGCATTTACGAAGGTTTTATTGGCTAGGTAAACGTACACGGCGGGACGCTCTGCTCCTGCGGCGCTTCCATCAGTCCTTATTTCAACTCTGTGCCCCTTTGTGAGACGTTGAAGCAAGCCAACAGCTTCCCGCGCCTTTGTCTGCACAGGGCGGACGCCGAGCAACTCGACTTCGATCCCAGAATCGAGCAATACCCTGCAAGGAGACAGAACCTGTACCACAGAGTGGTATTTCGGGCTGCGTTCCGAGCCGTCTATCCGCGAACCGAATCGCAGCCTTTTGGGGTTTACTTTTCTTTGCATGGGCACGGGGTCGCGGAAGATGTACGGAAGCTCCGATATTTTCTCCGAGTAGTCCCGCACCCTGTCTTCCTGAAACTCAACCGCGACGTTGGCGTTCATAAACATATCCGGTGCGTCGAGGCCAAGCTTTTTCTCGATAGTGTTGACGAAGTCTGTGTTGATCTCATAGCCCACGGAGCTTCTGCCAAGCTCGCGCGCCGCAAGGATGGTCGTTGCGCTGCCGAGAAAGGGGTCGAGCACGGTATCCCCCGAGAAGGTGAACATCTTGATGAGGCGCCGAGGCAGCTCTGCGGGGAACATAGCGAGATGCTTATCCTGCTTTTCGCCGGGGAAATTCCAGTGCCCGTAAAAAAGCTGGTTCCACTCGTCCTTCGTTAACCTTGACTTCTCCTTTTGCTCCTTTGAGGGTTTCGGGGCACGGCCATGCTTCTTGAAAATAAGGATAAACTCGTAGTCCAGCTTGAGGATACCGTTTCGCGGATAGGGGAACGACCCCATGATAGTCGCACCGCCAGAGGTGTGACAGGTCGTTACCTTCTGCCAGATTATGGCTCCCATGTAATCAAAACCCACGGTCTCGCAAAACCTTATGATCTCTGTGCGTATCGGAATGACTTTGTATCGCCCGTAATACACCGACCTCGCGAACTGGTCCCCTATGTTGACGCATAGGCGGCAGCCTTTGTGGAGGACGCGCTCGCATTCATCCCAGACGAGGTTGAGGTTGTTGATGTACTCCTCGTAAGTATGGTTGTACCCTATCTGGTCGGGCGCACCGTAGTCCTTGAGCTGCCAGTAGGGCGGCGAGGTCACGACGAGGTGAACCGACTCGTCGCGCAGTTCTGACATATCGCGAGAGTCGCCTATAATTACACGGTGCACGCTCATGAAAATCTCTCCATTCGACGCCAGCCTTCTTCCTAAACTTACCATAACGCGCACCCCAGCGCCAACCGGGTTGCGTGCGGCTGCGGTTACGTGGCATACCATGGCGCCCTGGTTTATGGCTCCCCGCGCGGCGCGCATGAGGCGTACGTTTATTGGATCTCCGGCTCCGCCCCACAACCGGAAGTGCTGCTTTGCCGGCCTTTAGCCCCGCCTCGGCGGGGCTTCAACCGGGCTTCTCGGCCAAAGGATTCATCTGACCATTGCCACGCAAATACAGCCACACCCCCCGGCCTGCCGATGGGAGGCAGGGCAGCGCTGGCAAGAAACAGCCGAGCTCCGGTAATGGCTCACTTACGCGCGGCTGAGGGAGCAACCGCAGAGTCCGCAGAGCACGCACAGACGCTTACGTATCGCCGGCGTCCCGTCCCGCCCCGCGTTCCGCGGGGGATATCGAGGGTCTCCCTTGCCCTCGACTGGCTCCGGCTGTACCCTTCACGGCAAAAAAGGCCGCCCCCAGGTGGCATCCCGCTGCGGGCGGGACCCGTGGGAATCATGGGCAAGATGCCCATGCCACGCCAGGTGACGACGGAGTCTTTCTCATCCTGCTCTCGGCGACTCCGCGCCTTTGCGTTAAACTATTCTTCCCTTTTTCCCTCCCCCGCCGAGGCGGGGTTTCCGCCCGAGACTGAGGCGTTACGAGCTCCGGGACTTTGGTGTGGGAAGATGCGCGGCGGTCGTGTTAAAATGGGCGGTCATGTCTGGACATAACGAAATGGAGGGAGAGAGATGAGGGCTGGATTATTCAACACTGTGGGCGTTCTCGTGATCTTTAGCTGCATGGGCCTGGCTGCTGGGGAAAACGCTGTCCGAAAAGTTCCGGAGGAGGCGAAGAAACTGCTGAAGGGCGTAACGTGGTTCGTGCAGGCGGCGGTTCGTATCGAGGCGGAAAAAACGATCTATGTGGACCCGTTGAGGTTGCGCTCCGTCGAAAAGGATGCGGACATCATCCTCATCACGCATTCACACGGCGACCATCTTTCGCCCGCCGACATCGCCAAGATCGCCAAAGAGGACACCGTTTTCGTCTGCCCGAACGACCCGAAATGCCTGTCCGCTCTAAAAGGAAAAAATGTCAAGGTCATCGCTGCGGGAGAGAAGCTGGAGGTGGGCGGCGTGAAAATCGCGGCTGTGTCGGCGTACAACTTGAATAAGCCCTACCATCCCAAATCGAAGGGGTGGGTCGGATACATCGTCGCGGTTGGCGAGCGAAGCTTCTACTTTGCGGGCGATACAGATTTCATTCCGGAAATGAAGGACGTTCAGGCGGACGTCGCTTTTCTTCCTGCCGGAGGGAAGTACACCATGGACCCCGAGGAGGCGGCGGAGGCGGCGAAGGTCATCCGGGCGAAGTATTTTGTCCCCTACCATTGCGGCGGAACCATCGTTGGACGGAAGGACGATGCCGAAAGATTTTCCGCGGCGTGTCCCAAGGCGGTCGTGATGGAGGCGGTGAGCGCGAAGTAGAGGCTATTCCCGAGGGTTTGCCGGCGTGCTCCCGTCATCGAACACGAGAAGCTCGGCGCCGATATGACAAAGCGCGTGAGTATTTCGACGAGCGCCACTTCAGGAAGCAAAAGATACACGCCACCTGGCGCACAGGGAAGGCGTCCGAGGGAGATTCCGGACGCCTTCACGTTTTTTTGCAGCCGATTCCGGTCTGGCGCCAAAAACGGGCGGGCTGAGGTCAGCCTCCGGAGCCGGCTTTCCCTTTCACAAAAAGCAACCTGTTGACCGCGTTGACGTAGGCTTTGGCGCTCGCCTCGATGACATCGGTGCTGGTGCCTCGGCCGGCGACCTCCGTGCCCCTGTGCCGAATGCGGACGGACACCTCTCCCATCGCATCTTTACCGCCGGTGACAGCCCGGAGAGAATAGTCGCGGAGGTGGCATTTCATTTTAGTTATTCTATCTATGGTCCTGTAGGCGGCGTCCACGGGGCCGTCACCGCAGGAGGCGTCTTGAAGCACCTCATTCTCCTTTTTCAGGCGGACGGTCGCCGTGGGGATCGTACTCGAGCCCGTGCTGATGTGGATGTACTCGAGTTGGTAGGTCGAGGGGATGGTCAGCAACTGTTCCTCCATCAGCGCCTGGATATCCTCGTCGTAGATTTCCTTCTTCTTGTCGGCGAGAGCTTTGAAAGCGGCGAAAGCCTTGTCCACCTCGGCGCGGCTGAGATCGTATCCGAGTTTACTCAACCTCTCGCTGAAAGCGTGTCTTCCGGAGTGCTTTCCGAGGACGAGCCTGCTGCCGGTCAAACCGACATCGGCGGGCTTCATAATCTCGTAGGTGGTTCTCTCCTTCAAAATACCGTCCTGATGAATGCCCGCCTCGTGAGCAAAGGCGTTGGCGCCGACGATGGCCTTGTTCGGCTGGACGATGATGCCGGTCATTTTGCTTACCAGCCGGCTTGCCTTGGTGATCTCGCGGGTGTTAATCCCCGTGCGGAAATTCAGAACATCCTTCCGCGTGCGAATGGCCATGACGACTTCCTCAAGTGAGCAGTTTCCGGCTCTTTCTCCGATACCGTTGACGGTACATTCGACCTGCCTCGCTCCGTTGACGACCGCCGAGAGAGAATTCGCCACCGCTAACCCGAGGTCGTTATGGCAGTGGACGCTGATGATAGCCTTCGAGCCATTTCGGGTGTTCTCTCTCAAGAGCTTGATGACCCGCCCGAACTCCTCCGGCATGGCGTAGCCGACCGTGTCGGGAATGTTGACGGTTGTCGCCCCGGCGTCAACGACCGCGTCGAACACAGCCGACAGAAAATCGAGGTCTGTGCGGGAGGCGTCCTCCGGTGAGAACTCGACGTCGTCCACGAACTTCTTAGCGTACTTCACCGAATCCACGGCCAGCTTGAGGATTTCCTCCTCGGCCTTTTTCAACTTGTACTTCATGTGGATTTTGGACGTTGCGAGGAAGACGTGGATACGAGGTTTTTTTGCATCCTCCACTGCTCCGGCGGCGGCGTCAATATCGCCCTTGACGCACCTCGCAAGGCCGGCGACCGTCGGGTCTTTCACGGTCCGGGCGACGGCTTTGACCGCCTCGAAATCGCCCGGCGAAGAGACGGGAAATCCCGCCTCGATGACGTCCACGCCCAATCCCTCCAACTGCCGGGCAACTTCCACCTTTGCCCTTGTGTCCATGCTGGCGCCGGGCGACTGCTCGCCATCCCGCAAGGTCGTGTCAAAAATAACGATTTTTTCACTCATGTTTTCACCTTTCAGATGCTGATAATCGGACTTTGGGTTTTACTTCCCTCTTCCAGTTACAGCGAAGCCTGCTCTCGCAACTCGTGCCCGGCGCCGACTGACCATTAGGACCCAGGTGGTCTGTGGCATACGCCGGGACGGAGAGCAGGCGAGGGTAGGAGGAGGTGGCATCGCGTCTTCTTTCGCCACCTCCCAAACCGTAAGCCCGTGCCCGCGGATTCGGATAAGGTGAAGTGACCGGCTGTTGACATTCTATCGAATCCCTGCTTAGTGCTCTCGTTCATATAATTCCGTCAGGTATTTTTTTGACACGATAACAGGATGGCCGATTGCGAGGTCCGAAATCCGCATTCCGCAATCGGAGGCTCCCTGTTCACTTCTTTATCCAGCTCATCATGCCGCGGAGTTGCTCGCCCACCTTCTCGATGAGGTGCTCTTTCCCTCGCTGCACGAGAGCTCGGTAAACGGGGCGGTTTGCCCGATTCTCGAGAATCCACTCTCTGGCGAATTCGCCGCTGCGGATTTCCTCGAGGATGTCTCTCATCTCCTCTCGAGTCTCCTCGGTGATGATGCGTTCGCCTCGGGTGACGTCCCCATACTCGGCGGTGTCGCTGATGGAATACCTCATGCCGGTGATGCCTTTTTCGTGAATGAGGTCAACGATAAGCTTGAGCTCGTGGAGGCACTCGAAATAGGCTATCTCCGGCTGATAGCCTGCTTCCACGAGGGTGTCGAAGCCCGCCCTGATAAGCTCCGTTACACCGCCGCAGAGGACGCATTGCTCTCCGAAGAGGTCCGTTTCCGTCTCCTCGGCGAAGGTGGTCTCAATCACGCCCGCTCGCGTGGCGCCGATTCCTTTTGCGTAGGCGAGAGCGAGGTCCTTTGCGCGCCCGCTGCGGTTCTGCTGGACGGCGATGAGCGCCGGTACTCCTCCTCCCTCCACGAAAACTCTGCGGACGAGGTGCCCCGGCCCCTTAGGCGCCACCATGAAGACGTCAACGTATTCCGCTGGCAGTATCTGGCTGAAATGGATATTGAATCCGTGCGAAAAGACCAACGCGTCGTTCTCCTGAAGGTTTTCGGCGATGGCGGCTTTGTACACCTGAGCCTGAACAGTATCGGGAACGAGCATCTGCACGACCTGTGCCTCTTTAGCGGCGGCGGCGGCATCCATCGGCTTGAACCCCGCCTCCTCCGCGAGCTTGTAGTTGTCCGTCCCTTCCAGCTCCGATACGATGACCTCCACCCCGCTGTCGCGGAGATTCTGACCCTGGGCGTGCCCCTGACTCCCATAGCCGATGATGGCGACCTTCTTGCCTTTCAGCAAGTCGAGATTCGCGTCCTTATCGTAGTACATTATTGCCATTTTGTGGCCCTCCCTTAATGCTGTGATTGACAACTTCGCTAACGTATTCTTTTTTTGACGGGATAACAGGATAACACGATATCGCGCACTCTTCCACCCCAGCCGGTCTGTGTCATCTCCTTATTCTTGTATCCTGTTATCGTGTCGAAAAAACTTCACTCACACATCCCTATACGGCGCGCATTTGCGAATTCATGTAGTTGGCTGCTCAGTTGACCTTCCTGTGAGACACCGCCTATTTTCTTGACATGGCGATTTTGCCCGTACGGCTGGTTTCTTTGATTCCAAACGGGCGCAGCATGTCAATGAAGGCAACGATTTTGCTCTCGTTGCCGGTTATCTCGACCGTAAGGGTGTTGCGGTTCACGCTGACGATCCTCGCCCGGAAAATGTCCACCATCTGCATCACCTCGGAGCGCGTGCTGGAATTCACGCTGACCTTCGCCAGAACGAGCTCTCTGTCCACGTATTCCTCGCCTTTGAAATCGGTGATCTTAATAGTATCCACGAGTTTATTGAGCTGTTTATTGACCTGCTCGAGGATACTGTCGTCGCCGCGGACGACGATTGTCATTCTCGACTTCGTAGGGTCGAGGGTCTCGGCGACGCACAAGCTGTCAATGTTGAAACCTCTTCCGCTGAACAGCCCTGCAACCCGGGCCAGCACGCCCGACTTGTTCTGGACCAGGACCGATATGACGTGCTTCATCTCCTATTCCCCTTTCCGCTGTGTGCCTATCTTTTGGGTCTGCCGGAAGATTCCTTGCCGCAGTCAACGACACCGAACTCACAGCAGTTCCACTCCATCAATCATTTCGCTGATAGGCGCTCCGGCTGGCACCATCGGCCAAACGTTCTCTTCTTTCTCGACCTGAAAATCCATTATCACAGTTTTGGGCATCCGAATCGCCTCCTCAATGGCTTCTCGAACGTCCTGCGGTCTTTCGATGCGCATGCCGACGGCGCCGTAAGCCTCAGCCACTTTAACAAAATCAGGGATGTATGCGGCCTTCATCTGCCGCGGGCCCTCGGCCTCCGGGGCGGACTCCACATTCGTCGCCAGAGAGGTGTAAGCATAGTTCTTGTGATAGAACAGCCCCTGCCATTGCCGAACCATCCCGAGATACTGGTTGTTCAGGATAGCCACATTAACCGGAAGTCTGTTAATGACCGCGGTGGCAAGCTCTTGAATGTTCATCTGGATGCTCCCGTCCCCCGCGATGTCGAAGACCACCTTATCCGGATTTCCCACCTGCGCCCCGATAGCCGCAGGGAAACCGTAGCCCATCGTCCCCAGCCCTCCGGAGGAAAGGAACTGCCGGGGAATGGTGTACTTGTAGAACTGAGCGGCCCACATCTGATTTTGCCCCACCTCCGTGCAGATGATGGCTTTTCCTTCGGTGGCGCGGTAGATTTCTTCGACGACTTGTTGCGGCTTGATCTGGCCGTTCTGGCTCGCCTCGTAAGTGAGGGGGTAGCGCTCTTTCCATTCCTTGATCTTCCGGAGCCATTCGTCAGAATCGGGTCTTTCGACAATCTTATTCAGTTCCAGCAGCACTTCCCTCGCGTCACCCACGACCGGAATGTGGACGGTGACGTTCTTGCTGATGGACGAAGGGTCTATATCAATGTGAACTATCTTCGCGTGGGGAGCGAACTCTGAGAGCTTCCCCGTAATCCGGTCGTCGAACCGGGCGCCTACGGCGATGAGAAGGTCGCACTCCGTCACAGCCATGTTTGCGTATCTTGTGCCGTGCATCCCAAGCATCTTCAGGGAAAGCTCATCGGTCTCCGGGAAAGCTCCGAGGGCCATAAGCGTGGTCGTGACCGGTATGCGCGCCTTGTGAGCCAGTTCCAGCAGCTCCTTGCTTGCCCCTGAGATGATGACCCCGCCGCCAGCATAAATCAAAGGCTTTCTGGAGTTCTTTATAGCTTCCGCCACCTTCTGGATTTGCTTGATATGGCCCTTGCGGGTGGGCTTGTATCCCGGGAGGTCAACCGTGGCAGGATATTCGCTCGAGGTGTTTTTCTGCTGGACATCTTTCGGGATGTCAATCACCACGGGGCCGGGCCTCCCGGTCCGGGCGATGTAAAAGGCTTCCTTGATGATGCCCGGGAGCTCATCCACATTTCTCACCAAGTAGTTATGCTTGGTTATCGGGCGGGTTATCCCGGTGGTATCCGCTTCCTGGAAAGCGTCGTTTCCTATCATGGGGGTGGGCACTTGCCCGGTAATCCCCACAATGGGAATGGAATCCATATACGCCGTCGCAATGCCCGTGACGAGGTTCGTCGCCCCCGGACCGGATGTGGCGAAACATACCCCCACTTTACCCGTGGAGCGGGCGTAGCCATCGGCGGCGTGCGCCGCTGCCTGCTCGTGCCGCGTCAGAATGAACTTGAGGGGGGACCTGTTCATCAGGTCACAGATGTCAATAACAGCCCCTCCGGGGATGCCGAATATGTGCTCGACACCTTCCTTGATAAGGCAATCTATGAGAACCGCAGCTCCTTTCATGGTCGTCGTTGGACCTCCATTTGGAAGTTTGTCTTTCCGCCTGTGAAATGCTACTCGAAGACCGCTCCTTTTCCGGCGGAGGTGACGCTCAGGACGTAGCGTGCCAGCCAGCCAGCCGTCACCTTCGGGGCGGGCCTCTGCCATTGGGCCAATCGTTCTTTGATCTCCTCTTCGCCGACGAGAAGGTCAACCCGTCGCTCCGATATGCTTACCTGAATTCTGTCGCCTTCTTTGACGATGGCGATTGGTCCGCCCTCCATCGCCTCCGGGGAGATGTGTCCGATGCACGGTCCCTTCGTCCCGCCGGAAAAGCGGCCGTCCGTCAAGAGAGCCACGGAGTCCGACAACCCCATTCCCACAACCGCCGAGGTAGGAGCGAGCATTTCCCTCATGCCCGGGCCTCCCTTCGGGCCCTCGTACCGGATGACGATGACATCGCCGGGTTTGATATCTCCTGCCATGATGTCTTTCATCGCGGCTTCTTCCGAGTCGAAAACCCTCGCCGTTCCCTCGAACTCACGCATTTTCTCAGGAACGGCGCTTTGCTTGATGACGGCGCCTTCCGGGGCAAGATTCCCCCGCAGGACCGCTATTCCACCTTCGCGGTGATAGGGCTTATCGAGGTCGCGGATGATGTCGGTGTCATGCCTTTTCGCCGCGCGAGCGATTTCCAGGATATTCCGCCCGGACACCGTGAGC
Organism: uncultured Verrucomicrobiota bacterium; assembly: GCA_964640185.1. Lineage (GTDB taxonomy): Bacteria > Auribacterota > JABMQX01 > JABMQX01 > JABMQX01 > CAZXGF01. The sequence continues at coordinate 47,164 of CAZXGF010000020.1, read as the reverse complement.
GAGTCGTTCAGCTTCGGGGCGAGAACCTTCAACACGGCGGGGATGCCCCCCGCGTACTCGAGGTCCTCCATGAAGTAATCTCCTCCCGGCCTGATGTTGGAGATGTGAGGCGTTTCGCGGCTGATTTCGTCAAAGACCTCCAGCGGGAGGTCAACCGCCGCCTCGTGAGCGATTGCCGGGATATGAAGGACAGTATTCGTGGACCCGCCGAGGGCCATGTCCACCCGAATACCGTTCTCGATGGACCGCCGCGTCAGAATCTTCCTTGCGGTGACATTCTGCTCCACAAGCGGCATAATGCGCTGTCCGCTTTCGTAAGCTATCCGTATCTTGTCCGCGGAAACCGCGAGGGCGGTGGCGCATCCGGGCAACGAAAGTCCCATCGCCTCGGTAACGCACGCCATGGTGTTGGCGGTGTAAAGCCCCTGGCAGGAGCCTTGCCCGGGACACGCTCTCTTTTCAAGCTCCACGGCTTCTTCGGGAGACATTTTCCCGGCCTGGACTTGCCCGACGGTCTCGTAGGAGTCCCGCACCAAGGAGAGTTTGCGCATGGCATATCTTCCGGAGAGCATAGGGCCGGCAGTGACCACGATTCCGGGAATGTCCAGCCTCGCCAGCCCCATAATCATGCCGGGGGTGATTTTGTCGCAGTTAGTCAGGAGCACCAATCCGTCCAGGCGGTGAGCCTCTGCCATGGTCTCGACAATGTCAGCGATCAACTCGCGGCTGGGGAGAGAGTATTTCATTCCCGGGTGCCCCATAGCAATCCCGTCGCATATCGCCGGCACGCCGAACAGGAAAGGGCGCCCTCCGCCCGCGTGAACTCCGTTCTCGATGGCTCGTTCCAGGGCGCGCATTCCGGTGTGGCCGGGAACGATGTCGCTGAAACTGGTAGCCACGCCGATGAAGGGCTTGTTCATATCGGACTCGGTGAGACCGGTGGCATATAACAGCGCGCGGTTTGCAGTTCTCTCCAATCCTTTCTTGGCCTGATCGCTTCTCATGTCCAACTCCCTTCTATCAATATAGGTGCAAAAAGAAAGTAATCAATTTTTGTCAAACAAAAAACCCACTACCTTTGCGACAGCGGGTTGAGATTCGTTATGTTGGATTCTTCCTTACGGGGCGTTGGAGACCATCATAAGCGATTCTCTCCCCACTGGCTCGCTCCGCACCGATAGAGCGAGGCCAAGAATCACCACAATGACGACTGTTAAGCTGAAATACAACTCCAGAATTGTCATCTCATCTCCAAACGCGCCACTTAGAACAGAAAACAATGGCGAAACATACCACCGCCGGTTTCCCCTGTCAAGCTTTTTCTCGCGCCTGCGGGAACCGGAGCGAATCGCGGCTCCCACTCCGGCAGTGCGCTATTGGACGACCACCCTGTAATAACGAATTCTTTCTGAATAGGCGTCCTCGTCCACATAACTCGTCTCTTCGCCCGTCCCGGCAATCTCGCCGCCGAGCGGCAGCCATTCCGCACCCAGTTCGTCGGAAGTGTAAACCTGGTATATCCTCCCCGGAGCAGTCCGCCAACTGACGGCTACGCCGGGATTGTTGGGCTTGAGCGAGGTTACCGCAAAAACTGACTGGTCCGACTTGGGGTTCGTTCCAGCGATCATTTCCTGAAGGTTTGTCATACCGTCCCCGTCCGGGTCGCCGTCGGCGCCGTTTATTCCTCTCGCGTCGTTGGGGTCGAGGTCGCTTTCGACTTCCCAGAGGTCGCCGAGGGCATCGCCGTCGGTATCGTCCTTTCTCGGATTTGCGTGGTTCTGGTACTCGGCGAGGTTGCTCAGCCCGTCCGCGTCCGGGTCGCCGTCCGGCCCATTTTCGCCCGTTGGGTCCGCCGGGCCGAGGCCGTACCACACCTCCCAGGAATCATCCATTCCGTCGGCATCGGTGTCGGCGTCGTTCGGACACGTGCCCCTGTTGTACTCGACAAGATTTGTCAGACCATCTCCGTCGGGATCGCCGGAGGAGCCGTTCAATCCCGCGGCGCTGGTCGGGTCGAGAAGGTTGGCGACTTCCCACGCGTCCGGCAAACTGTCGCCATCAGTATCCTCACTATTCGGGTCGGTCAAATAGGTCTTGACCTCCTCGCCGTCGCTAAGGCCATCGCCGTCCGAATCGAGAAGCGTCGGGTCGGTGCGGAATTCGGTTACCTCCTCACCGTCCATCAGCCCGTCGCCATCGGTGTCTGGATTTCGAGGGTCGGTTCCGGTGTTCTTGGAACTGATATAGTCGCCGGTATTGGTTTCCGCGGAATCGCACAGCCCGTCGGAGTCCGTGTCGAAGCCCATTACGAAGGAACTTTCCTCCGACCAATTTCCCCACAGCCCTGTGCTATCCTCGAACTTCACCCGCCAGTAATAGAGCTTCATCGGCTCGAGATTCTCTGCGGGCACTTCGTAGGAAAGCAGATTGTCCTCTGACTGCTCGACGGTGTCGAGAACGGTTTCGGTCCAATACTCCCCGTCCTCGCGAACCTGCCAGTGGCTTGCCGCGTGAGCGTCGCCGTTCGGGTCAACATAGCCTGACGCCTGCAGAATCGCCGTTGTGAGCACCGCTCCCCGCCGTGGGTAAACGTTGTTCGCTGTCTTGGGAGCATTTCGGTCAGTGAGAGAATTGCTGTACAGGTAGCTGCTCCTGCTGGACACGAATCCCTTGAGGATACTCACCTGCGACCGGAGGTCCGTGTCCACCGAGCTGTAGGAGCCCCACTTAGCCCTATCTCTCGCGGCTTCTTCCTGAATCAAGTCCACGAGCGAGTCAATCTCCCGGTATTGCAGTTGCGTCGTGAAAAAGTTTTCCAGGACGTACCGCGTTGTCTCGACCATCTTTCTGCGGAAAGGCTCGGTAGCGGCGGCGTTCTCCGGGTAGAAAAATCGGTCAACGACGCGGTTCCAGGGGCCGTCATTCTTTGGGTGGATGCGTGTACCGAAGAAGATGTGGTTGTTCCACCGTATTACATCGTTGCAAACGCCCCCGCCCAGCTCGAAGTTTCGCCCGTAAGTCAAGTCCAGGTCCCAGGGAAACATCTCCCACTTGTCGGAGGTCGGGTCGTGGTACAGAAAATAGTTCTTCGCCGGCTGGTCGGAATTGTTGATGACTGAATTGACCGCGTTATACGCTATCTGCGACTCAACATTGGTGCGGGTATTCAGGAAGTCCTCGATCTGTGATTCGGGCGTGTTATTTATCCCGTACAGGAAGGACGCGAGGTCCGCCTTGCTGCCATCAGTTTCGTTGGTTTTCTTCTCGAACCCGCCCGCGTCGGTTCCGGTGTTGTAGGCTTTGTAGAGGTTGCCGGCGTCGTCTCTTCCGTTTCGCTTCAAGAACCTTCTGCTGGGCGCCTCCATCTCAAGGAACATGCCCCAGTATTCGCCATTGATATAGACGAGGACGTGGCGAGTTTCACAATACGCCACACCCAGCTTCTTGAACATGTCGTTCGCGAGCTTCTCCCGCAAGTAGGACTTGTCAGCCCACATCGCCTGGAGGTTTATTGACCTCAGCCCGTTGTAGAACGAGCCGGTAAACAGGTCCCCATAATTGAAACGCACCTTCAGGGACTTCTTCTTATAGGCGCGGGACGTCTGACCCCGGTAGCGGATGCCCGCGCTCTCGTAAACCTTCCCGTCGTACACGAAGGTCGCGGGGTTATAGTTATCGCTCCACGGGTTGATGCTTGCCATGTTCGGGACGGTCATAAAGTAAATCGGCAGCTTGGAGACAACCTCCTGATTGTAAACGAAATAGGCGTGATTCGTCTTGGGCTCATTTTGCGCCGGGCTGCGGGCACCATGGCCCATGTTGTCCCAGGCGCTCACAACGTACTGCACGACCGTCTGAGAAGGATACGTCGCGGTCAGGCCCGTATAAAGCCCATCTCCCGCTACCGCATCGCCGTTCTCTCCGTCGTCGTGCATCTCGACGCTTGTCCAGCTTCCCTCCAGCGCCGACTTGTACTGGAGCGCGACCGAGGCGACTTCCACGTCATCTTCCACCGCTGCAACGATCTTGCCTACTTCCTGAGGCTTGGGCATGCTCGGAATGTGCTCCACGCCGGAAATGAACGGCGGCAGGTCGAGCGAAAACACGCTGTTAGGCTTTCCGGGAGAGCTCAGCAAGCCGCTGCCTGCGAGAACCGTCTGCCCGCCGATCCCCCCCTCCGAAAGGCGAGAATAGAGCCTCGTTCCGCCGCTGATGTGCTTCACCCAAAAGGACAGAACGTACTCCTCTCCTTCAACCAGGTCGGGGTCCGTGAGGGTATTGAGGCTGTTGCCCCAGCTTCCTCCCGCGTCAGTGGCGAAGATACGCAGGCAGGCATTCCCCGAATGGGCTTGCCCTGTTTCCCTGTAAGACCAGGAATGGTTGCCGGTTTTCTCCCAGCCCCACTCGCCGGTCTCGAAGTCGCCGTTCGGGATGTAGTTATAGGTCCCGCCCACATCGGCGATTGAGATGTCGTCAATCAGACATTCACCCGCATCAAGCATGTAGATGTATAACCGGCTGGAGGTCGCTTCACCCGTCCTCTGGACGAACTGCCAGTATGCGGCGCCGCTGCTCGCGCGCCAGTTTCTGGGGTGATTGTTGTCAACAAAGGGATTGACGCATTCCAGGGAGGAGCCAAAGCCGTCCGCGGCGACCGGCCACGGCGGCTGGTCATTGTACTTGACAATATCAATCGTCGCGCCGACGGAACTCTCCAGCGCCAGCGTCTCACCGCCGTGGTCGAGCTTCCCTTCGTCCCACGTAACTGCATCCGCCGTGAAACCGTAAGACTTCTGCGCCTGGGAGGCGTCCTTGCACACGACCAGAAACCCGCCCGCCGAAATGCTTACCCACGGGTCGAACGTGTGAGTTATTCCCCGCGTAAACTGCCAGCCGCCGAGGTTAACAGTTCCAGAGCCTCTATTGAAGAGCTCGATAAACTGCGCCTCGTCGTTGTCGTCCGGCGTGTGATACATGATCTCGTTCATCACGATGTCGCTATCGTGATTGTAGGGCAAATAGATGCTGTTGACCGTCCCCGGACTCCCCTCCGGCAGCCCCGGACCCCAGTTGCTGAAGAGAGAATTGTCCCCGAAAGGATTGACGCACTCGAGAGAGGCGCCTCCGCCGTCCGCCTCCTCGGGCCAGGGGGACGAATCCCCGTACTGCACCATGTCCATGAGAAGCCCGTTGGCGTTGAAAAGCCGAACAAGCGACCCGCCATCGCTCAGGCGAAACCCGAAATCTCCCACCACATTATCAATGCCGTAAGCCGCCGCCGTGCGCCCGGCATCGTGGCAAATGACCAGGAACTCTCCCCCGGCAAGCGTTGTGCCCGTCGGGAGATAAAACGCGTGGCTGTCTTCGTCGTCTTTCAAGGACCACTTGCTCAGGTCAACCGGGTGTGCCGTGGCGTTGAAAAGCTCCACCCACTCCAGATCCTCGCCTTTTTCCTGCGTGTTATGATACATTATCTCGTTGATGACAATGTCTCCGTCAACGGATGGGACGTTATCAACCAGATACCACGCTTTCTTCTGCGGGGCGCCCGCAGGCCACCATGCCACGGCGAGAGAATCATCCACTGCGGTAATCGTGTACCAAACCCACGTCCTATCGCTCTGGTGCGGAATGGTCGTCGAGTAAAAACCGTCGCCGAGGTCGTCCATTGCCAGGGTGCTCGGTTCGGCGTTCGGGTCGTCGCCCGTGACATAATTCAGGTGCACGCTCTGCACGAACGTATCGTCAATGACCCTCGCTGTGATGGTCATCGTCTGCGTCCAGGTCGGCGAGAGAGGGTCCCGCACGACGTCCATGATGACCGGTGGCGGATTCTCCTCATAACAACTGTTTCGGGCGCCGGGTGTGCCCCGCGAAACGGGGGGGTCGCTCGCTCGCCAGTTACCTCCCACGGCGTTGTCAACCCACGGGTTCACAAGCTCCAGCGAGGGCCCGTCTCCATCCGGCTCGCCCGGCCATTCTGCCCCGGTCTCGTACTCCACTTCGTCAATCAGTACCGGGGGGTCCGAATTGTCGGAAAGCTCAATGCGTTCCCCCTTATTGCTCAGCCTTCCGTCAAAGGGGCCAATTACGCTGTATATCCCATATTTGGACACCATCTCAATCGGGTCGGAGCACACGACAAGATAACCGTCCGCCTCGATTATCGTGCCAGTTGGGAAAGTGAAATGAACCGCGTCCGTCAACTGCCAGCCGCTGATGTCAACCGCGCGTTCCGCGCGGTTGTAAAGCTCCACGAACTCCAGTTCTCCGCCGGCAGCATCGTCGGGTGGATTGTACATAATCTCGTTGACGACGATGTCGGCCGGCGAAGCCACAAGAGCGCATCGCACACACCAAATAAGGCCCGCAATCAAGCCCTCCGCTATCCTTCTCTTGTGCTTTCTCATAATCTTCAACCAGAATCGCCCTCTTCGGCGCAAACTACGCGGTATCCGCTGCGCGAGCCAATTCGCGTTGCGGAATCTTACAGCCCGTGGCCCGGTCTTCGCGGTGTCCCGTACTTTGCCTCTTTCATTACTATTTTACCACGCAAAACAAAAGCTTGCGAGGCGTTTTTATCGCTGTACGCAATGCCTCAGCTCACGGGCGACTGAAGGTGGAGCCGCAGAGGGCGTAAAGAGAAGTGGCATGGGCATCTTGCCCATGACCTTCCACGGGCGAGACGCCCGTGCCACAAGCGGGTGTCCGCCCAAGATGCTCCCGCTGCCCCGCAAATACAGCCACACCCTTGTCAATCGAGTGTCCCAAGGAAAAACTTGCCGGATAAAGAACAGCCCCGCCGGGAGGGCGGGGCCGTTTGTCTTTACGCTCGCTGCGAGATCATTCCGCGCGGACGCGATAGAATCCGGCAGGGTCAGGTAACGGGACCGGCAGGGTCGAGACGGTCCCTGTGAGCGGACCCGCTACTTCATCCCACACGCCGCTTGTCAGGTCTGTAGTGTAGTCAATGTAGTAGGTCTCGGTGCCGAACACGCTCCACGTGACACTCAGCTTGCCCGCAGCGATACCGACCGACAGGATAACTGGCTTCGGAGGCGGCGGCTCCTCCTTCTTCTCGCCGGAGACCATGACGTTGTCAATGGCCCACCACCAGTCCCATGTGGCGTCGTAGAAGTGCCACCTGAGCTGGAATGTCTTTCCGTCGTAAGCCGACAGGTCCAGCTTCTCCGGGGTACTGTCAACCGCCGGATCGAGGTTGGGGTCAACCGAGTCCACGTTGTAGGACAGCAGGTTGACCCAGCCGCCGCCGACCTCCCGGATGTCCACCTCCGCAATCTGGGTGTGATCCGCGTCGTCAGGATAGACCCTGAAGTTCTTGCTGAAATCGAGCTTCAGCCTTATGTACTCGGTGCAGTCTATGTCCGGGGTGACGAGTTGCTCGTCGAGGTCGGCTGTGCCAACGAGGTCGCTGTCGGAAATCACGTAGTTGCCGGTCATGCCCGCAATCGCGGGGTCCCGGTCGTCCGTCTCGTCGCCCAGGTAATCGCCAGCGGTGTTCCACAGACGCCACCCGACATCCGGCTCGCCTGAGCCATTGGTCACGTCCCAATTGCCCACAGTTTCCAGATCGTTCCAGTTGTAGAAGGTGGTGTAGTCCTCGAAGTCGTCCTCGAAAATGGCCTCGCGACTTATTTTCTGGTTGAAGCCGAGGCCGATGGTGTCAATGTCCATCGCTCCGGACACAAACTTCACCCTTAGCGTATGCTCGCCGGGCGTTGTCCGGAAGGCGTCCTCGAGGACGTACCAGCGGAAGTCGTCGGAACCACCCGTGGCGAAACTCACGGTTCCGACAAGGCCCTCGTCCCAGTAAAGCTCACATGTGCCGTTGGAGGCTACCAGCAGCCCTACCCGGGCCCAGCCGTCCGGGGGATCCTCGGGCCCCGGCTCGGGAACATCGAGGGTGTACCGCCACCAATCGCCGACAGTGATCCATCCGATGTTCGCCGTTGGCCGGTCCTCCTGCATCGCACAATTATCATTGGGGCGGTAGCAACGGCGGTCCTCAACCCCGGGGTCGCACTCCGGAATGTCGTTGGCGAAGAAGAAGTCGTATTCTTCCAGTGTGCCGACTGTGTCGGAGTCCGGCGCCTCATTGGCGGCCGGGCACTCTCGGTATCCGGGGTAGAGGCCTCCGCCGTAGTTGTAGTTCTCCGCCTCGACGAGTGTCGGCACGATTACCGTCGCGGCTTCGGTCGCGTCGGAGAAGGGGCCTTCCACGCCGGTCTTGCTAATCGCCATGACTTCGTAGCTGTAGGTGCTCCCCTCGACCATGCCTTCCGAGTAGAAGGTTTCCCTGGTAAAGGCTACCTGTGCCCAGTCGCCGCCGTCCACGCTGCGGTACACGCGGTAGGCGTCCGCCCCTTCTTCCGGCGGGGCACTCCAGCTCAGTTGCGCCCCGAGCACCGTGTCCAGAGATACATACACAGGCGCGGAAGGAACAGCATAAGCCGCCTGGTCTCCGAGAGTGTCCTCTGCGTTAATATCTCCATCGAAGGTCAACGCAGCGGTAGTGCCCGCCGGAACGGACAGCGAGTAGGATATGACGGCGGATGACACGCCATCGAAGGTCCAGGTGAGCGTTCCGGCGCCCTCGGTGCCGCCGCCGGCATCAGCAACCGTCACGCCTTCCGGAAGGATTTCCTTGACCGCTATGGTCGTGGGGAGGTGGTCGGGGTCTGCCCTCACCGAGACCTCCACGTTCACCGTGCCCGGGGAAGCATACGAGTCAGGCAGAGCCCTCAGTCCATACGCAGCGGGGAGAGGACTCCGGACAGACAGGGCGTACGAAAGGTCGGTGAATGGAACGTCGTTGGTGTCGGTGAGCCTTGCCGCAATGCTGTTTCCTCCATCCCCTTCCTCGAACCTCAGCGTCATCGAGTTGACTCCCTCATTCAGAGTGAACGGGTCCCTCGACGAATGCTCATAGCCGAGGTCCCAGGAGTTATCGCTGTGAACCAGGCCGCCGTTGTTCCAGATGCGAACCTCATCGTCGTAACGCGCATGCACCTTCGCCTCGCGCTCATCCGGCGAGAAGATGTAGATGTGGTAAATCTGCCCGAAGGTGTCAAGAGCCTGGCCAGCTCGTCCCTCCCACATGAACCAGCCGTTGTCCCTGTGGACGGGCGTCCATACCATCGGGTTGACGCTGGTGCTTATCCCGGTGTCGGTGAAGTCATAGGCTTCTCCCTCCACAGGGTTAACGTTCGCCTGCCCGCCCCAATTCGCGAGATAGTCGTTGGTATCGAGGCTCAGGTCCAGCGGGCCGAGAAAACGGTCCTCCGGCGTATTGCCCAGGTGCAGGAGGTCCTGCCAGTAGTACGTCGCCAGAGGCTTGGCCTCAAACACCGAGTTGGTGACGTTGACGTTCACTACGTCGCTGCCCGTGCCGTCCTCACCGTCGTCCACAGCCAACTCGAACGTCAGCCGATGGACGTACGGCCATATCTCAGGAGCGGTGAAGGAGCATGTTGGGGCAGCGGCGTCGCTCAGAGTCACCTCCACGCCCGCCGTTTGAACCCAGGAATAGGTGAGGGCGCCGGTGGCGGTCTGCGAACCCGTGCCGTCGAGATTCACAACGGTTCCCTCGACCACCGTCTGGTCAACGCCGGCGACAGCCGTGGTGGTGACGTTCTTCACTGTGACGCGGACGTCCGCGTCGGTTCCCTCGTTTGTGCCGTCGCCCGCCGTCAGGGAGAAGACCAGAACCGTGTCCTCCTCCACACTCGGAGCGGTGAAGGTCGTAACGGCAGCGGTCGAGTCGGCGATGGCCACGGTCGGGCCCCCTGTCTGGGCCCACGAGTAGCTGACGATGTCTCCTAAGAGCGACATGGTATAGCTTCCATCGAGAGTCGCGGTGCCCGTCTCCGGGATCTCGAGATCCAGCCCTTGAACCACGAGGTCGCCCCGCGCCTGATTGCCATAGATCTGCAGCTCCGCTACGGAGGTGAAGGTGTTCATGCCGCCTGGGGCGCCGGAGATTCGTATCCCTGTGCCCCTGATGGTACCGAATGTGATCGTGTATCTGGTAAAGTCTTCCCTGCTGGCGGGCGCATTGGTGAAGACGTAAGGGGGGTCAATTAGCAGATTGGGCGCATCCTTCCATGTGACGCCATCCTCCGTGAACTCGACCGCCAGGTCCGTAAACCAGCCGCCATCGGAGTAGAATTGACCTGTGATGTAAGTTATCTCGTCGAACCACAGATCTTCGTCCCACGTATATCCCCACCAATCCTCAGTGACGGCTGCGGTGCCGTAGCTGTCGGCGCTGCTCCCGACATTGCCGTCATTCAACCCCCCGGCGGCATTGCCATCGTAGTCAAAAGTCGCGGTAGGCGGCGTATCTCCCCCCTCTGCTTCGGTGATACCGAGATTCCGCATAATAGTCATGGAAACCGGGTCGGAGATGGCGCCCTTGCCATGCTTGTTCTTGCCCACTACCCTGACGGGAATGACGTTACCGGGGTCCTGATCCTTGATCTCGTATTCGAGCGCGTAAACGCTCGGGGCCACAGGCACCCAGACGTCCGGGAGATACTCTATCTGTATCTCGTAATACGCCGCGTCGAAAACGTCATCCCAATAGAGCCAGAAACCCCTGTCGGTCCGTATGGTTAGGAGGTTTGTGGGGGGCGTAAGCGGGGGCCCGGTTGACCGCACAAAGACCTGCGTTTCCGCGCTGTCATCCTCGGTCGCGCCGTGGACCGACAGGCGGAAGGTCAGAGTGTAACCTATGGTCTCGCCTGGGGCCACAAAGGTCGTAATGCCGTCGGTGGGGTCGGGATCGGCTATGGTCACAGTCGGCTCGCTGCCTACAATGACCTGCTCCCAGTGATACGTGTCGGTTTGGCGGGATTTACTGCCGTCGAGGGTCACGGTATCCCCGCCGTAAACCCATTGGTCATCTCCCGGCTTTGCCGTGGTTCCCGGCTCATAACCGGGTATCTCAAAGCTGCCGAAGGTCATGGTGGTCTCGACCGTCGCCTCGTGACTGGTGAGGGCGAATCCGACGTAAACGGGATCGCTGTAGGTTGCATTGGTGTACGAGGCTGGATTGGCGCCCTGCGTCCAGGTAACGCCGTTGTCTTCGGAATGATACGGTATAAAATCGTCGCCGACGCGATCCAGCCGCAACCAGTGCGGGTAGCCGAGCGTGTTGTCGCCCTCGTCCAAAGCGGTATACTCGGCGGCCGTATTATCGTTGGTTCTCCACTGAAGAGCGGCGTCTCCACCATCTACGCGAGTGTCGGCGTAGAAGACGAATTTCGATTCGGGAGTGGGGTCATCGCGAACCATGACGCCGGCTTTGGACCAGGCGTTTGTCGCCGGGCCGGTGAACTCGTGGTTTACAGAAACCCTGACGCTCCAGTCGCCCGTTGGTATTTCGTAGTAAATGAAGGCGCAGCCGTCCTGCGAATCCCAGATGTCGGTCCCTGCCGCGGTGACCTCGTAGGTTTCGGCAGTCTCGTCGTAGACGAGGGTGGGGTCCGGCATGGCACTGCCATCGCGAAGGAACTTTATGAAGGTAAGCTCCCAGGTGTCGCCTATCTCGACTGGGGTCCCGTCACTTGTGATTTGTGAGGGGGCAGGTGACGTGAACAGAAGGAAAGTAAAGAAGATTGCTACTGACAGAAGAAGCTTTTTCCGCGCCATGGTAAGTCTCCTTTCTTAGGACAATTGAACAGTTTGTTTTCATTCAAGGGAAAACATTTGAGAAAGAACAAAGGCCGCAATGGGAGGACAAGAAACTTCGACGAGCTTGGGGAAAAGCCCCCCATGACATTTGAAACCGCAACCTTTACGCCTACATAATAAAAAATCGCAGAACTTCCGCACTCTGTCAAGCTTTTTTTTGCTCCGTTTGTAATCGCTCATCGTTCAGTTACGCGAGGCTGGAACCGTAGGGTGCGCAGAGCACGCAGAGGCGAACTGTAACGCCGGCATCTTGTCCCGCGTTCCGCGGGAGGGCATCCTGCCCCCGCCGAGGGCGAGACACCCTCGGGACTGCCGGCGAGACGCCAGCGTTACATGGATGCGCAATATGCGCTGGCAGGCGAAGTGGGGACGAGGAACCCTGTCATGCTTGTCTTTTCGCCTTTGCGCGTTTGAGTTATGTACTGCCTTCTTCGCTTGCGCAACTTATTGTCCGCCAGATACTGAGGCAGTACGTGCTGTTTTTTGGATTCGCGTGGGTCGTGTGGGGTAACCGTCGTGGCACTGCGGGACTGGGGGCGGAGGCAGAAAACCGGGGGCAGGAACGCTGAAGCTCCGGCCCCCGATTAGCCTCCCGGGGCTCGTTTCTCAGCCCGGTAGAACATTGAGCCAACTCGCCGAGGTCACGGCATCTGCACCCACTCGCCGCCTTTCTGACTGCTTTCTACTGCGGCGGCAACAAAAGCTATTCCTACGCGACCATCCTCGACGTTGGCGTACTTGGAGCCGTCGGACTGCCAGGGTTTCCCCGCTTCGTACGCGCGCACGTCCGCCTCGAAGCACCTGTGGAGACGAGCGAACGCATCATGAAACGCCTCCGGGTGCCCGGAGGGGGTGGTCGGCTCCGCCATGAGGTCGTCCGGGAGGTCGCCGAGGAAACCATCGTTCGCCTGGACTTCCCCTCGCCAGTAAACCCTATCGGGCTGACCGGGGAGATGAATGACCACCGCCTCCGGCTCTTCCTGCACCCAATAGAGCGTGCCCTTTGTGCCGTTCACCTCGATGCGAAGGTCGTTCTTGTGTCCGATGGCGATTTGCGACGCCCGAACCAAGGCCTTGCCGCCGTTGGAAAGCTCGCAATAAACTGTGAAATGGTCGTCGAGCTGTCGTCTCTCCACAAACGTTTCGAGGTGCGCCTGAAGCCGAGTAACATCGAGACCCGTAACGTAGCGAAGCTGCATGAGGGCGTGGGTGCCGATATCGCCGCCGGCGCAGCTCGCTCCGGCTCGCTTGGGGTCAACTCGCCACTCTGCCTGTAAAACTCCCATGTCCTCGGCGCGGCTCGCCAACCACCCCTGGAGGTAGCAGGAATCAACCCAACGAATCTCCCCCAGCAGTCCGCTGCGAACGATGTGGCGGGAAAGTCGGCTGGTCCAGTGTCCCAGATAGGTGTGAGCCACCCCGAAGGGGATGTTATGCTCCTTGACCGCTTCAACCAGCTTGTCGGATTCCTCCAACGTAACCGTCAGAGGCTTTTCGCAAAAGACCGGGATTCCCGCCTCGATGCACTTCATCGCGGGATCGAAATGAACGTTGTTTGGAGTAACGATGAGAATGTAATCCACCCTCTCGCCCAGCGGCTTGCCTTTCTGCGCCTCAATCATTTCGTCGTAGCTGCGGTAGCCTTGAATCGGGTAGGGCCAGCTCTCGGCTTCCTCCATGGCGACGTCGGGGTCCTGGTGCAGAGCCGCCGCCACGACACGCCGCGTGCCATCTAGGTGGATCGCTTTTTCGTGAGGATGGACAATAAACGCCCCTCGCCCACCGCCTATTAGGCCGACGTTCAAAGGTCTTTCGGACATCTTAGCGCCTCCTTTCCGAGTTATCTTTTTGCAAAACTTTCTTTCGCCATACGCAGCGCCGCATTGCGACAGCACTGATAGAAAGCGATTGTTCTCCTGCGTTCTCCCCTGTGTGTAACGCCAAATCCCCCTCTGTGTCAAGCGCACTTTTCGGCAGGGTGTGGCCGCGTCTCAGTGGCGCGGAGGTGGACTCTCTTGTTCTTGGAACGAACCCCACATTTGCGAGCGACTTATCACGCCCCTTCAGGGCTTTTGCATTTTTCCACGTGCTATTCCCAGGGCGTCGCCCTGGGCTGGAATATCTCGCCCTTTCAGGGCTTGGGCTGTACCCTTCACGGCAAAAAAAGCCGTGCCCCAGTTGGCATGCCGCTGGAGGCGGGACCCGTCGGGATGATGGGCAAGATGCCCATGCCACGGCAGGCGACGACGGAGTCCTTCTCATTCTCCTGTCCGCGACTCTGCGCCTTTGCGTTACCCTTCTCTTCCCTTTTTCTCTCCACCGCCAAGGCGGGGTATCCCACCGAGATTGAGGCCATACGCCGCCTGCGATTTTTTTCTTGATTTCTGCAGAGAGATGGTATATCTACCAGTAGGGTTTGGGGAAAGCGATGTTATTCGGAAAGGTATTTGGGAAAGGAGGATACTGTCATGGCGGACGTGGGCAAATTCATTATCCGCGTTCTGAAGGAAGAGAAAAAGTCGTTGAGATGGCTTGCTCGGGAGTCTGGCGTGAGCAACTCTTACCTCTCGCAGGTGACGAGGGGCCTGTTCAAACCGTCGCCGGAAGTGCTCATCAAGGTGGCGCCCTGCCTGGGAGTTGAGCCGAGGAAGATGTTCGAGGAGGCCGGCTGGCTCAAGCCCGAGAGACCCAAGAAGGCGAAAGCGAAAAGGAAGTAGCCGCTCAAGCTGCCGCCGATGATGTGGGGACCGCCCCCGGTCCCGGACTCAGGAGCTTCCAGCTCCTCCTCGCCAGGAGGTTTTTCCGGGAGCTTTTGGGCCTGGCGCCTGCTCTTATTCTGATCACGCGAGCTGTCGGAGTGAAACTCGCGCCCGGCTTGCCGCCTGCCGCAGAACGGCGCCAACGAAGGAGGGGAGTCTCGCGCCTGCAAATCCGCACGTCCCGGGCAGTACCGGGGCACGCAATCCGCTCGACGAGACACAATTTCTCGGAACCGTCCCCCGCATTATCGTCGTTGACAGAAAGAAGTGCTGAAAATAGGAGAGGGTTCGTTGCCAGTTCGATAGGGGCGCCGCGAGGGCGCCGATGAGATACAGGGAGTTTGGCGATGTGGGATTATTCGGAAAAGGTCAAGGATCATTTTTATAACCCCCGCAACGTAGGTACGATTGAAAATCCGGACGGCGTGGCCGAGGTCGGCTCTCTTGCCTGCGGCGACATGCTCAAGCTCATGTTCAAGCTCGACGAGCGAGGCAGGATCGCCGACGTCAAGTTTCAGACCTTCGGCTGCGGCAGCGCCATCGCCTCTGCTTCCGCTCTGACCGAAATGGTCAGGGGGAAAACCATCGAAGAAGCCTCCAAAATAACCAACCGCGACATCGCCAATTACCTCGGCGGCCTGCCGCAGCAGAAGATGCACTGCTCGGTTATGGGACGCGAGGCGCTCGAGGCAGCCATAGCAAACTATCGCGGAGAGAAGGTCGAGACGGAAGAGGGAGAAATCGTCTGCAAGTGCTTCGGCGTCACCGATAAAGCTATCGAGCGAGCCATCAAGGAGAACGGGCTCACGACGGTCGAGCAGGTAACTTACTACACCAAGGCGGGCGGCGGCTGCGGCACGTGCCACGAGAGAATCCAGGAAATCATTGACCGAGTGATAAAAGAAACCGGAGGCGGAATCTGGCGGGCGAAGCCACAACAAAAAAGGATGACTAACATCCAGAAGATAAAGCTCATAGAGGAGACCATCGAAAACGAGGTCGCTCCCACCCTGCGAAAGGAAGGAGGCGACATCGAGCTGATTGATGTCGCTGGGGATAAAGTAACCGTCGCCCTTCGCGGGAAGTGCTCGCAGTGCCTTGTGTCCGGCTGGACAATGCAGAGTTTCGTTCGGGCGAAGCTGCGGGAATTCGTTTCTCCTGAAATCATTGTCGAGGAGGCGAAGGAATGAGACGCGTTTACGCCGACAACAACGCCACCACGAAGGTGGATGACAGTGTCCTCAAAGAGATGCTTCCCCTCTTCAACGAGGTTTACGGCAATCCCTCCAGCATGCATACCTTCGGCGCCGAGGCCGAAAAGAAGCTTCGGCAGGCGAGGGAAAGAGTGGCGGATTTTATCAAGGCGGACCCTTCCGAGATCACCTTCACCGGCTGCGGCACGGAAAGCGATAACACCGCTCTGTTCGGCACCCTCGAGGCCTATCCCGACAGGAGGCACGTCATCACGACTAAGGTCGAACATCCCGCGGTGCTGAATCCGTGCCAGTTGCTGGCCAAAAAGGGGTATGACGTAACGTTCCTCTCCGTGGACGGCGAGGGAATGCTCGACCTCGACGAGCTGAGAGGCGCCATCAGAGATGACACCGCCATCGCCTCCATCATGTACGCCAACAACGAGACCGGCGTGATCTTCCCCATCGAGGAGATCGGACGGATCGTCAAGGAGCGGGGCGTAGTTTTTCACGTGGATGCCGTTCAGGCGGCTGGCAAGATACCCCTCGACGTCAACAAATTGAACGTTGATCTCCTCTCCATTTCCGGCCATAAGATTCACGCCCCGAAGGGAGTCGCCGCCCTCTACGTCCGACGGGGAACAAAGGTGCGGCCCCTCCTCGTCGGCGGCCATCAGGAAAAAGGAAGAAGGGGCGGCACGGAAAATCTCCCCTCCATCATCGGTTTCGGAAAAGCCTGCGAGCTGGCGGGCGAGCATCTCCCTGAGTACAGCGGCCGAGTTAACGCGATGAGAGATAAGCTCCAGGACGCGCTTCTCAAAACGGTTCCGGACGCGCTCGTCAATGGTGGAAAGAGTCCCCGCATCCCCAACACGCTCAGCATCCGGTTCGAGTACGTCGAGGGCGAGTCCATCCTGCTGCTTCTCGACCGGGAGGGCATAGCGGCTTCGTCCGGTTCCGCTTGCAGCTCCGGTTCTTTAGAGCCTTCCCACGTTCTGCGGGCGATGGGCATCCCGTACACCTCCGTGCACGGCTCCATCAGGCTCAGCCTCAGCCGCTTCAACACCGACGAGGACGTTGATTACATTCTGGAGAAGTTCCCCCCCATCATCTCCAAGCTCCGCGAAATCTCCCCCTTCGTCCAAACCGCATCGGGCGGAGGCAAGTAGTCATCCAGCCGTCGGCGTGGCGCCGGGCGCCCGGCTGCGTTCGGAAAGGTGCCTGTACCACGTAAAATACAGCGTCGCCGCGAAGGCAGCGAAGAGGCTGCCAGCCACAGCCATTGGCAGCCAGCGGCGGAGCATGAGATACATCGGCGACAGGTACAGGCAGACGATCATCCCAGTTCCCAGGAAGGCGTTTAGGAGGTCATGCCGGTCGCGGGCCGGGAAGGAGAAATCGGGCTTCTCTTCGAGGACAGCTTTTCTGACGCGCCCCCACCGCCCGAACGGTCTGACGCGGCGGTAATATTCCACGAGGACCTTTCTCTCAGGCGAGCGAGTCACAAAGGAAAAAAGGGTGGAGGTGACCAGGCTCAGGCCCGCGAGTATCGGGAAGTACTGGAGCTCCGGCATCCCCGAATGAAAGAGCTTGATGTAAGCCGCAGTGGGCATCACGCAAAGCCCGCTGAAGAGCATCGCCCAGCCGTTGAATCGCCACCAGTACATTTTCAGTACCGCTGGAAAGATCAGGCACGAGCCCAGGGCGAAATTGATAGGGTTCCAGATGTCCTTGATGTTCTCCGTGTAGAAGCTGATGACGATTCCGATGCAAAGCAGCAAGAAGGTGGAGAGGTAACTGAACAGCATCAGCAAGCCCTCTCGCGGCTTTCTCAGTAGGGGTTTGACGAGGTCGTTCACGATAAAGGAGCTGGCGACGTTGAGGGTCGAATCGAAGGTGGACATGAACGCGGCCAGGAGCCCCGCCAGCACAAGCCCCTTAATCCCCACCGGCAGCATGGTGTTGATGACCCGTGGAAGGACTTTTTCGGGGTCCACTGCCCCTCGGATGGTTGTCAATCCGAACATGACGATGGCCGTTACCATCACCCACCGCACAGTGAAGGACAGTCCCCATAGAAGTCCCACCTTGGAGGCTTCCGTCTCATTCCTCGCTGCGCGAAACCTTTGAAACCCCGGCCCGCCGGCGCCGGAAAACAACAGCAGCACCCCCCTCGACACCCACATCAGTGTCAGAAGCCCGAACAGCTCGTACCCGGCCTTGCCCGTCCTCCACACCGGCACGATCGAATACCAGTCCTTTGGCAAAACGGCGTGGAGAGCCTCCGGACTTACCCGAACAAAGGCGACAACGCTGATGTAGATGGCGGCGAGACTGAGGATGATGGTTTGAAAGAGGTCCGTGAAGGCGACGCTGAAGAATCCACCCAGAATGACGTAGATTCCGGTGATGCCAAACAGAACTGCCACGCAGGCGTTCTTGCTCCCGGGGACGTACTCGCTGGCGAACTTCCCGATGCCCGTCCCCGCGTAGCCCAGCATCAAAGCCATTCCGGTCACGGAGATAACCAACTCGAGAAGCCTCGCCTGTTTTCCGCCGCCTTTTTCACCGAAGCGGAACATGTACCACTCCAAGCCCGTCAGGACAGGGCTGCGTCTCGCCCACTTCGCCCGATAGGCGAGGGCGAATCCCGCGAAGGGGAAACACCAGAACCAGTGCACCCACATCCCCTTCATTCCCAGAACGTAAAACGTCGAAACGATCCACATCGTCCCGGTAATGTCGAAATACGTCGAGCTTCCGCTCATACCGAGAATCCACCAGGGAATCTTCTTATCTCCGAGGAAATACGAATCCAGCC
This sequence comes from uncultured Verrucomicrobiota bacterium, assembly GCA_964640185.1. Lineage (GTDB taxonomy): Bacteria > Auribacterota > JABMQX01 > JABMQX01 > JABMQX01 > CAZXGF01. Next base: position 28,676 of record CAZXGF010000020.1, on the reverse strand, counting down.
CCTTGCTCGCCCTTCGCTGCATCCAGACGCCGAGAGCCAGAGCGAAGAGAAGATAGGCGGCTACGATGGCGGCGTCAACCGGCTGGAGGTAGTGCGGCACAATCCCTTCCTTTCGGACCTGAAACGTCGTGCCCTCGGCATTGATTGCCACTGGCCGCGAACTATACGTTCCTCCCGAAGGGAAGTCAATTCCCGCTCGAGCGAGGCGGTGCGGGAGTCTCGACCCCGTGCCGAGGCCCCCCTTTACGAAGACGACAAAAGGCCGTGTTGTTCGAGCTCGCCTTAAGCAATCTTTGGAGTCGTGAGGGGCTTATGTCGCCCTTTCAGGCCTTACGGTTCTCCAACCGGGGCCTTTTCTCAGGGCGTTGCCCTGAGCTTTATTAGTCCTGCCCTTACAAGGCGACAGGAAATGGGCGCCAAGGGCTGGAACGGAGTGCTATTGGGGAACGCGCCCTTTTTCTCAGACCGGAGCCCTCGGCGTTGCTGAGTCTGCCATTACGGGGTGATGCGAGGTCAGCGCCAAGCCCTGAAAGGGCGCAATATTCCAGCCCAGGGCAACGCCCTGGGGTTAGGGCGTGATAAAACCCCAAGGCCCTGAAGGGGCGTGATATGTCGTTCCCCAATATACCGTTAGAGGGACAAGTGAGCCGCAGGGGCGCGCTGCTCGGCCCGGAAGCGTCGTTCACCCCGTATTCTACTGCTTGCCGATTCTCCAGACGGCAAAGCACACCTCAAACGCCAGCGAAAACGCCTTCACAGCTTTTGGGTCGAACTGGCGCCCGGCCTCCCGCTCGATGATTTCAGCCGCATCGTACTTGTTGATGGCTTTTCGATAGGGCCGGGTGGAAGTCAGGGCGTCAAAAGTGTCGGCGACGGAGATGATGCGTGCCAGCGGTGGGATTTTCTCTCCGCTCCGTCCCGAGGGACCCGACGGATAAGAATTGAGCGCTCCCGGATTGTTGAAATGGCAGTGGTGGTAAAGAATGCCGGGTAGAGCTTCTTTGAGCGGGTTTATCCCGGAGAGAATCCGCGCGCCGGTGACAGGATGGCGCCTTATCATCTTCCACTGTTCGTCGCTGAGTCTGCCTGGGCAATCCAACACATCGTCCGGCAAGGCGATTTTCCCGATGTCGTGCAGGATCGCGGAAAGCACCACCGTTCGCCTGACGGTCTCCTTCTTCTTCTCGTCCGAGAGGGGGTAATAAGTGGCGATCTCCAGCGCGTATCGTGAAACCCGTTCCGAATGCCCTCGCGTATAAGCATGCTTGGCTTCGACGGCGGCGACCAACGCGTTGGTCGTGCCGAGGAGCAGCGAATTGACCTGTTTGGCGAGACTCTCGATCTTGGCGTGGGCGCTTCGTTCTTCCATGCACCGACGCACGCGGATAGCCAACTCCTCCACTCTGAAGGGTTTTAGGACGTAGTCGCAGGCGCCGTATCGCATGGCATCCACGGAGCTTTCGATGGAACCGAAGCCAGTTATCATGATGACCTCGACATCGGGGCGGACCGCTTTCATCCTCCTGAGAACTTCGATACCGGTAAGCCCCGGCATCCTGACGTCGAGGAGAACCACGGCAAACCTCCCCTCGGCGACAAGCTCCACAGCCTTCTCGCCGGTGCTGACGGCTCGCGGGGAGTATCCGGACACGCTCATAACCTCCGCACACAGCTCTCTCGCGCACTGCTCATCGTCCACGATCAACACATCGCCATTGGAACTCTTCGTCATCTGCTTCAGCTCCTCCCTCCGGAAATCCTCAATGTATCCCCCCTCGCCCCCCGGGAAGCGATTGTTGTTGCGCGAAGAAAAAACCCCGCACTCTCCCCCTTCGGGAAGCCGCGAGGCTCCTATTCCCCGGCGAACAATGACCGGCTCATCCGCACTTGGCGCGGCGGCGGCTTAGGCGGCGTATCACGGTGGTAACGCCTCCTGTGCCAAAAGCCAGCAACACGGGGTGGAGCAAGAATAGTGCCATGTGAGACACCCCGCCGTAATTCTTTCCCTACGCGGAGTAGTAACTGCCCAGCGATATGTCCAGCTTTTTTCGCACACTATATAGCTGACTTCGCCGCCAAGGCTGTAGTTTTCCTCATCGGCGCTGGCCAGCCAGCTATCGAATGTCGCCTAAAAAGAGCTATTTCAAAAAGGCCTCGCGGTCACCTGGGCGCCCGCCACCTTGCATCTACGGCGAAAATCGCTGTTATAAAAGCTCACATATCTCCCTCCGAAGGCGTCCCAGCTCACCCACCTCGATTCTGTGCGCGAGCACCATTTAGCCACCGGCTTCAGCCGGTGGGGTCGTCGGATGTGCTATATATTCCTGTCGGAGCCGGCTTCAGCCGGGCTTCTCGACGAAAGGATTCATCCATACGGCAGCGTGGCTTCGGCGTGGTCAGATTTGGCCGCAAGAATCTGCCGTTTGTGGCCCAATATATCGCGAAGCAGAAGCAGCACCATGCAAACGGAACCCCGCCTTCAGCGGGGCTGGAAAACGCGGACGGAGGGACGAAAAACCGCCAGGGTCCGGCGAGAATGGCTAAAGCCCCTGGCCGAGAAGCCCGGCTGAAGCCGGCTTAAAGAGGCCGGGCCGTACGCCAAGCACGGGCTGAAGCCGGTGCGTAACAAGGACACCATGAGGAAATCGAGAGGCCGGTATCATGGTGTTTTTTGACCATAAACACGGCTGCGCTCTTCCGATGAAGATCAAGCCCGCGTACCGCGGGGCTTTGCGGCATGCTTTACTGCCGAAGGTTGACTGCACTTGCTCTATTTCATGGTCCGGGCTGCCAGCCCGCTCAGATAGAGCGGCGTGCCCTTTCACAAACGGGACGCCCCGCAAACATTGACAGCTAAGAAGGAATTCCAATATAGTCCCAATCGAGAGCAGAGAAGTCGAGAGCCTCGCGGCTGCGGCGCCCGGTCTTTTTGGGAAACTGCCGCAGGGGGCGTTCAACAGGAAAGGGATTCGGCATGTTACTCGGCGCGCACATGTCAATAGCGGGAGGGGTTTTCAACGCTCCTCTTCGCGGGAAAAGTATTGGCTGCGATACCATCCAGATTTTCGTCAAAAACGCCAGCCGGTGGGTCGGAAAGGTGATAACCGAGGAGGATGTCGAGAAATTCCGGCAGGCGAAGAAGGAGACGGGAATCGCCCCAATCTTCTCGCACAACTCCTACCTGATCAATCTTGCTTCGCCGGACGATGCCCTTTACGAGAAATCTATCAATGCGATGCTCGACGAGCTCGAGAGGTCGGAGAGGTTGAAGCTGTCTTTCATCGTCATACATCCCGGCGCCCACGTCGGCAGCGGAGAAGAAGCAGGGCTGAAAAGGATAGCTTCCGCCATGAACACGCTTCTCAAAAAAACGCAGGGCTACAAGGTGAAAATCGCTTTGGAGACGACCGCCGGGCAGAAAAGCAATCTCGGCTATAAGTTCGAGCAGTTGGCGGCTCTCATCGAGGGCGTTAACGAGAAGAAGAGAGTGCGTGTTTGTTACGACACCTGCCACACCTTCGCGGCAGGCTACGATCTGCGGACAAAAAAAGCCTACGAGGCGACCATCGCAGAGTTCGACAGGGTGGTGGGTTTGAAGCGGATTTGCGCCTTCCACCTCAACGATTCGGTGAACGAGTTGGGTTCGAGGATTGACCGCCACGCTCACATCGGCCACGGGCATATAGGTCTAAGCGGATTTCGCCTGCTTTTGAACGATGAAAGATTCGCCAATATCCCCATGGTTCTCGAAACCCCCAAGCGCCCCGACATGGCCGAGGACGCCATGAACCTGAAGGTTCTGCGTGGTCTCATCAGGAAAAAGAAATGAGCCGCCGCCGGTGCGGAGGTGAAGCTGACCTGCTCGCAGCACGACCACAGACGCGAGGAGGTTTTGAAAGGATGAAGAGGATTTTCGGTATCCTACTATATCCTGTACATCCTGTCGGAAGAATTTTAGACAGGATCAACCGGATGCTCAGGATCGAGCTTATGAATCAGAGTACTAAGCGATGACCCGTCCCCGAAAGGCTACAGTTTCCGAATATGATGACCTGATAGCATTTCTGAACAAGATATTCCGCATCAGGATGGACCTGCAGTACAGTCATATCTATAAGCCGACGCGGAAGGATATGTCCAACAACATCATCATTCGCGACGACGGACGCATCGTAAGCTGCGTGGGCATCTTTCCAATGACGTTGCTGTGCGGCGACGCACGACTATCCGTCGGCGGTATCGGCGGCGTCTCGACAGATGCGAAGTATCGCGGCCGGGGGCTGATGAGCAAACTCTTGGACAGGGCCATTCTGGCCATGAGGCGGCGGAACTACGACATCTCAATCCTCTGGGGAGACCGACTGCGCTACAACCGTTTCGGCTGGGAAAATGGCGGCAGGCAATACGCGTTCAGCATTGACCGCAGACACGTCTCGCCCGCAAAGGTAACGGAGGGGGGAATTCGGCGGTTTTCAAACTCAGGTGCTGACTTGCGCGAGATCGCTCGGCTGCACGAGCAGAGGAAACTGAAGGTTGACCGCACTCGCGGGCAGCTCAAGTCGGTCCTCAATCGCCAAACCTTCGACACATGGGTCTGGAGAAAGGGTACAGCGTTCGCTTACACGACCGTAAGGGAAAAAAATAAAGAGGTGAGGTTGGGAGAATTCGGAGGCGTCCTCTCCGGACTCGATAACCTGCTCGGGTTCCTGTTCGACAAATATCAACTGGAAAAACTGACGGGCACAGCGGAGGTTTCCCAAAGCCCTTATTTTCCTTTCCTTATCAATCGCAGCGGCGAGTGGGGGCTGCGGTTCATCGGAATGGTGAAAATACTCGACCTCAAGTCGGTCCTTCAGAAATTCGTTCCGCAGATACAAGACAAATCCCGCGTCCTGGGACTCAAGAGAGACCTCACGCTCGAGATGACCGACAGCCGACAGCTCGCCTCCCTTCACTTCGGAAGGAGCCTGACCGTCGGCGAGCGAAAAAAGGGGTCAGTCCTTCGCCTCTCCGACACCGAAATGGTGCGGCTGCTATTCGGGACGCTGCCGCCGTCGCACGTTCTTGGCCTCGACAAGTCTCTGTGTTATCTCGACGCGCTATTCCCACTCGACTTTTACGTCGGCTGGCTCGACGCTGTGTAGTGCAGCGCTCTCGTATGGTAACAGGCGGCTGTGACGCGGGCGTCTCGCCCGTGGACCGCAGGCGGATTTCATGGCCAAGATTCACATGTCAGGAGGAGAAAAAATTGAAAGCGAACTCTTTTCTCATAATGCTCGGGCTCATCGCGACCGCCGCATTTCAAACCGTAATGTCCGGCAAAGCGGACGCGGCGCTCGCGGTCGCTGAGAACCGGAGATACTTCGTGGATGACGGCAAGCCCGTCGTGCTCTTTGGCAGCGGCTTGTGGACAATCATCCCGGACACGTCCGTGGACATCGCCGAGCATAATTCGTGGTACGCGGGCTGCGGCGCCAATGCCAACCGCGCCGCACTCTTCGCGTTTTGCACTTCCGTCGCCGAGGGAAAGGAAGTTTGTCCCTGGCTGCGCTCCGGACCCGGCGCCGCAAACGATGGAAAGCTGAAATTCGACCTCACGAAACCGAACGAGAAATTCTGGAAGAGGGCAGACGCTTATTTCGCCGATTGCGAGAAGCGTGGCATCTACATCCTGTTGCAGATATTCGACGAGCCGTTCCTGGAGGGTGGGGAGAACCGGTGGCGGCTCAATCCCTTCAATCCCGATAACAACATCAACCGCATCCGGGGCTTGCCGGGAGGGTCGGGCTCCGGCGAGGAAGCTTTCTACGACCCCGACAACAAGCCGCTAATGAGAATCCAGGATGCCCTTGTCCGCAGGCTTCTCGACCAGACCGCCCCGCCGAGGCGGGGCAACATCATCTACGAGATCGGAAACGAGATCAATATGGATAGCGCCAGCCGAAAGGCCCGCCAGTGGCAGCAGCACTGGATTGATTTCTTCCGCAAGTATGAGAAAGAACATCCCGGCGTTGTGCTTCTCCTGAGCAACGACACGAGAGAGGAACTTCTGGATGCGGGTCGAGATGGCTTTGACATTATCAATCACCACGGCGCCCTCGGCGTGGACGTGAAACGCACGCCCACCGGAGAATTGCCTGAGCGCATTCGCAGAGCGGTCAGCCGTGACTTCGCGAAATATCGCCGCCCGATAATCAATTCCCGCCCTTGTAGCGACCCCGATCGAAGAAATTATCCCGACGTCGTCAGTGAAACGAAAGGAAGAGTTCTCTACTGGAGCTATTTCCTGAGCGGGGGACACATCATCGGCTTTCGCACAACAGTCGAGTCGTGGAAGGGTGGTAGGAAGGCCGAAAAAATCATCCAAAATCTGCGGAGCTTTCTTGAGCGGACGCATTTCGAAAGAATGTCGCCGAGGCCGGACCTCGTGAAAGGAAATGCCCTGTGCCTTGCGGAACCGGGGAGGGAATACGTGGCTTATCTGCCTCTTGGCGGAACGGTAACGGTGGACCTCGGCGACGTTCCGAAAGGCGTGAAGCTCAGCGTGCGGAGATACGACACACGCACTGGAGTAACTACCAACCTCGGCTCGACAGGGAAAGGACAATACCGCTTCGCGGCCCCGGAGGCCGGCGAGGGCAAGGACTGGGTACTGCACATCGGAGGCCAGTAAGCGTCCCGTTCGTTTATCTTCCCGGCGTGTCAAGCAGCTCGGGCAATACGCTTTTCGGTAAGCTACCCCCGGGGCATCTTTCTATCTCTGGGCTGTACGGGCGACCGGCGGGTCGGCGCCCCGCGAGGCCTGGGCCTCTCCCGCCCCTCATGCTGCCGAGGCGGCCGCCCTGGACGCCCTACGAATGCCAGACCGCACTTCACCATCTGTTCGCGCGGGATGGAATACTTCCTGGCAAGCTCCTGGAGCGCCCCGACGTTGCCGATTCTGACGTAGCGAGCGAGCGCGGCTTCACGCTCGGGTCCCTTCGCTTCCTCGAGCGCATCCAGTTGCCTCTTGAGCCAGGCCTTCTCCCTATCATTTGAGGCTGTCCGCAGCCTCTCCGAAATCCCCTTCCGCACCTTCTCGTAAAGCTCCTCCTCGGAAACTTCCTTCCCCGTTCTTTCCTTGAGAGCCCGGACGTCCTCCTGGAACTCCTTCCGCCTGTTTGGGTCGGCGATGGTTGCTCCGAAGGCCTCGACGAGCTTATCCAGCCTTCGAGCAAGCTCTTTTGGGTCTCCCATCGCCTGCCAGATTTCTGAGAGAGTTCTCAGGGGCTCCGACCTCGCCCTTTCCTGCAAGCCCTCAAATCGTTTCTCAAGGGCTTGATATTCGGGGGTTTGCCGGACGTCAATGGCTCCCTTCCCCTCTCCCAGCCGCCTCAGGGCCATGTGGAGTTGCTGGATGCTCTCTTCAATTCGGTTCAGGCGCCGCCCAATCTCATCCAGCTTCACCAGAGTTTGCGAAGTTTCCTCGCTAACGCGTGCCTCCGGGCACGCCGGCGATAGCATAAGGAGAACCACCAGCCCGATAACTGCCCTCACGCACATTTCTTTCCGCCCTCCTGAAACGAAGTCTTCTTTTGACCAACGGGACTTCCCATAATTTCCAACGCTCGCATGGTTGAAAAGTTTAACATATCCTTCCCCTGAATACCACTACTGATTTCCTGGTTGTCGCCGCGTTTCAGTGGCAAAACTCCCAAAGAGCAACCACCCTCCGATGGCGGAGCCGCACCGGTTGGCATCCCACCGAAACGCAGCAGCACAGTAATGCCTTATCTCTGAAAACGGGCGGAAACCCGCCCGGCCCACACAGCGCGGGAGACAGAGAAGCCCCACTTCGTATTGAGGGAATACAAGTCGAGATGCATGGCGTTTTTGGCCTCCAAATTGCCAGATGGTACAGGGGTTCAGTGAATTACGAGGATCGGATTTGCGCAAAATCGAGGAAAGGGATTTTGCCGGTTAGAACGCGCCTTCTGTTTCCCTGCCGCCTTATTGAGAGCGGACGCGGAAGTATGCCGCAGGATCCTCGGGCAATGACACTGAGAATGCCGTTCCCGTGAGCGGCCCGGCCACTTGCGTCCAGTCGCCTACGGCGAGGTCAGTAGCCTGTTCGATGAAGTACTTCCCGTCGCCAAAGGGCACCCATTGCAGAATCAGGTTGTCATCACTCACGCGAATCGCCCGCGTCACCATGCGCAACTCCAGGAAGGCGTCGTCCAGATACCCGTCGTTGTTAGAACCCTGGAATCTTTCGGCGTAAAAACCATAGGTGATGAAGCGCGCACCTTGCGGCAGAGGAATGGCGCCCTCTTTGAAAACCCACGTGTCGTTCGAATAGAACCATCCCAGATCGCTTCGAGCCAACTCGTTCGTGCCGTCGGTCACGATGATTTCGATTTTTCCGCTATCCGTCTGGGTCTGCCACCCCGCCTGCCAGCCCCCGAAACGCACCTCCAAAAAGCCTGCATCCAAATCGTCGCGACCGAAGCCTGCACCCATCAGGTCCACTGTCTGATACGTGTAGCTCCGAGAGGAACCGTCCATGCCGCCCATCAGGTAGTTCGCGCCGCCATGAGGCGAAGGGCCCCCCTGGCGAATCGCGCCATGGTCTGTGGTCCATCCCTCGAGCTCCGATTCAAAGCCAGGATTGGACAAGAGATTTCCCCAGGGCGGTGCCATCGGAACGGCCCAGTTGTACCCGATACCAATCTTGTCGAAGTTGAGGACACTTTCTCCCTGTCCTTCTGCTACTTTCACCCTGAGAGTGTGCTCTCCTGCGGCGGACTCAAATGGATCGAGCGGGAAATCGTCGTATTGGTGATAGGATCCGGTGGCGAACTCGATGGCACCAATAGGCTGCTCATCCCAGAAACAATGTACCAGAGCTGCCTGGCGGGGCGACGCAAGCCTGAGCACGAGCTTTATCCACCCCTGCTGGGGAACGTCGAAGGTGTAGCGCCACCAGTCGCCCTCGGTGGTCCATCCGATGACGGTCGGGTCCAAACCGATGGCGTCGGGGTCGTCTTCGGGATAGCCGTGCATGCCAACGTCATCCTCGGGGCGGTAAGAGCGATGCCAGTCACCCGGTTCGAAGTGGGCGGCGTAGTAGTAGTCGTACTCGTCGGGGGCGCCGACTTCGGCGGAGGATGGCGCCTCATTCGCCGCGGGGCAATCCCAGTGTCCGGGCCATTGGCCCTGGCCGTAGTTGAAGTCCTCGGCTTGCCTGATCTCCATGACAATCATGCTGTCGCCAGTCGGCTCGGAGAGAGAGCCTTCCGCTCCAGGTTCGTTGACCGCTGCCACCATGTAATTATAGGTGTGCTCCGGAACAACTGCGGGATCTACATAAGAGGTGTCTGTGACATAGGCTATCAGGTCTGAGGGGCCGCCGTCTTCGCTGCGGTAAACGTTGTACCCGACAACACCCAGAGTCTCGGGCCCTTCCCAGCTCAGGTTTCCCGCGAGAAGCATGTCCACATTCAAATCCGTCGGCGCCGAGGGGACCGGATATAAATTGACAACCGCTGGATCACAGGACTTGCTGTCGAACAATGCGTAAGCGAGAACCCTGTAAGAACCGAGAGGGTCAGTTATCTCAAATGCGTCATCGGAAATCAGCGAATCACCCGGCATCAGGCCAGTAATTTCGCGCACCTGTCTCAATACCTCCTCCCCGGCTGAATCACAGACCCGAACCATTGCACTGCCTTCGATAGGTTCCGTGCCGGTGTTCGTGAACGTCGTGGATATGAGAACTTCGGTTGTGTCTGGCGTCAACACCTGTGGTGTGACATCCAGGGTTACCTGCGCGGAGGATATACCGAGAGTGAACAGCGCGGTTTGTCTGTCCAGGACATTGCCGGCGGCATCCTTTAGAGTTACGTCCACGTACTTCCAACAAATCTCCTCCGGTGTGCTATCCCACTCGAAAAGGCAGGAAGCGGGCCCGCTGACTTGTTCCAGAGTGCGAAGGGGTAAGCCGGCAGCAATCTGTTCGGTGCCGGGTCGTTTTATCACTGCACTGACAATGAGATCCTGAGGCTCGCCCGAATTGTACACCTCCACGTTAACGCCGACCATCTCGCCCCGCTCATACTCGTCCTTGTCTGTGCTGAGGCTGGTGATTGACACAGTAGAAACAACGGAGTTTATGTCGAAGGTGTAATTCTTATAGAACCTGACATCGCTGGTCTGGGGATTGTAATAGAAGGGATAAATCACTATGACAAGGGTGCTGCTGCCATCGGGGTTTTCAATTAGGTGCCAGTTGTAGTCTTGCTGAGGATACCAGCTTTCTCCCTCAGCCGAAGAGAGCTGAGCAGCGCCAGGTGAAGATTTCTCCAGCATACTTACAAGGGGCAAGTTCAAGCCAGTATCGGTGACCAATCCTGACCTGTCGGCTAAGACCACATCCCGGACCATATATCCGGCCGGAATGTCCAGGGAGACAGGATAGTATGAGACCTCGGGCATATCTTCGTGCAGGAGAACCAATCCATCAGGGATTTCAACATAATGTACCCCGCGTATTGTCGTCACCTCATAATCGGGGACAACGACCTCTATGGAAGGTGGAGGAGGCTCTTGCGGGGCCTTTTGGGCCGGAGAAGCAGGGGGGCTTGGCTGGGCGGATGGGACCTGGCCAAATTTTGGGTCCCCGTATAGGTTATATTCCGCGCCCCAATAACGCCAGGTGATCTCGTCAACAGTCGAACCCGCTGGTAATCTCTTGGTGGAAGTAAAAGCCCAGCCAACCGTTTTGTTAGCATCCCACTTGTTGAAGAAAGCCTTTCCACCTTTATTGTCAGGGCCGCCGCCCGTTCCCATTGTGGAGCCCATATAGACGGCAGCGCCGCTCTGCAGGAAATTCTCAGCAATATTGTCATCGTCGTTTGCCTCGTAGTTGCCGCTGTCGCAACAGAGGCCGAGAATAAAGGGTTTTGCGTTGCCGAAATTGACTGGGAAGTTATTAGTTACGAGTCCGGGGCACCAGCAGTCCGGATTGCAGTGATTACTGAACCAGATGATGTCCTTATTTGGAGCGCTGTTTCTGAAGTCTTGAAGTCTTTGGGCATTAGTTAGATACTTCTTATCCGTCCAGTGGATTTTACTTACCGTGGATCCTTTCTTGGTAAGTATTTTCTCCATATCATCTATATCCTTTATCCACCCGCCATGGCCGTTGTGCCCGCTGACACCCAGGGCATGTGAGCGGTCAAAATTGTGCCCGGGTAATTCTTGATAAACGCCGATGCTGGTCCCAATTGGGGTCCTCAAGTCCGCTGCGTCGTCGCCGATTATTCGCCCGACGTTGAGTTCAGGCCGCCAGCCTCCGTAAGTCTGGGCGTAATAAAGGTCCGAATGGTACACATATCCGCCCCCGTGAGGTACAGACCATGCGGGGATGATCTCAGTTTCCCCTACGATCAGTACGTATCCGCCGATGCCTGGGGTCTTGGCGAAGCTGGGATGAAGCTGCTTGGCCCATGTGCCGCTGGGTATTATCAACTTCCTGAGCGAAGCGGGGTTTGCGATAGACAGATAGCCCAGTACACCCTCCCTGTAGACCGCCAACTGAGCCATATCCGAAAGCAGATTGTCCACGACAGAAGAGGGGTTGTGCGTAGACAGCCCACTCGGATTGGTGATGATCAGGTAGTCCGATGACTTAAGAGCATTTTTATAGGCAGTGGCAATGGGTTCGTTTCCTTTTGTTTGCAATACCTTAAACTTTTTATCCTTGGAATGCTTGGTGCCGTACTCGCCGTCGTACCAGAATCTGACAATATGCCCGATGGAGGGTGTGGGAGCGCCACTGTAGAACAATATTGGGATGGCGCTGAAGGTATAGGTGTGCGATTTTCCCTTGGGAATATCTGTATAGTCGGTAATGCAACATACTGCACTCTTGCTGGATGTGTAGAATTTGGGTTGATACTTGGCCGAGATGGGCGTTGTGGTGCCGCGCGATATGGGCTGAAAGCCCTGTATCCAGTCCCGGATATAGACGTTCTTTGCGGCTGCAGTCCCATTGTTTTTCAGTGTCAGCTCTATGGTGAAAACGTTTTTGTTTCTGGATACCTCGTGCTTGTCAATGACGAGATCAGGAGTGGGCAGGGTTAGAATCCCAACCAGCGGATTCCAGACGTCCACGTCAACAGTGGCGAGACCCGTCTTGCCGCCTATATCCCAGGCTTTCACGCCGAGCCGGTACGTTCCATTTGTCACCTTGGTCGTGTCCCAGGTAAACTGGACGGGTTTGTGGACGGGAAAGGGCGGGGCGCCGTGTTCAACGGCCTTCTGGTCGCCGTCAACGTAAAAGACGATATCAGTCAAACCGGTATCATCAGTCACGTTCGCTGTAACAATTATCTTATGAGAGACGGTTTCCCCCTGGCTGGGATATGTGATCGTGACCTGCGGAGCAGCAAGGTCAACTGCGTTGGCTACTTGGATTTCCCTTTCCTCCGCCGAAGTCCTCCCCGCAAAATCGTAAGCTTTGGTAGTAAGCGTATGGTCGCCATTCGCGTACAGGGTTGTATCCAGTTTTAAGTCATAAGGGCCCGTATACGCTGTGTGGACAAGCTCACCATCGAGGTAGAACTCCACCTTATCCACCCCCGTGTTGTCGTGGACAGCGACGGGGATGAAGACCGTTCCCTGGAGGTCAAAAGGATCTTCAAGTTCGATAGATACGGTTGGGTCAACGTCATCTGGCGCTGGCAGGGCCTGAAAGAAAAACCTCTTGCTCGTTACCGTGTTGCCACTGGCGTCGGTTGACTCGACCATTGCGACGTACGTTGTCGAGGGATTCAGTTCGGTGAGAGTAATGTTATGTGCAGTCGCCTGCGTTGGATCTGAGACGTATTGGAACTTGAAGTCCCATACGTCAAAAGCACACCCCACCACACTATCGCTCGCCTCGTTCGTCTCCCAGACGATGAATGCTGAGGTTTGCGTTATATCCCGTACCTCGGGGCCGGAGGTTATCTGCGGGGGCGAGGTGTCACATTTCCATATTTCCTCCCTGGTGTTATTTGTCTCGTCGCTTTCTCTTACGCTATTTTCGCAGTCTGCGTCTACCCATAGAGGGTCCTCCGGCGGAAGGCAACTCCACTCGTAGTCAAAGCATCCCCTATACCGCTGTCCCGGATTCAAATCCGCTCCGACCAGATCGGTCACAACGTTATCCGCATGAGTTAGAGCAGTTGTATGCCCTTCCAAAGCCCTCGCATTGCCTATATTCCGCACCTGGTAGCAGATTCTGGTGTCCTCATTCCATATGTCGGTAATAACGAGGTCCGGCGACGGCGCCACCTGGGGCCCCTCGAGGTGAAACTGGCTGAAGACCATTGTGGTTGGGACGCTCTCTTCGTGGCTGGTGAGAGCAAGTCCGACGTAAAGAGGAGGCGTACAGGCCTCGCACCAGCCGATATGCGAACTGCCCCGAACCCAGTTCTCCCCATCGCGGGAGTAATAGCCATTCAAGCTCCCCCCTTCGCTATCTAACCTCAGAAAGTACGGATAGGTAACGGCAGGATCATCGGCAGGCACGTCCGCCTCGCCCGACCAGCCTGCGTCCGAATTATCCGCGTCCCTCCACTGCATCATGGCCTTGCCCTCGCCGCGACTCGTGCAGTAGAAGACGTATTTCGATTCAGGGGTGAGGGAATCGCGAACCATGATCCCGGCTTTAGACCAGCTATGCGTCGCGGGACCGCTGAAGTCCTGGTCCACTCGGACTACAACGGCGATGCCCCCCGTGACCGGGACGTACGCGAAGCCACAGCCGTCCTGCTGATCCCAGATATCGTGCCCTGCGGCGGTCATGGTGTAGGTTTGAGCCTCAGGGTCATAATCGAGGCTGGGGGCCGGCATATTGGCATCTTGATCCCCGGCAAGCTTCACGAACTTCATACCCCACTCGTCGCCGACACATTGTTGCGTCGCGGCGGGTAATGTGAGGAGAACAAAGAAAACGAAGACAGTTCCCGACAGAAAAACCTTTGTGCGTGCCATGGTAGCTCCTTTCCCTGACAGCAGGTTTAACAAAGACAGACTATTTTGCTTGAGGGAAGAATAGCTTAGACAAGGAAGGCTCGAAGATCCCACCAAATGCAGGCTCCCCCCCCGCAGCTTTTCAACCCTCCCAGGGAAACCATCTAGCACAGTAAGCGATACACCTTCAGTACGCTGGCACAATCGTTCGCCGCTGTCAACTTTTTCCTGCCAAAACTCCCGCCCTTGCGACTTGCGAGGCCACAGGTAAAACAAGTACTACAGACGCGGTTTGTAAACCTATAGTAAGAATGAAGGCATAACCAATCATGGAGAACACACTTGTTCCACCTCTTCTCTTCATTGTCCCGACGTGCTCAAAACGGGTTGAAAGGAATGGATTCTTTGTTCGCAGAAATAGTGAAGAACCACTTGTATCCTTGCGCTCCAGGGCCGGGAATGTCAAGGAGCTATTTCGTTTTAGCATGTCTGACCAAGCTACCGAGGCTCTCCCCCACAATCCCCCTCAGGTCTGAAAGGAATCACAGAGAGGCCCTTTTGAGAGCTCCAGGTTTCCCGACGGCAAAAGATCACCTTTGGGAAAGTCCTTGAGTTGGCTTTGGCCCAACGCCGGCCCGATCCCTTCCGCTCGATAACGGCGCTACTCCTTCCTAATTACCGAAAGGGAAACGCGGGCTCCTTGACCCGTTAGCGCGTTTCCTGACCAGCAGACTTGCCGCTCGGCTCTCACGGCACGCAAGACGCGCAGCCGTTTCACCCTTAGCAGCGGCAAGCTCCGGACGCTTCCGCCACTAAATATCTTGACCCGCCCGCGTTGGGGAAATATACTGTCGCAGATTTCTCCTGAAGACGAAAAGGGTTGTCCGGTATGGGAATGACCATCACAGAAAAGATACTTGCAGCTCACTGCGATAGGGAGCGGGTCGCCCCGGGCGAGATGATTATGGCGAGGGTGGATATCGCTCTTGGAAACGACATCACCGCGCCCATCGCCATCAAGGTTTTCGAGGAGACGGGCGTGGCGGATGTTTTCGACCGCGAGAGGATTGCCCTCGTGCCCGACCATTTCGCGCCGAACAAGGACATCAAGAGCGCGGAGCAATGTAAGTTGATGAGGGAGTTCGCCCGGAAGCATGACATCACGCATTACTGGGAACAGGGCGAGATGGGCATCGAGCACATTCTTCTGCCGGAGCAGGGCGTGGTCGGCCCCGGAGACCTGGTCCTCGGCGCCGACAGCCACACCTGCACCTACGGCGCGTTGGGCGCCTTTTCGACGGGCGTCGGAAGCACAGACCTCGCCGCCGCTTTCATAACCGGCCAAGCGTGGTTTCGCGTCCCTGAGAGCATGAAGCTCATCTATAAAGGGGAAAGGAACAAGTGGGTTTACGGCAAGGACCTCATCCTGTTCACGATAGGGCGAATCGGCGTGGATGGCGCGCTGTACAGGGCGATGGAATTCGCCGGGCCGACGATAGAACGGCTCCCGATGGCTGACCGCCTCACTATGGCGAACATGGCTATCGAAGCCGGAGGCAAAAACGGTATCATAGCGCCGGATAGGATAACCGAAGAATATGTGAGGGGCAGGGCGGAAAGGAGTTACACCTTCTACGCGAGCGATCCCGAGGCGAGCTATGCGGGGGAGATGGAGTTCGATGTGGCAGGAATCGAGCCGCAGGTCGCCTTCCCGTTTCTGCCGGAGAACGCGAGAGGCATTAGCGAGGTCGGCGAGATAAAGATAGACCAGGCTGTAATTGGCGCGTGCACGAACGGGCATCTCGAGGACATGCGGGTCGCCGCGTCCATCCTGAAAGGAAAGAAAGTGGCGAGGTACGTCCGGGCGATTGTCATCCCGGCGACGCGGCAAATCTATATGGAGTGCCTGAGAGAAGGGCTCATCGAGGTCTTTATGGAATCGGGCGCCATCGTCTCGACGCCGACGTGCGGGCCGTGCCTGGGCGGATACATGGGCGTGCTGGCGGAGGGAGAGCGGTGCGTCGCGACCACAAACCGGAACTTCGTCGGACGCATGGGGCATCCCCGTAGCGAAGTCTATCTCGCCAATCCGGCTGTCGCGGCAGCGAGCGCCGTGACCGGAAAAATCTCCAGCCCGGAAGAGGTGCTTTGACAAAGTTGTGAAAAAGGAAAAACCGCAGCGAGCGCAGAGACCCGAGCGATGTAGCTCGTTGAGGGGGAAAGCGAATGCCAGGAAGAGCGTTCAAGTTCGGCGATGATATTGACACGGATGTCATCATCCCTGCGAGATACCTCAATACGACCGATGCGAAGGAGCTTGCGGCTCACTGCATGGAGGGCGTGCGGCCGGCCTTCCCAGAGGAGGTCTCTCCGGGCGACGCCATCGTCGCCGGGAAGAACTTCGGATGCGGCTCCAGCAGGGAGCACGCACCGATTGCCATAAAGGGCGCGGGTGTTTCATGCGTCATTGCCAAAAGCTTCGCCCGGATTTTCTTCCGCAACAGCTTCAACATGGGGCTAACTCTTCTGCAAAGCACGGAGGCGTCCGAGAGAATCGAGGAGGGAGACGAGTTGGAAATTGATTCCTCCTCCGGAATCATACGGAACAAGACGAAAAAGGAAGAGTACAGAGCTGGTCCCATTCCCGAGTTCATGCGAAAGCTCGTCGAGGCGGGCGGATTGATCCCGTACGTAATGAAGTCCCGCTCCCAGCGAGGGTCGTTGTGAACCTTGCCGCCGCTTTTCCGGTATCTTTCAGGGGATGTTGTCAGGCTTCCGCAATAGAGAATTACTTCGGTTTATACCGATAACATGCTTTACAAGGAGCAGAAATGGCCCGAACACACAACATAGCGGTCATCCCGGGCGACGGGACAGGGCCGGAAGTCATTGCTGAGGCGATCAAAGTGCTCAAAGCCGTCGCCGCCCGCAACGGATTCCTTCTCGACCTGCATGAATACGATTTCGGCGGAGAGAGATACAAAAGGACGGGCGAGGTTCTGCCCGACTCAGCTATCGAGGAGCTGCGAGGGTTCGATGTGATTCTCCTCGGCGCCGTGGGGCATCCCGAGGTGGCGCCGGGCATTCTGGAAAAGGGAATCCTTCTGAAACTTCGCTTCGCCCTCGACCAGTACATCAACCTCCGCCCGGTCAAGCTCTATCCGGGCGTGGATACGCCTCTCAAGGACAAGGGACCGGAGGATATTGACTTCGTGGTGGTGAGAGAGAACACCGAGGGACTTTACTGCGGCGCGGGAGGATTTCATAAAAAGGGAACGCCCGACGAAGTCGCCGTCCAGGAGATGATCGCCACACGTAAGGGCGTCGAGAGGTGCATCCGATACGCTTTCGAGTACACCCGCAAGCGCGATAAGGGAAAGCTGCTGACCATGTCCGGCAAAACCAACGTCCTCACGTACGTCCAGGACCTTTGGTGGCGGTGCTTTCAGGAAGTGGCGAAAGAATACCCCGACATAAAGAGCGATTACGCCCACGTGGACGCGACGTGCATGTGGATGGTCAAAAACCCCGAATGGTTCGATGTCATCGTCACCAATAACATGTTCGGGGACATCATTACCGACCTGGGTGCGATGATTCAGGGAGGAATGGGCATCGCCGCCGGTGGGAACGTCAATCCGGAAGGCGTCTCGATGTTCGAGCCTATCGGCGGCTCGGCGCCGAAATACACCGGCAAAAACGTCATCAACCCCCTTGCCGCCATCTGCGCCGCGGGCATGATGCTTGAGTTCCTGGACGAAGGCGAGGCCGCACAGCAGGTCGAAAACGCCGTCATCAAAGTTGTCAGCGAGAAGCTCGAGACTCTCTCCGCCGGACGGATGGGCTATTCCACTACAGAGGTGGGCGATATGGTCGCCGATTTTGCCGCTGCCATTTGATGGCGCTCTCGACCTTCGGCTGGCCAGAAATCTTTCGCCCCGTCGCGGAATCAGCCGTGCCTCGAGGAGTGAAGACGATGCGCAGGGGGAGCCGAAGCACTTCGCTCATTTGTTATTCTGCTAAGTGCTCTGGTTCATAAATTCGGTCACGTGTTTTTTTTGACGGGATAACAGGATGGACGGGATTCTTGCAACCCTGTTTATCTCTGCGAAGGGTCCTTGACCTTTCGCTTTACCTCAACTTCTCACGTACTGGCTTACCGGTGGCAACGAGCTTGTTAACGAGCTGTATCTCCTGAGCCGCCACAACAGCCCCCTTGACCCCGCCATGACTGGGCAGGGAGGTCCCGAACAACATCTCCGCCAATTCCTTCCTTGGGACTTTGCGTCTTTGCGAGAGGCCTCCCCTTTTTCCATTTTGTCTCGCCAAGACGCCAAGGGCGCGAAGGCGTTCGACCCGGGCGCCCGGGGGCTTGTGATTTACTGGATACCTAACATTCCTCGAACGATCCGGTCTATCCTGTTATCCTGTCGAAGGATTCCCTCCACCCCGCACTATACGTTACGGTACTTGACGAACGCCTGTACGAAGGTTGCGCCATGAGGCGGGGTCAACTGGGACTTCCGTTCTGGAAGGCGAGCTTTTTCCGGAACCTCTCGATCATTCGCTTTGTGGGTATATCGTCTGGGGCGAGGGACACAATTTCCTCGGCGACACGCAGGGCCGGGTCAACTTCCCCCTTTTTCTCGAGGAAAAGGGCGTAGCACCTGGCAACGAACAAGAAGTCATTTTCGATGTCATCGGTCCACTTGACGCCTTTCTTGATGGCGCCGGCCTTGCCTTCTTCCGGGCGGACGGCTTTCCCCATCTCATATCCGGTGCGGGCCGCAGCGAGAGCTTCCTCGAGGCGACGGCATTTCCAGTGCACCTGCGTCAGAGAAGCGTAAAGGCGGAAGGCTTCCGGATCGTCCCGGTTCTTCTCTATTCCCTCCTCGATGAAAGAGAGAGCGTCGTGCGGTTTCTTGGCGAACATCAGCAGCATCGTGCCAATCATGTAGCCTCGTAAATTATGAGGGTCGGTCAAGGTCATGACCCGATACCACGGCAGAAGTTCGTCGGTCCTGCCATGCTGATGCGGAAGTTTTGGGTCCTGGAAAGGCTTCGTCTCGCGTTCCAGGTTGCCGAGAAAGCCGCGAAAGTCCTCCGAGGCGGTGCGGATAAGCGTTGGCACCCCGCCCGATGCGCACCCGGGGTGGTGATGCTGGTGCTCATGCGCGTGGCCGTGGCCGGAGGCGTGGAGGGTCTCTTCTCCCACGATCTTCTCTTCAAAATTGGCCCCTACATTCTCCAGACTGCTGCCGTTGTCGTGCTCTTCCCCTTGCGCCACGACCTCTCCGGTGGTCGCCATTTTGTTCATGTTCATGTGAGGCCTGTAACCGATGCCACGGTGGATATAGCGCTCTGTCTTGATGAAGATGAGGTCGGCGGCTGTGGCGCGTATC
Source organism: uncultured Verrucomicrobiota bacterium (assembly GCA_964640185.1). Classification (GTDB taxonomy): domain Bacteria; phylum Auribacterota; class JABMQX01; order JABMQX01; family JABMQX01; genus CAZXGF01. The sequence continues at coordinate 9,276 of CAZXGF010000020.1, read as the reverse complement.
TCGCCGAGGATGAGGGCAAAGGCGTTCTCATTGCGAGCCTCGAGGTCGCCGGAGGTGACTTGGCTTACCGACGCTTTTTCCGCGGCAGTCCGGCGCCGAATGGACGGCGCGACGACTACGATCGAAACCAGCAGGAAAATCGCCAGCGCCTTCGAGGGGTCACGAAGAATTCTCTTCATTTCGACTCTTGCTCCTCACACCCGCATACGCTTGAATGACCGAACCGTCAGAAGATAAAAGAAAGCCGCAAAGACGACTCCATAAACGAGAATGGCGGCGATGTCCCCGCCAGTCATCGGAGATGCCCCTTGAACATATCGCTGAGAGTGCTCGAAAAGGGAGAAGTCCGGGACGAGCGCCAGGACTCGCTGGACGAGCTTCCCGCCGAATCCCCAGAAGTTGCCGACGAGCTGCACGAGGAAATTCACAATCGTTGGAGCCGCGAAGAAAGTTGTCAGCGCGATGAGAATCGCCAGAATAACAGGCATGTAGAGCGATAGTGCGATGCTGTAAATCCCCAGGAGGCAGAGAGCGGCCATCCGCAGAACCGTCATCTGGGCAAAGGCAGCGAAGTGCTGCCCGGGCAGCTTCGGCGCCGGCAACCAGGCGAATAGAAGGAGAAGGAGAAAGCTGGCGCAGGCGGCCGCCGACACGGCGACGCTCTTGCCCATGATGACCTCGGAGCGGGAGACCGGCCTCGCAAGGAGGGGCTGAAGGGTACGCTTTTCCATCTCGTCGGGCAACTGGCGGGCGGCTGTTGCGACGGTGAGGATGGCAGTGAGGACATAGCTCAACAGCAATCCGCAGCTCATGAGAAAACGCGCTGTCTGCTCGTTCTCAATCCCGAGGATGTGAATTACAAAAATCCCCACCACGAACAGTCCGACGAAAATCAGAAGGACGTAGAAATCCTTCCGCCGAAGAAACTCTAACCAAACTGTTCGGGCAATCAGCAAAACGCGACGCAACATCTCGGAATCCTTTTCTACAAAGCGCGCCGGCGGAACAGAAGATAACTCGCCGAAAGGTAAAGCAATGTGTAAAGCGCCGCATAGGCAGTCAACGCCCCAATCGCCCACGAGGCGATGGGAGGCCATACTTCATGCACGACCTTCCCTGAGAGGTCGAAAAGCGACAATTGCGGCACAATAAAATGAAGCGCCAACAACACCTTGTGCTGCCAGACACTGAGGTAATCGTAAATGTAGCTCATCAGGGTCATCAGAACCTGGGAGAAGAGATAGATAATGACGCAGATGGTCATCGCAGCGTCAATGTTCAGCAAAAGGGATAGCAGAAAAGCCAGTCCCGCCAGGACCCCGAAGTTCAAAAACTGGAGATAGACGAACTGAAGGAAAAGCTCGTTATTGACCGGGAGTTTGATTGTCAGACTGCCGAGGAGGAAGACAATCATGAACAAGCCGTAACAGAAAGCCGCCGCGAACATCACGCCGAGGAATTTCCCGAGGAGGAAGTTGTTTCGCCCGACCGGTTTTGCGAGAAGGGGGTAGAGCGTGCGGTTCTGGAACTCGCGAGGAAGCTGTCTCGCCGCCAAAAAAATCACCGTCAGCGCCGTGGCGACGTTCATGACCTGCAGGGAAATCTCCCGGTAGAACTTCCCCAACCCCTCAATATGAAAGAACTTGACCATCCGCAGACCGCCTATAAGGGCGAGCGACACCAGCACGATGGCGTAGATTTCCTTCCGGCGGACGGCTTCAATGGCGATGGTCTTTGCCACCAACCAGAGATTTCTCAGATAGGCTTTCACGCCTTTTTATCTCCGTTTGGTCGAATGAGGCTGATGAAGTAATCCTCAAGGGAAACTCGACGAGCCTCACTGTGGTGGATAACCGCTCCGGCGTTGACGAAAGAAGTCAACAGCCGGGAGTAGGTCTCATGGCTGCTCACCTCGACACGGTTCGTGCCGCCGTTTGTATGGACTCTCGCCTCGCGAGGAATCAGAGACATGACGTCGTTCCCGTTAGTGAGGCTGAACTCGATCTCGTACTGGTCGAGGGGCTTCATGAGGTCGGCAACCTTCCCTTCGCAAACGATCTTCCCCCCGTGAATCATTATCACCCGGTCCGACAGCGTTTCCACCTCGGATAGCTCATGGGAAGAGAAGAAGATGGTCGTTCCCTTCCTTTTCAAGTCGAGGAGAACGTCACGGAGGTCGTGGCGTCCGAGAGGGTCGAGGCCGGCTGAAAGTTCGTCAAAAATCAGGCAATCCGGGTTGGAAATAATAGCCTGCGCAATTCCCAACCGCTGCTGCATTCCCTTGGAGTAATTGCGGATCAGCGTCTCGCCCTTTCCCCCGAGACCGACCTGCTCCAGGAGTTCTGGGACGCGCGACTTCAGCTCTTTTCGAGGAATGCGGTGGAGACCGCCGTAGAGCTCCAGCAGCTCCCGCCCTTTCATGAACGCATAGTAAAGGGCGACCTCGGGCAGATAGCCAATTCGCTTGCGTGATTCCACGCTCCCCGCCGGCGAGCCGAACACGCTCGCCTTGCCGGAAGCGGGAAAAAGAAAGCCCATTAGCGCTTTGATTGTCGAGGACTTCCCCGCTCCGTTGGGACCGATAAAGCCGACGCATTCCCCTCGGTCCACCCGAAACGAGACCGCATCCACAGCTTTCTTGCTCTTCTTCCCTTTCCCATAAACGACGACAAGGTCTTCAACCTCAATGACACTGTCGCTTAACATCCTTCTCACCCCTCGTTTTTGGTTTCTATTTTGGCGGCCGCTCGCTTGTGCGGTCCGGCCGCACGAACGTCTCTCCCCCCGACCAGGGATTCGTAAAACGATTGCCGGTCACTTTGCGAACACCCAAGCGCGCATACTTCGAGCTCAGCTTGCATGCAGCAGGCCCGGGTGTACAATTATGTCCTATCGCGCGCTCAGTTTGCGGCAACTGCCTTCTTGCCCGGCCGCGGAGGCTGCTATCGTTTTTGAGACTGCTTTCTCCCGTTTTCGTAGTCTTTGCCCGCTCCCGCCACGACAATCGCTTCGCGGTTTCCCTCGTGGGACTCGTCGGTAGGCAGCACGACGAAGTCTTACCTCGTCGGCATTCTTCCCGACCTTTCGCCGACCACTCCGCTGATGTCAAGCACCTAAAGCGAGCCATCCGGACAGAGGTGAGCAATTACCGTGCCTGAATGCCCCTTGAGGCCCGTGATTTTGAGGCGGAACGTCAGGCGAGGAGGGGGTGATGACCTCAACGGACGGCGGGAAGACATAGCCGGCGGAGCTCTCCCCTGCCCCGCTTGAGGGCGAGACACCCTCGGGACAGCCGCCCGGACCGCGGCGTTACAGAGAGCGGAAACTTCCTCCGGGCGGAAAGCGAGGCGGGCGGCGGAAAAATCTGCGAGAATGCTTTCAAGACCGCTGAGGAGGGGCAGATGCGTCACGGGGGAGGAAGGAGGTTATCGTCGCCCGAGAAGGCTAAGTGCTCCGATTCATAAATTCGGCGACGTATTTGCTTTGACAGGATAACAGGATGGATCGCATTTCGGATTTCGGATTTCGGATTTCGGATTCCGCAATCCGCAATCTGCACTCCGCAATGGATGAGTTGTATCTCCTGAGCCGGCACAACAACCCGCTCGACGCCGCGGCACGCGGGGCTCGACGATGACCTAACCTGTTTCGCCTCAGCCATGACCGGGCCGCAAGGTCTCCAACAACTTCTGCGTCAATTGCTTGGCCTTCGTGATCTTTCACCCAGCGGCCCTCGGCCTGTGATTTACTGGATGGCGCACGTGCCTGGAACTATCCTGTCTATCCTGTTATCCCGTCAAAATAGCTCCTTTCGCAGGACCATTATACGTCACCGTATTTGCGAACTCATGTACTAAGGGGATAACGTCAATGCCGAGGGCGAAAGTATGAGAACTGGCAGCACGGACCCACCGCTCCAACTGTTATTGGAAGGAAGATCGCCGGCGCCCTCGCGTGATGGGATGCCTCTCACCTTCAACTTTGGGCAAGCGAGTCGCGATTTCGAGTTCGAATGGGATCGCTCGGTTGGAGCCGGGCGTTGCGGGCCGCGATTAGACCCTGCAACGCCGCACTGCGACGCGGACTTAGGTCAATGAATCGCAATCCGACGAGGTATCCATTTTCCGATGACGTCACCCAGACCACTTCGCCCAAGGCGCGGAAACCTGTCCCTCCGCAATGCGGAGAAGGGGTGGGAGCGGGGCCGCAACGTTCTTCCTCCTCTGGGAGGAAAATCTCAAGTCCAAGAACATTGCAGGCATCGGGTTTTCTGTTGCTCTCGAAAGCGAACCCGCCTTCGGAGATGTTCGTGCCAACCGCATCGGTGGCGACGAAGTGCGTCTCATAGTAGGGGTCTTCCGAAGAAAAGGTGTGTATTCGTTTCAGCTCGACATCAATCATCCGCACGCCGAAGTTCGCGGCGAATCTCGGAAACCGCCTTCTCTCACGTCCCTGGTGCATGTTTTCAATCATAGCAACCTTGACCCTCGCCACTATCCAGACAAAGAAATGGGTTTGCGAATAGGCACAGGTTTTTCCTAACTAATAGCGCTCTGTCATATCCATAGGAAACATCCCTCCCCCCGGAAACCCCGCCTACGGAGGTAACCGAGGAAGTGCCCTTTGCGTTGACGAGTTGCCAAAAACCATCACTGACGAAGGCAAATCGCCTATCTCCTCTCCCCTAAAGCAAGAGTCGAGCCAACCTTGCCGAATGAAGCAAGTCCTTGAGCGCCAGTAGAAAGCATAAACAGCTTTTGCTGGGCTATCCGTTTTTTTGTTTATGAAGATAAACAATTATTGAAAAAACGCAACTTCGGAGAGTGGATGTGGAGATAAAAGTGAAAAACCTCGTGCAAACATAGGCGGGGGCCCAGGAATCGGGCGCCTTCGGCGGGCGCGGCTGGCTCTCGGTGACAAGAAAAAGAGGCGGAAGGAACTTAACGCAGAGGCGCAGAGGGGGTACGTACCGCCGGCGTTTTGTCCCGCCCCGCGTTCCGCGGGGGATATCGAGGGGCTCCCCTGCCCTCGACGGGCTCGGGCTGTACCCTTCACGACAAAAAAAAGGCGTCCCGCCCGTGGAGGAATCATGGGCAAGATGCTCATGCCACGGCAGGCGAGGACGGAGTCGTTCTCACGCTGCTCTCTGCGACTCTGCGCCTTTGCGTTGTTCTGCTTCTCCCTTCTTCGCTCCCCCGCCTTGGTCGGGTATCCGCCCGAAATTGATGAATTAGAAAAGTGGTCGGATTGGTCTTGACAATTGGACAGCTTATAAAATAAGATGATGAAAACCGTAACGGAAAAGTAGGAAGATGAGATATGTACGCAGTTATCGAGACAGGCGGTAAACAATATAAGGTCGAGGAAGGCGACACTATCGAAATCGAGAAGGTCGCAGGGGAACCGGGCGAAGAGCTGTCCTTCGAGAGGGTGTTGCTCGTCGGTGAAGGGAAGGGCTGCGCCATCGGCCAACCGGAGGTGCCGGGCTCGAAGGTCATCGGAGAGCTCTTGCGTCAGGACCGCGACAAGAAGATTGTCGTCGGAACGTTCAAAAAAAGAAAAATGTATCGCCGAAAAATGGGGCACAGGCAGAATATCTCCGTCGTCAGAATCAAGCAGATAGTGAAACCGCAGAAGGAACAAAGCAATGGCTCATAAGAAGGGAATGGGCAGCTCCCGTAATGGGCGGGAAAGCCATTCAAAAAGACTGGGTGTCAAGAGGTACGAGGGGCAGCTCGTCACCGGGGGCAGCATTCTTGTCAGGCAGAGGGGAACGAAAATCCATCCCGGAAAAAACGTCGGCCGCGGAAACGACGACACTCTTTTCGCGAAGATTGACGGAGTGGTGGTTTTCGAGGGGATCAGCCCGAAGAGAGTCAGCGTTTATCCAGCCATCAACTGACCGCATCAACTCCACGGGAGGCGCCGCGTAATGCAGGGACGGTGTCTCACAGCCTATCCGGCCGAGGGAAAAGGCGCATTGGTCCGCAGTTGCGCGACGCAAAAAACCGCCAACTCCCCCACCTGAAAACCACGCACGCAGTCCTAAAGGCAACCACCGGCTCAGATTTTCGTCAATCGAGGGCGGGCGTTACCTCCATCTTCCTGAAGCGAACCAGCCCGTGATCACCCTGGAACAAGAGGGGCCCCGGCGCCGCTTCGTTGCTGTCAATGGCGCCGCCGGTTATGCCGTCGAGATGGACGTTGTCCATGACTGTCTGCCCGTTGAGCACGACGGTGAGCCACCTGCCCACGAGGGTGGCGTCCAGCGTTTGCCACTCGTCGGGCTTCTTGCTCGCGTTAGCAGAGGGCGCGATCCTGCTGTAAATGGAGCAGTTGCTGTGCTTCCCAGGCGGGCGGCCGTAGTCGTCAACGAGCTGTAGTTCATATCGTCCGCGAAGGTAAACGCCGCTGTTGCTCCTCTTGGCCAGGCTGAATTCCACGTGGAGTTTGAAATCCTGGAATCGCTTTTTGCTGATGATGTCCTGGTCGGGCGGGCGGTTAACCATGACGCCGTCCCTGACCGACCAGTGAAACGCACGCTTGGGTTCTCTCGGCAGCCATCCCGTGAGGTCTTTGCCGTTGAACAGTTCAACGGGCTTTCCCCATTTCCGCTGCCGTTGAGCGGCGAAGTTGAGAGTAGCTGTGCGCCCTTCACGTTGAGCGGCGCCGGTGAGCCTGTCGCCTTGAACCTCCGCCGAGTAGTGTACGGCAGTCACGCCTTGTCTTTGACTTCGGAAAGAGGTCGAGAACGTTAGCTTCCGGCCGTCGAGCTTTCCGTTTTGGAGAGGAACCTCCCGGTCGGCGAGTGCGACCCACTTCCCGGTAACGTTGGCGCCGTCCTGGTTTAGGAGCAGAGTTGCGGTGATGGTCCTTCTCGGAGTTTCGGCGGTGAGCTGCCAGGTCCCGGAAACGTCAACTTTTTCGATGGCGCGGACGCCAGTGTAGCGAAACACCGAGCCGTCGGGATTTCTCACCGACCCCACGAGTTTACCATCGAGGAGCTTGGCTCGATAGATGACGTCAACCGGTTTGTCCTCATACGACTCTCCACGTGTGACGCGGAGCTCGTCTCCGACCACCTCCACCGATTTCACTCCCGTCACGCTGCCCCACCGCCAGAGCAGCTTTCCGGAAAGTTTTCCCTCGCTTTCCGTAACCTCCAGCCACGATGAGCGGAATGTGTCACCGGTGTTGGCAATGGTGATGTCCCATCGGCCCACAAAATCCGGCGCGCCAGCGGCGCCGGAAATGCTCGGCATGATGAGCAAAAACCCCGCCAATAGTAGAAGTGCGGAAACGTAAACCTTTCTCCTTCGCATTGTTTTCTCCTTTCGCAAGTGAACTATCAACCTGTCGCGTTAATCCGGTTCGAGGTCAACTTCCGCACTGGAATTGTGGCGTGGCGACCGAATCTCGCGCGCCCCACCTTCACAAGCGCCGACAACAGACTATCAAAGCGCCATGCCAGGTTCAACTGGCAAGTCAAGTGTGGCTCCATTTCAGTGGCACTCGGGTCCGCTCTCACGTGTCTGAAGGGAACCGTGTATTGGGGATGAGCCTATTACGCCCCTTCAGGGCTTTTGTATTTCATCACGTGTAATCCCAGAGTCTCGGGCGGATAGCCGGCCGAGGCGGAGGAGGCAAGAAGGGAACAGCAGATTAACGCAAAGGCGCAGAGAATAAGGTGAGAAGGACACCCCGCGTCTCGCGGGGCTGTCGTTCCCTGGGCGTCTCGCGCTTGATTGCCAGGTCCAGCTCAGTGTTGACGTCGGCCCTATCTTCTCACCTGGCGAATTCTTTCCAGAGGGATTCGATGTCCCATTGCTCATTTTTTGGCGGGGCGCCGGCTGCGACGACGCGGTATCTGAGCCGCCAGGTCTCTCCAGATTTGAGGACTTTCGCGGCGCCGAAGTTCGGGGAGCTGGAGATGAACTGCATGCCCTGCCCCAGGACGAAAAACCTCGTCGGATGGTCACGCCCCTGGGCGTGATTGGAGGGATGGTCGAGGATGGCGGCCGTCACCGCGCGGCCGCTCTGGATGCCGGAAAGGGCGCACCATTTGGCGGGCTTGCCGTGGCACTGCTGGTCGCCGACATCGCCCTGCGAATTGAAGAAGCGCGGCTGGTCGAAAGGCCCCGCCCTCAAAGCCAGTCCGTGGTATTCCCTGGGCTTGCCCGGGTCGGAGCCGAAGATAACTTTTTCGGCGACGGCGATGAGTTTTATGTCCACGTCCACGAGCTGCAAGTTCCCGCGAGGGGGAAGAAAGGTCCAGCTCCGCTGCTCCCGCACGATAGTTGTGCCGTCGGGCTTCTGCCAGTCGTTGAATTCGCGGATTCTCGCCGCGCCGTCGGGGAGGACGTCGGTCAGAAGTTTCCGGGTGAGCATCTTGCCTCGGCGTCCCTGCGGCGACGACACCTCCGCCCAGAAATCAACCCCGGAGACGTCCGCCCAACCGACACACAGTCCCCTGTGATGCACGTGGTCAGCGGGAGAGTCGTAGGTGATGACGCGGCGGTCCGGCGTCCAGAGGGGATGGATGTACGATTTATCCAGAGCCTCCCCGGAGTGGTGAACGGCGACCTCCTTGCCGCCGCAGAAGACGGTGACCTCCTGACACGGACTCTTCCGTAGCGAGAGCTTGACGGGAGATGGCGACGCGGCGGATGCTCCCGCCCCTCCAGCCTGCTCGCAAAAAACCATCCCTGCCAACAGAGAAAGAACTCCAACACTCGCGAGCAGCGTGCGGTTGCATCGCTGCTTGGAAGGCCTCGTGTCCCGCCGCCTCGACGGGAATGTTTGCGGCAAAACGAAATTGAGAAAGGACAGGCAAAACATTTTTCGTCTCCTTGCAAAAAAGTGTTTCACAGTTTCGATGCAACCCATCATAACAGTATTTGACCGGAGAAACAATGTCGCTAAACCCGGTCGGGCAAGGCGCTGGACCGGGAGGAAATCGTCCGTTACCGTGCGGCAAGCAACGCATCTCTGGGGTGACAAAACCTGTTTCTGCAATTGGCACGCCGCAGGTTTCTGCCCCCGGAGACGAGGCGGAGTAAAGCTTAGTACACGCGTTCGCAAGTACCGTAACGTATAGTGCGGGGTGAAGGGAATCCTTCGACAGGATAACCCCGCCTCCGGCGGGGGATCGTTCGATGAATGTGAGGTATTCAGTAAATCGGAACCCCCGTGGGGCACTCTGAAAAACCAGGAAGAACAACCAATTGGCTGACAAGTTGTCGCAGAGTTCGCACTCCCCCGCCCCGGCGGGGTCGA
>CAZXGF010000019.1:66773-103741 GCA_964640185.1 uncultured Verrucomicrobiota bacterium | reverse complement strand
CTGCTGTTCCCTTCTTGCCTCCTCCGCCTCGGCCGGCTATCCGCCCGAGACTGAGGCCATACCGCAGCGCTCGGGCGAAGTTATTGCGGTCAAATCACCTGCGCGCAAGCTGTCTTTGCGAACAGCTTCATGTTGTGGATAAGGGTACTTTGGCGGTTCCTGGGGAGGTCATAGATCGAGGACGAGGGCGGTCTCATCGCAATCGGGGAACTTGTGGCAGCGAATGCAGTCCGACCAGATTTTCCGAGGAAGCTGGTCTTTCGGGTAGCGATGGAAGCCGTGTTTCTCGAAGAACGCGGGCAGATAGGTCAGCGCGAAAACCCTTGCTACACCGAGTTGTTTTGCCTCTCGGACGCATCGTTTGAGAAGCTGCGGTCCGATGCTGTGGCCATGGAATTTCTCGGCGACCGCGAGAGAGCGGACCTCTGCGAGGTCCTCCCAGTCCACGTGCAGGGCGGCGCATGCGACTATCTGCCCGTCCTTTTCACAGAGCCAATAATCGCGCACGCACTCGTATATCTCGTTCAGCGCTCGGTGCAGCATCAGCCCTCGCTCGGCGTAGAAACGAATCAGTTCCCTGATTTTCGGCACGTCGCCGACTCTCGCCTTTCTGATGAGCAAGCGTGGAGCTTCCGTTTTTTGGGGGAATGAAGGAGCCATGTTCTCATACCCGACATGCGAATTCACGAGCGGTGTTAGTATTGCACGGCCGTTTGGGAATAGCAAACATTTTGCTCGGCTGACACGTTTCGCGGGGGATTCTTTGTGAGCGGGCGCGAGTCGTTCCCGGTCCTGCAGGTGCGGAAACACCTGACGGAATCGCCCGATTGGGCGGTGCAGGTTCTCTGGCCGGGGGACGGCTGTCGTCGGGAGAAAAAAGTTGACACTTCTCTTCATTTCGTTTAAGTTTATTTCGGAAATTGAAGCAAGAACATCCGAATAGGAAAATCATGGGGCAGGCTATCCAGAATCTGCTAGCGCTGCAGGATGTTGATCTGGGGGTCATCTCTCTTAACGACGAAAAGAGCAAACTCCTGGATTCAATCAATGAGAAGAGGTCGGAGCTGGAAAGGCGACGCCGCGAATTCGAGGAACGGGAAGCACAGCGAAAGCAACTGAAGCTCGGGATAAAGAAGTTGGAGGTTGAACTGGCTGGGGCTACCGAGCACATCCGAAAGCTGGAATCGCAGCAGATCCGGGTGAAGACCAACCAGGAATACAAAGCCCTGGATAAGGAAATCTACGAGGCGAAGGCTCGCAACGCGCGCATTGAGGATACATTGCTTCAGAAGATGGAGGTTCAGGAGCAGGAGAAGTTCGGGATTCGGGAAGAGAGCGAGCAACTGGACGCTGACGCTGCACAACTCGAGCGAGAAAACATCGAGACCGAAGAGAAAATCGGCGAGATTGACCGCGCTGTAGCTGGTCTTCGAGAGAAACGCTCGGAGGTAGCGAGCGGGATCGAGGATCGCCTTCTAAAGCGTTACGAGCGCATCTTCAAGAGCAAGAATCCCGCCGTTGTACCGCTGGTCAACCGGACATGTCAGGGATGTCACCTGGCTGTACCGGCAGCCGTGGAAAGCGTTCTTCGGCGCCACCAGTCCGAGATAGTTATCTGTGAGAATTGCTCGCGGATTTTGTATGTTCCGGGAGAAGACGCGGAATAAGAGCTCGCGGTTGAGCTGCGGGATGATGCACGGCACGATAATGGCGTGCGAGATTTGAGTCCGTCAACCTACGATTGGCGAAACACTGCGGAAAAGCAGGCCGGATAGTCGCTCTTTCTCACGGCTTCGTGGCGGCGCTTGTTTAGGTCGCTTTGGGACGGTGAAAAAGGGAGGAAAGTCCGAACTCCACAGAGCAGGGTGCTGGGTAACGCCCAGGAGCCGGGAGGCTACGGAAAGTGCCACAGAAAATATACCGCCCCGCCGCCGGCGGGGTAAGGGTGAAAAGGTGAGGTAAGAGCTCACCGCTGCGGTGGTGACAGCGCAGGCACGGCAAACCCCACCTGGAGCAAGATCGAATAGAGGACAATGGGATTGCTCGTCCCGTCCCGGGTTGATCGCTTGAGGTGAATGGAAACGTTCATCCCAGAGAAATGACTATCCGGGCGCAGGGGGCCAGGCGGTCTCCTTCGCCTGACAGAATTCGGCTTATAGGTCTGCTTTTCTGCTGATGATTTGGCGCCCGGGATCGCTGCGCGCCTCGCGGCCCATCGCGGGTACCAGACGTCTTTCCGGCTTATAATCGAGGCTTATCGGCTCTCGACGCAATTTATGCTAAGGCCGCAGGCGCTTCTGGTAACCGGCGGGGTGACAGATGTCCGGCGGTTGCGGGCGTTTTGCTACTGTCGCGCGGTTGCCCTGTTTTGACGCCGCGCATCTTTTTTAGTTGGAGGTGCTAACGGCCTTTCGCTCCGTTGAGCAAAGGTGTCCAACAATCACACCGGGCCCTTGTCTCACGGTCAAGGGCGATAACGTGGAGGGAAAACTACTTTGAAGAGCGCTCTGGCTGGCTTGTTGCTGATTGTCCTTGTGGGAACTTTATCGGTGGCCTTAGCTTCCGAGGGGCCGTCTTCCGCTGCGGGAGCCTCTGCCGCCATAGTCAATTCCCCGCAGACCGGTCCGATCGAGCAGGGCGGCGGTCTCGCTACCTGGCTTCTGTGGGGAGTGGCCCCTCTGGGGGCGGCATTGGCCCTTGTTTTCGCATGGCGTTTCTACGGCTGGGTCATGCGTAAGGACGAGGGGACCGAGCAGATGATCGCTGTCGCTCAGTACGTGCGGGAGGGAGCGAAAGCCTATATAAAACGGCAGTACCGCACGGTGGCGATATTTTTTGTTTTCGCGTTCATCTTTCTGTTCATTCTGGGCTGGGTGCTTCACGTTCAGCACAAACTTGTTCCTTTCGCGTTTCTGACCGGGGGCTTTTTTTCCGGTCTGTGCGGGTACCTCGGAATGAAGACCGCCACGAACGCCTCCGCCCGAACAACTAACGCGGCGAGAACGTCTCTCAACAGCGGGCTGCAGGTTGCGTTCCGCAGCGGTGCGGTCATGGGGCTTATCGTGGTTGGTCTGGGGCTGATTGACATTTGCGGTTGGTTCGCCATCCTCCAGGCGAGCGGCGTTTCTCTCAAAGAGACCACCGTCATTATGCTCTGCTTCGGGATGGGGGCAAGCTCTCAGGCCTTGTTCGCCCGCGTCGGCGGGGGGATTTTCACCAAAGCGGCCGATGTCGGAGCAGACCTCGTCGGAAAAGTCGAAGCGGGCATCCCTGAAGACGACCCGCGAAACCCGGCTACCATCGCCGACAATGTCGGAGACAACGTGGGGGATGTCGCAGGGATGGGCGCGGACCTTTACGAGTCGTACTGCGGTTCCATACTTGCGACCGCGGCGCTTGGAGCGGCGGCGGGGCTCGGGTTCAAATCAGTAATCGCCCCGATGGTTATGGCAGGGATAGGAATCATCCTTTCCATCGTTGGCATATTCGCCGTGCGAGCGGGGGAAGAAGCCACTCAAAAGAACCTCATCCACGCGCTTGGGAGGGGAGTGAATCTCAGTGCGGGGGGGATACTGCTGGTCGGATTCGGGCTTCTTATGGGTCTGTTCGGTTGGAGTCCGGGAGGGGGCATCTGGGCTGCTGTCGCGACGGGGCTGATTGTGGGGATCGTCATCGGCAAGTCCTCGGAGTATTTCACGTCCGCCGATTTTAAGCCGACCCAGGGCATCGCGGACCAATCGCTGACGGGTCCCGCGACCGTGATTATCGCCGGTGTCTCCACCGGCATGCTCTCGACGGGTATCCCGGTGCTCGCCATCGGCCTCGGCACAATCCTGAGCTTTGCTTTCGCCGGGGGTTTCGCGGATGCAGCGAGGGGCCTTTACGGCATCGGTATCGCCGCCGTGGGGATGCTCTCCACGCTCGGCATCACGCTCGCCACCGACGCTTACGGGCCGATCGCTGATAACGCGGGTGGAAACGCCGAGATGAGCGGGCTTGGCCCGGAGGTTCGCCGACGCACCGACGCCCTCGACGCCCTCGGCAACACCACCGCCGCCACAGGCAAGGGTTTCGCCATCGGTTCCGCAGCCCTTACGGCGCTAGCTCTTCTGGCAGCGTACATCGAGGAAGTGCGCATAGGTCTGATAAGAATCGGCTACGCAAGCATTCAGGTCGCCGGCAAAGCCGTCAACGTCGCGGGGGCGTCCCTGGCGGACTTCATGGCCTATTACAAAGTTCATCTTATGAATCCGAAGGTCCTCGTCGGCCTTTTCTTCGGGAGCGCCCTCGCCTTCGTCTTCTGTGCCTTGACCATGAAAGCCGTCGGCAGAGCCGCAGGCAAGATGGTGAATGAAGTCAGACGCCAGTTCAGGGAAATGCCGGGCATTATGTCCGGCGAGACAAAACCCGACTACGCCGCCTGCGTCTCCATTAGCACCATCGCCGCGCAGAAAGAGATGATCCTTCCGTCACTCATGGCGCTCATAGCCCCGATTGTCGTCGGGCTGCTTCTCGGAGTGGCGGGGGTGATGGGGCTGCTCGCCGGCGGGCTTGCCTCCGGCTTCGTCCTCGCCATTTTCATGGCCAACGCCGGCGGCGCCTGGGACAACGCCAAGAAATCTATCGAGGGCGGGCGGCATGGTGGCAAGGGTTCTCCCGCTCATAAAGCCAGCATCGTGGGGGATACTGTGGGCGATCCTTTCAAGGATACCTCGGGACCTTCGCTGAACATTCTAATCAAGCTCATGAGCATGGTCAGCATCGTAGTCGCCGGACTTGTCGCCAAGTACGCCCCCGAAATTCAGAGCTTCCTTCACATAGGGGACTGACGGGGACGACATAATGTTTTTGCGTCTTTATCCGCCTTGAGGGGCGAGAGCTCACCGTAGCCAAACCGATGCCGGAGGGGCGAGCCATGGAAAGAGTCAACGAGAACGAAAAGGAGTTCCGTTTCCACGACAGCGGGCCGAAGTATTTCTTCCGCGGTCCGAAGCACGAATGGGGAATCATCGTTTTTCACCCCGGGCAGGAGCTGGGCGCCCATTACCACGATGAAGTCGAGGAGACATTCTTCTTCCTCGAGGGCGGACCGAAAATGGTCGTTGACGACGTCGAATATCGCGTGAGAGAAGGCGACGCCTTCCGCATCGAACCGAGAGAAAAGCACAACATCGTCAACGATACCGATTCCGCGACTCGCATCGTCTTCATCAAGTGCCCTTATCTCCCGAAAGACAAAACGGCAATGTAGGCGAGACTTCAACTTAGTACACCCCTTCGCAATTACCGTAACGCATAGTGCGGGGTGAAGGGAATCCTTCGACAGGATAACCCCGCCTCCGGCGGGGCATCGTTCGAGGAATGTGAGGTATCCAGTGAATCGGAACCCGCGTGGGGCACTCTGAAAAACCAGGGAGAACAAGCAATTGGCTGACAAGTTGTCGCAGAGTTCGCACTCCCCCGCCCCGGCGGGGTCGAAGGAGATACCGTCATTGTGGAACTGAAGTCCGTGAGGCCCCTGGTCAGTGCTCATGAGATATAGCTTGTCAATTATCTCGTCGCCACCCCGCGAAGCACGGGGTAGGTCTTGTCTTGAATTTCGGAGAACGGAAAGTGGAGGTAAAGCGAAAGGTCAAGGATCTTTCGCAGGGATAAACCCCGCGGAACGCGGGGTTATCCCGTCAAAAAAATACGTGACCGAATTTATGAACCAGAGCACTCAGCGCGGGTTGGCAGTGGCGAAACTGGCCCTCGGGCGAAGGTCCTTGCGACTTGAAGCGTGAAGGTCGCGCCGGGGCCCGCGCATTGTCCTGAGAAGGTGAGCGGATAAGCTATATGCAAAAGGATGCGTTTGCGGAAATTGTCGAGGAAGCGTTGATGTCGCTGCCGGAGGAGTTCTCGCGGAAGCTCGAGAATATCGAGGTGGTCGTCGAGGACGAGCCTCCGGAAGAGGTCTTGCGGGAACTTGGGCTGCGCGGAGGCTCGCTGCTGGGCTTATATCACGGCGTTCCGCTGAAAAGGAAGAGCATCTGGGCGACACCGAGCTTGCCGGGCAAAATCTCCATTTACAGGATTCCCATCATGGCCCTCTCGGGGACGAGGGAGGAGATGCGCGGGCGAATTAGGGAAGTGGTCATTCACGAAATTGGGCATCATTTCGGGCTGACGGACAGGGATATGACTGTCGCGGAGCACGAGCCGCCTCAGGCGGAGGAACCCCAGGCTCATAGCAAGCCCCGCAAAACCCCACGCGGACAGAAACAATGAAGGATTCTTCGGCAAAGAAATGGTACGCGGAAGGGCTGAGGTTTGAATGTCAGAGGTGCGGAGCGTGCTGCACTGGAGAGCCGGGTTATGTGTGGGTGACGCCGCGCGAGTCGGCACCGATAGCGAAGTTCTTGGAACTCTCCTCGAGGGAATTCGCACGCAAATACCTGCGAAAAGCCGGCAGCCATGATAGCCTCGTCGAACGCCCGGACGGTCGCTGCATATTCTACGCGGATAATGGCTGCGAGATTTATCCCGTGCGGCCCGTGCAATGTCGCACCTTCCCGTTTTGGCCCTCCGTCGTCGTCTCCCCCGAGGCGTGGCGGCAGTGCGGAAAAGAATGCCCCGGAATCGGCAAGGGCAGGCTTCACTCGCCGGGAGAGATCGAGGAGATTCTCCGCCTGTCATCCACAGGATGCCACGAGCCGGAGTTGCAGCCCACGCGGCGGTTCGGGCCCGCCCCGCGCCTTCCGTAGGAGAGCGTTTCCGACGGTGGCGGACAGAGATAAGCGTTGGGACTCAGGGGAACAGTTTTCCCTATCGTGCCCGCGGCCAACGTAAGGGCGGGCTGCCATTCCGGTTTGTGCGAAGGTAGGCGACGGCTATGGAATGTGATGATGTGCTCGTGCCCGTAAGGAAAGAGGCGGAGATCAGAGCGAGATTGGGGTTGAAGGACCTTCTTAGGACGGGGTTCAGGCCCGGAGGGAGGATTATAACCTTCCGCGTTGACGGAGAGGAAATTGCTAAAGTGAGGGCCGGATGGGGCGGCTTCGCCAGGGCGACCTTTACTCCACGTCAGGAGAAGGAATATCGCGTCGAGGCGTTCTGTCAGGGCGCGGGCAGCTCGCAAGCCGCTGTGGCTGGAGCGACTATTTTCTCCAGGGGCACTGAAAGAGAAGCGATTATCCTCGATATTGACCGTACACTCTCCGGCAGCTCCTTTTTCGCCTCAGTCTTTAAGAGGGGTAGGAAGGGAGCAGGGGTCGGGGGTCTGGGAGCAGGGGTCCGGGGTCTGGGAGCAGGGGTCCGGGGTCTGGGAGCAGGGGTCAGGGATGACGCGGTGAATGTGACGTGTGCCCTCGCCCGGAAATACGACCTCATCGTTGTTACCGGAAGAAAAACGCATCTGCGACGCAAGACCATCAGGTGGCTTGCCGAAAAGGGATTCCCTCGCGCGCCCGTATATTTCTCCTCTATCGGCAAATTCCCGTTCAGCCACGAGAAGTTCAAGACGCACCTTATCCGGGAGCTGAAGCACGCCTGGGAAAATATCACCATCGGTATAGGGGACAGGGATTCTGACGCGAGAGCTTACCTCGCCAACGGGCTTCGGGCTATCATCCTCCGGGAGAAAGGCCGTTGTCCACGGGGCGCCATCCTCGTCAACAATTGGAAGGGGATCGCCAAGATACTCCTCCAAGCAGATTTTTTGACAGGGTGACAGGATAGGGATGGTGATTTCTCATAATTGAACGGGGCAAAGCACGACTGCGGGTCCATCCTGTTATCCCGTCAAAAAGGAATCGGAACAACGCCGGATGCCCGGCCATCCTTGCCCGGAACATCAACGGCTGCGCATAGGGAAGTTATAGGAAGGATTCTCCCCTCCCACGGCGGCGAACCATCCGTCGCCGTTCTTGCCGTTGGGGACCCACGAGACATGCCAATCGCAATAGAGCATGTTTCCGCCGTCTTTGCCGTGGTTATCTTCGGGGTCCATTCGCTTATTTCGCGGTGCGTAGCCGTCGGTGTCGTGCACGCAGACGGTTCTGGCGGGGTAGAGCACGTCATCGTATGTGTGATTCCCGGCGTCGTCGAGCCCACTGTACAACCTGTAATTGTACTCGTAGTACATCTCCCCGTGCATGGACTCATAATCCTTCATGTTGCTGGGGCACTTGAAGACCTTCCGGTTGTCAACGTACTCCGGCCACAACTTGCGATCGGCCTCCGGGAGGTCAGCAATTCCTGTATCCCGTTCGCCCTCTATCTTGGGCTTCCACTGCTTGAGCCAGCGGTGGAACTGAACGTACTTCTCGTCGGGAAACCATCGCATCTCGTTTTCGTTGAGAAACATCTGAAACGCGTTGCCGATCTGCTTGAGATTGCTGCGACATTTCGTACGGCGGGCTGCCTCCTTCGCCGTCTGCAAGGCGGGCAGCAGAAGAGCCGCCAGAATGGAGAGAATCGCCATGACCACAAGCAGCTCAATCAGAGTGAATCCGAGGTCTCTCTTTCGCGCCATTTTCATGATTCCTCCAGCTAATAAATTAAGCCTTTCTGCCCTATCATTTTCAATCATACCATAGAAGACTCATCCCCGCAAGGCAGCTTTTCATGCGGGTGCGCTCCTCCTTCTCTTGGCTGATTATTATGATAGCACAGTTGGCGAGGGCTTTGTCAACAGGAACCACCTTCATTTTGTATGGCCGCAGTCTCGGGCGGATACCCCACCAAGGCGGGGGAGGGAAGAAGGGAAAAGCAGAACAACGCAAAGGCGCAGAGTCGCAGAGAGGAGCATGAGAAGGACTCCGTAGTCGCCTGCCGTGGCATGGGCATCTTGCCCATGATTCCTCGACGGGTCCCCCGCCAGAGGCGGGGGATGCCCACCTTGGGGACGCCTTTTTTTGCCGTGAAGGGTACAGCCCGACCCCGTCGAGGGCAAGGGAGCCGCTCGATATCCCCCGCGGAACGCGGGGCTCGACGATGACCGTATGTCTTTCGACCCCGCCATGACTGAGCAGGAAGGTCTCGAACCACTTCTCCGGCGATTGCTTCCTTGCGTCTTTGCGTCTTTGCGAGAGGCCTCCCGTTTTTCCATTTTCCCTCGCCAAGACACCAAGGGCGCCAAGGTGTTCGACCCGAGCGCCCGGGGGCTTGTGATTTACCGGATGTTTCACGTTTCTGGAAGAATCCCGTCTATCCTGTTATCCCGTCAAAATAGCTCCTTTCACGACACCATATAAACGTCACCGTATTTGCGAATTCACGTACTCAGCCGCCCGTAACTGAGGCGTTACTTCATTTTTCCCGAGTGGCCAAAAAGGTTTGCAGGGCGTCGGGGCTGCTGATAGGATGGAGAGAGGTCATCGAGACGATTCTTTTTGACCTCGGAAGCTCGAACTTTTCATAGGTGTGCCGCCGGAGTTGGAACGGATGCCGGGTTACTATATCGGGATAGATGGTGGAAGCACGACGAGCACGGGGCTGCTCGCGCGAAAAGACTTGCGAGTGCTCCATCGCGCCTCGGCGGGCTGCGCCAATTATCACCTCGCGGGACTTCCGGGGACGGAGAGAACGCTGCTGACGCTCATCGAATGTCTTTGTTCCGGGGCGGGAGTTTCGCCCGAGGAGATCGAAGGATTCTGTTTCGCTCTTTCGGGTGTGTCGAGGGCCGAGGATTTCAGGAATATCGAGCGGCTTTTGCGGCGGCGCCGGATAGAGAGGAAGTCGAAAGTCATCCCTGATTACGAAGCGGCGCTTGTCGGAGGCACGAGGAAGGAGAGGGGCGTGGTGGTCATTTCGGGGACCGGTTCCGTGGTATTCGGGAAAAACAGGAGCGGGAAAACTAAGAAGGTCTGCGGGCACGGGCATCTCCTCGGGGACCCTGGAAGCGGCTACGACATCGGCATCAGGGCGTTGAGGGCGGTCATTGCCGCTGGAGAGGGAAGGGGTGAAAAAACGAAGCTCGCCGCGAGAATCGTCAACGAGATCTCGCTGAAGGGGGAGGAGGACATCGTTCCGTGGCTTTACTCAGTTGATGACCCGAAGCTCGCTACCGCCCGGCTCGCCCCGACGGTAATATCTGTTGCAGAAGAGGGAGACAAGGTCGCCGGTGAGATACTTCGTTCGTCGGCGGGAGAGCTCGCGGACGTGGCAATGTTCGCGGCAGATTCTCTTGGGCTGACTGGCGAGGCGTTTGATGTAGTGCTGTGCGGGGGCGTCTTCGAGAACAATCCGCGATATTTTCACTTGATGGAATCCGTCTTATCGGATAGGATTCCGGTTGCGAATCCTGTGCGAGCGGAAAGCGAAGCAGCATTCGGTGCACTGGTTGCCCTTCTGGGGCGCGGGTCCTCTACGCCGACCGGCAAGCAGGAGGAATACCCCGGAAGAAAAGGCTCGGTGGCGAGCAAGTGAGTGAGTGAGAGCTTAACGCAAGGACGCAAAGAGGGAGTAGATAGCGAAATCCGGGCGACTCCCTTGCGGCATCTTCCCGGATGAGGAAGATACGGGACAGACTTTTTTGACAGGATCACAGGAATAGGGGTCCTGATTCACGATAGTTGAGCTGCGCAAAGCAAGGCTCGAGGTCCATCCTGCTATCCTGTTAAAAGAAGGACGATGCATAAAGAGGTTCAAACTTCAACACAACGCATCTCTCTGAACGGCGCATGGCTTTTCAGAGGGGAGGAGGCGTCGGCAGACGAGAGTCGGGACGCGGAAATCGCCTCCCCGGGGGCCGGCCTCTCCGGCTGGCAGGAAGCTATTGTTCCGGGAGTCGTTCATCTCGACCTCATGCGGAATGATCTTCTGCCGGACCCCTTCGTCGGGATGAACGAGAAGCAGGCGGCGTGGGTGGAGGAGAATGACTGGTGGTACCGCAGGGAATTTGAGGTCGGGGACGAAGTGCTCCACGGTAAGCGCGTCATCCTCCGTTTTGAAGGTCTGGACACGTTCGCGACCATCTGGCTCAACGGAACGAAGGTTGGCGTCAGCGACAACATGTTCATCCCCTGGGAGTTCAAAGTGCGGCGTTTTTTGGTTCCCGGGAGGAATGTTCTGGCTGTCAAGTTCTCGTCTCCTTCTGTGACCGTGGAGCGGATGGAGAATGAAAAGGGAAAGTTCGCCGCCCCCTTCTATTCGCCGCGTGGGTACGGACGAAAGGCGCAGTATTCGTTCGGGTGGGACTGGGGGCCTCGCCTTGCCACAAGCGGGATATGGAAACCCGTCTCCCTCATCGCCTATCGGGACTTGGCTATCCGACATCTGGATGTCACGACGACGCCTTCCGAAGACCAGAGCGCGACGTTCCGTATTTCCACGGAGGTGGACAGCCTGCTCTCCTCCGAGGTCGAGCTTTCGGTCAACGTCAGTTGCGACGGAGAAAAGTACTCGCGTTCCGTTGGCAGAAGCGTTGCTGCGGGGAAGAGCTGTCTTGACGCCGAAGTGCGTGTTCCTTCGGCAAGGCTTTGGTGGCCGGCAGGTTACGGAAAGCAACCGCTATATACTGTCGGTGTTGCTGTCCGCCGCTCGGGCGAGCTGCTTGACGAAGCTGTTAAGACAACGGCGGTCCGCACAATCGAGCTCCTTCAGGAGGAGGATGCCGCGGGGAGATCGTTCGTGCTCAAGGTCAACGGTCTTCCGGTTTTCATGAAAGGCGCCAACTGGATTCCTGCCGACAGCTTTCTTCCGAGGGTCACCGCAGAAAAGTACTCGCGGCTCTTGGATATGGCAGTCGCGGCAAACATGAACATGCTGCGTGTGTGGGGAGGCGGAGTGTACGAGTCGGAGGAGTTCTATTCCCTCTGCGACAAAAGGGGAATCGCGATATGGCAGGATTTCATGTTCTCCTGCGCTGAATATCCGGAGGAGGAATGGTTTCACCAGAAGGTCAGAGCCGAGGCGGAAGCCGTCGTCAAACGGTTGCGGCATCATCCCTGCATCGTCCTGTGGTGTGGGAACAATGAGAATGACTGGGGATTTCACGAGAAGTTCTGGGGAATGCGCCGAGATGTTTTCCTCGGGAAAACCATCTACCACGAAATCCTGCCGGAGGTTTGCGCGCGTTTGGATGCGAGCCGTCCATACTGGCCGAGCAGCCCCTTCGGGGGCGAGAGTCCGAATTCGGAGTTTTCAGGCGACCGGCATAGCTGGCCTGCGTGTCGGGAGAAGGTCGCGGACAAGCCGGGGCGAAGGTGGGACAACGGCCGCTTCATCAGCGAGTTCGGATTTCAGTCGCCGCCGGTTATGGGGATGATTCGCGATTTCGCTGGAGAAGAGGACGATTTTCTCAGTCCGGTGATGCGACATCACAACAAGGCTGGCGAGCACGCGATGGACGAGCTCGTCCGCTTAGTTTCCAACTATTTCCAGCAGCCATCCAAACTGGAAAAGATGGTGAGCTTCGCGCAGGTGTGCCAGGGCGAGCTTCTCCGGGAGGCAATCGAGTACTGGCGACGGCGGAAATTCAAGACGTCCGGCGTCCTGATATGGCAATTGAACGACTGCTGGCCCGCGATAAGTTGGAGTCTTATTGATTACTGGCTGAATCCGAAGCCCGCGTACTATATCGTGCGGCGAGCCTTCTCACCGCTTCTTCTCAGCGTCATCCACCAGGAGCAAGAAGTTCACGTCTGGTTAGTGAACGATACCCCGAAAACTGTGTCAGGGACAATCCGCCTGACATTGTTCGACTTCGACGGAACGCCCCTGCACTCCAAGCAGCTCCGCGGCACGGCTCCGCCGCACTCGTCGGTTCTCGCCGTGACCAAGGGGCTTCAGGAGCTGGGATTTCTTGACCCGACCCGGCATTTCATCCACGCGCGCTTTGCGGAACGGGGCCGCAATCTTGCGGAAGCTCTCCTGTTTTTCTCCCGTTTCCGGGAAGTTGAATTCCCGAGCCCTCGCGTCACGTGGGAAGCCACAAAAGTCGGCAAGCAGCTCTTCGAGGTGGAGGTTCACTCCGCCCGCTTTGCTAAAGCGGTCAGCCTGGAAACAAAAGACGCCGCGAAATATAGCGATAACTTCGTGGACCTTGTTCCGACGACAAAAAAGTCAATCCTCGTCACGACCAAACGGGAAATGGAGTTGGAGAAGTTTGTTGCGGGGCTGAAGGTCACCAGCGGCATCTTCTCATGAAAGAGTTTGTTGAGATTGATGGTTCTCTCGGAGAAGGGGGAGGACAGGTTCTGCGAACCGCTTTATCCCTTTCCGTCGCCACCGGGGCGGCCTTGCGCATCTTCAACATAAGAGGCGGGCGGCGAAAGCCGGGGCTTGCCCATCAGCACCTGACGTGTATTAAGGCGGCGAAAGAAATATCCTCCGCGAGCGTCACCGGCGCCGCTCTCGAATCGCAAACCCTGGAGTTCGAGCCGGGGGGAATCTCCCCCGGGGACTATTCGTTTGACGTGACCACTGCGGGGTCAGTCTCTCTCGTACTGCAAACTCTTTTCCTTCCCCTTTCGCTGGCAAAAAGGGAATCTCGCGTGGCTATCCTCGGGGGCACGCACGTCAAGTGGAGTCCTTCCTTCGAGTTCCTGCGTGACCAGTGGTCGTTCTACCTGGAGAAAATCGGCTTTGCCATCTCACTGCGGCTGGAAAAAGCGGGTTATTATCCGCGGGGAGGAGGGGTTTTGAAAGCGCACATCCAGCCCGTGGCACAACCTCGTCCTCTGGCGCTTTCAGAGCGAGGAGAACTGCGAAAGGTGACAGGGCGGGTATTCTTCTCGAACCTCAAGAGAAGTATCGCGGCCCGTCAGCTCGCCAGGGCACAGCAAATGCTCGTCTCTCACGGACTGTCGCCGGAGATTGAAATCCGTGAGTATTCATCGCCCGGCGAGGGCACGGGCACGCACCTTCGGGCGGCTTTCGAAAACGGTTCCGGAAGCTACACGTGCCTCGGAGAAAGAGGGCTCCCCGCTGAACAAGTGGCGTGGTCTTCGGCGAAGAGACTGTGCGATTATGTTGATTCGGGAGCGGCGGTTGACCTGTTCATGGCGGACCAGCTTATTCTCCCATTGGCTTTCGCCGGCGGCGAGTCTGTTTTCACCTGCGAGCAGGTCACCGAGCATTTGCTTACAAACGCGCGGGTGGTGGAGATATTTATGCCCGTCAAGGTAATGGTGAAGGGAGAAGTGGGACACGCCGGTCAGGTCCGTGTAGTTCCTCGCTGAGTCTCGTTTTGAGCTACCCCATGTTTGTCACTTCAGGGCCGTTTTTGGGCGGATTTCAGAGGGTTTCTCGTCGAGAGAGCCTCTTTTTGGCCGAAAGTGTAATGACAAAATGGGCGAATTGCTTGTAATGCCTCAGTCTCAGAGGGATACCCCGCCTGGGCGGCGGAGGGAAAAAGGGAAGAGAAGGGTAACGCAAAGGCGCAGAGTCGCAGAGAGAAGAATGAGACGGATGGCGGAGGAGGCAAAGACCGACTTGCGGGTGGAAATTGGCGACTGGAGACACGCTGACAGGCAAACCTCCAGCGGGGGTTCCGGAAGGCTGATTCGACGGGATGGATGGGATGAGCCTTCCGCCATCTCGGGAACTGTCTCGAAATCGAAGCTGCCGTACAAAGATTGGCTTGACTGCGGATGGTCTGCATGTAATCATGGTGGCGGTCAAATAGACGCGGTCAATCACGAAACTGTGGAGGCTTATCTAATGGTGAAGCGGAACCCTGAATCCGAAATCCGAAATCCGAAATCCGGGATGGCGAGCGGCGGGTGCGTGTCGCGCAGAACGTTTCTTAAGGGAACATTTGGCGCGGTCGTTGGAGCGAGTTTCGCCAAGGGCACGCTGGCGAAGGTCTCGGCGGCGGAAACGAAAAAGAGCCGCGTGGTGTTGATGCGCGACCCGGCCTATTTCAAGAACAGAAAAGTTGATGTCGCGGTGGCCAGAAAGATGGTGGACCGCCTCATTTGCAAGTTGACCGGCAAGAGCTCGGTCTCGGAGGCGTGGCGGACGCTGTTCTCGCCGAAAGAAAGAATAGCAATCAAAGTCAACTGCCTTTTCCCTCCTGTCACTACGAATCCGGATACCGTGCAGGCGATGGTGGAGAGCATGGCCAGCGCCGGTTTAGACCCGAGGCGAATCATCATCTTCGATCGCTCCGACGGCGACCTCCGAAAATGCGGGTTCCGGCTCAACGATTCCTCAAAGGGGGCAAAGTGCTACGGGACGAAGGAGTATGTTTATCCAGCCAACCTGAGGGGCGTGGACACGAAAATAAGCAAGATACTTGCGGAGGAGGTTGACGCTCTAATCAATGTGCCAGTGCTGAAGAATCATGGCATCGCTGGAATTACTGCTTCTTTGAAAAACCACCTGGGCACCGTTCCGAACGCGGGGGCTCTTCACCCCGATAACTGCTCGCGGCTGGCGGAGCTGAACGCCCTCGACCCCATTCGGAAGAAAACTCGCCTCATCATTCTCGACGGGGCTCGCGCGCAGTACGACAGGGGGCCATCGTTCAGCCCGGCGTACTTCTGGAGTTACTCGGGGATGATGGCCAGCACCGACACCGTGGCGATAGACACTATCGCCGCGAAGGAGATCCTGGCCAAGCGGCACGAAATGGGCAAGTCAGGACCGATGCGTCCACCCCTGAAGCACCTCGAGCTCGCCCGAAAGATGGGTCTGGGAATTGGCGACCTCGCACAAATCGAGCTTCTCGAAATCAAGAGCTGACGTCCACGGCTGCGGGGGCGCCTCCTGTGGCTGGCCGTGGAACGGGCATTGAAGATATGGAGCCTTCCATTCGTGGGAAGCGGACCAATCAGGGCACTGCCATCTTTGTTTGAGGCGAGCACAGCGTGCTGCACTTGCCGTTTTCGCAAACGCGAGAGAGGGCAACCACGTCCACCTCGACGGCTGCCTCCGGAATTGACAGCCCGTTGATTTCGATCCAGTGGCGTCTTGCAGATCGCTCGTAAAAGACCCTTGACTCGAACGGGTAATCGGCAGTCCGAATCTTCGCCGGCGTGCGTTGCTTGCCTTGTTGTCGCTGATTCACGGCCTCCGAATCCAAGAAGCGATATAGTACCTGCGAGGCGCCGGCGGGGATTTTGGTCGCCCACGTCACTTGAGCCGTACGGAACCGGGGCTGAAGCGTCACAACCAAATCATGGACGCGGTCATCCGGCGTGAGAACAATTTCCTCGTCAACCAATCGGTTGCTCGGGCAGGGGACCTCGTGAAGAGCGACACTGTCCCAGTTCATTTCGTAAATGGGTTTGTCCGCCGGACGCTGCTTCGGTGAACAATAGACAATCGCGGTAATCACATCCGAACGGGCTTCCGCAACCACCTCGAACTTGCCCCAGCGGTAGTAGTCCTGATATTCGGACCAGAGGGTGTTCTTTGCTATATCAAGGCCATCCATGCGGGGCGTCTTGGGGTCGTCGCCGACCCCTTCATCGTACTTCGGGGCTGGGTGTTTCGTCACGTCAGCAGAGAACTGCCCGGCGAGCGTCCCGCAGGGGTCTATCCCGATGCGTTCGTTTGGCTCCGGCGCGCCGTCCGGCTGAAAGAAGCCATAAGCGGTTAGTCGGTAATAGTGGCATGGCTCGATGCCATGTACGACCTGCAAAATCCCCCCACGCCATGCGCGACCCCACATGTGGATGCGCACATACTCCTTGCCCGAGTGAGCCGGATAGGGTGGGGAAGGGTAATGCCCTACCGCGTGCTCGGGAGCATTCCCACCGCGAGTGAACCACTGACACCAGCCCGTGGGAGACCAGCCGCGAAACCGCTCGTACCAGATGTGATTGTCAAAGTCCCCATTGTAAAGCAAGTTGGGGCCCAACGTTTCTCCGGGATGCTGCCGGTCGCCATGTTGTGCCGCGGATGCTGCCGGTCTCTGTTGGACATGCCTCTCGCGTTCAGATGACGGGGAAATCATCTCAGGACGACGGTACTCCGAAAAGTTCGCTTCACACGTCCAAATTGTGAAGGGGCCCTCCACGGATTTCATCGGTGAGCCCTTGGGTATCACGTAGCGGTCCAGACGGAGATGGTTACGATAAACCCACAGCGTCATGGCGTCATTTTCTCCCTCTGGCCCCTTGGCCAGCCCCGCTCCCGTAATGAAGGTGAGTCCGTCGCGTTTCTCATAGCCGTAGTTATGATCATTGCCTGAGAGCACGAGCTTCACGTTGTGCCGGCCCTCCAGTCCCTCCAAGTACTTTGCCAGGTCGTCAACGTTATGTTTGTGATGGAGGAGGATGGAAATCGAGCTGTCGTCAGGCCGAACAATCAGGTTACGAATCCATTCGGGTTGCTCGTCGGTGTAGAAGGTGTCACAAACGATGAAACGAACGCCACCGCGGCTGAAAACATAATGGTATGGAATCTCCGGGTGCCGCCAATCCTTGGGCTTCTTGTTTGCAGTGGTTTGCCAGGCGGGGTGGTGTGCCACTTCTGGGTTCCAGACTGGCCACAAAGGCCCGGACACGTCCCGCGGAACGCGGTTGTGGTAGTAGCCAAACCCGGACGCCTTTTCACCTGTGTCCAGACGGTGAATGCCTCGTGTCGCGGCCCGTCGGAGATGTTGTTTCAAGACACCGTTGAGGAGGTCGTGGTTCCCCGCAGCGAGGTGAAATTCAATCGGGGGTGTTTCGATACGCAGCAGGGTCATTACAGCCCGCCATGCGCAGCGATTGGCCCATTCAAACCTCGTATCACCGTTATGGATTAGCATCTTGGGCTTGTTGGCCTGCACCCTGGCAATCAGAGCAGTGATCCACTCGCATTCGGGTGTCGTCGTGTCGGTGACCCAGGCGGCGTTCCAGAGTGGTTTCTCATCGGCCGACGCCACGCTCGCCCCCACGCTTAACACCAGGGCACAACTCAGAAAACAGAGACTCCATACCAAAAGAGTCCCGTGCTTTTCGATACCCCTGTCGGTCGTCACACCCATTGACATCCTCGAATCATTTACCAGACGGGTTCTTGTGCTTCTGTGAGGCAATCACTCACTCCCGTCTCCTCGGCACGGCCAATCCCTTGCGAGCGGAACAGTTGAGCCGCAATCGGGCTCACTTGGCGAGCAGACCACGGTGGGGAAGCACCGGCGGCGATGAAAGGGCGCGGTGGAACACTTGGGGAAAACCACAATGTGTTAATCAGACAGAAATCCTGCTATTCCTTGACACCGTGCGGAGGTGTTCCCTCGAAAGGCGCCTCAAGGTAAACGAGGCCTTTGGCAGGGTCAATCCTCATGGAAACGCGGCGCAGGAGGCCCATGCCCACGCAGGCGGAGCGGCCGCCGCTGTCCGCCGCTGAGACCCGAAGTTTCTGACCGAACCAGATGATGTTGCCGGCGAAGAGTTCCGCTGGCTTGAGCGTGCCGTCGGGAAGCTCGACGTCCACCGAGCCCCGCGAGACAAATCCGAGTGACCGCAGGATGTTCCGCGGCATCCAGAGTTCTCCGCTGAAGGCTGTGTTCAGCGCAGTCTCAAAAACTTGCCCCATAGCCGCCTCTATGCGGACCGTGGGGCAACCGAGCTCGTCGAAGTAACCGTCAATTCTCACACCTTCACCTTGTGATTGAATGAAACTGCCGCCGGAGAGCCGACCCGCACAACGTGGAAATCGGCGTTCGGCAGCTTCACCTCGGCGTTCTCCAGAGCCTCGACAATAGTCCCGCCGATAAAATAGTTGCCCGTCGCGGACTCTATGGCGACGAAGCGCCCATTCGATTCCGGCTCCAGCATTTCTTTCAGCTTTGAGTTATAAAGTTCCTGACCAGCTTTTGCGACCTCTTCAAGGATCACTCCCACACCTCCCACCTGGCATATCCGTATGCGTCGCTCTACGACCTCTGCGAGATGGACTCGTTCCAAACAGCGAGTCCGCGACGGGTCAAAACTAAACAATACACGTCTCTCCGTGTCAATAGAAAAATCGGTAATGCCTCAGTTACCGGCGGCCGAGGGTCGAACCGCAGAGTGCGCAGAGTAGTCCTTGTGCCGGTGGCATCCTGCCCCCACCGGGGACAAGATGCCGGTGGTACAACCCAATGGGCCACAAAGAGGGCTGCGGCGACCATCAACCCGTTCAATTTGCACATGATGCTTCACGGGCGGGACGCCCGTGCCACGCCTATCCGCACACAGAGAGGTGAGGGACGTGATTTGCGTCACGCTTCCGGTTCGTCCCTCGGAAACACGCAGACTGCGAGAAGGAAGCGAAAGCGAACTCTCTCAACAGTCAAATGTAGCCGCAGCCGAAAACAAGGGTGCGGCCGTATTTGCGTGGCATATTTCGGATGAATCCTTTGGTCGAGAAGCCCCGCCTCGGCGGGGCTGAAGCCGGCTGTCACGAGAAGAATCCCGTATCCGATACCACCGACTGAAGCCGGTGGCTAACTGCGGGGCCCGCCGAGGGCGGGCGAAAAGGAGGCGGTGGCCCTTTCCGTTCTATGATAAAGGGACAGAGGGCACAGATCCAGCACGTCAACGTGCGACGAGAGAGGTTCAAAACGAGGCGTGAGGGCACGCCACGGAGACGCGGCCGCACCATTCCATTTCCGGCGCTTGACGGGAGAGGTGTATCCTTGTATTATCATGTTATCGCTCGTCCGAAGGAGATTGCAGCGCGAGGAGAGCTCGCGAGATTCACGCCTCTTCACCGGTGGCGCGGTTCGGGAAATACGCTCAGCCGACGGGGGCCGACCCCGCGATGGCGCCTGAGCACTTCAATGTGAGGAGAACGATGTCTGAAACAAAAGAAGGTCTCCTGTCAAAATCGTACGTGTTAATCCCTTTTGTGCTTATCTGCGCGGGTGTGGCGGCGGCGGCTCTCGCACCTCTGGCGAAAGTTGTCGCTGATTCCGTATTACACAAGGAGGTACATCTTTACTCGGTATTTTACCGCTGCGCCGCGCTGTTTGCGATTGTGCTTTTCATTGTCTGGCGAAAGTACCTGAAGTCGCAGGTGTCGTCCTCCATCAATCCCAAGCAAAATCCTCCGGGCAAACCCTTCATTGGGGGCTTTGTGATTGGCCTCGTCGCGCTTCTCGTGGTGGCGGCGGTCATGGCGATTCTGGGAGGGGGGCGTTTCAAGAACCCCCAGATAACGACGGGCGATTTTTGGAGAGCTTTCGGCGCCGCCCTCGGTTCGGTAATCCTCATCGCGTTTATTGAGGAGGTTTTCTTTCGGGGGATAGTCTTTCAGGGGTTGCGCGCCGACCTCGGAGCAGGGCTGGCAATGATCATCGCCGCGGCCTTTTTCGCTCTCGTTCATTTCATGCGTCCTCAGGAGCTGCCGAACGTGTCAGCTTCGGACCCCCTCGGGGGCTTCAAGGTTCTCATCCACGGTTTCGACAGGTACGGCAATTTTGGTGAGATTCTTCCTTTCGCCGTCGGTCTCTTCTTGATAGGAATCCTTCTGACCGTAGCTTATCTCAAGACATCCGCGCTGTTCCTTCCAATGGGGTTTCACGCGGGTTTCGTTTTCTTCGGCAAACTTGACAAGCGCTTCTTCGATTACGCGGGCAAAGCATCTCGCCTTTTCGGCTCGCCGGACGCCTATCCGTCGTTCCTCAAGGGTGTGGACGCCGTGCTGATGTGGCTGATGGTCATCGCTCTGACAATCGTTGTTGCACTGGTTGGGCACACGCTGCAATCGAGAGGTGGCGAGGCGGTCTCACCGGGGAAGGGTGGCCGGAGGTAGGCGGCCGGGCGATTTTTTCCCTGCAACTGCGTGAGGGAGCGCCCGTAATCTTGGTTTTGCAACCGGGGGACGGCCCGTGAGCTTTTTGAGGGCGGCGTCTGACAACCTCCTCGGCCTTGTTTTCCCCAGCAGATGCCTTATCTGCGAGCGCCCAATAGACTCTTCTCGGCGTTCGCCTCTTTGTGTGGAACATGCCAGAGAAATCATTCTCGCCGAGCCACCCGTATGCAGCAAGTGCGGAAGGAAAATGTTCGGTGAATCGGTTGAGAGCCTCGTGTGCGAGGAGTGCCGCTCGAAGGCCGTCTTTTACGATGCGGGCTACTCCGCGTACATCTACGCAGCCCCCTTGAGAGAGCTTATTCACCTTTTCAAGTACGGAAGGAGAAGGTATCTGCAATCGTTTTTGGGCGGGCTTATGCTGGATTACCTCCGGGAGCACGCCGACACGTCGCAATATGACGCCATCGTCCCCGTTCCCTTGCATTGGTGGAGGTATTGGCGGAGGGGCTTCAATCAAGCGGCAGACCTCGCCAAACCGCTTTCCAAACAGCTTCGCATCCCGATCCTGAAGAGAAACCTCCGGCGTATCCGCTACACTCGCCCGCAAGTAGGTCTTTCCCCCGACGAGCGAAAGAGCAACATCAGAAACGCCTTCAAGGTGAACCGCCCCGCGAAAATCGCCGGAAAGAATCTTCTCCTCATTGACGACGTAATCACCAGCGGGGCAACACTCAACGAATGCGCCCGCGTTCTCAAGGGCGCCGGCGCCTCCGGCATCACCATCTTGACTCTGGCCCACCCTTCTGACTTTCCTTCGAGATAGGGCGAAAACGCCATTCCTGGCGGTAAGCCTCAGACGTGACAGGCTCTTAGCACGGAATCGGCAAAATCTTCCGGTCCACGCGTTATCTTGACCGCCACACGCAGAAACAGCACCGGCACGTGTGTGCTTTTCAGCGGCGGCAGGCGCACGGCGTCCTTCTGGGTGGTGAGAATGCAGTCTGCGCCATCTGCCGAAGCCTCAGCGACTATTCGGTGGATTTCCTCCCGTGAAAAGCGGTGATGGTCAACGAAGCGAAGCCTCTTCCGTATTCGGGCGCCGAGTTTTTCGACGGTCTTTTCAAAACTGTCCGGGCGCGCGATGGCGCTGACCACGTGAACGTTCTTCCCCCGGACGAACTTCGGCTGCTGTCGCCGCCCGGAAGTTACCTCCTCGAAATAGAGAGGCTTATAAGCCGTCTCGGCGATTTCCGCGGTGGGGTTGATCTCCCGGAGCTTGTGCCTGATCGGTTCCAGCTCGAGACCGCCCGTTTTTGTGAGCAAGAAATAGTTGGCTCTTTTAAGGGCACTCAGCGGCTCGCGCAAGACGCCCCGTGGCAACAGGTGCCCGTTTCCAAACGGGTTGGTGCAGTCAATCAAAACGAGGTCGAGTCTTTGGCCGAGGGCGAGGTACTGAAATCCGTCGTCGAGGATGACCGTGTCCACGCCCATGTGAGACATCGCGTATCGTCCTGCCTCGACGCGATTCTTGTCAACGAGAACGGATACTCGGTTGAGGTTTCTCGCCAGCAGGTATGGCTCGTCGCCAGCGTGGTCCGCGTCAAGGAGCACCCTCTTGCCATCGGAAACGACCCTGGGCGAGTATTCATCCGGCGCATGCCTGTTCCCGCCTCGGCGTGGGTGTTTGCTTTTATAGCCTCGGCTCAGGATTGCGACCCTGCGACCTCTCTCCGAAAGCGACCTTGCGAGCATCTCCACAACGGGCGTTTTGCCCGTACCTCCGACCGTGATATTCCCCACGCTTATGGTCAAACAGCCGAGCGAACGTCGCCGAAATATCCCCATATCGTAGAGCCGGAGCCTCGCCCATATCACCACGCGGTACAATTGCGAGAGCGTCCATAGCACACACTTGACGGCTCTCGCTATAGGGCCGCTGCGGCCGTCGTCCATGATGTCAAGGAGGTATTTCTGCACGCTTTCTCGCATATTGTCCGCCGGGTCGTTCGGTTGCAGGCTCGCCGATGTCCTCCACAAGCGGTAATGCCTGAGTTAGCGGCGGCTGAGGGTGCAACCGCACAGTTCGCAGACCACGCCGAGGCGCCATTGTATCGCCGGCATCTTGGCCCGCGTTCCGCGGGAGGGACTCCCCTGCCCCCGCCGAGGGCGAGACGCCCTCGGGACTGCCGGCGAGACGCCAGCGTTACATAGATGGCAACACTGAACACCCGTTGGAATCATGGGCAAGATGCCCATGCCACGGCAGGCGAGGACGGCGTCCTCCTCATCTTCCTCTCTGCTCTGCGACCCTGCGCGTTTGCGTTACCCTTCTCTTCCCTTTTTCTCTCCACCGCCAAGGCGGGGTATCCGCCCGAGACTGAGGCCATACAGCCACACACCCTTTACATTCCCTGTTTGATTTAGTATAGGGTAACGTGATAGTGTTGTCAACGCCGCCTACCTGATGGTCGGTTCCGACAGGAAGTCGCGCCATAGCGGACCTTGCAAGAGTCTCGTTAGGGAACGTTCTCCTTTCGGCGGGCGTTGCGAGGGAGCGGTCATTGAGGTTTATGCCCGCATTTTCTTTTGTGCTTGCGACTGCGCTGCTTTTTGAACATCACGCTGTGTGCAAGGCGTTCCGCTTTCCGCTTTTGAACAGGAGGGAAAATGCCCGGAGAAAAACAGATTGATGTTGTGGTTGCAGGACATATTTGCTTGGACATCATCCCGGAGTTTCCCGAGGGCCTCGGTTGCGACCTGGGGCAGATTCTGGTGCCGGGGAAATTAGTCAATGTGGGGAATGTCGCAACCTCCACTGGCGGTGCGGTCTCCAACACGGGGCTTCCCTTGCAGCGTTTGGGCCGGAAAGTCGCCATGATGAGCAGGGTAGGCGACGATTTCATTGGGAATGCTATTCTCGACAAGCTCAGGAGCTACGGTGCGGAGAAGGGAATGTCTCTCGTACCAGGAGAACCTACCGCCTACACTGTCGTCATTGCCCCGCCGGGGATAGACCGAGTTTTCTTGCACAATCCTGGCACGAACGATACGTTTGGGTCGGAGGACGTGAACCTCGATATTGTGCGGGAGGCGAGGCTCTTTCATCTGGGCTATCCTCCTCTAATGAAAAGGATGTACGAAAACGACGGAAAGGAATTGGTGGAAATCTTCCGAGCCGTCAAAGAAACCGGTGTCACGACTTCCCTCGACATGTCGCTGCCGGATCCCTCCTCTCCTTCCGGCGAACTTGACTGGGACGCGATTCTTCGGGGGGTCCTCCCCTATGTGGACATATTCCTCCCGAGCGCCGAAGAGACGATGTTCATGTTGAATAGGGGAAAATTCTTCGCCCAAAAAAAGCAGGCCGGGTCGAGAGACGTCGTCGAGCTCTTTGATTTCAGCGACCTTTCGGAGCTTGCGGAGCAATTGCTCTCTTACAGGGCCAAGATTGTTGGTCTGAAATCCGGTCGGCTTGGCTTTTATATCAGGACGGCGCCCGCAGAAACGCTCCAGCAAATTGGCCGGGCTAAGCCTTCCGCTCTCGAGAATTGGTCAGACCGCGAGCTGTTCGAGCCTTCCTTTCACGTGGAGCACGTCGCCAGCGCGACCGGGACAGGAGATTCCGCTATCGCCGGTTTCCTCGCGGCGTATCTCAACGGGAAGTCGGTCGAATCGTGCATCAAGTATGCCTGCGCCGTGGCGGCCCAGACCGTTCAGGTCCTCGATGCCGTCAGCGGAATCCGCTCCTGGGAGGAGACGACCCGCCAGGTGCAGTCCACCCCCGCCAAAACCCCTCTGTCTTTCGAGGTCCCGGGTTGGCGGTTCGATGAAGCAGGGCAGGTCTGGCACGGGCCCGCCGACAGACCCCCGAAAGCCTCCTGATGAACGAGCCTGATCGTGCGCTCCCTCTGCAGCCCGTAGTCATTTCGTCCAGGCCGAGCGAATCTTGTAAACGGCGAGCGAGTTGACCCGTGTTTCGGCGCCCGATGTGAAGACTTGGAGCGTCTTGTTGTCGTCCGGCGGGATGACGCCAATGGGCATGTAAATCAGACCGTCGTTGGCGAAAATCTCGATGGACGTGCGATCCACGAGGATTTCCAGACGGATTTTGCCGTCGGCTGGTTTCAAGGGTACCGTTTTCCCCTTGCAGGAGAGCCTCTGTTCCCGGACATCGTAGGTGACGGGAATGCTGCGAATATTGAAACCGAACTCCCTCGCGTCGCCCAGCTTGAACTCGGCGCGAATATGGAAAAGGTTGCCGGTGATGCCCTTCAGCAGATTTTCTTTTTCGCTGAGAGTCTCACTTGACCAGGCGTGTTTCTTTTCGTGAAGCAGCTCAATTTCTTTCACAGGCTCGGCGAACATGCGGATACCTTTTTCCGTGGTTCGCAGCGTCAGCTCGACAGGGAAGTCCATCATCTGGTTAAAGGGCATGTCGGGATGCTCGATGCGTCCCCAGGCGATCTGGATGCGGCGGCCGTCCTCAGGCGGGATGTTGTTGAAAGTTTGTGATGCGTAGAAGCAATTGCCGTAGTTGAAGCGATGCTTGCCCTGCCCGGGCGGGGTTGTGAAGGTCTTGCCGTCAAATCGGCCGATGGCGTAGGCGCCGTCGGCTGCGTAAACGACCCACCGGGTCTTGTTTTTGTCGCCGTCCACCGGCATTTCGAAAATCTCCGGACATTCGTAGTAGCCGTCAATGCGGCTCTGGAATGCCCAGTCCTTTAGGTTCGATGATGTGTAGAAAGCAACGCCGCGCGAGTTGTCCCGCTGGTCGAACACTGCCATGACCCAATGATTGCCCGGCTTATACCAAATGACCTTCGGGTCTCGCCCGCTGTGCTTGACGACCGGATTGCCTTTGTAGTCGGTGAACGTGCGGCCGCGGTCGTTGCTGTAGGCAATTGCTTCGCCCCGACCGGTGCTGGTGTAGGCGGCAACGAGCACATCATCGTCCCCCGTCTTGAAGCCTGCCGTGTCATCCTTGTCCACGACAGCGCTCCCGGAGAAACACCAATCGCCGAACCGATGCGGGTACAGCGCGATGGATAGTTCTTTCCAGTGGACGAGGTCGCGGCTGACGGCATGTCCCCAGTGCATGTTGCCCCAGTTCCAGCCGTACGGGTTGTGCTGGTAAAACAAATGGTACTCGCCCTTGTAATACACCAGCCCGTTGGGGTCGTTGTTCCAGCCTCGGCGGGAGGTGAAATGGAACTGCGGGCGATACTTTTCCTTGTAAAGTTTGTCCGCGTCCGGGACCTCGTCCGCTTGAACGATGGATGTCAGGCCTTTGGAATCGGAAGAAAGGCGGTCCACCTGGATTTTCATGGTGCGGCCCTTAAGGGAAGAGACGTCATTGAAAACCCAGAAGTCCGGCTCACCGTCGGCGAGCTCGATCTCGAACTCCTGCACGGTCCGTTCGCCGAGCACCAACCGCATCCGTCTTTTCGGGGCGCCGTTCTTCACCGGAATGTGGAGGTAACGCCGTTTGATGACGAGCTCCCGCTCGCCCGGTCCGACTTGCCGCTTCTTGTCGCTCTGGACGATATAATCAATATTGATGTGCCCCCATCCGCCGGTAGCACTGTCAACAATCCGGATGCGGGCCGTCTTGCCCTTGAGATCGCTGACATCCCAACCGTACGGGTCAAGACACTCGGTCCCTCCCGGTTCGCGATTGGGACCGGTTGCCGTGCGGACGACTTTGCCTTCAACGAGGAGGTCAATACACGTCTTGCCCGGATGCCAGCCGCCGCCGATAAGGAAATTGATGTGCTTCCGCTCGAGCTTGAAAGGCGGCGACGTCAGCGTGCCCACCGTACCGTCGCCCTTGAAGTATGTGTTGACCAACGCCTTGCCCTTGAAGCCGGTGACGGACATCTGACCGGAGAGGGTGCCGCGAGCGGGGCCGGGACCGAAGGCCTCGCCGGTCGCTTTCCAGTCACCGTAATCGCTCCGCTCGAAGTCGGCGATTAAAATGTCGCTTTGCCCCCAGGCGCCGCTCGCCCACACAGAGAACATGCAAAGCAGGACTCCGGCGCCGAGATACCATCTGCTGGTCTGAGTCATCGAATGCTCCTTTTTTTCTTCTCGGTTCCAAGGCCACATATCGGGCGTTTTTAACTATAACACGTTGCGCATTACTTGTCAGTTTATGCCTGCTGCCGATTCAACCATAACCACTTTCACGAGGTATGGCCTCAGTCTTGGGCGGATACCCCGCCAAGGCGGCGGAGGGAAAAAGGGAGGAGCAGGAGGAGGGTAACCCCGCGAGACGCGGGGCAGAGTGGCAGAGAGGAGGATGAGAAAGACTCCATGCTCGCCTGCCGTGGCATGGGCATCTTGCCCATGATTCCCACGGGCGGGACGCCCGTGCGGGCTGTTGTTTTGGCCGTGAGGGGCAGAGCCCGACCTGGCGTCCCGCGTGCCGCGGGATGTTGATGCTTTCGCATGACTCTTACCCCAAAGTCTCGCTGTCCCACCCGTAACTGAGGCGTTACTTCACGAGTGCTAAACGAAAAAGTCCCGATTCCATTCATAGCGGTCTGAGTGCGTAACCAGATTAGCCCTTGACTGCGCCCAAGGTCAAGCCCCTCACAATATAGCGCTGTGCGAGGAGCGCGAGGATCACGGGCGGAGTCATAGCAATGAGTGTCCGCACAGCCACAAACCAAAACTGCACCCCTCGGGTGTCAACGGCGCCGGCCATGTGCACCGGAATGACCTTTGCGTTCAGCATACCAATCATGAGGCCAAAAAGGAACTCATTCCACGTGAATGCGACCACGATCAGCACTGCCGCCGCGAGACTCGGGGCCGCCAGCCGCAAGGAGATTCTGAAGAAAACGTCGAGGTGATTGGCGCCGTCCACAAGTGCCGCCTCCTCGAGCTCGATGGGCAGCTCAATAAACGCCTGACGCATGATGACCACGACGATGGGCAGATTGAACGTAGTGTTGAGCAGGATCAAGGCGGTGCGTGTGTCGAGCAGTCCCAGAAAGCGGATGAGCAGGAAGAATGGGATGGCCGTCGCGACAGGAGGCAACACTCTCTGAGAAAGAAACCACACCGCGATGTTCCCATTTGAAGGGCGGCGGAACCGAAAGCGGGCAATGGCATAGGCGGCCGGTGTTGCTACGACGACGGTCACGAGTGCAGTGCATATCGCGATGATCGTGCTGTTCATCAGCGCCTTCTGGGTTTCGCCGGTAGCGAGCTCGGTTTTCCAGTTTGCGAGCGTTGGCTTGTACTGCACAAAGGGGACTGCCAGCCCGGTGACCGTGAAGGCTTCCGCGGGATTCCGAATGCTCAGACTGATGGCCCAGTAGAAGGGAAGAAAAGTCACCGCCGCCACAAAGATTGCGAGCAGGAAATATCCCCAGGAACTGATGTGTCGTTTTTTCAAAGCTTTCATCGCGTTTCTCTATTGGTACGTCTGTCGGATTCTCTTGAACAAGGTCATGATGACCGCCATGACGATAACGAACAACAACACGGAGATGGCGGAAGAGTACCCGTAGTTAAAGAACCTCATCCCGACACGATAGGCATACATGGTCAGCACTTGAGTAGCTGCGCCGGGCCCGCCCGTCGTGAGCGTGAAGGGAATATCGAACACCTTGAACGCCTCGGTTATGCGAAGCAGAAGCACCAGAATGATGGTGGGCTGGAGGAGAGGAAGCGTAATGGAGCGAAACACTCTCCAGCCCTTATTGGTCTCCAGCCTGGCGGCCTCGTAGTAGTCCGCGGGAATCCCTTGCAACACAGCCAGGAATATCAGGAAGCAGAAGGGGGTCCACTGCCAGATGTCCACGAAGATAATTGAGGCCAGCGCCCAGTACGGATTGGATAGCCACGGGACGTTCAAGTGGAGCAGTCCGTTTATCAGGCCGCCCTCTTCGTAAAAGATGGTGAAAAACAGGAAGCCAACCGCAATCGGCGTCGCGAAGAGGGGCATGGTCATCACGGTGCGGAGGATGCCCCGCAGCCGCAAAGGACGGTTGAACAGGAGAGCCAACGCCATGCCGAGCGTCATCTGCACGGTAACACCGCAGCAAACGAAGATCAGCGTGATGAGGGCTGAGCTCCGGGCATGCCCATCTTGGAAGAGATGAACGTAGTTGCCCAGCCCGACAAACTCATCGGGGCTCGCGATCTTCACATTGAACAAGGAGAGTCTAACGCTGTAGATGAGAGGAAATATGGTGAAACACAGCACCCATAACACCGCAGGAAGAAGAAACAGCAGTTTTATTCGACTGTTCTTGTGCACGCAGATGCCCTCCGTCCATCCTGCGGCCCCGCCGAAGGCGGGGTGTGACGACGCCCGGCGAGCTTGCTCCGAGACTCCTGCCCGATAAGCGTCCTATTTGCGGTAGCCGATAGAGCGCTGATACTGCTTGAGCTGGGCGGCGCGCCCGCGGCGTTTGGTGATCTGGTCCCACTCCTTTGCCGTTCGGGTGAGCGCCTCCTTGGGTCTTAGCCGGCCAATCATGGTCTCCGAAAGGTTCTGGTCGAGTGCGCGCCAGTACTCCTCCGCTCCGTTGATTCTCAGATAAGGGAGCATGGTCTCCGCGAAGAAGTTGTCGTGGTACGCCTTCAGGTAGAATCGGAGGTCGCTTTCATTCCATCCTGCATCTAAGTAGCCCTGGAGGTCCGCCGTACCATCGGGCGGGAGAAAGTGAATGCTCGCCCCAGGGTCCACACCGGTCCAGCCACGGTTGACGTTCCAGAGGCTGACAGGCTTCGTCGCCATCAGAGCATAAAAGCTATACACGACCTCCGGATTCTTCGACCTGGAAGAGATAACGCCGTGCCACGAGCCGCCGGTGGTGTTCCCCACGACGTTGGGCTGGCTCAGTTTGACCCAGCGGTTGTTGTTCATGTCGTACACTTCGTATGTCCCTGGCAAGACCGAAGCTCCCAGCTTGCCCTTTATCTTGGACCGTGAGGTGTCCTGAACGAGCGCGCCGACGTCACCCCACGAGAACACAAATATCGCCTTTCCCCTGAGAAACCAGTCCCACGCCGTGCCGAGGTCCCACGCGGACTGCGCACGGGGGCCATATCGCGACAGCTTGTAGAGAACCTCCAGTGCGCGGACGTGGCCCGGCTGGTCAATCAGCGGTTCCATGGTCTTGGGGTCAAACCAGTAGTTGTCTGTCCCGCGATCCACCTTATCTCCCGCCATCACCACAAACGAGGCCGACAGCGACATGAAATGGAACATGCCCTGCTCGTTCACTCTGAAGTGCATCACCACGCCGGTATCGGGCTCTGAGTCGTTATCGTCCCAGTTCTTCCCATTGAAGAAGCCGGCGATGTCGAGCACGTCCTGCCATGTTTTAATCGGGAAGGGCATCTCCTTGCCTGTTTCGGCCTTGTACTTGCTCCGCCACTCGGGGTCCGTCAGGATATCGTTCCGCCAGTAGAGCACCTGCCCGTCGCTGTCGTTCAAAGTGCCGTACCATTTCCCTTCCCAGGTATAGATGTTTTGCAATGAGCGCGGCAGGCAATTGGGGTCCCACTGGGGAAATCGCTTATCAGAAATATAATTGTCAATCGGGCGGATGAATCCCGGCGTGATGTACTCGCCCATGTACCATGCGCCCTCCATAAACCCGTCGAGCTGACCGGGGCCCAAGCGGAGGTCCGTGATCGTCTTGTTGAGCTGCTCCGCAAGGGGGACTTCCACAACATCCAGCTTTGCTCCGGTGAGCTCTTCCCAGGCCGGGCGCAGCCTGTACAGTGGGCCGGATATGCCTCCCTTGGGCCCGCTGTTGTTCACCGTGATGGCGATGCGCTTTTCCGCGAAGGGCTTCTTCCCCTTGCCGAACAAGCTCCCCAGTTCGTCCTTGCTGAGGTGAATCACCTCTGCATCCTCGAACGTGATGAGGTCCACGCCGCCGTCATCGTGCCATTGGAGGTACCGATACCCCCCTTTCCCAAAAGCAGCTTCCTCTCCCAGCCGCGTGCGCATCAAAAAAAACGCGAGCGCCACGACAACAGCAACTATCACCACCAGAGCAATCTTAGTCTTCGTCTCCATAACGGGCTCCTTCACGATTAAGCCGCCACCCCGTCAGGAAGCCTGACAGAAGGGGTGTTCCGGTTGCTTAAATTGGACTCCCTCGTCCCGTGTCCTCCATCTCGCTGAACGCGGACCGTCGAAAAACAGGTCAGGTCGGACAAAAATGTGACCAGGCTTCCATTTTTCATCTATCGGAGCGGATGTCAAGCGCCATTGGGCCTCGGCTGTACTCCCTCAGTCTCGGGCGGGTACCGAGTTGCGGGAGGGAAAAAGCCAAGAGGAGGACAACGCAGAGTCGCAGAGAGGCACATGAGAATGACCCCGTCCTCGCCTGCCGTGGCATGGGCATCTTGCCCATGATTCCCACGGGAATTCAGTGTTGCCATCTATGTAACGCCGCTGTCTCCGCGGGAGTCCTCAGGGCGTCTCGCCCTCGACGGGGGCAGGATGCCCCCGAGACAGCCGGCAAGATGCCGGCGGTACAATGACGCCTCGGCCTGGTCTGCGGACTGTGCGCTTCCAACCTCAACCGCCCGTAAGTGAGGCATTACCCTTGGCTGTAACGCGTCCGCTACGGCTGGCGGAAAAGGATTGACACGTTGTCGCGAGGATGTTAAATTAAGTTTTGATCTTCGGGGCAGGGTGAAATTCCCGACCGGCGGTAAAGCCCGCGAGTGGCGCCGTTGGCGCCATTGATCCGGTGAGATTCCGGAGCCGACAGTAAAAGTCTGGATGGGAGAAGATCGAGAAGAAAATCAGCTTGAGAGCTACGCAAGCCCCGAAGGTTAGATGTTCGGGGCTTTTGTTTGCGGGGCGAGGGCTGGGTGCGGCGGTGGATTGCGGGTGGCCAGCTTTGGCTGGAATGGCTAAAGCCCCTGAGCGAGAAGCCCGGCTGAAGCCGGCTCATGCGGACATTGGGCGTTGCGTTGCCCACGGGCTGAAGCCCGTGTCTGTGGGAGGCGCCGGCTGAAGCCCGGCTTACGGTGGGGGGATGGCGTGAGGCTATGGGCTTGGACGGCGGTTGGGGCTTGGTTCGGCTCGGGCTGATGGGCGCCGTACATACCTGGGGAACCGCCCCTGGCTGGAGATTGAGGCAAAATCGCGCACTTGAAAAAAGGTTGGGAAAGGAAAATGGGAATAAGCAGTATCGAAGAGGCTATTGACGATTTCAAGACGGGGAAGATGGTTATCGTGGTGGACGATGAGAATCGGGAGAACGAGGGCGATTTCATCATGGCGGCGGAGAAGGTGAGTCCCCAGGCGATAAACTTCATGGCGAAGTATGGGCGCGGATTGATATGCCTTCCGGCGACGAGGAAGCGCCTGGAGGAGCTGGAGCTGCCGCTGATGGTGGACCGGGTGACGGCTCTGCACGGGACGGCTTTCACTGTGACAATAGACGCGAAGGAAGGGACAACGACCGGTGTTTCGGCGGCGGACAGGGCGAGGACTATCAAGCGGTTCACGGAGTCGGATGCGAAGGCGGAGGATTTCGCCCGCCCGGGGCATGTCAACCCGATAAGGGCGGTGGAGGGAGGTGTGCTGCGTCGAGCGGGACATACGGAGGCGGCTGTGGAGCTGGCGAAGCTGGCGGGGCTGTTTCCGGCGGGGGTTCTGTGCGAGATCATGGATGAGGATGGAACGATGGCAAGAATGCCGAGCCTCCTGAAGGTCGGGGACAAACACGGTCTCAAAGTGGTAACCATCGCGGACCTTATCGAGTATCGGCGCAGAAGGGAAAAGCTGGTCAGGAAAGTCACGGAGGCGGACCTCCCGACGGAGTACGGTTTTTTTCGGCTGCATCTGTACGAGAGCCTGACAGACGGAGCGGTCTATTTGGCTTTAGTGATGGGGGAGATTTCCGGGGAGGAGAGCATTCTGGTCCGGCCTCATTGCCAGTGTCTAACAGGGGACGTGTTTCGGTCGGAGAGATGTGATTGCGGAACGCAACTGGAAAAGGCGATGAAGATGGTCGCCGGGGAGGGAAAGGGCGTCATTCTATACATTCCGCACGAGGGGCGAGGGATAGGGTTGGTCAACAAGATAAAAGCATACGCTTTGCAGGATGAAGGACTGGACACGGTGGAGGCGAACCTGGAGCTTGGGTTCAAGCCGGACCTGAGGGAGTACGGTCTCGGCGCCCAGGTTCTGTTTGACCTGGGGCTGAGGAAGATAAGGCTTTTGACGAATAATCCGAGCAAGTACGTCGGGCTTCAGGGATATGGTCTGGAGATTGTGGAGAGGGTGCCGATTAAAGTCCGCCCGACGAAATATAATAAGAGGTATCTTCAGGTGAAGAAGGAGAAGATGGGGCACGTGCTGTAAGAGCTGAAAGGATTACATTGACGGGATAACAGGATAGGCAGGATCATGAAGAAAAGGAGAAAAAAGGACGGAACGTTTTTTCGGGAGGGTTGTCATGGGCAAAGTTTATGAGGGAAAGCTGATAGGCGAAGGAAGGAAGTTCGGGATAGTGGTCAGCAGGTTTAACGACTTCATCTCGAAGGAGCTGCTGGCGGGGGCGATGGATGCGTTGACGCGGCACGGTGCGAAGGACGAGGACGTGGAGATTGCGTGGGTGCCGGGGGCGTTCGAGATTCCGGGAACGGCGAGAGTCATGGCGGAGTCCGGGAAGTACCACGCCGTGATATGCCTCGGAGCGGTGATTCGAGGGGCAACGCCGCATTTCAATTACATCGCCAGTGAGGTGTCGAAAGGAGTTGCCCAGGTCTCGCTCCAGACGGGTGTGCCGACAGTTTTCGGCGTAATTACCTCGGACACGATCGAGCAGGCGATAGAGAGGGCGGGGACGAAAGCGGGAAATAGGGGCTTTGATGCCGCGACGGCAGCGATTGAGATGGCGAACCTATATGAGCAACTGAAGTCGTAGTCGGGGCGCGGGCTCAGCGGGACAGACTCGCTCGGAGCTATGGCAAGCGCGGTGATACTCCGTGGTGAGAGGATGCGCCGGCGGCGAGAGGCGGAAAGTGGGTCTGGAAAACGTTGGAGATGCGCGGCTCCGAAAACAAATCCTGCGGCCTAAGTATATGGATCCGCAAATCGGGTGAAGTATGAATGGTCTCGTGGAAGGAGCTGTTTTGACGGGATAATCACGCCATCGGCGTGAATGGGATTGTTCCAGAGACATGAAGCATCCAGTAAATCACAGGCCGGCGGGCGGCTGGGTGAGGGACCGTGAAGCGCAAGGAATTGGCGGAGAAGTTGTCCGAGACCTTGCAGCCCGGTCATAGCGGGGTCGAAAGAGATACGGTCCTCGCCGAGCCCCGCGTGCCGCGTGCTGGAGCCGGTTACTGCGGCGGCTCAGGACATACAACTCGGCAACAATGTTGTCGCGAGCGGCAAGCCAGTGTGTCAGCGGGAAGTTGAGGTAGAGCGAAAGGACAGAGACCTTTCGCAGGGATAAAC
Source organism: uncultured Verrucomicrobiota bacterium (assembly GCA_964640185.1). Taxonomy (GTDB): domain Bacteria; phylum Auribacterota; class JABMQX01; order JABMQX01; family JABMQX01; genus CAZXGF01. Next base: position 69,630 of record CAZXGF010000019.1, on the reverse strand, counting down.
AGGATTCTAAAAATCATGTCCATCGTGTTATCCTGTCCCAGCAAATACGTCACCGAATTCATGAATTGGAGCGCTTAGTGAGGAGGAGGAAAGAGGATGCTCGAAAACCTATCCATTGAGACTATCGAAGCCATGTTTGAGACTTTGCCGGTGGAGGTGTCGTTCGTGGACGAAAAAGACATTGTCCGCTTCTTCAACAAGGGGATGAAGCGGATTTTCCCTCGCCCGGAGGCGATTGTGGGGCGAAGGGTCCAGGACTGCCACCCGAAAAAGAGCCTGCACATCGTCAATCGCCTTCTGGAAGAGTTCAAAAGCGGCACAAGGGAGGAGGCAACCTTCTGGATAAATATGGACGGCCGCAAAATCTTCATTCGCTACTTCCCCGTCCGCAGCAAAGAGGGAAAATATCTCGGCTCCCTCGAAGTCACGCAGGATATTACGGACGTCCAGAAGATCGAGGGGGAAAAGCGGCTGCTGGATGAGTGAAAGAGCCCCAACCGGCTAAGTGCTGTGATTCATAGCTTGGGCAAGGTACTGTTTTTTTCGACAGGATAACAGGATAGATCGCATCCTCTGAATCCTGTTCATCCCGTCAAAAAAGCTCTTTCCACAGAGCACTATACGTGACTGTATGTGCGAATGCATGCACTAAGTCGGAGGCCGATTCCGGGCCCTGGCGGCCCGGGAGCTTCTACTCGATTGGCCAGCGAGGGATTGCGGCGTCTATCTCCGCCGTGAGGCGGATGGTCTCGTTGAGAGCCACGACGATTCTGTGGTAATGCTGGACGTCATCGTAAGACAGCTTCCGTCCCTTTCTGTCCTTGAGCCATTTCCGGCACACCTGATACCCGCCGACGTGAAATCCCCAGACTTCCGGCGGCACGCCCTCGAAGTACTGCCCTTTTTTCTCCGCTTTCGGTCTGTCCTTGCTGATATAGACCCGCCCTTTCCCCGGCGGGAGAGGCTTTCCCGTGCCCGGCTCCGGCTCGCCGGGGGCGAGATAGAAAACCTTCTCGACCACATCATCTCCCTTGACCGGAAAGGTGGACATTAAGTTGTGAAAGGGAGATGGCCTCTGGGGCTCGCCGCGATTCCACGACGCCGCTCCATAATCCCCCTCCACCAAATGCAGAGCGACAAGGTCCGCCCCCTTCTGACACAGGTTCCTGAAAAGGGCGAGATCGCTCGTCAGGGGCACGCGAGGGAAGTCCCTTTTGAGAAACTCCGCATACCGCTTCCGATACGTCGGCGAATGAAAGATGGCGTAGATGTAATGGAAAATGTCCTCCGGCCCGACCGTCTGCCTGAGGTCGCCCAGCCCGTCCGGGACAAACCTCTGCCCCAGCTTTTCCTCCATCTCCGCCACGAAATCCGGGGCGAGGTTTGGCAGGCGCCCGCCTTTGCCCGGCGGCCACCGCGAGGCCCCCGGGACCTCTCTCTGGCCTTGGTCGCAGGAACCGGGGTATACGTAGATAGGGAGTATGCACGACTGCGTTGTTGACTCCCCACATTTCGTTTCGATCATCCGACGGGTCGTGAAGAAGTGGTCCATGCTAGCGGACTTATTGCTCCTGGCCGAGATCATGCCGAGATTCCTGTCTGCCAGCATGTGGCGCATGACCCCCGGCCGCGGCATACAGATGAAACCGCGGGTCTGAGCCGTGTAATAGGTGAAGCGAGTGTCGAAGGGCCGGTAGAGGATGGGAACCACCTTAGCGCGGTCCGGGCCACTCGCTCGCACGTCCTCCTGGGCAAGCTGAACCTTCCAATCTCTGGCGTCTCTACCGAGCGCGTACCTCTGACGCGCAACCTCAACGGGGAGGCTGGCAAACTGCCGCACGGTTTGCCAAACGTCGGGGGCCGACCATTGGATGGTGAGCCTATCGCGGGCCGTGACAATGCCAACGGAGTTGATAGGAAAGATGTCAACGAGCCGCCATCCCCTCTCATATTCGGTCGAGAGGGCGGCGTCGCGGGGCACGAACAAATAGAGCGGCGCCTGCGGGGCCAGGTCGGCCCACTCAGTGACGTTGAGGTCGCTCTCAAGCAAGCGCGAGTATTTGCCGTCGCGTTTGCCCCAGAGTTGTGCGTGAAAAACGGTTGCCCTCATCGCAAAAGCCTTTCGAGAAGTTCTTCTTTGTTTATCTTGCCGTGCCCCGCGACATCTTGGAGAATCGCCGAAAGGGTGCCCACCTTAAGAGGATGGTGGCGGGGGATACTGACGTGATGGCCTCCCCCCTCAGAGGTAGTCAGGCGTATATGGGTGCCCGTTTGCCGGCTGACAGAGTAGTGTCGTGTCAACTCTCCAGTGTCGCCTGTCTGCCGTAGCACAGGTAGATCTGAGCTCCTGCCATTTTTGTTCCTTCCCGGTCGCTCCGGGCCGTTTTTGATCCTGTCTGCCGTTCTACCTGTGCTACGGCAGACAGGAGCACAGGCAGAAGCGTTTGCGTCGGCGCTTGTATCATAAGCACCTGTCTACCCGGCCAGGCAGGACTGAATCTGTGCTAACATACTGATTCTTGGTTAGTTACGTGCATTTTGACGCCAACCACCAGGTTTTTCGCTCTGTTCCACGAGGCTTTCGTGGAGTCCCCCAACGCTTTCGTGCCGTCCCCCAACGCTTTCGTGCCGTCCCACGAAGCTTTCGTGCCTTCCCACGAAACTTTCGTCCCTTCCAGCGAAGCGTTCGTTCCTTCCAGTGAAGCGTTCACTCCTTCCAGTGTCCCGTTCATTCCTTTCAGTGAAGCGTTCATTCCTTCCAGTGAAGCGTTCATTCCTTCCAGTGAAGCGTTCACTCCTTTCAGTGAAGCGTTCATTCCTTCCAGTGAAGCGTTCACTCCTTCCAGTGAAGCGTTCA
>CAZXGF010000019.1:0-66673 GCA_964640185.1 uncultured Verrucomicrobiota bacterium | reverse complement strand
AGTGAAGCGTTCATTCCTTCCAGTGAAGCGTTCACTCCTTCCAGTGAAGCGTTCACTCCTTCCAGTGAAGCGTTCATTCCTTCCAGTGAAGGTTTGACAGAACAGTAGCCCATTGGGGAGAGCGCCCGAACCAGCTCGTGTACGGACACGTCACGCGGGATTTTCACAGCGCCAACACCTCATCGCGAACGAAGTGTAGCCGCAGCACCTTCGGGCGCTGCTCTTCACGCTCGAAGTGGCAGCGGACCGCGTCTTTGACCATCGCCTGGAGACTTTCCCACGTCTCAGCCTGGGTAAATATGCTCTCTCCCAGAGCGCGGGCCGTGTAGCCGCCCTCGGGAGCCTCTTGCACCAAGAAAAGCAGTTCTGTCATCTTTCGTTCTCCTTTGGAAGTTTCACCATCAGAGCTATTGCCACGCCCTGTTGGATGTCGAAAACGTTTTCGTCCTTCGAGCCGTCGGGGCAAACCTCTTTCTTTTTTGCGTTGCCGTGCAAATCCATTACGTATATCTCATCGAAGGTTCGCATCAGTTGCTGGCGCATGCCTCGAAAAGTTGGATTATCGAGGTAGCCGTGATTGGTGATGAAAGCCAGAATTCCCGCCCCCGTGCGCTCGATTCGCCACTGGCCGAAGCGGATGAACTTGACGTAATCGTCCTGGAGCCATTTCGGATTTCGCTCGCCTAGAGACTGGCCATCCACGAAGTAATAATCCCGGAGAAGGCTCCCTATGAAGGTTCGGACCTTCTTCCCACGCGAATCCATTTTCCAGCTTCGGTTCGCAGAATGTCCGGCATAGGGCGGATTGCCGAGGACGACCATGATGGGGATGTCTCGCTTGATTCTGGCAGCTTGCTCGGATTCCTCGACGATGAAATTGGCGAAAAGCATCTCGGATTTGCGAACCGCTTGTTCGAGGGTGTTCGTGAGGTAAATCCCCAGCCGTTCATCGCCCTGGAAATCGTAGGCCCATTGTTTGCGGAGCGCTTCCGAGGGCAGGTCGTGGCCGGCGAGCTGCATGCCGAGCTTGAAGTGGGCCACCGCGTACGGCGCCATGAGAAGCTCGAAGCCGAAAAGGCGGGGGAGAAGATGCTGCCGGACGTAGCCGGACCACATTCCGGCATTGCCCTCCCGCATGAACTTCTCCCTGATGAGGTCAACGATGGCGTAGAGGAATGTGCCGGTGCCGCAGGCGGGATCGAGGATGAGAACGCGGGGGAACTTTTCTTTCACCTCCTTCCCCTTTTCGTCCGTTGCTTGGCGCTCGAGGGTGCTGGTGTCCGCGAGTCCGTCGGGGCAGTTGAAACGAGTTTTGAGAAGATAGTCCACCGAGCGGACGATGTAGGAGACGACCGGCTCCGGCGTGTAATAGACTCCGCGCTTTTTGCGCTCGGCGGGATTGTAGGCGGCGAGAAACGTCTCGTAGAAGTGAAGGACGGGGTCCTGCTTTTTTTCTCGCTTGCCGAAGTTGGCGAGAACCTTGTCCATCTCCGCGTAGGCGAGAAGTTGAGCGAGATCGTTGACGTGCCCCTCATAAGGCTCGTCGTCCATCTCCGGCCCGACTATCATTCCGAACAGCCTCCGCAGAAATGGATTGGTCTTCGGAATCAAGTGAGCGGCTTTATCACGGGTGAACTCTCCTCTCCTGATACTTGGGTCGCTGCATCGCGCAGCAAAAAGTCCGTAGGCGAGGGTCTGGGCGAACATGTCCGCGAAGGCGTGGATTTCGAGATTGGGAATGAGCGTTTCCTCGAAAGCTCTGTGCAGGTCTTTCAATGTGGCGGAGGCGTTGCCGCCCCGGAATGCTTCAGCGATTATGTCACGGATGAGGTGAGTGAGGTTGGCCATCCGTAGAGCCAGCTCTTTTGGATCGGCGATAGGCTCCGGCTCGTGCTCAAGAAATAGTTGAAGGAGCTGGAGGAGTTCTTTCTCGCCGCCGGGCCAAGGTTTGAGCTTCCCCCTGGGAGCAGTTGTCGCCAGGCGGGCAGTGAGGCGGTGCTCGCCGCGAACGTACCAGCGGAACTCGAGATAGTCCGTGAAGAGAAGGTTCGGGAGGGCGCCGCGGTAGCGGGCGAGCTGTTCGCCATCGCGTGTCTGAGGCGTCTTTCTGTTGCTGTCGGACTCGATTCTGGCGAGATCGGCGTCAACGTCTTTCGATTCAATGTGGCCAATGGTGAGCGAGCCGTATGGCCCCTTACGCTTGACCTCGAAGTCGGGGGCGCCGCAGGCGATACGTTTCGGCTCATTGATTGCCGTAACACCCGGGCCGAGCGCCTCGATAAAGCTCTTTAGCGCGGGGCGGTGCGTATGCTCGGTGGCTTCGCCCACAGAAAGGGCCTTGTCCATCTGCCTGAGATATGTCTTGAGCGGACCACTGGGCATGAGCTTGCACCCCGTATTGAGTTGGGAGAATACTATCCTTCGTCGCTGTCCAAGTCAAGCGGCATCCGAGGGCACGTTGTAGTCCCTCAATCTCGGGCGCCGAGAGGCGGCGGGGTCAGAGGCGGGTCGTCTTGGCGTAAGGATAGAGGAAAAGCTGGGCGTAGCCGGCGAACTCGCCGAAATGGTCCCGGGCGAAAGTTCTGATCTTCGACAGGGAGACACGCTCTCCGCCAAAGTAGCTGTGCTGGATGACCTTTCGTATCCATGTGTCTATGGGGAAGGCTTCAAACTTTCGCATGGAGTAAAGAAGGACGCAGTCGCCGACTTTGTCGCGGACGCCGAGGAGTTTCATAATCTCTTTTTTAGCCTGGGGATAGGACAGGCGCGCAATATTCGAAAGCAGGTTTGGGCTGCGGGCGACCTCCCGGGCGGTCTCTTGGACGTATCTGTCTCGGTAGCCGAGGTTGCACTTCTCTCGCAGGGTCGCCAGGCGGGCGTTCGCCAGCGCCTCCGGGGGCGGAAAGGAGTGGAAACCCGGGGCGGATTTGATTTCCTCGCCGAAGGTCCGGCAGAGGCTCTCGATGGAAGTTCTGATTCTTCTGATGTTGTTGTTGGAGGAGATGATGAACGAGATTAGCGTCTCCCAGGGGTCCTGCTGGAGGAGTCTCAGGCCGGGGAACTTTTCCACTGCTCGACGGAGGGTTGCGTCTTGCGGGAAGGAGCGCATTGCTTCATCGTGGACGCCATCCGTGCCCAGATACCTTTTCAGCTCCGACGGTCGGAACTTTCCGGGAAGCGAGCGGTACAGCAGGCGGTTTCCCCTTTGCTCAAGGCGAAGGACCCGCCCGGAAACGACGCCGACGAAGCCGGGCTCCTCCGCGCGCCAGCGGAAGGCCTGCCCGCACATGAGGGTGTGATGAAGGTCGAAGGGCGGGGAATCAACTTTGAGAATCCTCACTCTCGTTCGCAGCCAAAGGCCGTCCGTGCGAAGGACTGTTTTCGCGGAGCCGCTTTTTTGTCTTTCGGAGGAACACATGACGCCGACGAGCCTTTCAGAGCACGGAAAGATACTGACGCAGCTCGTACTCGCTGACGTGAGTGGTGTACTTGTCCCACTCGATTCTCTTGTTCTCAAGGAATTTCTCGAAGAGGTAATCTCCGAGCGTTTCCCGTAGGAGCTGGCTCTTTTCGGCGATTTCAATGGCTTCGTAAAGGTTTCCGGGGAGGGATTTGATGCCGGCAGCACGTCGTTGCGCGGAGGTCATCTCGAAGACGTTTCGGTCCATCTCGGGTGGGAGAGGGTATTTCTTCTCGATTCCTCTAAGCCCTGCCATGAGCATACCCGCGAAGGCGAGATAGGGATTGCAGGCGGAATCGGGCGAGCGAAACTCAATTCTGGCGGCGTTCTCCTTGCCGTGCTTGTATTCGGGCACGCGGATGAGGTCGGCTCGGCTCCTTCTTGCCCAGGTGAGATAAACGGGGGCTTCGTATCCGGGGCTTAGACGCTTGTAAGAGTTGACCCACTGGTTGGTGAGGATGGTTATCTCGGCAGCGTGCTTGAGAAGGCCGGCGACGTAGTGTTTGGCAGTATCTGAGATATGGTATTCCTGCTCGGGGTCGAAGAAGGCGTTTCTTTCGCCGCGAAAGAGGGACTGGTGGGTGTGCATGCCGCTTCCGTTCTTGCCGTTGAGAGGTTTAGGCATGAAGGTGGCATAAAGGTCGTGCCGAACAGCGACCTCCTTTATGACCAGGCGGCAGGTCATTGCGGTATCGGCCATAGTGAGGGCCTCGGCGTAACGGAGGTCTATCTCGTGCTGGCTGGGAGCGACTTCGTGGTGGCTGGCTTCGACGGGGATGCCCATTTTTTGCAGGACGAGGATTGTGTCCCGCCGGAGGTCCTTGGCGCGGTCGAGAGGTGCGAGGTCGAAGTAGCCGCCGGGGTCGAGGAGCTGGATGTTCGGAGAGGAATCCTTGAAATAGAAGTACTCCAATTCGGGCCCCACGTAGAAAGTAAAGCCCATCTCAGCCGCCCGGTTGAGGGCTCTGCGAAGAACCCAGCGTGTATCCCCTTTGCAGGGCTCGCCGTTCGGCTCGAGGATGTCACAGAACATGCGTCCAACGGCGCACTCCCCTTCCGAGCGCCACGGAAGAAGTTGAAATGTGTTAGGGTCGGGAACGGCAAGAACATCGCTTTCGTCCACCCGGGCAAGGCTCTGAATGGAGGAACCGTCAAACCACTTGCCGTCGTTGAGAGCCGTGTCAAGCTCATCAATGGTTATGGCGAAGCTTTTCAGAAAACCGAGGACATCGGTAAACCACAGTTGAACGAATTTCACGTTGTTATCGCTGGCGACTTTGATGACATGTTCTTTTTTTTCACTTGTTTCGCTCATTCTTTTGTTCTCCGGGCGGGGCCATCAGTATTGAGACTGTGGGGCCGATTGGTGTAAGAAGTGATAATAGTGATAATATTGTCTTTCCTGTTGATATTAGACTATTGGGGGCTGGCGGGTCGAGTTTCTTTTCAGCCAGGTTGAATTTCGGGAATAAAATGGTTCCTTCGCCTGCGCCAGCGAACGCAGCAGGATTGTAACAACGGACGAACTCCTTGACAAGTTCCCCAGAAGGAATATCGTTGAAACATGCTCAATAGAATGGTGGCGACTATAAGGGAAAACGGGCTTATCGCGGCCGGGGACTCGGTGATGGTGGGGTTATCGGGGGGGCCGGATTCGGTGGCGTTGTTCGACGGCTTGCTCCGGCTGAGCGGCCGCCTTTCGTTTTCTCTGTGCGCAGCGCATCTCAATCACAAGCTCCGCGGGCGAGAGGGGGACGAGGACGAGAGATTTGTGAGGAAGCTGGCTGAGAACCATAACGTCCCGTTGGTCGTGGAGTCTCGCGATGTGAAAGGCATACGAAGGAAGCGGGGCGGCTCCATCGAGGAAATCGCAAGAGAGGTCCGTTACGCCTTTTTGAAAGAAGCTGCCGGGAAGCTTGGCGCGGGGAAGATAGCCCTGGGCCACAACGTGAACGACAATGCGGAGACGCTCCTCATAAACCTTTTCAGGGGTTCCGGGCTGAAGGGGCTATCGGGCATCCCCATTTCTCGAAAGGAGGGAGAGTTGGTCGTTATTCGCCCTCTGCTTGGGGCGACGAGGGGGGAGATTCTGTCGTACCTGAAAATGAGGAAGCTGAGATACCGGCAGGACGCCTCGAACCTCGATACGTCGCTTACTCGCAACAAGATTCGGCACGAGCTTCTTCCTCTGTTGGCGAAGGAGTACAATCCGCGAATCGAAAGAACCTTGGTGGAAACGGCTCGCAACCTGCGAGATGCGGAGGAGAGCCTGTCGGCGGCGATGGCTGAACTGGAGAAAGAGTGTCTCCGCCGGTCGCGGGAAAAATTGTCCGTAAACATCAATCGTCTCAAGCTTCATTCGCCTGTGCTGTGGGGGGAGCTTTTCCGGAGAGTGCTGAAGGAACGGCTCGATGTGAGCGCCGAGCGGCGAACGCTGGAAGGAATCTGCCAGTTGGCGGCAGGAACTCGCACCGAGAGCATTGGCGTCGGAAAAGGATTGGTTGCATGCCGCGAGTATGAGGAGATTCTGCTTGTGCCGGAAAAGGAGTTGCGGGTTAGTCCTTTCGAGAAGGAGCTGCGAATCCCGTGCGAGGTGTTCCTGTCGCGACTGGGAGTTCAGATTTCGGCGAGCTTCGCCGAGAAGGGCAAAGTGAGCGTGCGCCGCGAGCGACACCTGCGACTCGGGGAAATCTGGAGAAGGGTCAGGCAGGGAGAAGCGCAGAGTTTCGAGCAGTGTCTCGACGCTTCATCAATCCGTGGGCATAACATTGTGGTCAGAACGCGAAAGGAGGGGGACGCATTTCGCCCGGTCGGAATGAGAGGGAGCAGGAAAATCAAGGAGCTGTTCATAGATGAGAAGGTTCCGGTGACGTTACGGGATGTAATCCCGATTTTCTGTTCCGGGGGTGAGATCATCTGGATTGCGGGCTACAGGGTGGCTGCGAGGTTTGCCATCGAGGAATCCACCAGGAGAGTGTTGCGGTTGGCGGTGAAAGTTTTGTATTGCGGGAAATAGCGTTCGCCGATATAATATAAAGAGTGGCGCGCTGTGATTTGCCGGCGGCGAGTGTGTTGTACTCTCCTGCAAGTGAGCCTTGAGTGCGCTTCTGGGAGGCGTGCCGCGCGTGGTGGCACAGGGCGTAGGGCTTCGCCAAATCGGAGGGCGCCGGTTCGTGCCCGAGCAAGGGGCGCCGTCTCTGGTGGGATGTTTTCCCGACAATGCTGGCAAAGCGGGGAGTCCAGCGCGGACGAGACTGGATAATGGCTTGTTGAGAGAGGTTGTCTTTCACGGCTCGCGGCAGGGCCGTACGGGCAGGTAACACAAAATGAACAATCCGAGAAATGATAAAAAACCGCTGAGGCCGAAGATTCCCCGGAAGTCAATTATCATCTGGGTGTTTCTGGGGATTATGGCGGTGGTGGCGGCGCAGTTGCGGTATTCGAACGTCCGCTCGGTTTACAAGGGGAATCTTCCCGAGCTGATGGATGACATCCAGAATAAGAGGATCGAGGAAGCAACGAGAAAGGGAGATACTCTCAAGGGGAAATACAAGGCGGGAGTGTATAAGACGAACAAAAAGGGGGAGCGGGCGCGCTACGACGAATTCATGGTGCGGATTCAGCCGGATGACCCGGATCTCGCCGCTCTTCTGCGAACGATTCCGGTGTACACCTATGCGCCATCGAGCACGCTTTTGACCCAGATTCTCACGGGATTGGTTCCTCTTCTGATATTCATAGGGCTGATTTGGTTTCTGATCTCCCGGCAGATGAAGAGTGCCGGGGGCGGAGCTATGAGCTTTGCGAAAAGTAAGGCGAAGCTGCTCTCCAAGGACAGCCACCAAGTGACCTTTGCTGACGTGGCGGGGGTCGAGGAGGCGAAGGAAGAGCTCCAGGAGATTATTGACTTCCTAAGGGAGCCCAAGAAGTTCCAGAAACTCGGCGGGAGAATCCCGAAGGGAGTTCTTTTGGTGGGACCTCCCGGAACTGGGAAAACTCTCCTGGCGAAGTCAGCGGCGGGGGAAGCGAACGCGCCATTTTTCACCATTAGCGGGTCCGACTTTGTGGAGATGTTCGTGGGTGTTGGAGCGTCGCGAGTTCGGGACATGTTCGAGCAAGGCAAGAAAAACGCGCCGTGCATAATCTTCATGGACGAGATAGACGCTGTGGGGAGGTATCGGGGCGCGGGGATAGGCGGGGGGCACGACGAGCGGGAGCAGACGCTGAACCAGCTCCTCGTTGAGATGGATGGCTTTGACACGCAAGAAGGGGTGATACTGATGGCGGCGACGAACAGGCCGGATGTGCTTGACCCCGCTCTGCTGCGGTCGGGGCGGTTCGACCGTCAAATCGTCATTGACCTGCCGGACCTGGTGGGAAGGGAGCAGATTCTCAAGCTCCACGCCAAAAAGGTGAAGCTGGACCCGGCTGTTAACATGAACACCATAGCCAGGGGGACACCGGGCTTTTCGGGGGCAGACCTGGCGAATCTCATCAACGAGGCCGCCCTCCTGGCGGCGAGGCTTGGCAAGCAATGGGTTACCATGTCGGACCTCGAGGAGTCGCGGGACAAAGTCCGCTGGGGGAGGGAACGGCGAAGCCGCACCCTGAGCGAGAAGGAGAGAAGCATTACGGCGCATCACGAGGCGGGCCACGCGCTCGTGCTCGACAGGCTGGAAGAGACGGAGCCGCTTCACAAGGTCACGATTGTCCCGCGTGGGGTGGCGTTTCTCGGGGCAACGATGCAACTTCCGGAAAGGGACAAGTACCTCCACGGCAAGAAGGAGCTGTTGGGGCAGATAACGGGGCTGTTGGCAGGGCGCGCCGCCGAGGAATTGATATTCGATGATGTCACCTCCGGGGCGAGCTCCGATTTCAGGGAAGCGACGAAGATCGCTCGGGCAATGGTCTGCGAGCTGGGAATGAGCGAGAAGATGGGGACGATGACTTTCGGCGAGAGGGAAGAAATGATCTTCCTCGGCAAGGAGATAGCGCGGCACTCCGAGTACAGCGACGCGACGGCAATCGAGATTGATAAGGAAGTTCGCTCCATCATAGAACAGTCCCGCGAAAGGGCGAAAAGGATCCTTCTCGAGTATAAAGACAAGCTGGTGGCCATCGCCGAGGCGCTGCTGGAATACGAGGTGCTGGAGGGAAAAGAGATCACCGAGATAATCGAGGGAACCTGGCGGCCTCGCCACCGGAAAGCCGCGAAATCTCCGGCGAGGCAAAGCAAACGAGAAGTTCCTGGCGAAGCGAAGAAACGAGCCGCCTTGAAAACGCCCAGAAGGCGAGCCGAGGACAGAAGGGCTGATGTACCGGCTGCGGGTATTGTCCCTGAAAAACGGGAATGAGATCGCCCGGGAGCTGGCAAGGGTCGGCGTGGACCCCGGGGGCATAAGAAAGCTGACGCCCAAGGGGGTTGTGCGTCTGACAAAGATCAGCGGTCTTGAGGCGCCCGCCGCACATATTCTCAAGCAGACGATGCTTTCCATCGGAGGAGATGTAGGCGTGTCCCACGCCAGCCTCACCATGCGTGAGGCGAGCACTGACGCCATCGTCGTCGGGACAGAAAGCCATTACCGCAAGCTCATAGAAAACCTCAAGTCGCAGCCTCTCGACCTCAAACGACTGTCCAACCAGATAGAAAAAGCCCTCTTTCTTTCTATGAATACCCGTTTTCATCTTTCGCTCGGTGACCGCACCCTGGAGGTGGGCAAGCGAACGCTTCTCATGGGTGTGGTGAACGTGACGCCCGACTCCTTTTCGGACGGCGGGGAATGTTACGAGCCGGAAAAGGCTGCGGAGAGGTGCTTTCAACTCGTGGAGGAGGGCGCGGACATCATTGACGTGGGCGGGGAGTCGAGCCGGCCTGCGGCGGAGGGCGTCAGCGAGGACGAGGAGTTGCGGAGGGTGATGCCGGTGCTGGAAAGGATTTCCGGCAAAATCAACGCCCCGCTCTCCATAGACACCATCAAGCCCCGTGTTGCGGCGGCGGCCCTTTCAGCGGGAGCGGCGATGGTCAACGACATCACGGGGCTGAGTAACCGGGAGCTGGTCTCGGTGGCGGCGAAGCATGGGGCGGGGGTGATTGTCATGCACATGAAGGGCACGCCCCGAACGATGCAAGACAACCCGCATTATGACGATGTGATGGGCGAGATCGTTGAGTTTTTGGAAAAACAGGTGAGCTTTGCGATTGCCAACGGCGTTGAGCAGGACAGAATCCTCGTTGACCCCGGCATCGGCTTCGGCAAAACCGCCGAGGATAACTACCGGATTATAAACCGGCTGGAGGAGTTGCGTTGCCTGGGGCGGCCCATCGTGGTAGGGCCTTCGAGGAAATCGTTCATTGGGAAAGTCGTCAACGCGAGTCCCAGGGGACGGGTTTTCGGCACGGCTGCGGCGGTAGCATGGTGCATCGCCAACGGTGCGGACGTCGTCCGGGTGCACGATGTGCGAGAAATGAAAGAAGTTGCGGCTGTGGCGGATGAATTCATGTCGGTGCGTGGGGACCACGTCGAGAAAAACGCGTAAAATTTTCGCGGGGACTTGACAGCGGTTGGCCGGTGAAGTAAAATACTTATAACCCGGCAGGGAGGCTGGAAAGCGCTGCGGAAACCGAGAACTCGCGGAGTCAATGGACGCAGAACGACAGCCTCGCGACGCTGAGGAAGGTGTTCCGTAAGTTGGGTTCCGAGATTCATCTGGTGAATTGGGGGGCGCCTAATTGGCCATGAGCCGCAAGTTGCCGATAATGTTGACGCGGACAGGAGGCGTCGCCAGACTTCCGCTGCGGCTGCTGAGCCCGTCGAAATGCCGCAATTATGTGCGAAGCTCGCCGGACAAGCTTACCATGAAGCTGGCGGGTCATTTCAGGATTCCTGAGGGCCTTTCCGCTTCTCAGATAAGAGCCTACGTGAACGTCGCCGCAGAGCGAAGCGGCGGTCGGATAATCCCACCTGCAATCTTTTTTCGACCTGACCTGATAAGAAAATGGGCAACTGTCGAGGGGCCCTCACGGCCAGATTCAATTCGGCCCGCCCTCGGAAGAGGCCTGAGGCGGCCTTCCGGGAGAGGGAGGTGGCCCGGTTCGGCTTTCTCGCCCATTCGATTTAGCCTGTGAGGCGAGGTCAGGGAAACGCCGACGCATAATCATCCATACTGGGCATGATGCTCTCGTGCGGGGCTGGACACACTGGAGAGAATAGCCACGCTAAGGGAAGCCGATGTATGTCCTTAGGCTGCGGGAACGACAGCTATCAGGTTTGTATTGACAATGCCATTTCACCGTCCTTATAGTAACCCGAACGGCAAAGATCGTTTGATGAAGCGAGGCGTTTCGCCATCGGAGGAAAGGAAAGCGATGAGTGCAAGAAAAAGCGTTCAGTATTGGGTCATCGCGGTTGGCGCCGCGACCCTGTTTCTGTCGAATACGGCAACTGCGACATCCGGCTACAAATCCCCGCCGATCTTTACGAGCAGTTCTTACAGAGGAAGGCCGGATTACGACCAGCACCCCCTGATGCCGAGCAAGGGGAAAGTTAGGAACCTGGTCATCCCGGTTCTCGCGGACGACGATCCCTCGACGGTCGTTACTTGCGAGCTTAACCTTACTTATCCCCGGGCGAACTTCATCTGGGTACTTGAAGCGGCTGGAGACCGGCGGGGCCTCACAGGGACAGCAGGTTGGGGAGGATATGACCGGGACGGGGACGGTCTCCCGGACGCCTGGGAGCGTATTCAGCATCCCCGCCTTCTGGAAGCCTCGGGTGCGGATCCCTACGGCGGAGGCGATGACCCGGACGGCGATGACCGATGGCCTCTGCGCGACCCAAACGGGGCGGACGAAGTGGGGACGAACATTGACGAGTACAACTACGGGTCAGACCCCTGGAACTGGGACACGGATGGCGACGGGATGTCCGATGGCTACGAGATTCAGTACGGTCTCGACCCCACCGACGACGGAAGCAAACCGTGCCCGGAGATTCCCCCGCACCTCCTTGAGTCATATCCGGATCTCCACGGCATCAATATGAACGGCGCCGATGGCGACCCGGACCAGGATGGATTCACGAACATCGAGGAGTTCCTCGTGGACCCGCAGACGGACCCGAACGAGAACACGCTTCCGGGCGGAGGCGCCGATGACGAAAATACTCCCGCGGTGTCCAACGTGCTGGAGTTTTTCTTTTTCGGGACGCTGATGTTCAACGGGAACAGCAATATTGATGGTGACGGCACGGGGTCCCCTCCCCAGGGGGTGCTGGGTCACGAATGCCCGGACGAGACGCCGAGCTATTTTCGGACGCCGAGCGGCACGCTGCGGCCGTGCAATCCGCTGGACCCCGATACGGACGGGGATGGATTGCCCGACGGATGGGAGATAGCGAACTACAAGGCGGGCGAGCCGTTTCTTTGGCCAAACCCGCTGGATGATGGCCGCACGCCCGACCTCAACGGCGAAACTCACCCCGCATGCGGGCCGGACGGGGACGCGGATCACGACGGATACACAAACGCCCAGGAGTTCCTCATGGGAACGCCGCCGAATACTATTGGAGGGGCGCCGCCCTGCGATGTCCCCGTGACGCCCGCAGGGAGGGGAACGGAGAGCGTGAAGACCTACTTCGCGGAGATGTCCCGCCCGGCGTTTAGCCCGAGCCGCGCGAGGGATTTTTACCGGGGGCAGTTCGAGATAGAATCCTTCGTGACGCCCGTCATCGAACTGAAGTACCAGAAATCGTACTACACGCGCCATCCGCAGGAAATGATCGAGGAAGCCCTCGAGAAGCTGGAATGGTTCCTCTACGACCTCACTCTCTTCGATGCGAACGGGGATGGATGGATTGACAATTTGTGCATCGTCCACGAGGGGCCGGGGCAGGAGCTGACGGGAAATCCGGACCATATGCTCTCGGGCACCTACTACCTCGACGAGCCGGCTGAGGTGAATTACTGGAAAATTGACCTCATGCCCGACCCAACGAACCCGTACCAGGCGGCGTCCAGCTATTACTACGGCGGTTATGGTCCCGGCTTTGATTATGGCTACACCCTGGAGGATCCTACCGCTAAGTACAAGGTGCAGCGAGCCATCATCCTTCCGGAGATGATACAGTATTACGAAGTCGCGACAGGACAGCAGCAAGGAACGCTTACGCAGGCGCATCTCTCGATAGGGGCCATTTGCCACGAGCTCGCTCATTCCATCGCCCTGGTGGAGCAGGAAGATGGGCGAGAGGTGGGGCTGCCGGACCTTTATGACAACGACCCGGGAGTGCAGGACGCTGGGGCGGGAATCGGCCACTGGGGATTGATGGGCACTGGCGCGTGGAACTTTGTCGTGGGCCAGCAGCTCGCGGCGGGCGACCAGCCGGCTCCGCTATGTCCGTGGGCGAAAATCAAGCTGGGCTGGATTCAGCCCCGAAGGCTCGATATGGACGGACGCTGGAAGGAGCTTTCGGCCTACTACGTGAGCCGGACGGTTTTCTGGTCGGACGACGGAATGGCGCCGGGGGAGTACCTCCTGATGGAGGTGAAAATGAAGCAGGGCTTTGCCGTCCTCGGCAACGGTCAGCCGGCGTGGAACTCTCCATTTGACCAACCGCTTCCCATCCCCACGGCCCTCGCCGACGGCGGAACTGACCCCGACACCGACAGCGGTGACGGAGGCATACTTTTCTGGCACATAGACGATAACATCGGGAAAATCCGGGACAACGACGTCAATACCGGGATAGGGGGGCATTATCGTGTGGCAGTTGTGCAGGCCGACGGGCTGAAGGACCTCGAGAAGTACGATCCGCTCAATCATTTCGGCAACGCCGCCGACGAAGGAGACCTTTTCCCCATACTGAGCTTCCCCGACCCGAACGACCCCGGACGTCAGGTGGATATGGGCTTCGACTCGGTCCCGCGAACCGAAGAGCTTATTGACGAGCGCATCGCGGTCTATCCGACAACTGATTCTTACTATAACGGCAAAACGGACATCCGTTTCGCCAATTTTCAAAGAGGAGGGTCCTTCCATTGGGGTTGGGCGATGCCGCCTGACGTGGGCAGCGAGTATCTCTGGGCGGACATTGACGACCGGATGTTCAATTTTTACTGGAACATGACTCACCGCTACATCTGGTTCTCGGCGAATAAAGATACTGCGGAAATTGTCGTCAAGAAGCCGAACGGATATGTCTATGAATATCAGGATAACCAGCCGAACGGCGACCAGGGGCAGTACGCGCTCTCTCCGAACACAGTTGACGAGGAAGACCTGAAGACGGTGGGCAGCAACGAGATATGGTGGGACTTCACGAGCTCGACGGGGCCGAACGTGAAGATTGACCTGTACGAGAACGACCAGCCCGTTTACACCATCGCCAACTCCGTCCCGAATACGGGTTTCTACGCATGGACGGTTACCGAAGCAGCAAGACAAGTCCTTACTGACGGGATTGATGACTATCAGACAATGCCGGTTTACAGTCGCAACTACCTGCTCAAGATAGCGGATGCTTCGGACCCCTCCGTCTATGATTTCAGCGACGACTATTTCGGTTTCAGCGAGGTAAACAACGAGATCGTGTTGGGGGCATTGCCGACTTCCCTTCTGGAAGGCACACCGGTGGATATATCGTGGACCGCCGATCCGAGCGTGGAACGGGTGAACGTGGACCTGTACTTCCAGGGCGAGTTCTACGATACGATTGCGGAGAACCTTCTGAACACGGGCCCGGGCGGCTACACGTGGACACCGGGGGCGGTGCCGATTGAACTGAGGAACATTGGATGGAATGTCAGAGTTTCCGACGCGAACAGGCCGGACCTTTACGCGGAGAATCTGACGACTGTCCCGATGTACCAGCTTGCGCCGAGCTATTCCACCATCGTGCTGACGCCGCAGACAATCTTCTGGACGGTGGACGCGACCAACCAACCGATTGCTCAGCCGGTCATCGTGGCGGGCAAGCCGGTTGACATCACCTGGACTACGACGCACCCTGTGGACTACACCGTCAACATCAATTTGTATCAGGACGACAAGTTCGTGCGCTTCTTGCAGCAGATGTATCCGAATGCGGGGCATTACGTATGGTATGTGCCGCAGGACGTGCCGGCGGGGGACTACCGTATCAAAATTGTGTCTTCGCAGTCGGCGACGCTTGCCGATAACTACGCGTTCAGCGTGGAGTTCTCGGTTGTTCCTGCGTGCTGGATTATCTTCCCTGCGGGAGCGGCGGAGCTCAACGCCCTGGATTGGGATTACAAGCCTTTCGGCCAGACGGAGTTCACCGATGGCTACAGCATCGCCAACATTGTGTTCGCTTCCGGGATGAGCGACGCGAGCCGGACGTATCGGCTTGACTATCTCGACGCGGCAGGCAACTGGCAACCTATTCCCGGGGCGGAGAACATTCCGCTCGAGCCGTCAAAAGTTGACCCGCAGACGGGTTTCATAGTGGCGACTCGCGGCAACTTCCCGTGGGACACGTCCGGTTTGACCATCCCCGAATGCCGGGTGAGGATTACCTGCAATCAAGACCCTTCGATTTCGCACGAGAGCGGGCGGTTTGTGGTTGATCACACGCCCCCCTCCATCGTGGGATTGAGGTTTGGGGATACGATTGTTGACCCTCTCCCGCCGCTTGCCGCCAATCCGGAGGACCCGCTTTCGCCAATTGTGGCGACGGACGTGGATATCCATTCGCCGATAGAGATTATCTTCAATAAGGCGATGGATCGCGAGCAATACTGGACCCGGGGCGATGGCGTCCCAACCCAGCCCACTCTTCATACTTTCTGGACGTCATGGTACAAACTGACCGTGTCCGACAGCCCGCTGACCTGGACGCCGTCCGGCGCCGACCCGGATGCGCTTCCGGCGCCCCTCGATGCCGATTATCGCTCCGTCGTGAACATAGGAACAGTGACCTGGTCGGGAAATTCGTTGATCTACTATCCCCAGCACCCCTTGGCCCCGAACACGGTGTATTACGTGAAGGTGTGGCGTGACGCGAGAGACAAGCATCTCGTCGGCAACGACACGGGGGATGATTTCGCGTTTTGCTTCAGCACCGGGGACTACGAACCTGAATCCATAGACAGCGATTACGATGGAATCCCGGACGCAGTCGAGAGACAGTATCTCGCAGAGGAGCCGGGGGCGCCGGGGCTGGACCCGTTTGTGCCGGATGCCGACCTCGACGCGGACGGCGACGGAGTGAGCAATCAGGCAGAAATTGCCCTCGGCACGAACCCCATCGTGGTTGACTCCGACCGCGACCAGATGCCGGATGGCTGGGAGCTTGCCTGGGGGTTTGACCCGCTCAAGGACGACGCCTGGGTGGATTCCGATGGGGATCGGTTGACGAATGTCGAGGAGTTCAAGCTCGACACCGACCCGACCGACCCGAGCTCGCCGGTTACGGTTTACGTGGACGTTTCCAACGATTCCGGCGTTGAGGACGGAAGTGAGGAGCACCCCTGGACGACGATTCAAAAGGCGATAGATAATGCCGCGGCCCCGGCAATCGTCATGGTCGCGGAGGGGCTATACCCGGAGAACGTAGAGATGAAGGAAGGGATCGCTCTCTTCTCTGCGACACGCTATGGGGCGACAATTGACGGTGGCGGCGAGGCAACTGTTGTCAGCTTCGCGGATGTTCCGGCGGGCAGGATAGATTGGTTTGTGATAACAGGCGGCGACTCCTTCAACGGGGGCGGGATTTCCTGCGTCAATTCCCCGGTGATCATTTCGCGCAACAGAATCGTTTTCAACCGAACGAGGAAAACCTATTACGACCTGGGCGGCGGCGGGATTTACCTCGAAAACTCGGACGCCATCGTTCGGGGCAACGAGATTCTGCACAATGATTCCGCGTTCCTGGGCGGGGGAATCCTCTCTTTCGACTGCTCACCGCTCATCATCGGGAACGTGATAGCCAAGAACAATTCGGAGATGTGCGGTGGGGCTATGTACATGGAGCATGGCTCTCCGATTTTGACGAACAACACCATTGCGGATAACACCAGCAAGCTCTATAGCCAGGGCGCGCGGGGGGGGGCCGGCCTTGGCTACGGCGGCGTTTTCTACCATCACGGCTGGGATGTTCCGTCGTACACTTACCGATATGACGCGGGGGCGTGGCTGTATTACGGCAACCCCATCTACAACTACAGGGAGCTCGGCTATCCCTTCGTAACCAACTGCATCCTCCGGGGCAACAGCATACAGCTCCACGGCATTCCGCTGTCGGCAGTGTGGAACTGCAACTTGGAGAGCGACCCGTTCTCAATCCCGCCGCAGGAATACGGGATGTTCCCGTGGGAGTACTCTCCTTACTTCGAGCAGTACTGGAATGCTTATTTCCTCGGTGTTGGTGGCGACGTCGGGGCAGCAGGGGCCGAAGGGGAATATGACACCTTCTCAGATTTCTACCAATTCTACTATTCCTTCTACGACGGATACCCGTTTTCCGCCGGGACCAGTGGCAGGGGAGGATTCTTCTACGGTTTCGGGGGGGAGAGGTATCTCAACTTCAATATTGATGTCGCTCCCTTGTTTAAGGATGACGCGAACGACGACTATCACCTCCGGCCGGGGTGCGCGTGTATTGACGTCGGCACGGATTCCGGCGCCTTCACAACGGATATTGACGACGAGCCGGTCCCCGTGGACGGGGACAACGATTCGGTGGCGGTGACCGACATCGGCGCGGACGAGTTTGTTGATACGGACTGGGACAACCTGCCCGATTACTGGGAGCGGGGCTATTTCGGCGACCTCACCCACGATGGAACCTCCGACACGAACGGCGACGGGGAAGACGACCTGACCGAATATCAACTGAATGACGATCCTACGGCGCCGCTCGCCCCCGACGATGATAAGGATGGGATGCTCGACAACTGGGAGACGAATAACGGGCTGGATCCGACAGTGGACGATTCTTCGGGAGACGCGGACGGAGACGGGTTGACGAACGTGCAGGAGTTCTTGAACCACACGGACCCGAATAACCCGGATACCGATGGCGACGGGCTCAGCGACGGCGATGAGTTGACGTGGGCCTGGACGAATCCGCTGAACCCGGACTCCGACGGCGACAGGTTGAACGACTGGGAGGAACTCTGGACCTACAATACCGACCCCAATAACCCCGATTTCGACGGGGATGGGCTTCTTGACGGCTGGGAAATCGAGACCTTCGGGAACTTTGACAAGGACGGAACGGAAGACGAGGACGGAGACGGCCTGACGCTGCTTCAGGAATTCGGGATTGGGACAAACTTCAGCGGCCTGGACGAGGATGAAGATGGAGTTCCCGACGGCTTCGATACGGACGGGGACGGGCTTTCGGACGGCGTCGAGACGAACACTCGCGTTTACGTGGATGAGAACGATACGGGAACTGACCCGCTCAATCCGGACACGGACGGCGACGGCTGGCTCGACCCCGCAGAGACGATGACCGGGGTGTATGTCAGCCCCGACGACACGGGGAGCGATCCGACCAGCACCGATGGAGACCGCGACGGGCTGGCAGATACTTATGAGATCGGCCGCTTCGGCAATTTCGACCAGGACGGCGGCGGAGACTTCGATTTCGATGGTATGGCGAACGTCGAGGAGTTCTATGCGGGAACAGACCCCACCAATCCGGACAGCGACGAGGACGGGCTTCTGGATGGGGCTGAAACGAATACCGGCTTCTACGTTGACGACACAAACACCGGGACAGACCCGCTCAACATAGACACGGACGGCGACGGGCTACTGGATTCCGCGGAGACGAATACCGGCGTCTGGGTTGATGATATGGATACGGGAACCAACCCGCTCTCTCAGGACAGCGATGAGGACGGCCTTACTGACGATGTGGAAACTAACACAGGGGTCTTTGTTGACGAAAACGACACGGGTTCCGACCCCAACAAAACCGACACGGACGGCGACGGTATTCTCGACGCGGACGAGGTCTATCTGTACGGCACCGACCCCAGTAAAGCCGATAGCGACGGAGATGGGCTCCCCGATAAGGAGGAAATTGACATCCTCCCGACCGACCCGCTCTCCGCGGACACGGATGGCGACGGATTGAGCGATTTCGATGAGCTGTACGTCTATTTCAGCGACCCGCTTGACCCGGACGCGGACGAGGACGGCATGCGAGACGGCTGGGAGATTGATAACTTCGGGAAGTTCGACAGGGACGGAACCGGGGACGCGGACGGTGAGGGGCTGACGGACCTCGAGGAGTTTAACCTCGGAATAGACCCCAACAACACCGACACGGATGGCGACGGCTTTTCGGATTATGAGGAAGTCACGTTCTACGGCACTGACCCCGCCGCGAGCGACACCGACGGCGACGGGCTGAGCGATGAGGACGAGATGTTCCTGTACGCGACCGACCCCGTCGTGCCGGACATGGACGACGACGGGTTGACCGACGGAGAGGAAATTCTCCTCTACGGCAGCCTGCCGAGGAATCCGGATACCGATGGCGACGGCATGTCCGATGGCTTCGAGATACGATACTTCGAGAACTTCGACCGCGACGGGACCGAGGACTTCGACGGTGATGGCGTGACGGACCTCGAGGAATATCAGAACGGTATTGACCCCACAAACGAGGATACCGACGGCGACGAAATCGAGGATGGACGTGAACTGAACATCTATGGGACAGATCCAGCAAATCCGGACACGGACGGCGACGGGGCCAGCGACGGCGAGGAAATCACGTCGGGGACCAACCCTCTGTACTACGATACCGACGGCGACGGACTGTGGGACGGCGTCGAGACGAGAACGGGAGTATTCGTGGACGAGAGCGACACGGGAAGCGACCCTCGAACTCCGGACACGGACGAAGATTATCTGACGGACGGCGAGGAGGTCAAACTCTACGGCACAGACCCCAACCTGCTGGATACGGACGCCGACGGGATGCCGGACTGGTGGGAGGCGGATTACGACCAGGACGGCGTGCCGGATGCCGCCGAAGTGAGGTTGTACGGAACGAGCCCGAAGAATCCGGACACGGACGGCGATGGGATGCCGGACGGGTACGAGATAGGGCTGTTCTACGACGCCAACCCGCTCGACCCGCTGACGGACGACGCCGGGGGCGACCGCGACGGCGACGGCACGAATAACTTCGATGAGTATCAGGCCGCGGGTTACACGGTCCCCGGCCTCCTGGACCCTGTGACGGATGATTCCGCGGACGACCGGGACGGCGACGGCACCACCAATCTGGACGAGTATCTAAACGCCGATCCGGATAACGACGGGCTATCGAATGAGGCAGAGACGACAAGCAAGCCGCCGACTGATCCTCTCGATGGGGACATGGACGGCGACGGCATCTCTGACGGTGCAGAGCTTGCCAGGACACCGGCGGCGACTAATCCGAAGAAATATGACACGGACGGCGACGGGATGCCGGACTGGTGGGAAACCGACGCGGACGGCGACGGGCTGACGGATACGGAAGAAGTGGAAGTCTATGGGACAGACCCGCAGAATGCGGACACGGACGGCGATGGAATGCCGGACGGTTATGAGGTCAGTCTGCTCAACGATCCTAACCCGCTGGACCCGTTGACGGACGATGCGGCAGCAGACCGGGACAGCGACGGCGTAACCAACCTCGAGGAGTTTCAGGCCTCAGGATACGTGGGGACGACCCTGGACCCGGTCACGAAAGATGGCGATGGCGACCGAGACGGCGACGGCGTCACGAACATAGAAGAGTACCGCGCGGCGGACTCGGATGGCGACGGCCTGTCCAACGGCGTCGAGACGAACACCGGCTTCTACTTTGACGACACAGACACCGGGACCGACCCGCTAAAAGTTGACACGGACGGCGACGGGCTCGTTGACGGCTCGGACGGCTTTGTCCAGGTTACTGACACTGACGGAGACGGGCTTGAGGACACGGAAGAGGCGCCGGATGTCTATAACACGGAGCCCGACAATCCCGACACGGACGGCGACGGGATGCCGGACGGCTATGAGGTGAGCCTGCTCAATTCCGCTAACCCGTTGGACCCCACGACGGACGACGCCGCGGCCGATCGTGACGGCGACGGGACAACGAACCTCGAAGAATACCAGGGGTCAGGTTACAGGGTCTATCCGCCGGTCGTTGATGTCAACGGCGACACGTTCGTGGACGGAGAAGCAGATTTCACGACGGACCCGACGAATCCGGACACTGACGTCGATACGCTTCCGGACGGTTGGGAGGTTCTCAACGGGATGGACCCGAACGATGCCACCGGCGATAACGGGCGAAACGGAGACATCAACCAGGACGGCGTAGCAAACGTTGATGAATATCTGGGAAATACGGACGCGGATGACGACGGGCTGCCGAATATCGTGGAGATGAACACAGGGGTGTTCGTTGATGAGAACGATACCGGCAGCGACCCGTTCAGCGCCGACACGGACGAAGACCTTCTGCCGGACGCATGGGAAGTCGCCAACGGGACCGACCCGAACAACCCGGTGGGCGTCAACGGCGCCGACGGCGATATTGACGGGGACGGGATTACGAACCTCGAGGAGTATATCTCTCTTGACACTGACGGCGACGGGCTGCCGGACATCGTGGAGACCAATACGGGCGTCTATCTGGACGAAAACGACACCGGCACGGACCCGAACAATCCCGATACCGATGGGGACAGGATTCCGGACGGGGCGGAGACGAACACCGGGACTTACGTCAGCCCGGAGGATACAGGCACAGACCCGCTCAATGCGGACACCGACGCCGACCTGATGCCGGACTGGTGGGAGGCCCCCCTCGCGGGTGATGTGTTCCCCCTTGACCCATTCACAGACGACGCCGCCGGCGACCGGGACGGCGACACAATTACCAATCTCGACGAATATCTCCTGGGAGACTCGGACAGGGACACTGTAACGAACGGCGCGGAGACCAATACGGGCGTTTTCGTTGACGCGACCGATACCGGCACGGACCCGCTCAACCCCGACACCGACGGCGACGGGATGCCGGAGTGGTGGGAGCTCCTCGCCGGCACAGACCCGAATGACCCCACAGGCGATAACGGGGCTTCAGGCGACATTGATCTGGATGGAATCCCCAATTACGAAGAATACGCCACGGCCGATTCTGACCAAGACGGGCTTCTCAATCCGGTCGAGACGAACACAGGCGTCTTCGTTGACGAAAACGATACCGGCACGAATCCGCTGAACGCGGACACCGATACCGACGGGTTGACCGACTACGAGGAGGTAGTCCTCTATCGCACCAACCCCCATAACTGGGACACCGACGGCGACGGCCTCGTGGACGGCTGCGATGGCGCCGTGGCGCAGGTTCCCCCCTACCCGGGTTGGATAGGGCTCCTCTACCCCAGTGGGATTGATTCGGACGCGGACGGCTATGTGGATGGAGAAACCGATTTCTCCACAGATCCGAGAAATCCCGATACGGACGGCGACGGCCTTACGGATGGCCAAGAAGTAGCACTTGCCGCCGACCCGTTCGACCCGGACGTTGACCGTGACAGCCTTCCCGATGGATGGGAAGTAAACAACTACCTCGACTTCGCATGGGACGATTCTCTTGATGACCCCGACAGGGACGGGCTGAGCAACGTGGCGGAATATGTCATGGGGACCGACCCTCAAGACCCCGCTTCCCCTGCCCGGGTCTATTACGTGAATGCCGATGACGGAGACGATTCTTGGGACGGCACCGAGGCGGCGTATTCCTTCGGCACCCACGGTCCGAAACAGACTATTCAGGCGGCGATTGACACCGCCAGAACGCCCGCGACTATCAGGGTGGCGGCTGGCGCCTATGTAGAGAATGTCGCGGTGAAGCATGGGATTGCGCTGCTCGGTCAGGGATCGCAGAGTACGGTCATCCTGCCCACAGCGACGGGCAACGTGGTGAGCTTCGACGGGGCGGATTCGGGAGTAATTGACGGCTTCACCATCGCGGGAGCCGAAAACCTGCATGGTGCGAAAGTGTATTGTTACAACTCCTCCGTGGTCATCACGCACAACCTCATCACCAGCAGTCTTCCACCGGGGGCTGCGGAGGCGAAGGGCGCAGGGATTTATTGCAACACGTGCCCGGTTGTTTACATCGCGCGCAACCGAATCGTCGGCAACTATTCCAGCGAGTACGGCGGAGGCATTTTCTCGGTTTCGTCCTCCCCGAATATCAGAACAAACGTCATCGCCGACAACACAGCGGAAGCCGGCGGCGGGGCAATGTTCATCAAAGAGAGCTCCGCAGAGATAATCAACAACACCATCGCCAACAACGCCAGCTTCTTCGGCGTGGGCGGGATTCTGAATGTCCAGGGGACGCCTCACATCTCCAACTGCATCATCTGGGGGAATCAAGATGACCTCGAAGGTGTGTCCGTGGAGATGGTCAATCACTGCGATATAGAGGACGGCGATTTTGACGGCGAGAGAGGGAACATCAGCGTCGCTCCTCTCTTCAAGCACCCTGCGACCGGCGCCGTCCTGAGCAACGATTACCACCTCAAGGTGGAATCGCCGTGCATTGACGCGGGCACGAGCGCGTACGTGCCTTCGGTGGACTTCGAAGATGAGGATGTGCCGTTCAATTACATCCAGGACGGCTACTACTGGTTCTTCTACGATGGCGTGGATTATATGACTGCGGGCATGGGATGGTGGTCGTCGTACATCTACTACTTCACAATGTACCAGTACGGCTTCGGACCTGGAACGGCATCATCGGAGGTCTATGACTACATCCCGCAGTCGGCTATTGAGGTGGATATAGGCGCCGACGAGGTCACTGACACGGACTTCGACGACGTTACCGACGAGGTCGAGCGGGATGAGTGGGGAACGGATCCCTTCCACATTGACACTGACAACGATGGTATGCCCGATAGATACGAGAAGGATTACGGGTTCGATCCGCTCGTTGACGACGGGCAGGAGAATGCCGATGGCGACTTCCTCAACAATGTGGAGGAATGGATTTTTGGGACCGACCCGCTGGACAACTCGTCTCCGGCGCATCACATCTACGTCAATGGGGCAGCCGGCAACGACGCCTGGGACGGCACAAGCGAGACGTATCTCGGAGGGAATGTTGGCCCGAAAGCCACCATCCAGGCGGGAATTGACGCGGCGACGGCCATTCAGGACAAGATAATCCTGCTCCAGCGGGGAATCAGCCCGGAAGTCCCGATAGCCATCCGGGAGCGAATGAAGACGTTTCAGACGCGGGAGCCTGTGATGGTGCACGTGGCGTCGGGAATCTACAAAGAGAACGTGGTCATGGCGGAGGCTGTGGCGGTTCTCGGCGCCGGTCCGGACAGCACAATCGTTGACGCCTCGCAGGACGACGACGCTGTAACGTTCCGCGACCTAACCCTTGCCAGGCTCAGCGGGTTCACCATCACCGGAGGCGACCCCGAGGGGGCGAAGGTGTTCGTTTACCGCTGCCCCGTGTCGCAGTACAGTTACTATGCCAATAACACGGACGCTATCCGCTTTGCCCCGGTCATCTCCCATAACCGGGTCACCGGAATGGTCATGGGACGGGATGAGAGCGACGGCGGAACCGGAATCTATTGCAGCGAATCCAGTCCCATCCTCGCTTACAATGAGATTGTGAGGAACGATTCGGAGCTTTCGGCTGGAGGCATTCATTGCTCGCCCACTTCGCTGCCGCTTATCGTGGGGAACAGGATATTCGACAATTCAACCGGGACCTACGGAGGCGGGATTCATCTGAGCGGCGCTTCGTCGCCTGTAATCGCGCGAAACGTGATTGTCAGAAATAAGGCGGCTCTCGGCGGGGGCGGCATCTACGTTGCTCAGGGCTATATGCTGATTACGAACAACACCCTTGTGGACAACTCTGACGGCATCTACAACTCCGCGGGTCTTCCCGTAATCTCCAACTGCATCCTGTGGGGGAACGGCGATGACATCGTGGAGCTCTCCTCGTTCTCGTTGGTTTCCTACTCCGACATCGAGGACGGCAGTTACGTCGGCTTCACGGGCAACATCAGTCAAGACCCGTTGTTCAAGGACACTTACTGGGATGACTACCACCTGCGACCTAACTCACCCTGCGTGGATGCGGGAACGAACGTGCTGAGCAACAGCGTCCTGATAAGCTCCCCGCCGATTTACACCCTCGACGACGAGATGGAGCTTTCCCCATTCGACGGGGATAATGACGGAGAGGACCGCATGGACATGGGCGCCGATGAGATGGTTGATTCGGACCATGACATGATGATTGACGCCTGGGAGAGGCAGCAATTCGGCAACTTGACGCGGACCGGCGGTGTGGATAGCGATGGCGATGGTCTGACCGACCTGGAGGAGTTCGAGCTCAATGGCAGTCCATTTGAAACGGATACCGACGCAGACCGCATCAGCGACACGGATGAGGCGAAGGTTTACGGCACATCCGCCAGTAATCCTGACACGGACGCGGACGGCGCCAGCGATTACGTCGAGACCAGGTGGTGGGGGGCTGGCTGGAACGCCGACCCGGACAATGACGGCCTGCCGAACGTTCTGGACAAGGATTCCGATAACGATGGGATGCCGGACGGATGGGAGATGGATAACCACCTGCACCCGGGAACACCCGATGCCAATCTGGATCCCGACGGAGATGGGCTGAGCAACATCGAGGAGTACCAACACGACACCAACCCAAAGGTCGCGGACACAGATGGGGACGGCGTCTCCGACGGGGAGGAGGTCCACGTGCATGGTTCCGACCCGCTCAACCCGGACACGGATGACGACGCTCTCGCGGATGGGGAGGAGCCGCTTTACTCGACGCTGCCGCTCAACCCCGATTCGGACGGCGACGGAATGCCCGATGGGTGGGAGGTTGAGAATTCGCTGGATCCCCTTTCGGCGGATGCCGTAAGAGACCCTGACGGCGACCGCCTCTCGAACATCGAGGAGTGCCGGTTTGGCAGCGACCCGCACGACGCTTCCTCACCGGCAACGGTGTACGTTGATTGCTCGAACTCGGGTTCTCAGGATGGCAGCTCGGCTCACCCCTGGAGGACCATCGGCCAGGCGATGGATAACGTTGTCGAAGCCACCCTGCGCATGACGGGAACTTACTCGGTAAGTCCCACCAGTTACGGTTTCAACATGCTCGACATCAATCAGAATGGGGGCATCCTGACGGCTACTGATAATGTCGGCGGCTCGTGGTCGGGGACACTAAACAATGTCACGACCGAAGAGGGAAGCGGTCCCGAAGGCACGACATTGTTTATCTGGCGGGGCGACGTGACCTTAACGAGCGAGAACGCGGCCGGGGATAGCCTGTCGCTGACCGGAGTGGTCGAGATTTCCACGTCGGCGTCGGGAACTGCCGGCGTCATGAGAGTGGACTATCACAATGTGACCCTCGGCTTGACAGGACAATTAGTGCTGACCCAGGTTTCCGCCATGCTGCCGCCAGCGGTTGCCATAGAGGTGGCTGAGGGCGTTTACTTTGAGAACGTGGTGGTAGCCGAGAGGGTGTTCCTGAAGGGGGCGGGGGCCCTGGGAACTCAGATCAATGCCATGGAGAGCGGCACCGCCGTCAGCTTCGAGAACGTTCAGGTGGGCAAGATAGACGGGTTCACCATCACAGGCGCCCGAAACGACGAAGAGATGGGCGGAGGTATCTATTGCCACAGGTCCACTCCGGTCATATCCAATAATATCATCCGCAGCAACGTCGCGAGGTGGGGCGGCGGCATCGGGTTGCGAGACGCATCGGACGCGACCGTCGTGAACAATGCCATCTTCGCCAATACAGCCAACATGTTCGGCGGCGGGATTGCTTGTGATGGGTCGTCGCCCACTATAACCAACTGCACCATCGTTGATAACACCGCGACCTTTGGGGGCGGAGGGATTTACAACGCCGGCGGCTCGCCGACCGTGATGAATTGCATTCTGTGGGGCAATGGATGGGAGCTGTCAGGCCTCCCGCTGGAGACGATAGGTTACTCCGACATCGAGGATGGCAATTTCAATGGGCAGCGGGGAAATATCGCCTCGGATCCGAAGTTCGTGAAAGGCCCTCTGAGCGGGTTGTATCTCGCTGCGGACAGTCCTTGCGTGGATAGTGGAAGCGGCACAGCCCTTGCCCTGGGAATCGAGGACAAGACCACGAGGCTCGACGGTAAGCCGGATACGGCCGTTGTTGACATCGGATACCACTATGTAGTAAGTGGCGGCTTCCACATGGTCGGCGTCTCACAGGACGAGGCGGATGGTGGCATTGTGATCTCCTGGAAATCGCATGAAGGGAAAACCTACCAGGTCTATTACACGCAGGAGATCGGCCCGAAAGCCTCCTGGAAGCCGCTTGGCGCCGCTGCGGCGGGAACCGGAGAGGTTATGAGCGTGAAAGATACAGGAGACGGAGAACGCCAGCAGCCGGGTAGCCCCGCAGTCAGGCGGAGATTCTATCGAGTAGAGCAACAATAGCAAATAACAAGGTGAGAGGCGTGCGGCGATCGGCCGCGTGCCTTTTCCGGGAATGAGAAAGAGCCACGGACCCTTTGCATGGTGTCCGTGGCTCTTATTGTTCGCTTATCGAGAACCTTCCGGGCTTTTCTCTATTTGTTTTCGCTTCCGGAGCTGTCGCCGCCGCCCGCTCCGGCCATGCCGCCGGGCGTGGCGGAAACGCGTGCCAGCACCAATTGCCCCGTCAAACCGATGCTGACGTTTCTATATTCTGCGGTTATCTGGAAGAGGCTTGTTGTCATGGAGGGTCCGGGGGTGATCTCGACCACGCCTGTAAGGGACAAGTCATCACCCACGGCGTTAGTGCCAGTCAAATTGACGTCGCCGCGCCAGGTCATGATTGTCGCGCCTCCGACGCCGCTTGTCTCTTCGGTCACCACGTTGCTGAGAGTTCCCGACCACGTACCGCCACCATTATCGGATGCTGTCAGGTCGTTTCCGCTCTGCCGGATGGTCAGCGTGTTAAAACCGAAACTGTCGGGCACCACTGAATAAGTGCCAGCAATGTCCAGGGTCGCGCCGCCGCCGCTGGCGCCTCTCACCTGGTTGTAATAATCGTCTCCACCACCGCCACAGCCGAACAAGGCCACTAACCCTGACACCGCCACCGCCGCTACTGCTGTCCTTCCAAACATTTTAGCCTCCGCTGGATAAAACCGACTCTGGAGTCGGGCTTCCATCCTCAGTTATTTTCCACGCTTACAGTTTAACTACCACACTTGCCTTTTTCAGGCAAGGACAAAAAAGCGGCTGTCGTAATCCCACAGTTAGAATGGGAGATGAACTCACCGCGGAGAGCAGGTCTGCGGTTTTCCAATAGGGTTCCGCGGACGCCTCCGTCCCCGCCCAGCCGGAAACCCGGCAGACTGTGTTTTGGCGGTGAGGGCTCAGGAAAAGTAAAGGCGAATGTATGCGAGGAGGCTCTCCGGTTTGAGCTGCCAGATGTAGGAGCAATCAATCACGTCAGCGTTGTTGCAGACGTGGCAACGGGTGGGAGCGAAACTTTGCCGCTTATATTCTCGGCCCGGCAGGATTTCCCACAGCGGTTTTTCGCGTATGTTGGCAA
The DNA here is from genome assembly GCA_964640185.1 of uncultured Verrucomicrobiota bacterium. Taxonomy (GTDB): domain Bacteria; phylum Auribacterota; class JABMQX01; order JABMQX01; family JABMQX01; genus CAZXGF01. Next base: position 38,590 of record CAZXGF010000019.1, on the reverse strand, counting down.
TCGGTTTCTCTCTTTGGATGCAGTTCTCGATGTCTCCATTCGGATTGACGCGGACGTAAACCTTCCTGGCGTGGCAGGTGTAAGGCTTTTTTCTGGGGATGAAAGTCCGCAGGTAAGCGAATGAATTGTTGATAGGATAGCCCTGTTTCTTCAACTCGATAGCTTGCTGGCAAACGGCGGCGAGGTCATCATCATCGAGAGCAAGGTGTGCTTTTGGAGCATCGCTTTCCTGAAAAGGCTTCGCCCCCGTTTCCATTGGAGAGAGGTAGATGGAGAGGCGGAGTTCCCGCGAGAGAAGAACCATCGCGGGTATTTTGCCGACATTCAGTTTGCTGACAACGGTATTTATCATGACCTTTGTGGCCGGATACCTCCTCCTTATCTCCTCAATTCCGGCGAGAGTTCTCCGGAAGATGCCGGGGCATTTCCGCAGGCGATCGTGCTTTTCGGAGGGAAGGTCTATGGAAACGATAACGCTGTCGGCATCCCTGAGCTCGCCGGCCCTTTCCTGGAGGAAGTAGCCATTCGTGATCAAGGTGGTCACAAGACCGCTTGCCGTGGAATGACGAAGAACTTCTGAAATGTCCTCTCGGAGGAGAGGCTCGCCTCCCCACAGGACGTTCATGATTAAACCGCACCGGGCGGCATCTCGATAAAGGATGGCGACCTCGTTGGTCGTCAGCTCCTGGCCGGCGTCACCTCGCCACAGACAGGTCTCGCACCGGCAGTTGCATCTGCCAGTAATGAGGTGGGAGAGGAGGAGGGGATGGTGAGAGAAAAAGCGGGATTCCACGAGCCGCCAAAGCAGCCTGCCAGCCTGTCTTGCTCTGTCTCGCTTCGCGGCAATCATATTTGGATCCTCCAGTTTGATTTTAAGGCCCAAAGGAGGTTCTGCCAAGTGCTATCATCCTCCGTGGCAGCGTATTTTAGTCGCGGATAGAGTTGCTGGGGTTACATGGTGGAAAGGGTGCGGCTGTATTTCCAGGGCAGGGTATGGATGAATCGCTTGTTCGAGAAGCCCGGCTGAAGCCGGCTCCCACGACAGAGGCGGCGTATGCGATGACCACCGGCTGAAGCAGGTGGCTAAGGGGGGCGCCGGCTAAAGGCCGGCAGGGCGGAATGACGACAGCGAGCTAATTGAAGGAAGGCTGCCCGATATGCCACGATTTCGCAGCCGCACCCCTCCGAAACATACGCTTGAACATTTGCCCGGCTTTGGTACGATAATCGCGGGTTCGGCTTTCCGTTACGTTGATGCGTGCGTTCTCTGTTAGCTCTGGGCTGGTGCATTGTCGTCGGCTGGCAACTGGTTGGCGCAGAGGCCGGCTGAGCGTGGAGAAAAGATGTTGGTGCATTCTATTGTGTGAGGTGCCTTGCTGAAGTGTTGGGGATATGGCGGAAGTGATGAGAAAAATGCTTGTGGTGTTCGGCACTCGACCGGAGGCGATAAAATTGGCGCCTCTGATAGAGGCGGTCCGGGAGGAAAGGTCGCGGTTTCGGGTTGTGGTCTGCGTCACCGGACAGCATCGCCGAATGCTGAAGCAGGCTCTGGAGTTCTTCGACATACGGCCGGACTACGACCTGCGAATCATGCGAGCAATGCAGCACCCTTTCGGCGTGACGGCACGCTGTTTGCGGCGGATGCGGCCCGTTCTTATTGAGGTAAAGCCGGATCTGGTGCTTGTGCAAGGGGATACCACGACGACGTTCGCGGCGGCGTTGAGCAGCTATTACTTGAAGATACCGGTCGCGCACGTGGAAGCGGGTCTGAGGACAAATGACAAGCTCCATCCCCATCCGGAAGAACTCAACCGAAGATTGACGGCGTCCCTTTGCGACCTCCATTTCGCCCCGACGGAGTCGGCAAGAAGAAATCTTCAGGCGGAGGGGATTCCGGCGGAGACGATTTCCGTGACGGGCAATACGGTGGTGGACGCTCTGGTGACGGCGATGAAAAACATCGAGTCGAATCCGGGCCCCTGTGTGCAGAGGACGAAAAAGTTCTATCAGGGGCTTTGCGGGGACGGGGAGAAGAAACTTGTTCTCATCACAGGGCACCGAAGAGAGAATCTGGGGGCGAGGCTGAAGGAGATATGCCTGGCTGTGAGGGAGGTCGCCGCGAAGAACCCGCATGTGGAACTGGTGTATCCATTACATCTGAACCCGGCTGTCCGACGATGTGTGAGGCGGTTTGTGAGCGGCGTTCGCAACGTGCATTTATTGGGGCCGCTGGACTACGGGTCTTTTGTTTTCCTGATGAAGCGCGCGTACTTGATACTGACAGACTCCGGCGGCATACAGGAGGAGGCGCCGACGCTGCGAAAGCCCGTTCTGCTCCTGCGGGACACCACGGAGCGACCGGAAGCTGTTGACGTGGGCGCCGTCAGGTTGGTCGGGGCGGAGCGCAGGAAAATCGTCCGGGAAACGCAGAAGCTTCTCGACGACGAAAAGGAGTATGCGAAGATGTCGAGGGGAATAAACCCTTTCGGGGATGGAAAGGCTTCCAGTCGAATCGTGGAGATATTGAAAAGCTGGGATGCGCCTCGCCGCAGAAGGAGGAAATAGGGCGGCACGTTCGAGGTTGCGGGGGGAGAGTGTCGGTGCGAGTGGCGTTATCTGGTTGAGGATGCTATAATCCACAAGATTCCAGCGAGCAACCATAGAAGAGAGCAAGCCATGAGAGAAGCAAGCCAGGAGCAACCGCGAAAGCCGCAAGTGGTGATCCTTTGCGGTGGCAAGGGGACGCGAATGGGCGGCACTGCCAACAACGTTAAAAAGGAGCTTGTGGAGGTAGGCGAGCGCCCGATGATGTGGCATGTGATGAAGATATTCGCGACGTTCGGGTTCGAGGATTTCGTGCTACCGCTGGGCTATCGGGGAGAGGAAATCCGGCGTTATTTTCTGGAGTACAACCTGATGCACTCTCACATCTCATACACCATCGGCGCACGCGAGCCGGTCTTCCACGAGGAGACACCCGAAAGCAACTGGCGGCTGACAATGGTGGATACGGGACTGGAGGTGAACAAGGGCGCCCGCGTTAAACGGGTGGAAAAGTACATAGTTACCGACCCCTTTCTGTTGACGTACGGCGACGGCGTGGGGGACATCAACATCGGCGCCCTGGTTGAATTCCACCGAAAGCACGGGAAGCTGGCGACGGTGACCGGTGTGCGAACCGAGTCTCAATATGGCTTGATGGAGGTGGACAGGGAAGACCGCGTCATGGCCTATCTTCAATATCCGCTACAAAAGGAATGGACGAACGCTGGCTTCATGGTTTTCAGCCGAGCGGTGCTCCAGTACCTCGCGGAAGATGACAGCGTTGACCTGGAAAGCGGCCTGCTTTCGCATCTCGGTAACGAAGGGCAACTGATGATGTATCGTCATGACGGGTTCTGGAGCTCGGCGGATACGTTCAGGGAGGTGCAGACGCTCAACGACCTGTGGCATTCCGGAGAGGCGCCGTGGAAGGTCTGGTAGGAGAAGGGCATGACGGTTCACCGCAGAGAGCGAGGAGACCGCGGAGAAGAATCGTTCGCCAAGCCGCTGGGCTGTTGTCTGCGTGCTCTGCGGTCGCGTTGGCACCAGCTCAGGAAACTGGCGGCGTGAGGTAGGTGCTTGAATGAGCGAAGAAAGGTTCTGGGAAAATAGGCGGACGCTGGTGACCGGCTGCACGGGCGTACTCGGGTCGTGGCTGACGATGGCGTTGGTGGATCGCGGGGCGGATGTCGTGGGGTTAATCTACGACGAGAATCCGAGGTCTGAGCTGGTGAGGTCCGGCTACATCGGGCGGATAACGGTTCTTCGCGGTTCGGTGGCGGACTTCGAGCTGATGGAGCGAATGCTGAGCGACTTGCAGATCGAGGTTGTTTTCCATCTTGCTGCTCAGGCGCTTGTGCCGGTGGCGAACCGCAACCCTCTTTCGACTTTCGAGACGAATATTCGCGGCACATGGAACGTGCTTGAGGCGGGGAGGAGGTCGAAAAAAGTCGAGCGGCTGGTGCTCGCCTCGTCCGATAAAGCGTACGGCGACCAGGAAGTCCTTCCCTACAAGGAGGGCGCTCCGCTGATGGGGCGACATCCCTATGATGTCTCGAAGTCATGCGCGGACCTCATAGGGCAGGCTTACCATCACACGTTCGGGTTGGCGGTGGGGATAACTCGCTGCGGCAATATCTACGGCGGGGGGGACTTGCACTGGGAGCGGATCGTGCCGGGGACTATCCGCAGCGCGATTCGCGGCGAGCGCCCAATCGTTCGCAGCGACGGCACGCCAAGACGCGATTACATCTACGTGAAGGATGCGGTGTCAGGCTATCTTCTGCTCGCCGAAAAGCTGGATGACCGTTCGGTGCGGGGAGAGGCTTTTAACTTTGGAGATGATTCTCCGCTGACCGTTCTCGAAATAGTTCGGGAGGTGCTGACCTCCTCCGGACGCAGCGACCTGGAGCCTTTGATCCTGAACGAAGCCAAACATGAGATTCACAGCCAGTATCTCGACAGCGGGAAGGCTCGGCAATTCCTCGGGTGGAAACCCGCTTATTCCCTGGACGAGGGATTGCGCGAGACGGTCGCCTGGTATCGGAGGTTCTTTGGTGAAGAGCAGTGATGGGGTCGGGGATCGGGGGTCAGGGGTCAGGGATCGGGGGTCAGGGGTCAGGGATCGGGGGTCGGGGGTCGGGGGCTGTGATGTGCGATTCTGAGGCCGATAATGGATAAGGTGGATAGGCTGAGAGAGGAAATTCTGACAAAGGTCGGCGAGTTCTATTCGCTGTTTCATGCGAAGAGGGCGTTCCGCCCCGGCGAGACGAAAATCCCTTACGCTGGGAGGGTCTTCGACGAGCGCGAAATCAAAGCTATGGTGGAGGCGGTGCTCGACTTCTGGCTGACGCTGGGGCCTTACGGGGAGGACTTCGAGGGGAAACTGAAATCGTTCCTCGGGGTCTCAGAGGCGGTCCTCGTGAACTCGGGCTCATCCGCGAATCTCCTGGCGGTCAGTGCGTTGTGCTCGAAGGAGCTGGAGTACCATCTGAGGCCGGGAGATGAAGTCATAACGCCGGCGGTGACGTTTCCCACGACGGTAGCTCCTCTTCTTCAGAACAACCTCGTTCCTGTCTTTGTGGATTGCGAGCTGGGGACGTACAACGTTGACACGTCTCTTCTTCAAGGCGCAATTTCCGAGAGGACGCGGGCGATTTTCCTGCCGCACACCCTCGGGAATCCGTGCGACATGGATGCGGTCATGGCGTTTGCACGGGAACATCGCCTCTTTGTGATTGAGGATACCTGCGACGCCCTCGGCTCGCGTTACAAGGGCCGGTGCGTGGGGACGTTCGGGGAGTTTGGGACGCTGAGCTTCTATCCGGCTCACCACATAACCACCGGGGAAGGCGGGGCGGTAGTCACCAACAGCGAAGGGCTTGCTCGCATCGCCCGTTCGATCCGGGACTGGGGTCGCGCGTGCTACTGCACTTATCGCACGACAAACCCTTTCGGCGCCTGCGGCAAGCGATTCGAGTTTGAGATTCCTGGCACGCCGGGTACATACGACCACCGGTACATCTACAACAATATCGGCTACAACTTCAAGCCCACGGACATCCAGGCGGCGCTCGGTTGCGCGCAGATGGAGAAGCTGCCAGACTTCATCCGGGCTCGCCAGCGAAACTTCGACCGGCTTCATGCGGGGTTGGAAGAGTTCGCGGAATTTCTGATTTTGCCCAGATGGAAATCACGCCCGGGCGTGAAGGTATCGTGGTTCGCATATCCGATAACGGTCAGGAAGACGGCTCCATTCAAACGCAAGCAGCTTATCGTGTGGCTCGAGGAAGGACTCATTCAGACGCGGCTTCTGTTTGCGGGAAATATCCTTCGACAACCGGGCTACCGGGACATGCCGCACCGCACACCGGGTCCTTTGCCAAATTCGGACCTCGTTATGCGAAACTCCTTCTTCATCGGCGTTTATCCGGGCCTGCGTGAAGAACAGATTGATTACGTTCTGGAGAGATTTCGGGGATTCTTCTCGCGGTTGTGAAAGAGGCGGATTTGATGGGATAACAGGATAGCCCGGATCCCGGCGCCCGAAGGGGCGTTCCACGGCAATCATGTTCATCCTGTCCAAAGAATAGATGCAATGCGACGAGAAAAGTGAAACTAAGCGTTATTATCTGTGCGTACAACGAAAAGGACACCATCCTGAGGGTTATCGAGGGGGTCCGGGCGACCTCTCTCGGGCACGGCTGGGAGAAGGAGATTATCGTCGTTGATAACTGCTCCACCGACGGGACGCGGGAGCTTCTGCAGGATTACGGATTGCGGGTTGCGGAATCCGCACTGCCGAAGGTGATGCCTCAGTCTCGGGCGCATACCACGTTGCGAGAGGGAACAGGGGAAGACGACGGTAACGCACAGGTGCAGAGGCGCAGAGAGAAAAATGAGAAGGACACTGGAATCCGGAATCGGCAATCCGAAATGGTGAGGGTCATCTTCCATTCGCGAAACCTCGGGAAAGGAGCTTCCATACGGACTGCAATAAAGCACTGCACCGGCGACTACGCGATTATCCAGGACGCAGACCTCGAGTACGACCCCGGCGAGATTCCCCTCTTCGTCAAGAAAGCCATGTCGGATGATGCCGATGCGGTGTACGGGTCGCGGACCGTCGCAGGCATAGTTGCGTGCATATACAGCCGGTACTATTGGGGAATACGCCTGCTGACCTCCCTGACAAACTTGCTGTTCAAGACCCGATATACCGACGTGGGAACCGCAAGCAAGATGGTGCGGACGTCGGTGCTGAGGTCTTTGGACCTGCGATGCTCCGGCTTCGACCTCGATTTCGAGCTGAGCGACAAGCTTGGGAAATATGGTTATCGCATTGCGGAGATACCTATTACCTATCGCCCTCGCTCCTTTGCCGAGGGGAAAAAGATTCGGGCTAAGGACGGGCTGCTCGCTGTCGCGCAAATCCTCAAAGACTGGTTTTGTGGACGGCAACGCCGTGACGGTACGACGTGACATTTGCTGCGAGCTTCCGCAACGTGCGAAGCCGCTCGATTTGTCGGAACAGCCGCCTGGGTTTAGCGGTTCCTGGGTCGCGGGCCAGCTTTTGGGAACGGGTGCGGCTGTTTTTCCGTGGCAAGTTATGGATGAATCCCTTGTTCGAGAAGCCCGGCTAAAGCCCCGCCAAGGCGGGGCGAACGGCCGGCATGTCCGGCGCAAGCACGGCCACAAGGAGGTTGAAGGAAGCCTGCGGGATAGGCCACGATTTCGCAGCCACACCCTTGCGAATGGGTTTGTTGTCCCGAAGTGCGCAGCGATGTATAGTTTTTGGGAAAGGCTATGACGCGCAGGTGAACATGTCGGGCCTGCCTGGGAGGGATGTCGGTCCTGCTGGAGTCCTTGCGAGGTTCGTCCGGCACCCGGAACCGGGGATTGGATATGAGGACTAAATGTCATGCGTGACAAAGCGGAGTTGCTGGAATTGCTGCAGGAATCTGTCGAGCTGGGTTCAGAGCTAACGCACTTGGAGTGGAAAGCCGGCGCAGGAGAGGGACCCATTTGCCGAGCTATCTGTGCGCTTGCGAATTTGCCGAGAGGTCTCTCCGGAGTGCTCTTCGTGGGCATTGATGCGCGCTCGGGCAAACCAGTAGAGGAGATTGACATATCGAAGACCCAGCAGGATGTATGCTCCTGGGCGTCCGACCGGTTCAATTACACGATTCATGCCGATGTGACGGTTCTGCGATATAGCGGCAGGCCCGTGCTTGCGTTCGAAATTCCACCCTGTCCGGTCGGCAAAAGACCCTGCCACTTTAAGAACAAGGGGCCTTTCAGCGGGGCTTGGATGAGAGTTGGAAACTCCACGCGGAAGATGACGGAAGAAGAGGCGCGGCGTGTCATTATGCAAGACCAGGTGGACGCGGGGTATAGTCCGTTCGATGTCATGCCGTTACCGCGGCGTTATGGTCCGGAGATCTTCAGCGAGGATTTGGTGAAGAAATACGTCACTGAGGTTAAAAACCGAAGACCTGATTCACGGATTGACCGGCTCGAGAAGCACGAGCTATACCGAAGAACAAGGGCGATCGCTCCACGTGACGATGGAACACTCGGAGTGACACCGACAGGGATCCTCTTCTTCTGCGAGGAGCCGCATTTTTATTTGGCGCAGGCGTCGGTGGCCTTTACCCAGTTCTGGGGAGTGTCTGAAACCGAAAAGGGCCCCGACGGGAGTTTCTTCCGAGACGATAGGGAGGTCGGCGGTCCTTTGCCAGCGATTATTGATGAAATGGAAGAGCTACTCTTCGAGCGCATCCAGCAGCGAGGGGTTCTCAACGGCTTCAAGCGCCAAAATAGAAGCGAATACCCGCGCTTCTCGCTGCGGGAGGTCATCGTGAACGCGGTGGCGCACAGGGATTACACGATCCGGTCGAAAATCCGCGTAAGACTGTTCCCGGATCGCATAGAGGTCCGCTCGCCGGGCGGACTTCTTCCGCCAGTAACCGTGGACAATATCGAGTATGAGCAAGCGACGCGTAACCCCGGGATCGTCCAGATACTCAAGGATTCCTCAGGCTACATGGAGGAAAGGGGGATAGGAGTCAAGGAGATGATCCGCGAGATGAAGGAGGCGGGCCTCTCGCCGCCGCACTTCGAGGACTCGGGCAGCAGTTTCGTTGTGGTTCTCAAAAGCCACATTCTCATGACCAAGGAAACTCTCTCGTGGCTCAGGACTCGGTATCGAGATGCTGCGCTCAACCAACATCACCGCCTCGCTCTTGCGTTTCTACGGGTCAACGATAGGATGTACAATCGCGACTATGCCCGGCTGACCGGCCTCAGCTCAATCGAGGCGACAAGAGACCTCCAGTACTTGAAAAACAAAGAAATAATAAAGATGTTAAGCACACGCGGAGGAGCGCGCTATGTGCTGGCGGAGAAGACGCCAGCGCTTCAGCCGTCGCTCTTTCCGTTATCTCAGGCGGCGCGTGATGACGAGACGGTACTCCAGGATATCGGGGAAAACTCGGGCGCAAAGAGAGCCGAGATTGCTCGCAGAACGGGTATGGAAGTGGGAAAGGTTGGCGCGATTCTCGCCAGACTCCGCAAATCGCGCAAGGTAATAATGCAAGGGCAAAAGAGGGGCGCGCGCTACTGGCTGCCGCCGGTCGGTTCGGCGAAGCCACAGGCGCGGGCCAATAAAAAAAAATAAAAAAAAATAAAAAAAATCTTTTTTTCGGCGGATCTCTTTGGCATCACGTACGATATAAAGCAGCAAGACGAGGCAGGGATGGCCGCCAGGGAGCCCCGGTAACACCAGCATGTGGGGTGTGCCCGGGCACACACGCGCTGAACACTTGTTGGCGCCTGCGCTGTTTCGGGAAATCTGCGAGTTGGGCATCTGCCCCAGCAAGTGAGAAAAGGAGCTGAAATGAAACGTTCGATTGCCGTTGTAGGGATGGGTTATTGGGGGAAGAACCTCGTTCGGGTGTTCGATGAACTGGGTGCGCTGCACACCGTGTGCGATGTGGATTCTGCTCGCGAGGGAGTCGTCTCGGAAAAATATCCGCAGGCTCGCTTCTCCGGCGGGGTCGAAGACGTTCTCGCGGACAGGGAGATTGATGGAATAGTCATCGCGACACCGGCGTCAACGCACGGCGAGTTGGTGCGGCGGGTTCTGGAAGCCGGAAAAAACGTCTTCGTGGAGAAACCGCTGACTCTCTCCGTCGAGGAGGGGGAGGAACTGGTTCGGTTGGCAGAACGCAGCCGGAAGGCGCTGATGGTGGGGCACTTGTTGCAGTATCACCCTGCGGTGCTGAAATTGAAAGAGCTGATCTCGCAGGGGGAACTGGGGCGAGTCCAGTACATTTACTCGAATCGCTTGAATATGGGCAAAATCCGCACGGAAGAGAACATTCTCTGGAGCTTCGCTCCGCACGACATTTCCGTGATAGTGGGGCTTTTGGGAGAGGAGCCGAAGGAGGTGCGGTCGCACGGAGGGTCTTATCTCAACAGCGACGTCGCGGACGTGACGGTGAGCGATTTTGTGTTCGCCAGCGGAGTCCGGGGGCACATCTTCGTTAGCTGGCTGCACCCTTTCAAGGAGCAACGTCTCGTCGCAGTGGGTTCAAAAAAAATGGCGGTTTTCGAGGACACCGCAGAGAAGAAGCTGGTCGTGTACCCGCACAGGGTGGAGTGGATTAACCGTGCCCCAACGGCGTTCAAAGCCGAGGCGGAGGTCGTGCCCGTGGAGATTCGCGAGCCTTTGCGAGTCGAATGTGAGGAGTTCCTGGAATGTATCGAAACGGGCAGAACGCCAAGAACCGATGGAAAGGAGGGCTTGACAGTTCTGCGGATACTCGATGCCTGCCAGAGGTCTCTGGAAACGGGGGGCGCGGCCGTTGACCCCTTCGGGCCAAAAAAAGCCGTCCGGCCCGGGCGGTGTTACTTTGTGCATGAGTCGTCTTACGTGGACGAGGGCTGCGAGATCGGCGACGGGACGAAAATATGGCATTTCAGCCACATTATGTCCGGGGCGAAAATAGGGAAGAATTGTTCCATCGGGCAGAACGTAAACATCGGCGGAAAAGCTGTCATCGGCAACCATGTGAAGATTCAAAATAACGTTTCGATTTACGACGAGGTGACCGTCGAGGACGAGGTTTTTTGCGGGCCTTCGATGGTTTTTACCAACGTGATTAACCCGCGAAGCGAAATCGTCAGGAAGGACGAATACAAACCGACGTTGGTGAAGCGCGGCGCAAGCCTCGGCGCGAACTGCACAATTCTCTGCGGGAACACCATCGGTCGGTACGCTTTTGTGGGAGCGGGGGCGGTCGTGACGAAAGATGTGCCGGACTACGCTCTCGCGGCGGGAGTGCCCGCTCGGGTCCTCGGCTGGATGTGCCGATGCGCGGCGGCGAAGCTCAAGTTCGATTCCGAGGGACGTGCCGCTTGCGAGGTCTGCAACCGAAGGTATTCGAAGCGGGGCGATAGTGTGACGGAGGAGGGTGAAGAATAGGAAATGGCCCTCGGATGCCTCTGCCCGATAAAAACAAAAAGAGGCTCGCCTAATGCCCCAGTTATGGGTGGGGCAGGGGGACTTTGGGGCAAAAGCCATGCGAAAGCATCAACATCCCGCGGGACGCGGGACGCCAGGTGGGGCTGTGCCCCTCACGGCGAAAAGAACAGCCGTCCCGCATGTGGCATCCCGCTGGAGGCGGGACCCGTGGGAATCATGGGCAAGATGCCCATGCCACGGTAGGTCCGATCCTCCTCTCTCCGACTCTGCGCCTTTGCGTTACCTTTCACTTCCCTTTTTCTCTCCACCGCCAAGGCGGGGTATCCGCCCAAGACTGAGGCCTTACGGCTGGGGGTAATGCCTTAGTTAGCGGCGGCTGAGGTTCGGATCTCATAGGATGCAGAGTAGCCCTTGTGCCGGTGGCATCGTGCCCCCGCCGAGGGCGAGACGCCCTCAGGACTGCCGGCGAGACGCCAGCGTTACATAGACGGCAACACTGAGCTGCACCTGGCAATCAAGCGCCAGACGCCCAGGGAACGACAGCCCCGCGAGACGCGGGGTGTCCTTCTCACCTTATTCTCTGCGCCTTTGCGCCTTTGCGTTAATCTGCTGTTCCCTTCTTGCCTCCTCCGCCTCGGCCGGCTATCCGCGCGAGAGTGAGCGACTGTGTTACATGGGCGCTTTCGCTTGACAAAATACATATTATATGGTAATATGCTGCCAAAATAGCGAGAAGGGCAAAGCCGCCCTTCTATAGCTGTCACTGAAAAGATAACAGGGCAAACCAGCCCCGCCACGGCGGGGCGGCTTGCCCTTTTTCGTCTGAGCCACGAGGTGGGCAGCAGAGGAGCTTTTCCAAGGAAAACGGCAGCGGCACATTGCCGCTGGCATATCGCTGCAAGGAACAGGAGGTTGCACATGTTGAACATCAAATCGAGGCGGAGGTTTTTACACAGGAAATCGAGGCTTGTGCTATACCTTGAGATGAAAGACACCATTCGAAAAGTGCTCGCAAAGGGGGGGATTTCTTTTTCCAGGTCGTCTTCCGCTTGCGAGTACTGGCGAAGACCGGCTTTGAATGTCGGCGAGAACGTCCCGCGGCACCGAAAGGGACTTCTGGTGGAATGTGAGGACACGAATGTTCTATGCAAGAACGCGGGGAGCAGCCAAGAAGATATTGACTTGCGGTGGAACGGGATGGAAGACGCGTGCCTGAGAGCGTTCTTTTTCAACGGGAATTGTACTGACGAGATGGGGAATGGCGATGGCACGCCGAGCAATGTAAGTTACGTGCAGAGCAAGGAGGGCTATGGCCAAGCGGCAGAATCGAACGGAAACACGACGAGCATCGTTTGCGGCAGCGGCAGCGACATAGACGACCTCACTACTTTCAGCGTAGGCTTCGCGATAAACCCTGATAGCGACGGGGAGGGAAACGAAGGGCGTATCTTCGACAAGGGCGCATTGGTGGCTTATGTCCGCGACGAGTCGGAGGGATATGTTAGTTTGACGGTTCAGGTTCAGTACGGGACGCAGGATGCTGTTTCCACGTCTGAGAAGATGATTCCGATAGGCAAGTGGAGCGACGTTGCCATCACTTACGACGAGAACGGAGACCGGCAGATACACATTTATCTCGATGGCGGTGAGGCTGCATACCAGACTCAGCAGGCGAGTCAGGGCAGCAGGACATCCGACGCGGCTAATTCTCTATATCTTCTCAACAACTCGGCAGGAAACCGGTGTTTCGAGGGGAAGATTGACCGGTTTGTGCTGTGGGGACGAGAATTAAGCCAGGAAGAGATAAAGAGGCTGGCTCAGAACGGAACAGGGGCATTGTGGAATTTTGAGGACAATTGCGATGACGAACTGGGGATTCATCACGGCCGCCCGATAAACGTGAGTTTCGCAGATGGTGAAGACGGCCGCGCAGCGGGGTTTTTTCAGAGCGATAGCTTAGTCAACGTGGGCAAGACGCCTTTCCTTCAAAACCTGCCGCGCTTCGGAGTCCGTGTGAAAATCAAAGTCCCAAGCAAGCCCTCCATCTCGACATGCTACTTGATTCATAAGTACCTGTCCGGAAACGGATGGGCTTTTGGTCTGTACTTTGACGAGGATGGGATGAGGCTCTGGGGAATAGTGAAGGCGCCCACCGATGGGCTCAGCGAGTCCTCCACAAAGATAAGCTATGGCGAGTGGCACGAGATAGCTTTGTCCTATGATGATTATGGCGACAGGAAGGTGCATCTCTGGGCCGATGCCAGCGAGGTCGCCTATGACACACAGCAAGCTGCGGTAGGTGAGGTCTATTCGGACGCGAATGCGGAGCTCATCATAGGCAACTACACCACAACAACAAACAAGTGCCTTTACGGTTACATAGAACGGCTGGTCTTTTACAGACGTCCCCTGGTCACCTCGGAACTGAGTGGGGGAGAACTGCTTTGCTGGTCGCGAGGACACAGGCCGATTCTGGGCGCCTCGGGGGGCAGTTGGGACAGCACGACCCTACGGGACCCGATTCTGTTGATGAACGAGGAGGGCAAGGTCGAAAAGGTAAACGGGCAGTACGTCCTCTATTACACTGGTGGTTTTGGCTACCTCGAGTACCGCATAGGCCGTGCCGTGAGCGAGGATGGCGTTCACTGGACAAAGAATCCGTCCGATAGTGCGGTTCTGAGTGTAGGCAGTGCGGGGTCATGGGACGAGAAGTATGTCGCCATGGGCACTGCGATAAAGATGAATCCCGTCCCGCCAGAGGCGGGAGACCAGTATCGTCTTTACTATTCGGGCCGGGACGATGCTGGGAATTTCGGGCTTGGCCTGGCGACCTCGAGCGATGGAATCAATTTCACGAAGCACTCCGGGAATCCGCTGGTTACCGGAGACAAATGGAACACGGACAACGGCGCACTGGGCGTAGCTTACGTGGTAAAGCTCTCGACGGGACAGTGGGCGCTGATGTTTGAGGGCAACACAGCTTGTGCCTGCTACTTGGGGCTATCCGCCGACGGAATTAGCTGGACGGCCGCCAATGACGGTGATCCTGTGCTGGAAGGTAGCGCAGGGGAATGGGATAGCGCGGGCGTTGCCAACCCGAAGCTCTTCGAGCTTGCGCCGGGGAAGTACCTTCTCGGATTCAACGGGCAAGCGGGAAATGCGCAATGGAACATAGGCTTTGCCTACTCGACTGACCTTACGAACTGGACGAAGTTCAGCGGGAATCCGGTCATGGTTCGAGGGCCGGCGGAATGGGACCTGGCGCGGATCGAAAACGCTTTCATCGCCACGCAGGATGTGGGCACGGATAGCGTGAGGATGTGGTACTTCGGCGGGCCGGATTCCACGTATTTCCGCATCGGCTACGCAACTTGCAAGCAGACGACTATGGACATCTTTGACATGATAGATGTAACGGGCTGGCAAAAACATGTCGAGCCGAACCTCTACGATGGTCATTCGGTGCAACTGTGCGAGGCTGGCGGGGCAGCCAAGCAGTTTTGTCAAACGAAGACACTGACCGCACAGGATTACATCGTCTCATTTCTCGCCCGCACGGACGGCTCGGAGGTTACGTCGGCGGACGTGGCGCCTTTCGCGGATACAGCGTTGATCAACGAGATAAGCGAGCCTCATTATGAGCACGTGGGCGATGGAGTTTATCTTTGCTGGGGTAAGTTCACGGCAACGGCGGCAGACTGGAATGTGGGAGTGGAGGTCAAGGCGGGAAAGGCGGTTTATGTAAGTCTCCTGACGTCTCACGAAAGAGGATCCTCGACAGACGGCGGAGATTTCCCGAGGTCGTTGATTCCGAATGACACGGGGGGAAGCAAGTTACGCGCGTCGGACACGTGCACGATTCCAGCCGACGGAAACATCAACCCTAGCAGGGGCACGATAGACGCGGAGTTCACGGCGCCATGCGCCGAATTAGAAGCAAATGTTCGTCTTATGGTCTGGACTATCTACAAAGACGGTACACATTATTGGGGAATAGCGATTTCATCAACAGGCAAGATACAGTTTATTTATAGGGGTGGAGGAGGAGAAGTAATAGCCAGCGCTGCGCTGACAATTGCGAGAAATCAAATAATCAAACTTCGAGCACTCTACGACATCAACAAAATAGACGGCACAAACTATCTTATCCTCTACGCCAATAAGGGCGGGGGGTGGATACAGCTTGCACAAAGTGCCGCTGCTATTGGTGTGGCCATACCTGCTGGTGCAACGATTTATCCAGGCGGATGGTCTAGTGCGGCAGCATATCATTTCGGTGGTTTCATCCATAGCTTGCGAATCTACGACAGACCGCTTTTGAATCCGAATTGGTGAAGTGAAAACAGGGCCTGCACCATGGGGTTGCGGTCGGGACGTCCGCCTCCGGCGCCGAAGTTCCTTGTCCGGCGAGGTCAGAAAAGCTATAGTGCTATCGGAAGTCGAACGGGCCGCAGCGTGCCCGCTTTAGTTCATACGGCGGGGCGACTTGAGAGTGGCCAGGGGTCTAAGTTTAGGCCATCCGGCGCCGGCCCGATCCCTGACCCCTGATCCCCGACCCCAGACCCCTGAACCCCGGGTTCGAGCCCTGTGAGCTTCGGGATGACAAAAGCTCACGCCCTGATTCGCCACGAGCTGAGAAAGGCACGGACTCACCATGAAGATTCTTTCACTTGTCGGTGCGAGGCCGCAGTTTATTAAAGCGGCCGCCATCAGCCGGCGTCTCCAGGAAATGAACGAAGAATCCGGGCAGCAGGGAGCTCATGAGGTTTTGGTGCACACCGGGCAGCATTACGATGAGAACATGTCGAGGGTGTTCTTCGACGAGCTGGAGATCAGAGAGGCGGACTATAACCTGGGCGTGGGAAGCGCTCCTCACGGCGCCCAGACGGGAAGGATGCTGGAGAGGATAGAAGCTGTCCTCCAAAAAGAACGACCGGATTTTGTGGTTGTCTATGGGGACACGAATTCAACCCTCGCCGGCGCCCTGGCTGCGGTGAAGCTGTACATTCCGGTGGCGCACGTGGAGGCGGGGCTTCGCTCCTTCAACCGCCGCATGCCGGAAGAGATTAACCGCGTCGTCGCAGATCACGTCTCGGACATCCTCTTTTGCCCGACGGAAAAGGCGATGGAGAACCTCACTCGGGAAGGCATCTCCAAAGGTGTCCACCGCGTCGGAGACGTCATGTACGATTGCGCGCTCTATTACGGGAAAAGAGCTGAGAGCCGCCGAGACCTTCTCGCACGCTTAAAGCTCTCCCCGCAACGATACGCCCTTGCAACCGTCCACCGGGCGGAGAATACCAACGACCCTCAGCGGCTTCGCTCCATCTTCCGGGGTCTGAGCCTTGCCGCTGAAAGGGGGCTGCCGGTCGTCATTCCCCTTCACCCACGGACGCGGGAGAGGATTTCGGGGCTGGGCATGGAGTTGAAGGAGACTGTGCGTCTGTTGACGCCTGTCTCCTACATTGATATGATTCTCCTCGAGAAGAACGCGAAGGTCATCGTAACCGATTCCGGGGGAGTGCAAAAGGAAGCTTATTTCTACCGCGTGCCCTGTGTGACGCTCCGGGATGAAACGGAGTGGACAGAGACCGTCGAGTCCGGCTGGAACGTGCTGGCGGGCGCGGAAGCGGGCCGCATCGCCGACGCGGTTACGAGTGCCTCCAAGCCTCCTCGTTGGGAGAATCATTACGGCGACGGCGATGCCGCAGGACATATTCTGGATATTCTCCTTTCTCGTGGGAAAGCGCCTGCCGCCCAAAGCACCGCTCCCGGAACGTAGCTTGACACCGCGGATCGGTCTTATATGACCGAGTTTGCTTTGGGCTTTCTGCTCGCAGGATGTATAATACGCGAAGAGCGCCGGTCCGCAAATGGATAGCAAGGTCAGGGTGTGGCCCTTATACGTCATTGGTCCCTCAGAGAAATACTCGAGAAAGCATCTTCAGTTAAACTTATGGCGAGGTAAAGATGGCAACTAAGCAAGACGTAATTACAGAACTCTTTGAGAGATGCAAAAGGCAAAAAGCTTTTGGCTTTGATAACACATTGGTAAAGCAAATATGCCAAGACTATGGGTTTCGTAATCCGTTCGATGCAACGAAGCTTGACGATACTTCAAAATTTCCGCAGATTTTGTTAGATGAAGACTATTTTATTCTGCATCTGGGCTGCGGCAGACATAGGTTCGTTAAAGGAATGAACAACGGTTTCCATTGCTTTGAAGAGATACACAAAGATGATATGCTTGATTGGAAATATCGCAAGAGTCTTCTGAATGAGTTTGACACAAGTGAATCTAATATATTATCAGTAGCAAGCAACCAGAGGATAATACACGAGTTTCTCTACGAACACATAGTGGCCAATCCAAAGGTTTACAATGCCCGACGCACAAAAATGAATCTCTCCTATAGTGTACCGCAAAAGCAAGTTGTCAGAGATTCTCTTCAAACGGAAAAACGCTTACTATTGGGGTGTCCCTCAAACAGAAAGAGGTGACAGCATGAGTGATCATTATGATGATGTACTGTCGACGCTACAGCAACACTATAGTTCCGTAGAAAGGTATTACGGACATACTGTTTATAAATTATCGAAGGACGGCTTTGCGTATTTACGTTATTCTTCAAAATCTGTGATTGGCAAGAAGAAAAGAGTGGATAAGTACTTCTTTGGCATTGAGACAGATACTATTGAAAAATTGAATCATTTTGACTTTGCGGTAATCCTCATCTGCGGTAACGCAAACTTGACTTTTGTAATTGGTAAGGATGCGTTCCTTTCGATAATTAATGACGTGCCAGTGACTGGAAGCCAGTGGAAACTCAATGTATTTTGCTCAGAGGAATCGGATGAGTTGCAGGTTACCGGGAAACCAAGGATAAATATCTCCGGCTTCAAGAATCAGTTTGAGTCAATATTCTCGAAAATAATATATCTAGAAAAGCGCATTACGAAAGAAGAATTTCGTCAAACGCACGAGAGGCCTAAGGTCATCCAGTTATCTGAGTCCGAAAGTCTTAGATCGAATCTTATTTCAACGTCCGTAAAAAGTGATGAGCCAGGCTTGTTTGAAGAGGCGATAGCGTGTTCTTTTAGGTCTTTCGGGTTTGAGTCCGAGCATGTCGGAGGGCCAGGTAATACGGATGTCCTCATAAGCAGCCCTTATCGAGTGATCATCGAAGCCAAAACTACGACGAGGGACAGTATCGGCAAGATATACTTCACAAGGTTAAAGCAACATAAAGAGAAAAATCGTGCGGACTTTATCGTGGTAATTTGTAATGATTTTGCGCCATCTGTGGGAAGAGATGCAGAGATAGAACAATCTCTTTTAATTCGAACTGAATTATTATGCAGGCTGTTAGATCTAAATGAGCAGTATCCATTGTCGCCTTTCGATTTAGAGAGTCTCTTTGAGATCACAGGTCTGCTAAAGGAGGAACATTTGAGGGATTTAGCCGCTCGACCGGCTAAACTGAAGGGACAGATTGGAAATCTACCTGCCATCGTGCAGAGCATCGATAACGAGAAGCGGAGTCTTGATGAGGTTTTTGGGAGGTACCAGATGAGATGCACGCAGTTGAGTGTAGCTCCCTTAGAGAAAACGCAGTTTAACGCCGTCATTGACTTTTTAGCAATGCGATTTATCGGTGTCATTGTAAAAGAGAGCAGCTTGTATTGCAGAGAGGTTGCGGAGGATATCGCCGTCAGAAGGCTCAGCAAGATTGGAGGTGCTATTTATGAAACGACTAAGTAGCTGCCAGTGCCCCAGATGTGGTTCTGAAGAGTTTATAAGCGAAGCTAACAGATACGATTGTTTAAGATTTGTAAATGGAGGGTTACGCATAGAGAAATCAGAATTTACAAACGCTGAGGAGAGGATACGTTGCCGTCAATGTGGTGCCGATATTGATCTAACCGCAACGCTTATGCAGAAGAGAATCGTTTTGAGCAATTATACACAAGTCGATTGATATGGTGTGTACGCATCTGGGCTATAATAGGGGCTAAAGTATCCCGATAGGGCCTACACAAGAACTTGTGACGAACATAATGTAGCGGTGCCGTACAAAAATCCTACGGACAAGCGAATCTTGAGGAACTTGGCGAATGGTTCAAAGGGGAGAATGCCGTACGATTGGTTTTATTTTGACCTGGTTAAAAACGTAAGTAGGGAAAAGACATTTCACGCCTGCCAGATACCACAGAAACTCTCGGAAATGTTAATAAAGTCGTGCACGCAGCGTGGCGATATTGTTTTGATCCTTTTCGGAGGAAGTGGCTCAGAAATAGAGGTATGCAAGGTTCTCGACAGGCAGTATATCGCTGCGGAGATTGATGAGAAATATTACAAGATGATTATGGATAGACTAAATAAGGGAAGAATCGAAGGAAAGTATCGGCTGAACATGAAAAGATACGAAATCGAAAACATACAAGCGCAGCTCACGCTTCTTGAGGAACAAAAGCAATATTTGGTAAGGAAAGAGAAAAAGACAAGCCGATAGGAAGTCAGTAGCAGCGTCCAAGAGAGCGTATATGGCTTCCTGCTTCTGGCATGTCGCCCAAATTCCCCTTCGGGGAACTTTAGGTGCGCTGGAAGCCTGACGGGTAGAACAGAGGAAAGGAAGAGGGAAACATGCGTCTCGTGGTTGTGGTGGGAGCGCGACCGAATTTCATGAAAATGGCGCCGGTGCTGGAGCAAGCCAGAGGGTGTCCCGGAATGGATGTAACCTTTCTCCACACGGGGCAACATTACGACGAGGAAATGTCGGAGGCGTTTCTGGAAGACCTCGGCCTACCGCGGCCGGACGTGCGGCTGAGGGCGGGGTCGGGCAGCCAGGCGAAGCAGACGGCTCGTATCATGGTCGCCTTCGAGGAATTCCTCGCCGGACAAGACTCTGACATGGTTATGGTCGGCGGCGACGTGAACTCTACTCTGGCGTGCTCGCTGGTGGCATCGAAGCTGCGGGTAGCGGTTGCCCACGTGGAAGCCGGGCTGCGGAGCTTCGATAGAAGTATGCCAGAGGAGATTAACCGCGTGGTGACGGATGCGCTTTCGGACCTCCTGTTCACGACTTGTGAGGATGCGAACGATAACCTGCGGCGAGAGGGGATACCGAAGGATAAGGTCTTTTTCGTCGGGAATACGATGATTGACACGCTCGTTGCGTATCAGGATAGAGCGATGGAAACGGGCATCCACGAGAAGCTCGGCGTCGAGGAGGGAAGCTACGCTCTGCTGACGCTGCATCGTCCGTCCAACGTGGACAAGCCGGAGGTTCTGGGGAGGGTGCTCGACGCCCTGGAGTGGGTTCAGAGCCGAATAACGCTTCTGTTCCCGATGCACCCGCGAACTCGCGAACGCGTTCGGGAGTTCGGGCTAAGTTCGAGGCTGTCCGGGATGTCCGGGCTTCGTCTCCTGCCCCCGCTGCGGTATCTGGAATTCGTGGCGCTTATGGCGCGCGCGAGATTGGTGCTGACGGACTCGGGGGGAATCCAGGAGGAAACGACGATTCTGGGCGTTCCATGCGTGACACTGCGATGGAACACGGAGCGGCCCGTCACGCTCCGAGAGGGGACAAACGTTCTCGCGGGGAACGATTCCTCGCGGATCATTTCGGCTGTTCGCGAGATACTCGACTCGCCTGTGGGGACACGCCGGCGGACGCAGCCGGGGAAGGAAGAACCGGTCGCCAGACCAAAGTTGTGGGACGGACAAGCAGCGAAACGCATCGTGGAGGTCCTGAAAAGCTATCCGGGCGCCGGCCACCGTGGGCGGGGGAATGAGGGCGGCATCGGAGGGCAAGCGAATCTGTGAACATCTGCATGGTGCTTGCCGACAAAGACTTTCCCCCCGACATCCGGGTCGAGAAGGAGGTTCGCTCCCTTATCTCCGGTGGCCATCGGGTGTTTCTCCTTTGCCTTCGGACGGACGAAAGGCCGAAAAGCTCGGTCTGGAATGGAATTGAGATTAGGCGAATAGCTTCCCTTCCTTTTCTTATCCGAATGTTTAACACCTTCGTCTATCTGCTTTCCATGGGCGACCTCCAATGGAAAAGAGCTATCAAGAAACTCATCAAAGAGCACGCCATTGACGTCGTCCATGTGCACGATCTGCCGATGGTGGGGACCGCACTCGCAGCCGCGAGAGGGAGGGGCGTGCCGGTCATCGCCGATCTGCACGAGAACTACCCCGCTCTGGTCAGGCTCGCTTTTGCTCGCCGCAAGCCGAGGCTGGCGGAGCGCCTCATGTGGCCGAGGAGGTGGGAGCGGGTCGAGAGGCGGTGGGCGGAGTCATGCGCCCATATCCTGGTGGTTGCAGAGGAAGCGAAGGAACGCCTTCTCGGCAAGGGCATTCCACCCGAAAAGATTTCCGTAATCGAAAACACTGTTGACGTCGAGCATTTTCTATCCCTGCCGATTGACAAAAGATTGGTGGAGCAATTCAGGGACGATTTTGTGATATGCTACGCGGGAGGTTTTTCGCCGTGGCGTGGTCTCGACACCGCGATTAAGGCTATGCCCGCAATTCTAAAGGAGATTCCGAACGCGAAACTTCTCCTCGTCGGCGACGGAGAGATGATGCCGAAGCTGCGGCTACTTACAAAAGCGATGGGATTGGAGGAGGTAGTGGTATTCACGGGCTGGGTGGAGTTCGAGAGGTTTCCGAGCTACATCGCCGCGAGCGACGTGTGCATCGTGCCTCACGTGTCAACGGAGCAAACGGAGGCTACCACGCCCCATAAGCTATATCAATACATGCTGATGGGAAAACCCGTGGTCGTCAGCTCGTGTCGGCCCCTGCGGCGGATTGTCGAAGGCGCTCGCAGCGGACTCGTGTTCGAGGCTGGCGACGCTCACTCGTTCGCTGAGCGGATATTTAAGCTGAAAGACCCGGCGGTGCGGAGAAGACTCGGCGAAGCTGGCAGGGGGGCTGTTCGCGAAAGATGCAACTGGCAGGCGGTATCGGAAAGGTTGTTACGTCTCTACGGCGGAATATCTCACGCGGGGCGGAGAGGGAGAGCCCGTGGCCCCATGCGAGACGCCCCGCGGCCATGACAGAAAAGTACGGTCGGGAAACTCAGGTCTTAGGGTCCGCCGCAGCCGAAGCACAGGTCGTCGGTTTCATCGGGAGGTCGTGTAGTGGGTACCAATGACGTTGCAGTCTGGGAGAGGACGTGGGGAAGTATCGAAGGCCAGGCGAGACCCGCCTGGCAATTCATATTCGATGAGATTGCCAGCCGCGTTTGCTTCGAGGGCAAGGAAGTGCTTGAGATGGGTTGCGGAAAGGGAAGTTTAAGTTTCTTCGCGCTGAAGGCGGGCGCCAACCATGTGACGCTGGTGGACTTTTCCGAGACGGCTCTTGGTTTAGCTCGCCAGCTTTTCCGGTACGAGGACCCGCGGAGGGTCGCGTACGCTCGCGCTAACCTGCTCGACGTTGACCTTGGAAGAAGGTTCGACATCGTAATGTCTTCCGGGGTTGTGGAACACTTTTTTGGCGGGGAGCTCGAGGCCAGCATTCGGCAACACGTGCGCCACAGCCGCGACAAGGTCGTGCTCTGCGTGCCGTCGGACACAGTCTTCAACCGACGGCGTTCATCGGCGCCGCAGAATATTGCAGCGTACGGTTACTGGAGGCCGGTTCCGGACCGACGCATGAAGGAGCTGTTGCAAAGGGAAAATGTCACGGTGCTCCATAACCGACGCTTTCGAGTGAACTACGGCATGAATCTTCCTGGCGGGCGATTGCCGGCAGCAGACAGGGTCCACCAGCTTGTGTTTATGTGTCTGGGTCCCTTGGAGCGGTGGCTGGGCGGGTTGCTCTTGACGATAGGAGGGGTAGCAGGCCCCCGCGCCCGGAAGAAAGATAAGCAGTAGAGAAGGTGCAACTCGTGACAGGAGATAGACGGGAGGGATGAGTATTCGCCATTGGCCCCTGCTCCATCACTACCTCGGAATGCGGCCGCGAGGGGTGCCGCTGATGACTTTCGCCTTCGACATGGTGCGGTACGTTTTTGCGGAAGGACTTGTAGGGGACAAGGTCGTTCTCGATGCAGCGACCGGGAAAGGCTACGGCGCATACCATCTGGCGAAAGTGGGAAAGGCGAGAAGGGTAATAGGTGTTGATCTCGATGAGGAAGCACTGAATTACGCTCGGACGATGCATCAGGTCCCGAACGGCTCTTTCGAGAAAATGGATGTAACCTGCATGAACTTCCCTGCCGCATCCTTTGACGCAGTGGTCTCTTTTGAGACGCTGGAGCACATCTCTCCTTTCAGGACAGGCCGGTTCATCGAGGAAGTCGTTCGCGTGCTCAAGCCGGACGGCATGTTTGTGATTTCGACGCCGAATCGTCCGGTTTACTCCGCCATATCGCATACGCGGGGACATATCAACGAGATGGACTATGGGGAACTGAGAGACCTGCTGTCGGCGTACTTCGCGGATTGCAGGTTTTACGTCCAGGGAAAGAACTGGTTGGAGCACCTCGAGGCAAAAGGCCCTCCCGGCGTGGTCGCTCGGGCGTGGGCCGTGCTTATGTCGCATCTATGCTGGCTTCGCATTCCGCTGTCGCATAGTGCAATCGGAAGGTGGGCGGCGGAGAGGCGCTTCGAGCGCCTTTTGGATGAGCGGCGTGTTCGCCCCGCACTTTCTTGGGGCGACGTTCGGGACTGCCTGATACAGCTTGCCATCTGCCGAAACCCCAGGAAATCATGCTGCGAGACTACATAAAGAGAGTATCGAGAGACACGGTCGTTTACGGCTTCGGGAACGTTGCCCTCAGCGCCATCTCCTTGTTCCTTGTCCCCATTTACACTCGGATTTTCTCTCCGGGCGACTACGGGGTTCTGGACGTCATAGCGACGGCGACCTCGCTGCTCTCGATGATTCTCATGTTTGGCATGACTGCGGCGGTTTTCCGGTTCTATCACGATTACGACGAGGCAGGAAAAAAAGAACTGGTTTCGACAGGCTTCTGGTTTCAATTCCTGACGCCGCTGGTGATATGTGGTTTGTCGGCGCTTTTCTCGCGTTCTCTTTCCACTCTCCTTTTTGGTTCGGAGCGATATTCTCGGTTTCTGGCGATCAGTCTTCTGACGATCCCCTTCAATTCAATGATGCGAATGCCCATCACGGTGATGCGTCTGAATTTCCAGAAGATACGATACAACCTGCTGGTTCTGGGGCGTGGTCTATTTCAGACGACACTGACCATCATCCTGGTCGTGTTTCTTCGGAAGGGCCTGATGGGGATTTTCGTGAGCGGCTTGGTCTCTGCGGTTCTCTTTTCGGCTCTTGGCGTTTTCCTCACAGCCCGTCACGTGCGATTCAGCTTCTCGCTGAAACATTTCCGCCTCCTGCTAAGCTTTGGCCTGCCGATGGTGCCGGCGTCGCTTTCCAGGTGGATCATGGGGTCGGCGGATAGACTTTTCCTCGTGAAGATGACTACTCTGCGCGAAGTGGGGCTTTATTCCGTCGGCTTCAAGCTGGCTACCTTGCAGACGTTTTTGTTCATGGCTTTTCAACTGGCGTGGTCACCGATAGCCTATTCGATTTACCGGAAGCCGGAAGCGGAGAGGGTTTTCAGGAAGGTTTTTCTCTACTTTATGCTTCTCTCCTCCGCGCTGGGGATGTTTCTTTCCCTGTTTTCGCTCGAAGCGCTGAAGATCCTGACGCGGCCCGCATATTACGGCGGGTACAAGGTCGTCGGCCTCCTCGCCTTAGGGAGAGTACTCCACGCCGCGTTTTACCTGGGAGGCATGGGAATAAACTTCGCAAACAAGATGAAATATTTCGCTCTGGCAATCATCTGCAGTGCGGTGCTGAACCTGTTCCTGAACTTCTTCCTCGTGCCGCCCTTCGGGATAATGGGAGCAGCGGTGGCGACAGCAGCTTCTCACGGGGCTGAGGCATGTCTGGGGTACTACTGGGCGAGGAAGGTCTATTCGCTGAGGCTGCCGTTTTCGAAGGTCGGCGTCCTGACGGCGATTTATCTTCCCTTTTTCGCTGGAGGTATTATTGTCAACAGGTTTTTGCCTCAGTCGGCTCTTCTGATAAAATGTGTTGCACTGCCGGTTTTCCTGTTTGCGCTTTTGATGCTGCTCGAGCAAGAAGAGAAAACCGCGCTGCGTAACTTCATCAGTTCAATAAAAGACAAGCTATTCCCGGGTAAGAAAACAGGGGAGTGAGCGCCGCCGCGCCGATTGCCAGGGGCGTTCCTTCGCGGACTCCGGTCGCCTCAGAGGGTGCGTGAGCTCGCCGCTGGGCAGCGAGTATTTGGCCGACAGATTGCTCTCAGCGGGTCATGCGGGACTTCATCCGGGCCGGAGGCGTTCTGCGAAGCGATAGGCGTTCTTTTCGGCATCCTGCAAAGGGGCTTGTGTCCGTGAGCAAAAGTAAACGCATTCTGATAATCTCAAGTAATTTCCCGCCGACCAGCGGCAGCGGCGTCCAAAGGGTTGTGGGGTTTGTTAAGTATCTACCGGAGTTCGGGTGGGACCCCTATGTGCTGACGATTGTGCCGGGGCCATATCATGCGACGGGCTCGCCGAGCGAGGTGCCGGATAACCTCCCCTCTGACCGCATTGTGAGAACGCCTTTCCCCGACATCAGGCTGGCGGGAAAGAGGCTGCTTTTGCGTCTCGCTGGAAAGGGCGCGCCCTCCACTCCGGCGGAGACCGCGCGAGCACGAGCAACCGACGAGCGAACCGGTAGCCTCCTGTGGTCGCTCGCTAACACTTTCGTTTTCGTTCCCGACCCGGAGGTCGGTTGGCTTCCTTTTGGGGTCCGAGGGGGGCTTTCGACCATCCGGAGGGCGGGCATTAGCGCAATCGTGTCCTCGGCGCCGGCGTTCACGGCGCATCTTATCGCGCTGAGGCTCAAGCGGAAGACGGGTGTCCGGTGGGTGGCGGATTTTCGGGACCCGTGGTCCCAGAATCCGTATATCGGGCTGTCAGCATTCGGCGTCATCCGGCACCCTATTGACGTGTTCCTGGAGCGGAGGGTCCTCCAATTTGCAGACGTGACTTTAAGCGACACCGCGCCCAGGGCCGCAGCTTTCGCGCAACTCAGGGTGAGAGACATTGAGGGAAAGGTCCGTGTTATCACGAACGGGTATGACCCGGATGAGTTTTCTGGCATAGCTCATCGTTCGCCGGAGAAATTCACCACCACGTACACGGGCAGCTTCTATGGCGAGGCGCGAAGTCCGGTGCCGTTCTTGAGAGCTCTTGCTGAAGTTATCGAGAGTGGCCTCATCGAAAGGCACAGAATTCGTGTGAATATAATTGAGAGATTCAGCCAGCGTACGGCTCGTCTTGCGGCACGATGCAAACTGTCGGACGTGGTCACGGTTCGGACTGGTCTCAGCCACGCGGAGGCCCTCCGGGAGCAGGTCAATGCTTCAGTGCTCTTGCTCATTGTAAGAAATGATTCGGCTGGCATGGTGGAGTGTCCGGCCAAGCTATTCGAATATCTCGGGGCACGGCGACCGATTCTGGCGCTTGCCCCGAAGGGGGGCGTCGCCTCGGAGCTAATCCGAGAGGCAAACGCGGGCACGGTTGTCAATGCAAGCAACCGGCGGGAGATGAAGGAAGCCATTGTGAAATACTATTCCGAGCACGAGCGAACAGGCGACGTTGCCTACCACGGGAGGGGCGAGGTCATCCGGAGATACGAACGACCCGTCCTGGCGGGCCAACTTGCGAGGCTGCTGGATTCACTAACGAGTCAGTAGCCGTTCAAACGAGGCCGGGCGCGCAGCTTTGCGGGCGGCAGGATGCGGCTACATTTGCGTGGCGGGATTGTCCTCGTACCAAGAGCGTGCGCGAATCTCGGCGCCTATTGCTCGGCATGCCGTGTCATTCTCCCCTCACTCCAGCGAGAGAAGAAACCGACGTGCCCGTCGCAGAACAGAATGTTGTAGCCACCGGAGTGTGGTCCGGAGAAATCGGGACCGCCGGAGTGGTAATACCAAAGGCCGCCGGGCCCCCATTGGTCGGAGGAACCGCTCTGGCTATTGCCCCACTCGTCTGTCATGTCAGCGTCATCCTCCGCCCCGGTCCACTTGTTGCGGTCGTAGAGGAGGACTACTTTAGGCGGCATTTTGAGCCTTCCGAGATCGAAGCGTCCTTGCGTTTGGCTGTCCAGATATAAGCGAGAGTTCAATATGTAGCTGCTAAGGTACGGCTTGCCGGTGGCCGCGGAAGCTTTGAGGGCGCCACACCTGAAAACTTCGGTCCTTTCAGTGTAACAGGTTTCGGGGTACTGTTTTTTCCCGCCGAGAGTGGTGGAGACATAGGGAAACAGCATATCCATCCAACCTTTTCTGGATGGGTTATCGCCCCAACCGAACTGGATGACACCGCCATAATCGAACATGTAGGCGCCGTAATCGTTCACGTACTGAGCAAAGGCTTTGCCAAGCTGGCTGAGATGGCCTGCGCACAATGCGTGGCGAGCTGCCTCCTTGGCGCGCTGAACCGCCGGCAGCAGCAGAGCCATCAGGATTGAAAGGATCGCCATGACAACGAGCAACTCGATAAGCGTAAATCCTCTTGACCTTTTCATAGCAAAATACCTCCAACGCCACCAACCCGAGCATCCAAGGCGAACCGTGAAGAATCCCGGGCAGTAATCCGGTTAGACACAAACACCTGTGAGCACCGAGCTTAGCGAACAAACAGCTTGAGCGCTGCACCTTTCTTATCTCTAAACATTCTAATGATACACGCGCCCAGCGGCAATGTCAAACAAAAATCGGCGCCAAGGGTAATGCCTCAGTTACCGGCGGCTGAGGGTGGAACCGTAGAGTGCGCAGAGCACGCAGAGAGGCACACGTATCGCCGGCGTCCTGTCCCGCCCCGCGTTCCGCGGGGGATATCGAGGGGCTCCCTCGCCCTGGACGGGCTCGGGCTGTACCCTTCACGGCAAAAAAAGCCATCCCCCACGTGGCATCCCCCGCCTCTGGCGGGGGACCCGTGGGAATCATGGGCAAGATGCCCATGCCACGGCAGGCAAGGACCGGGTCATTCTCATCTCCATCTCTGCGCCTCTGCACCTGTGCGTTACCTTCCTCCTCCTTCCTTCCCCCGCCTTGGCGGGGTATGCGCCGGAGACTGAGGGCTTACCGCCAAGGGTGCTGCGCCCTTCCGCCGGGCGGGATTGCCGATTTTTCCGCGTAATTTGGGCGAACTCGCGCATAAAGAAAGAGGCCGAGGGAGGCTCGGCCCCTTTGAGCAAAGGAGAGGGACACTCTAAATCTGTCGCCAGTGCCCGGGGACCCACTGGGTCTCGCGCCTGCGCACGTAATATCCCGGGCGCCAGACTCTTCTGCCAAAAGCGGGGCGAACAATCGTGTCCTGCCAGTATCCGCCGCGCGGTGTTGCAACCCAGATGCGTTGGCGTGCCGGCGGCGCCCAGGTTCTCTCAAAATGGCCGGTGACCCATCTCTTTCGGACGATTTCGACGTGTCGCCCTTCGACCCAAACACGTGTGGGCGTGTAAACGCGGATGACTCTTCGAGGCGGAGGAGCGGTCACGTAAACGGGAGACTGGTCCGCAACCAAATCGCCTATGATCGCCAGGGTGGCGAGCCCGGCCATGACTTTCCCTGCGGTGGCCCACTCTCTGTCTCCAGCATTGGAGTTGCGGAGAGGAACCACTGCTATCACTGTTGCCGACAGCAGAATCAGTGCTTTCCTCATCATTTCGAGCATCTCCTTTCTTTCTCGTGTTTTTCCTCTCCTCTCGTTCCGTAAATATAGACGATGGTCGCCCCGGGGTTATTCGATGGTTTCTGCACGCCGGCGCAGGCTGCGAACCTGCAAAGCCCCAACCTCTCTTGGAGAGGCTTTATCAAGTGGAGAAGCGACTTTTTCTGGGTGTAAGGGCGCTGTCGCGCAAAACGGCAGTAGGTCTTTAGCCGCATGGCGGAGATGAGCTCACCGCGGAGAGCGCAGAGAAAAGGTTTGGCTATTTCCGACTAAGCGCTCCGATTCATAAATTCGAGGACGTATTTCTCCTCTGACAGGATAACAGGATGGACATGATTCTTAGAATCCTGTTTATCCTTGCGAAAAATTCTTGACCTTTCGCTTTACCTCAACTTCCGGCTCCCATACTGGCTTGCTGGTCGCGAAGATGTTGTTAACGGGTTGTATCTCCTGAGCCGCCACGATAACCCGCTCGAGCCCGCGGCACGCGGGGCTCGACGATGACCGTACCTCTTTCGAGCCCGCCATGACCGGGCTGCAAGGTCTCGGACAAGTTCTCCGTCAATTGCTTGCGCTTCGTGGTCTTTCACCCAGCGGCCCTGGGCTTGTGATTTACTGGATTGCTCACGTGCTTGGAACTATCCCGTTCACGCCGATGGCGTGATTATCCCGTCAAAATAGACCGTTTCGCAGCACCATTATACGTCACGGCATTTGCGAATCCATGTACTAAGCGGTGGGGGCAGCCTGGCAGGGGAAGGGGCTGCGTGGCGTGCCACGGGACGCTGCCGGGAGAGGGTTATTTGGGGGCTCTGACGATGAGCACGTACGCCCGCTGTCCTCCGGGCTGGTCAATGCCGGTGATCGCCGGGGCGCCTCCTTTTGAGATGGAGTAGTAGATGCGCGCTTGCCGCTTTTTGCCTGAGTAGGTCTCCAGATAGTATTGTATTCTTCGGCCTTGCGGGCCTATGAATCCTTTGAACCCGAGGACGACTGAAATCTTTCCGCCGAGGGACAACCTCGTCGCTTTTCCCTCAGCGACGCGGAGGGGGTAGCGCCTCACGTAAGTAAAGGTTCTGTAGCCGGTGCGCATCAGGCCGCTCTTGGCGAAGAGTAATCTCTTGTCAAACCCGGGGGGCGCGGCGCGGGCGGAATGGGACGCGAGGGCAATCGTGACCTCAAGTCGGGCAGTCCCCGCCGCAGAGGCGTGAGGCACAGAGGCGGCAACCCACAAAGCTACTGAAATGGCAAAAGCGGAATTGCAGAGAACTCTTGTGGAGTGCGCGATGATCTCGCGGGTCTTCGACATCAATTCTCCTCGGTGGGTTCCAGTCCGCTTATCCAGACAATAGCCGATTTGCCCCCGGAAGCCAAACGGATGCTTACGGTGACATGCGGATCGTACTGGTCAACTGAGTACACTTGCGCCTCCCCTGTCGCACGAGGCGGTCTCGTATCGGGCAGGAAAGATCTGACGGCTAAAAAGCCGGCGACCAAGACGATGACAGCGGCGTAGGCTACTCTCACAGGGGACTTCCACAAGAGGTTCAAAACCCGCCCCCAGCCCTCGTGGGTGGGTGCGGGCGGCGATGCTATGCCCACGCTGACCCTCTCCCAAAGGCCCGTGAGGTCGTGGCGTTCCGCTTCGTTTCGTATGGCGCCGGAGACCAGCTCGCCTATCTTGCGAATCTGCCGGAGCTCCTCGGCGCATAGCTCGCAGCCCTCGAGGTGTTCCGCAACACGTGAGCGCCTGCGTCCTGTCAGCTCGCCGTCGGCGAACCTCTGGAGGTCCTTGTGTCCGGGACATTTGTTCATCCGCTCATCCTCCTCGCCATCAGGATACGAACGACAAAAGCATCTCCTTCAGCTTTTGCCTGCCGTAATGGAGACGTGACATAACAGTTCCCAGGGAGCAGTTCATCGCTTTGGCTATTTGCTTATACGATAAGTTCTCCAGTTCCCTCAATACTACGGCGGTTCTCTGCTCATCCGGGAGCATCTCGATAGCCTTCAAGATGGCCCCGCGAATCTCTTTTCTTTCCAATGTCTTTCTGGGATCGAACTTCTTCTGTTCCGCGTGCCTCGCCTCGAGTAAGGGTTTTTCCACGATTTTCTCGTCGAACTCAACGGTAGTGATTTTCTTCTTGCGTCTCTGGAAATCAATGGACACGTTGGCAGTGATCCTATAAAGCCAGGTATAAAAACTCGATTCCCCCCGAAAATGTTTGAGCTTGCTGTATATCTTGATGAACACCTCCTGGGAGATGTCAAGAGCGTCCTGATGGCTGTGGCAAATACCATAAGCTATCGCGTAAACCCTTTGCTGGTATCGCTTTACCAGCTCCTCAAAGGCGTCCGAATCCCCCTTGCTTGCCTTTTGAACAAGCTGAAAGTCTGAGATTTCTCCTCTCCCATGCTCTTGCTTGCCACTCGTTGAAATTAGACGGCGTGACACAATAAATATTCAAGCCTCCATGCTTAGATACCTTGATGAGAAGAAAATGTCAAATGTCAATGGAAAGATGTAACGGCGGGTAATCCCTCAGTCTCGGGCGGATAGCAGGCCGAGCCGGAGGAGGCAAGAAGGGAAAAGCAGATTAACGCAAAGACGCAAAGGCGCAGAGAATAAGGTGAGAAGGACAACCCGCCATGGCGGGGGGCAGGATGCCACCGGCACAAGGGCTACTCTGCATCCTATGAGACCCGAACCTCAGCCGCCGGTAACTGAGGCATTACAACGGCGGACTTGCAGGTGGCTGAGAGGTGCGGCGCCATTTCAGTGGCACGGGCGTGCCGCCCGTGGGGATATCATGGGCAAGATGCCCATGCCACGGCGGGCGAGCACGGGGTCATTCTCATGCTCCTCTCTGCAACTCTGGGCTTTGCGTTGTTCTGCTTTTCCCTTCCTCCCTCCCACAACTCGGTTTCCCCCTGAGACTGAGGCATTACCGCAACAGCTAACTTTGAGGGTGCGGCCGTATCTGCGTGGCATATTTCGGATGAATCCTCTGGTCGAGAAGCCCGGCTGAAGCCCCGCCTCGGCGGGGCTAAAGCCCGGCTAAAATGCTATCCTCTTCTCCTGAATTGTGGGATAGAGACGGAGACTCGACATCGGCACCAGGTGAATGCCACCTGTGGGAAGAGCGAAAGAAGGCGTCATGGCATGCCACGGATACGCTGCCACACCCGAGCTAACTTTGACCTTCGCCTTTCGCGGAGGGTATGGTATGATTTATGTTTGGGGTGGGGAAGGCGCGACTATTTAGGTGCTCGCTGGATTGCAGGAGCTGAGGGATGCCTTACGCCATACTACTCAACGAGCTGATACCGCTCGATCTTCAGAAGACGGCGAGGATACTTACCAGAGCGGAGAACATCATTTACGCGGACGCCACCATAATGGTGAGCAACTGCTGCGGCACCCTCGCGCAAAACCTCCCGCTTCACAAAGCCAGATCCGTAGCATCATGAAGAAAACTAAGAAGTTCGGGATTACTTGTTTCACAAAGGCGAAAAGTAAATAGTCAAATAATTTGGATGAATTGCGTATTTCTATGGATAATACAATTCCAGTATTCGTTTTCAGAAATCGCAGGTTTGTTAGTATCACTACCTTTATAGTTCCCACAGTTTTGAAGTTTTGCTTAGACGGAACTACCTCTTTGCTACTATTCGGTTTAGGTTCAATAATTGTCGTGGCGGGAATGGCGTTCAGAATGTATTCTGCTGGTTATCTTTGGGGAAAACATATAGTTACCAAAATAGAATCGGATTTTCTTTGTACTTCTGGCCCCTTCGCTTATATCAGAAATCCGCTGTACTTAGGCAACTTCGTTATAGGGTTAGGTTTTTGCATATCCCTAAATGAATGGTATGCCTACGCAATATTTATTATAGCCTACACTTGCCTGTATTCAATTGTAATACCCCATGAGCGGAAATTCCTGCAGGAGAAGTTTGGAAATGCTTACCTTGAGTATAGAGCTCGTACAGGGAGATTTCTGCCGAGACTGAAAAGTTATCAAGGCGGCAAGAAGCCACATCCGGACCGCAAACTTGGCGTTGCGAGTGAAATATATCATTTAATCATCCTTGTAATAGCATTCATAACTATCTTCTTATTGTTTGTGAGGTAGGAAAGATAAAGTGAAATTCGCGGCGCCTACGAAAAGTGATCTCAAGAGCTTTCTTGAGATTAGTGCTAAAGAAACAGTTAAGGATTTTATCCAGTCGCCCGTGCGTGCCTTATAATGGGACGGGGCGCCGTAGGAGGCCGAACATGCCTTACGCCATACTACTCAACGAGCTGATACCGCTCGATCTTCAGAAGACGGCGAGGATACTTACCAGAGCGGAGAACATCATTTACGCGGACGCCACCATAATGGTGCGCAACTGCTGCGGCATCCTCGCGCAAAACCTCCCGCTTCAGGAAGCAAAAACGATTTCCGAACAACTCAATGGGGCGGGCGTGGGCGTCTTCTACATGGACCAAACCAAGATGTATCACCCCGAGCGCGCTGTTCACATTAACAACGCCGACTGTTTGGAACAGCACTTCAACGCGCAGGACATCTATGGCCGCGACCACCCCCTTTCCTGGGAAAACATCGTTCTGCTCAGTCTCGGTCGAGTCGTCGAGCGAAAAGGCTCCGGCAGTTGGGCGTGCTCGGCGCCGGGAAAAGGCATCATCGCGGGCAAGGTGCTCCGGACCTCTCTGCTGGGCCTCGGGGCGGGGATGCTCGCGCCCGCTCCTGTCAAGTCAACTCCACGGCAAAAGGTCACCGAAGAGGAACATCTTATCCTCGACATCTTCTCCAAGCAGCCTCAGAAAAGGCACTACCGAATACAACAAAAGAGTTTTAATTACGACTATCTGGGCGAGCGGCTCTGTCAGAACAGTGCCGAGAATTTCCGTCTTTTCATGGAGGACGTCGTCGGCTTCGCCAAGCAAGCGTACGGCAACAGGGGCATCAATGCGTACTTAGCCAGCGAGGAGCTGGAGAAAATGGACTACGGCAGTCTCGACCATTTCGACAGGGAGAACCTCTGGCTTCTGCAACTGCTCCTTCTGAGCGGCTCCTCTTCGGAAGAAGAGGGATACGAGGGCTGAGTGCTGTGGTTGTCAAATTCGGTCGCGTATTCTTTTTGACGGGATAATCACGCCGTCCGCGTGAACGGGACTTTGCCCCTTTGCGTCTCTGCGACCCCGCGTTTCGCGGGGTTTCTCCATTTTTCTCTCGCCAAGACGCCAAGAGCGCCAAGGTTTTTGATCTTTCGCTTTACCTTGACTTGCCGTTCACGCAGCCGCGGGGCGGGCGTGATTGACTTGATGTCTCATGTGCCTCGAAGGGTCCACTATATCCTTTTATCCTGTCGAAGAAGCTCCTTGATTCGGAGACGTGTTCTTTTCTTGACGCGATAACAGGATGTACCCGGCTTCGCGTCTTTGCGTCTTTGCGAGAGGCCTCGCGTTTTTCGATTTTTCTCTCGCCAAGACACCAAGGGCGCCAAGGTCAAAAAAATCTTTCGCTTTACCTCAACTCGCCGTTCACCTTCCCTTTATTGCGCGCACGGCGATTTTCTGGAGTTTGGGGAGTGCCTGAACGAAGAAGGGCGGATCGTACGCGCGCCGCCACACGCCCCGCGAACCGCGAAACAATTTCCTTGAGGGTTACGTGTGGCCTCTTTTTTGTCAGTGCAGACTTTGCGAATTTCCCCGCGGGCCCCTCCGCCTGAAACAGAACAGCGAAACGAGTCACTAAGGCGCCCAGAAGTACATATCCCAGAAGTACCTGAAGCGTAAGCAGCAGGTATCCCCCGAAGTTCTCGGCGGCGTGCATATCGCCGAATCCCAGCGTCGTCATTGTCACTATGGAAAAGTAAATCGCGCGAAAAAAGACGAGTCTGCCCACGCGGAGGTGCTCGACAACGGGCAGGTGCAGAGCGTCCAGGATGTAGTACGCCACGCCAAAAAGCACCGCAAGACCAAAGAAGACTCCGATTATCCGACCAGTGGACCGGCCGTAATCAGACATCCGCCAGAACGGACGAACAAGCCATTTCAGGAAGCGATGCTCTTCGTGCCAGCGTTCCCAGTTCCTGCGCCTGATGTTATATTTTAGAAGTTGCTTGAGGCCTGGTTTTACCCGAGCGCTGTCCAGTCCGACACCGCGAAAATGTGTGTCAAGATCCACCTCGCAGTCCCAAAGCAACGTGGAACCGTTGACAAGCACCAGGTTGCATGTTGCACCCTGGAGGTAGGCTCCCCCAAGCTTCGCCCCTTTCAGGTTGGCTGCCCCAAGGTGCGCCCTTTGCAGGTTGGCTCGCCAAAGGTTCGCCCCTTCCAGGTTGGCTGCCCCAAGCTTCGCCCCTTGCAGGTTGGCTTCCACAAGGTTCGCCCCTTCCAGGTTGGCTTTCACAAGGTTCGCCCCTTGCAGGTTGGCTCCCCAAAGCTTCGCCCCTTGCAGCTTGGCTTCCCAAAGGTTCGCCCCTTTCAGGTTGGCTTCCCTAAGGTCCGCCCCTTGCAGGTTGGCTCGCGGAAGCTTCGCCCTTTGCACGTTGGCTTGGCAAAGGTTCGCCCCTTGCAGCTTGGCTTCCCGAAGGTGCGCCCCTTTCAGGTTGGCTTCCCGAAGGTCCGCCCCTTTCAGGTTGGCTTCCCAAACGTTCGCCTCTTGCAGCTTGGCTCCCGGAAGCTTCGCCCCTTGCAGAAGAATCTCTTTACTGGGATTAGCGTTGCGCCACTCGTTCCACTCCGTGATGTCCGCCTTTTCCGAGCAGCGTAAAAGCATCTCGTACTGCTTCTGGCTGAACTTCCGGTGCTCGTTCGCCTCTTCCTTTTGGGAGCTCGTTTCGTCCATCTGCCTCACCTTATTGTGGGCTGTCCACGTGTTCCCGGATTATCTCTTCATTGTCAAACCCGCCAGCGCGGCTGCTCAAACAGGACCGCGTTCGGGGTAAACGCGGGGGTCCGGCGGCCCTGCGGGCAATCACTTTCATTCGTTCTTCTCGCCATCCTGCGATGCCTTGTCCAGAGCCGGATACACCAGGAACGTCAAGGCACTCCCTGTCCCCCCACGCCTCATTGGCTGCGCCATCACCGCGTTGGATGGCCTCTCGCGAGACCGAGGGCTACACCATTGGGTGAACGCATCGCAACACCTCCGCCAGTGCCGGCGCATACTCCATTTCGCGAATCTGATTGCGGCGTCGGTACAGGGCAGCCTATCTGTTCTCCGTCTCCAGCTTCCACTTCCCTTCATCGTCGTAGGACATTGCTCGCGGATATCCCGTAGCGTTCCATACTGCGTCGAAACCCGGTTTCATAACCTGGGAAGCGGCAGAATCAAAGCTGTCGACCATAATCCCTGGAACTAAAAGATCATCCCGGTCAATTGGATGCTCGTCTCCCATGCGGTAACCGGCGGGAACTGAATGCAGGACATAACCGGATACCCCGAGCAGACTGAGCATGACGAATAAAGGCGGTTCGACCCCAAGGTCCTTTTGAATTGACAAATATCTCCGGAGCGCATCGACCAGGGATGTCTCAAATAACTGAACTTCGATCGGACGCGCATCGGCCCTGCTTCGCAGAAGGTAAGAGTCAACTGCTTCCACGGTCCCGTTCCGGAATACCTGCACATATGAAATGGGGACCTGTTGGTCAAACCAGTCGTAGGTGAGGAAACCGTCGAAGTTGTGGCGGTCGTTCCACGACGACGAACCAATTGGAGCCAGATCCTTCGTCTTTTGAGCAAGTGAAGCTACGTCGAATCTTGCCGCCGGATCAAATGCGCCGAACGGAACGATGTGAAGAACAATCTTCGGGGCATCATATAGCACTACAGGCGTCTCTCCCGCGACGATCCTGGCAAGGCGTCCCTCCCGAAAAGCCCTTATGCGCTCGGCGGTGGTCTCTGACAGCGTAAAGGCTACCCGAAGCTCTGACACGTCCATGGGATGTTTGCCGTTGGAGCTACGTGTGTAGAATCTGTCGTGTCGGCTCAAGACCACCATGTGAGGAGGGTACCAGCTCCGCGGAACGCGAATGATGAGGACAACTCCGGCCCGGTCAAGCTTAATTGGCTGGGTTGATACGGCATGAATTCTTGGTCGTATGCCGTCCCGAATCATGCTCTCAAGCCGGAGGATTTCCTGGTCAACGTTTATGCCCGGTAGACCGGACACCTTCGTCGCCACGCCATCTTTGGCCTGCATCGCGTAAATTAGATCACCGCCTGCGGCATTGGCGAAGGATGACACATCTCCAAGGAATTCCTTTCTGTCCGATTCCTTATTGCTCGGGAGAGATTGCTTGTATTCAATGTGCTTAAACTCACGCACCTTGTTGTCGACCAACGCTTGGAGGTCCTCTTGCGCGATCGTGTCCAGTGGCTTGCCCATTAGCGACATAATACACCTCCGATTTCCCTCTTTGCTCCCCGCTTCAACGGATCTAACTATTGTCCCGACGGAATAATCTTATCTTCATCCCCTTTCAGCGGTCGAATCCTCAGCTTCGCTACCGGTACCGCCCTCCTGCCCCGCAAATAAAGCCGCACCTCATTCATCAAGGCGTTCAGCGGGAACCTGGGCGCGATACGCTTTATAGAACTCAAGTCGCGCTCGATTTGCTGACCAACTTCCTCTTCTCCAGCGGCACAACGGCGCCTCTGCGGACTGTGCGGTTCCAAGCTGATCCCAGGCGTAGCTGACGGATTACGAAAAAAAGTCCGAATTCTTCCCGTACTGTGCTACCACAAACCCGAGGCCCGCTCAAGAGAAAGCGGTCCTCCTGACCATTTGTCACCATGTTCGGTCAAACCCTCACAATGCCGATGATAACGAACGCTGGTCGTCTCGTTCAGGGTCGGTTGTTGTGCTCGAGGATTCGCGGGGCATTATCGCCGTTTCTGAGCGGCGCCGGTCATGGGGACGAAGGCGACGGGCAGGACGTTCCGGGTGATGATGTCGCCTCCCTTCCTCTTTTCGACGAGGATGAGATTCTGAGTGTAGAAGGGGCTTCCCACGGGGATGACCATTCGCCCTCCCTCTTTAAGCTGTTTGATGAGAGGGGGCGGAATGTTGTTTGCGGCACACGTGACGATGATAGCGTCGTAGGGGGCGCCCTCGTCCCATCCGTAATATCCGTCGGCGACTTTGACCTTGACCTTTTTCGGGTACTTCTGAGCCAGAATCTTCTTCGCGCTCTTGCCGAGGGCTTTTATGATTTCAATGGTCCGGACCTCCTTGACTATCTCGGCCAGAACCGCCGCTTGATACCCGGACCCGCTGCCGATTTCCAGAATCCTGTCGGT
This sequence comes from uncultured Verrucomicrobiota bacterium, assembly GCA_964640185.1. Classification (GTDB taxonomy): domain Bacteria; phylum Auribacterota; class JABMQX01; order JABMQX01; family JABMQX01; genus CAZXGF01. Next base: position 517 of record CAZXGF010000019.1, on the reverse strand, counting down.
GCTCTTCGGTTTGAGTAGCTCCGTCATCATGGCTACGATGTAGGGCTGCGAGATAGTCTGGCCGTGTCCGATAGGGAGAGGCCAGTCGCAGTACGCTTCCCGACGGGACCTCGCCGGAACGAATTCGTGCCGAGGCACCTTACGCATCGCCGCGAGGACATTCTTATCCTTGACGCCGCGAGCGGCTATCTGCGTCTGGACCATGCTCAGACGTTGTTTCCTGTAATCACCGGAGAGGGAAGCGGCCGCAGAGACTACCGCAGGCTCATTCTGAAGGGGGCATCGCAAGAGGATACTCAGCCCGACCATCGCCAGCAAAGCGACGGCGGGCAACCACATCTTCGCAAACGCATTGCGCAGCATACCAGTTCTCCTCCGTGAAACGGGGCAGTCTGCGATCGCATAATTCTCTCGAAAGCAGGATAACGCGGCCGTCGCCGGGTGTCAACAAAGTTATTCTTCGCGCAGCAATTCCGAAACTTTGCTGTCTGGGGGCGGGAAAACCGGGAAAGGCGGC
>CAZXGF010000018.1:0-104913 GCA_964640185.1 uncultured Verrucomicrobiota bacterium | reverse complement strand
ACGGGCGTTTTGTGCTTATCCCCTGGGACATTGACTTTGTGCTCGGCAGCGGTGACGGCCCCACGACTTCCCTCACATCGAGCGGATTGTACGGCTTTAGCAAGTTGTATTCCGAATTCGGGGAGGACTACGACCGCGTCTTGTGGGAGATCGCTCAGGGACCGCTGTCGCCGGGCGAGGCCGATGGGTACATGGATCGCACCTACCAACTGCTGTCGCAGGAAGGCATCGGCGTTCAAAGCCCGAGCGGCATTAAGTCGTACCTCGCCTCTCGCCGGAGCTTTATTTTCCAACGCCTCGATCGCCCGGTGGCGGTCACCACAAACGACGGGGAGCCTCTTGTTACCAGCGACCGGCACCTGGTCATCACGGGAACCGCGCCCTATGGGGCGGCGAGCATGACGGTTAACGGGGAACCGGCAGAGCCGATTTGGACCAGCCCGACAAGTTGGGCTCTTTCCGGCGTTCTGTCCGAGGGTGTGAACGACTTAACGATTGAACTTTTCGATAGCAGCGGCGTGAGCCTCGGCGCCGCCCAGATCACGATTACTGTGAATCCGTTCATCGTTCATACGCTGATGTCTTCTCCTTACGGAGTCTTGCTCGGGTGGTACAGCACCCCGGGACAGAGTTACAGTGTCATCACCGGCGAGACCCCCTCCGGCTACACACCCATCGAGACCGGTCTCGAGGCCCTGGGAGAGACAACTTTCTTTGCTGACAAAGATGCTCCGCTTTTCCAAAGACGGTTCTATCGAGTCGAACTCGAAAACCCATCCCTGGCGCCCGGCTTGAAGGCAGAATACTTCAATGGCATGAATTTCGATGACCTCGCGCTCACCCGAGTGGATGTGGCCGTGGACTTCGATTGGGGGACAGGCTCTCCCGACCCTCAAATCAGCTCAGACCTCTTCTCCGCCCGCTGGACGGGCTTCGTTATCATCGGAACTCCGGGCTTGTACACTTTCTGGACAAATTCCGACGATGGCGTTCGCCTGACGGTGGCTGATGAAAAAGTCATCGAAAACTGGACCGACCACAGCGCGACGATGGACTGGGGAAGCATCAACCTGTCCCAAGGCGCCCAGCCCCTTCTCTTGGAGTTTCATGAGAACGAAGGCAGCGCTGTCATGCAACTCCAGTATCAGGGCCCGGGCATCCCCCAGCAGACGATTCCCACAAGCGTCCTGACACACGAGCCGTGGTAGGCTTTGGGCACAAGCTGGCGTGTCGCAACCGCGACGTCCGGTGATGAGCTCACACGCTCGTCGTGTCAATCAATATCGTGTCCCCCTCTCGCTGAGGGCCGCGAGGAGAGTTTGTCGTGTCCTCGCGCACGTTCGCGGGCGATTCTGGCTTATGTATGATTGAGTGGATTTCCTTCGGACAAAAACTTGAGGACGGGAAGCTTTGCCGGAAGAGCGGTCCGGAAGTGATGGTCAACCACACTGTCGTGCGGCGTTCGAGAATCTGGGGAATCTACCTTTCGGGAGGCTGCTGAGTCTGCTCTTGCTCTCGGATTTCGACCAGACGGATGCAGAAGGTTACGGTAGCTTCGTCTCGGTCGCTGAGGTGTGTCGCTCGTCCGGCGCGGCGCAATTCTGGCGTGGAAGCGGACAGACCCCGCGAAGTCAGACGAACCATCAACTTTTCGCGGAACTGCTCGTAAGCACTGGTCTTGAGCTTGACGATAATCCACTCGGCCAGCGAGGCGCCGACGCCAAGAGTGAGCTTTTTGTCCCCCAGAGCCGCAGACTCGGTCTCGCCGCCGAGAGCGGTAACGAGTTTCTTTATTTCTGCCAGAGCTTTCTCGCGGTCCTTTACCACAAAAACGAACTCGGGCACGGCTCCTGCGAGCGCATAGTAATGTTCTGCGCTCAGAGCTTCGCCGAAAAGCGACTGTATTTGGCGGCTATCATTGGCGTCAAGAGCCGGCATTTGTTCCTGGCCGGTCGCCCCTTTCTCTTGTGAAGAAAAGTCGCCTTCCTTCTTCTCCGGCTGAGAGGGGTTTGGCGGCTTCAGTAGCGCTGTAGAGAGCGCATCCTGTGCCTCAGGCGCCTTTTCCAACGTGCCCAAGTGGCGATGCCCGTACCAGTCACTGTCTATTTCGAGCCGCTTGGCTTCGTCTGGAGCGCTCCGGGCCAAGAGATTCTTCTCCTGCCCCTCCCCGCTGTCTGAAACGCCTTGCGCGAGAGCCGGCCGTCCTGCGGAAGCTGCGGTTTCGACGGGGGCTTGTGCGACGGGAACATTGGCGAGCTCGCTCGTCGCCGCCTGCGTAGGCCGGTCAGATGCTGCTTTCTCGAGAACGGTCCCCACAAGCGCTGTCGAGGACTTGGAGGGTCTTTCTGCAGAGAGGGTAAGAATCGTATCGCGCGGTTGAAGCGCCGTGGCTTTTTTAGCTTTTTGCTGCGTGCGAAAAGCATAACTCAGGGCGACTGGCTCTCCGGCGACGACATTTGACCTCTCGGCTCCGTGTTGCATCGCGCCGGTCGTTCCCGCCGGAAAGGACTTGTCTCCTTTTTTATCGCCAGTCTTTCGCGCGAATGCGCCGCGCAAACCAGCGCTCCGGGTTTCGACCCGTTCGTCTGCTGCTATGGGGTATCCCAGGCGACGACCAAATTCCTCGACGGGATGTGCCTTTTCTACTTCCTCGGCCTCTGCGAGTCCTTCGCGTTTCCCTACGGCTTTGGAGAAAGCTCGACCCCGCTTTCTGGACTCCTCCAGGGAGAGTTCTGTCCCACCGCGGGAGGCGCGAGCGAGTCTTACGGGTTTGGAACGACCCACGCCTCGGCCCTTCGCCACCCCGCCGCGCGGCGGGGGAGGAGTGGGAGCGAACTGCTTATAAACCAACCACGCCCCCAACGCCGCGATTGCGACGCAGGAAACAGAAGCGAGAACCCTCGCCACCGAAGGTCGCGGGAACAATCGGTCCAGAACGGAGCGTTTTTGTCGTTTCTCGATCCTCTGCATGACCTGCTGAACGAAATCGGGCGGCTCGTCCACCTCGCGGAACTCCGCGAGGAGCCGAATCGTCTGGCGCGTTGCCGACAACTCCCTCTGGCACAAGGGACAAGCCTTGAGATGCTCCTCGACAATTTCCGTCTGAGGCGATTTCAGCTCGCCCTCGGCCAAATCGTCGAGAAAAGGTCTTATCTTCTTGCATTCCATGTCGTAAAACTCCTCCAGTTGCCATTGATTACGGGCGAACCGGGCTCGAGCAGAAAAATGAAAGCGGAATTACACCCGGCGCCCTTTACCGTTCAGGCCTCCACGAGGTCTGCCAGTAACTTCCTGATTTCTATTCTCGCTCGGTGCAACCTCGATTTTACGCTTCCTTCGGCACAACCGAGCATTTTGGAGATTTCGGAATAGGACAATCCTTCCATGTGTCGCAGAACGAGTATCTCCCGATATTTTCTGGGGAGGCGGCTTAGAGATTCCTCGATTCTGCATTGAATTTCCTTTCGCCTGACTTCTCGTCCCACCGAGAGAGTTGTGTCCGGAATCTCCATCGGGTTGCGGGAGTCGTCGCCTCCCGGATTGTCTAAGGAGATTTTCCGAAACTCGCCTCTCGCTTCTTTCCGCCGATACCTGTTGCGGGAGAGGTTCAAAACGATCTTATACAACCAGGTTTTGAAAGAGCAGTCGCCCTTAAACCGGCTCATATGCTTGTGGACGCGGACGAAAGCTTCCTGAGCGACGTCGCAAGCGTCTTCGTAATTGCCGAGGAAGCGATAAGCCAGATTGATAGTCCACCGCTGGTGTCTCAAGGCTAGCCGGTTGAACGCCTCATCGCTCCCGGCGAGATAGCGTTCGATGAGGTCCGAATCGCTCTCCCCTTTCGGGGAGCCGCGGTCCGCCGGCATCTCTTGTGCATCCGTTAAGTTAGACACAGATAGTTCCGCCATGTTCCAAAAATCCGGCGTTTTTACGCAAGGTTCGGGCTGACTCTTCGGAGCAACGACATCGCTCTTTGTGATTTACCTCATTTTTCGGACTTTTTCAAGGGCCGTCTCGGAATAGGCGGGGCTGCGTTTCAGCTATTCCCAGGCCGTTGCCCTGGGCTGCAGTATTGCGCCCTTTCAGGGCTGAAGGTTGCTTTCCGGTCGCCCTGTAAGGGCAGACTTAATAAAGCTCAGGCCAACGCCCTGAGAAAAAGTCCCGGTTGGAGAGTCATGAAGCCCTGAAAGGGCGGCATAAACGCTTCACGACTCCAAAGGTTCCTCAAGGCGAGCTCGAACAGCCCGGCGTTTTGTCGTCTTCGTAAGGAAGGGCGTGGCAAGGGAGTGGGGATCCCCTCACGGGCTGGGTCAGAGGCAAACTCCGCCACTCAAATACAGCTATACCCATTGTGTTTTGGGTGTTGCGAGCCGGGCGCCGAGTAGTGTATGTTGAAGCTCAAGGAGGAGGAAGGAATGAATATAGAAGAACTCAAGCTCCAAGAACTCGATCCGGAAGCTTTTGTCAAGGAGAGAACCTCGGAACTCGTTGCCACGGTCGGTGGAGGGACAGCAATCAACGCTCTTTCCGGCGGAGTTGACTCGTCCGCTGTGACCCTCCTGGGGCACCGCGCCCTCGGAGAACGCCTGAAAACGTATTTTATTGATAACGGGCTCATGCGGGAGGGCGAGCCGCAGCGGGTGGTCTCGCTTTTCCGAGACATGGGCCTGGCGGTGGCCGTCCTCGACGCACAGGACGAGTTCTTCGCCGCCCTGAAGGGCAAGAGCGACCCGGAAGAAAAGAGAGAAGCGATTACTGACACGTTTTACAAAACGGTCTTCGGCCGGCTGGTTCGGGAATGCGGGGCGAGATTTCTCCTCCAGGGAACCAATTATACCGACGTGGAGGAGACCGTCGCTGGAATCAAGAGGCAGCACAATATCCTGGCGCAACTGGGGATAGACACGGAGGAGGCCTATGGGTACACCGTCCTGGAACCGCTCATCCGGCTACGCAAGCCGGCGGTGCGCGCCGTCGCCAGAGCACTCGGTCTCCCCGAGGAGATTTACAACCGCCCACCGTTCCCCGGACCCGCCCTCACTGCCCGTGTAATCGGGGAAGCCACGCCAGCTCGCGTGCAACTCGTCCGGAAGGCGACAAAGATCGTGGAGGAAACATTGTCGGAAACGGGGGCGTTCCAGTACATGGCCATCCTCCATGAAGACAGGGTTACCGGAATGCGGGATGGAAAGCGGGACTACGGGCTGCAAGTCGAAATCCGATGCTGGGACAGCGAGGACGCGGTCACTGCCTCCCCCACGCGGCTGCCATTGGAGGTTCTCGAAAAAATGGCGGACCGCATCACGTCCGAGGTCCCCGGCGTCGTCAGCGTGACATACAACATCACGAAAAAACCCCCTTCCACTATCGAGGCCGTGTAGCTCGGGCCGGGCTGCGTCGCGTCATTGACCGATACCGGCGTGATACTCCTGAAGAGATTTCACCCCGGGGGCGCCGTCGCGGCGAGAGGCGATGCCTTTGGCGACGGCTGCTGCTGCGGTCAAGGTGGTGATATACGGGATCTTGTACTTGATCGCCGCCTTTCGGATGTACGAGTCGTCATGTTGTCCGAACTTCCCGACCGGCGTGTTGATGAGCAACTGAATTTCGCCGTTCGCGATAGCGTCAACGATGTTCGGGCGTCCTTCATGAAACTTGAGGATAAGCTCGGACTCGACGCCGTTCTCCGCCAGAAACGCGTGAGTCCCCCGTGTCGCCTTTATCCGAAAGTCGAGGTCGCGGAAATGTTTGGCAACGTCGAGCACAGCGGGGCGGTCTCGCTCGCAGACGGTGATGAGCACGGTTCCGCGGGTAGGGAGGTATTGTGACGCCGCTTCCTCCGCCTTGAAGAAGGCCAGTCCGAAAGAGTCCGCAAGCCCCAGCACTTCGCCCGTGGAGCGCATTTCCGGGCCAAGCAGCGGGTCAACTTCTGGGAACATCGGGAACGGGAAAACGGCTTCCTTCACGCCGAAATGGGGAATGTTGCGGTGTCGGATGTGAAGCTCGGATAGCTTTTTGCCGAGCATGAGCTGGGTGGCGATGTGCGCCATGGAGATGCCGCAAACCTTGGACACAAGCGGCACGGTGCGGGAAGCGCGAGGGTTTGCCTCGAGGACGTACACCACCTCCTCGGCTATGGCGTACTGCATGTTCATCAGACCCACGACGTTGAGCTCGCGCGCAATCCTCCGGGTGTACTCGCAAATGGTCTCAACGTGACGGGCGGGAATAGTGACGGGGGGAATGACACAAGCCGAATCCCCCGAATGCACCCCGGCAAGCTCGATGTGCTCCATCACCGCGGGCACGAAGGTGTCGGCGCCGTCCGAGAGGGCGTCCGCCTCGGCTTCAATGGCGTTTTCCAGGAATTTGTCAATGAGAATCGGGCGTTCCGGCGTCACGTCAACGGCGGCCGCAACGTACTCCTCCAGCATTTCCTCGTCGTAAACCACCTCCATTCCCCGCCCGCCGAGAACATACGACGGCCGCACCATAAGCGGGTACCCGATTCGCTCCGCGACCTTCAAAGCGTCCGCCAAAGTGCTGGCCATCCCTGATTCCGGCATGGGGATGCCCAGCTTGGCCATCATCTGACGGAACCTGTCCCGGTCCTCGGCGAGGTCAATTGTGTCGGGGGAAGTGCCGAGAATGCGGACGCCCGCCTCGGCGAGGTCGCTGGCGATATTGAGCGGCGTCTGTCCGCCAAACTGAACTATCACGCCTTCCGGCTTTTCCTTCTCGTATATGCTTAACACGTCCTCGACCGTAAGCGGCTCAAAATAGAGTTTGTCCGAAGTATCGTAGTCCGTGGACACGGTCTCCGGATTGCAGTTGACCATGATGCTTTCCAGGCCCTCGTCGCGGAGGGCGAACGCTGCGTGAACACAGCAGTAATCGAATTCGATCCCCTGCCCGATCCGGTTTGGACCCCCTCCGAGTATCATGACCTTGCGCCTTTTGGAGGCCGGGGTGGAGTCGGGCGCGTTGTAGGTGGAAAAGTAATATGCGGCGTTTTCCACGCCGCTGACAGGCACGGCCTCCCAGCCTTCGACAACACCCAGCGAAATCCTCCGCTGCCGAACGGACTCTTCCGAAATTCCGAGAAGCTGGGCGAGGTATTTGTCCGCAAAACCGTCCTTCTTAGCCCGGACGAGAAGCTCGTCCGGAAGCTGTTTGCCCCGGTAGCGAAGGATTTTTTCCTCCATCTCCACCAGCTCTTTCATCTGCTGGACGAACCACCGCTTGATTTTTGTCCGGTCGTAAAGTTGCTCCACTGTGGCTCCCTTTCTCAGCGCCTCGTACATGATAAACTGCCGCTCGCTGCTCGGCTCGCCCAGCATCGCGAGAAGTTGCTCAAGAGGGCGGCGATTGAAGTCCTTCGCAAATCCCAACCCGTACCGACCGATTTCGAGAGACCGGATGGATTTCTGGAACGCTTCCTTATAGGTCTTACCGATGGCCATGACCTCTCCCACCGCGCGCATCTGCGTGCCGAGTTTGTCCTGGGCGTCCTTGAATTTCTCGAAGGCCCACCTGGCAAACTTGACGACCACGTAGTCCCCGGACGGCGTATATTTCTCCAGCGTGCCCTCCCGCCAGTAGGGGATTTCATCCAGCGTGACACCTGCTGCCAGCTTCGAGGAGATAAGGGCGATGGGGAAACCGGTCGCCTTGGAAGCCAGAGCCGACGAGCGCGAGGTTCTCGGGTTGATCTCAATGACCACGACCCGCCCCGTCTCCGGATCGTGCGCGAACTGAATATTCGTTCCGCCGATTACCTCAATAGCTTCGACGATAGAATAAGAATAGTCTTGTAGTCGTTTCTGTAGGTCGGGCGAAATCGTCAACATGGGAGCGGTACAATAGGAATCGCCCGTGTGCACACCCATGGCGTCCACGTTCTCAATGAAGCAGACGGTAATCATCCGGTTGTTGGCATCCCGCACGACCTCGAGTTCCAGCTCTTCCCAGCCAAGCACAGATTCTTCCACAAGAATCTGTCCCACGAGGCTTGCCGAGATGCCCCGAGCGGCCACTGTGCGCAGCTCTTCCACGTTGAAAACGGCGCCGCCCCCAGTCCCCCCCAAACAGTAGGCGGGGCGAATGACGACAGGGTATCCGAGCCGGGCAGCAATCTTCTCCGCTTCTTCCACGTTGAAGGCAGGATCGCTCCGGGGCATCCCGATACCGAGGCTGTTCATCGTTTCCTTGAAGGCAATCCGATCCTCGCCCCGCTTGATGGCGTCCACCTGTACGCCGATCACTTTCACCCCGTATTCATCGAGCACGCCCGCCCGCGCCAGTTCTGAGGAGAGATTCAGCGCCGACTGTCCTCCCAGATTCGGGAGCAATGCGTCCGGTCGCTCTTTCTTGATGATTTCCGTCATTGTATTGAGGTTGAGCGGCTCGATGTACGTTACGTCAGCCATGCCGGGGTCGGTCATGATCGTGGCTGGGTTGGAGTTGACCAGCAGAATCTCGTACCCGAGCCCGCGGAGCGCTTTGCACGCCTGAGTTCCGGAATAGTCAAACTCGCACGCCTGCCCGATGACAATGGGGCCCGAGCCGATAATCATCACCTTTTTGATGTCATCCCGTCTCGGCATATGAAATCTCCCTTTTCTTCCCCGCCGGTCATCTCGGTCTGTTTATGCGCATTCAGGCGAGCGCCTGTGTCATGCGCAGAGGGAAGTGTCGCCCACCCCAAGGGGATTGTCAAGCGCAACCGCAGCAAATCTGTATTCCCCTCAGGCTCAGGGAGAGACGAACTCACCGCAGAGGACGCCGCGAAGGCGAAGGAGTAAAAGCCTACTTGCTGCTCGTCGGAACCGGGATGGCGGGCATGCCCGGCCTGGGGATCGGTCGCACAGGGTTCTTCGCATCTAAATCGAAACTAAGGTTCTTGGGCATGAGGTCGAGATCGGACTTCATGAATTCGTCCCAGTTGAGCCTTTTGCCGGTGTACGCTGCCTCTCTGCCGATGATCGCGGTCATAGTGCTTTCGGCGATTTGCACGCCTTCATTATAGTAGGGGCCGGCGCCGCGGATGCTGGCGATGAGGTTCGCTTGCTCCTGGTGGTAAGGATTCCGGCCTTGGCGCCCCATGTCGCAGCAATCGCTTTCCCTCTTTGCGCCGACGACGTACGCGCCGCGCCCCTCGGGGACGTTGAACCACTGCCGGGTCAGACTGCACAAATGGACGCCGTTAGGGTATTCGTAATCGCAGCAGATGCTGTCCCAGATATTCCCCAGCCGCTCCTCCGGCGTTTTCCAGGCGCGCCCGCCGCCCGCGACGACGCTGATGGGGTGGCTCCCGAGGGCCCAGTTGATGACGTCGAGCTCATGCACGTGGTTGGAGACGTTGCGGTCGCCACAAGTCCAGGCGAAACCGTACCAGTTCCTCAACTGCCACTCCAGATCGGACATTCCCTCGGGCCGGGAGCTCATGAGGATGATTTCCGCGGTAAAGCAGTGGGAGCGCGCTGCCCGGATTTTACCGATGTCGCCGTCGTGAATTTTTTTTATGGTCTCGATGTACGAACTGTCGTGACGCCGCTGCGTGCCTGCCACGACGGACAGCTTCAACTGACCGGCCTTTTTTGCCGCCGCGATGAACTTGCGGACCCCGACGACGTCTGTGGCGACGGGCTTCTCCGCGAAAACGTGTTTTTTCGCGTTGACGGCTGCCTCGAAGTGAATCGGGCGCCAGCAGGGAGGCGTCGCCAGCATCACGTAATCCACATCGGTTGCCAGGGCCTTTTTATAGGCATCCACTCCCACGAAGACCATCTCGTCCGGGATTTCTAATCCTTTCTCGCTGCGTAGCTGCTTCTGGAAGCCTTTCGCTCGCTCCTGGAACGCATCCGCGAGCACTGTGACCGTAACGTTCTTGGCGACCTCCATCGCCTGTAGAGCCGCCCCCCTCCCACGGCCTCCGCAGCCGATGAGCGCGAACTTCAAAGGCTCTGCTTCCTCAGCCTTCCCAACCCGGATGAAAGGCACCGCGGTGGCAGCCGTGGTCAGAGCCGCCGTCCTCAGGAAATCTCTTCTGCTAAAATGTCTTTTCTTTTCCATACCGCCGTCCCTCCTATTCGTGTTGTGGCACACGAGGCTCGATGGAAACTCCTTTGCCAAACGCAGATTGCCCTTGACAGAATATCAACTTAAACAGGAGTTTCAAGCCCAATATCGCACCTTCAAAGTCGGTTTGGCCGCCGCGTTCTAAGTGCTCTGGTTCGTAAATTCGGCGACGTATTCTTCCTCTGACAGGATGAACAGGATTCAGAACATCGAGTGTATCCTGTTATCCCGTCAAAAGCTGAGTAGAAATTGTTGCAAGCCTGGCAAATCGTCCGTATTAACGAGGTCAACTCCGGCGGCCATCGTTTCGCGCCACACTGCTGGAGTATCTGGCGTCCCCCAGAATCGTACGCGACAACCCCGCCTGTGCGCCTTCTCGACAATCCCTTTTAGCTTCCGGCGCTCGGCTTCCGGCATTGCACCTCTCCCTCGCCACTGAAAAACTTTTCCCCAGGAATCGCTGATGAGCGGAATCAGGTGGACGGGCGCATCGGAATCCATGTCGCTGAGTCTGCCGTCCATAGCGCAGTACCGGACTGCCTGCGCCGCCATGGTCTCCCTGGCTCGGTTGCCCGAGATGATGACAGTGACGGCTTGCGTCTGAATCCGGCCGGGGCTGAAGACGGTGAGGATACCGGCGTACTTTTTGAGAACCTTGCCAAGCGTCGCATAGGTGGGCTGGGCATCCGATTTGACATCTATCAGCAGCGTGAACCCCGGGCCATTGCGGTACACCCGACCGCCGTTTTTCCGCACTCGCCGACGGAGGGGGGCAAGGTAGAGCGACTCAAGCGTGCGGGTTGGCTCGACCTTGTCGCGGTCGTGGGCGACGAAAAGTTCGCCGTCAACAAGATGGATGTCCGCCTCGACGCTGCAGAAACCGTGCTCGAGGGCGTCGAGGAGTGGACGACGATGCTCGTAGTCGTTATGGGAATGGGCACGGGGCAGCGGAACCGGTGCCTTTTCAGCCGGCTCGCTAATGAACTGCCGCCTCTGCGTGACAGACCTGGCGAAAAAAAACGCCGTGCCTGTCATCAACATCGCCGCGAGAATCATCAGCTTCTTCATCATCGCTCTTTTCCTTCACAAGAACGATTGTTCTTATGCTCTGCCCTGAATCCCGCGAACAGGGAACAGCGTGTGCCTCTGGGTCATGCGCCCAATTCGTCTCGTCCTGAGCGGCGCTTGTTCCTCTGCTGGTCCGCTTCGAGTCTGACAAAGGCTCGATAATCCCGTTCCTATTTCTGAAGCGACTCCGGCAGCGGCTGCCCAAGCACGGTCAAAATACTCGCGGCGACCTGCCTGGCCAGAGTTTGGTAGCCCTTGCCCTGGAAATGGACGTTCCTCGGCTGCTGGAGTTCCTTGAGCCTCGGCCGGGCGAGGGCGCAGAGGTCATCTATCGGTATCCCGTTTTCCTCCATGACCGTTTTGGCGACAGCGTTGTACTTCACCTCGTCGCCAGCACGGCGGCCGCCGGCTCCCTCCGGGACCGGGGTGGTGCTTGCCCAGATAAGCTTGGCGCCGCTGAACTTCAGTCTTCTCACCAGCTCGCGTAAGTTCTTCTCGTACAGGTCCAGGGGCACCTGATATTTGCCGCCAACATATCGGAGATCGTGGAGCCCGAAATTGAAGTGGATGACATCCCACCCGACGCCGCCGACGGCTTCGTTGAGTTTCTCCAGTCCGAGGTTGGTGTCGCCGCCATTCCAGGGAATACGCTGGACATTGGCTCTCTCTTCGAGCAGCTCCCGTGTCGGCTCGGTGTAGCCGATGGAGATGGAGTCGCCAATCAACAAGACACGGGGCAGCGAGGGGTCTTCCGGCACCCGGCATAGCGCTCGTTGGGACTGGGGGTCTCTTGGTGTGCGAACATTAGCGGTAACACCCGGCCAGGTGTCTGTGCGAAACGGTGAAGCAGGGAGACCTTCTACGTTGTAGAGGTTGCATCCCGCCGGGTCGTCCCACCACGCGTAGCGAACAGCCACCGGATGTTTGATTGCGTCGCTACGGACGACTACCGTGTCGCCCTTAACCTTCGCATCCGCCCGGACGAATCTGCGGTTCTCGCCGGCGATGACGAAGCCCTTGAGCGGGCCACCTTTCGCCACGAGACCGCCGCCGACATGTTTGAACCGCAGTCGGATACTTTTTCCCTCAATGATCATTGATTCGTAGATAGGACCGGAAAAGACGACCTTTTGGTCATAGGCGATCGCCAACGCTGGGAGAGCGAGGCGTCTGCCGACTGCCTGCTTGTTCTTGGGATGGATGTCGTATGCTTCGCCGATGTCAATCGCGACGGCCATGCCCGTGTTGGGGAGCGAGAGCGACATAAGCTGGGCTTCCCGGAGTTCCGCCCAAGCCCTCGGGTCGGTCCAACCACTCCGGAAGTTGGCGAGCTGCACGAAGAGGAACGGAAAATCGCTCTCCCCCCAGGCTCGCCGCCAGTCCAGAATCATCATCGGGAAAAGCTTTCGGTACTGGTAGGCTCGGCTCGCGTTGCTCTCGCCCTGATACCAGATGGCGCCTCGCATCGCATAAGGGACAAGCGGGGCGATCATAGCGTTGTAGAGGTTCGCGGGGCGGTTGGGGTTATTGCGGAGGTCTCCCGGTCGCCTTGGAGGGGCGGGCGGCTGCTTGCCTTGCACCTTGGCGTTCTTGGCCGCCTGCTTCCATTGCGCCATTTTCTTCTCGTATTCTGCGAGGCGAGCATCGGAGTTTGCGACTTGCTCTTTCCAATAGTCGAGGAACGGCTTGATCTCGGACTCTGCTTCGAGGGCCGGGAGGCTTGTCCATGCTTCGGAGGCCGTGCCGCCCCAGGAGGTGTGGATGAGACCGATTGGCATACCCCCCGACGCCTTGTGCAGTTCCCAGCCAAAAAAGTAACCCACCGCAGAGAAGTCGGGCGCCGTCTGCGGGCTGCATTCCACCCACGCCCCGACCACGTCGTCCTGCGGCGTCTCGGCGACGGTTCGCTTGACCGTAAAGAGGCGAATCTTAGGGAAGTTCGCCTGGCCGATCTCGGCGTCCGCGTTCGCCGATTGCCTCAGTGCGAACTGCATGTTTGACTGTCCCGAGCAAACCCACACTTCGCCGACCAGGACATTCTCGAGCGTCACGGTGTTTTTGCCCTCGACCGTCAACTGGAACGGCCCGCCGGCCTCGAGCGGGGCAAGCTTCGCCATCCACCGCCCATTTTCGTCGGCGGTCGCGCTTGCCCGTTCATCGCCCAGAGTGACGGTGACCTTCTCCCCCGGGTCCGCTTTGCCCCATATCGGCGCCTCCACGCCTCGTTGCAAAAGCATGTTATCGCTGAAGATTCTTGGGAGCTGCACGTCGGCGCCGGCCGTTCCGCAGGCGAAAAACAGTGCGGCAGGCAATAACAACAACACTCTAAAACGAATCGTTTTCACTTGGTCCTCCTCCTGTTGAATTCAACCGAGATTTTGCATTTGCGAGGCAACCCGGAGTCGCCAAAACCTGAAAAAGCCTGAATCTGAAGTTTACCCCGCCGCCCCCGACGCTGCAACTACTTTTCCGCCAGAGGGTGTGGCTGTCCCGAGGGTGTCCGGCTCTCGATGGCGGGGGCAAGATGCCGGCGGTACAACGCAATGGGCCACAAAGAAGGCCGCGGCGACCATCAACCCGTTCAATTTGCACATGATGCTTCACGGTCGGGACGCCCGTGCCACGCCTATCCGCACACAGACAGGTGAGGGACGGGATTTGCGTCAGCCTCCCGGTTCGTCCCTCGGAAACACGCAGCCTGCGACAAGCAAGCGAAAGCGAACTCTCTCAACACTCAAATGTAGCCGCACCCGGGCCGGAAGGGTGCGGCCGTATTTGCGTGGCAAGTTATGGATGAATCCCTTGTTCGAGAAGCCCGGCTAAAGCCGGCTCTCACGACGGAGACGGCCTATCGGATGACCACCAGCTGAAGCAGGTGGCTAACTGGGGCGCCCGCCGAGGGCGGGCGAAAAGGAGGCGGTGGCCCTTTCCGTTCTATGATAGAGGGACAGAGGGCACAGATCCACGGCGTCAACGTGCGACGGGAGAGGTTCAAAACGAGGCGTGAGGACACGCCACGGAGACGCGGCAACACCAGCCGAGACACGAGAGCTTGACAGCGGTTGTAGAGCGCGGTAGCCTGGATTGGACGTGGGGCGAACGGCCGGCTTGCTGTTGTCCACGTCGAGCGAAACGGAAGATGTTGGCAAGCTGCGTGCAGGAAAGGTATATGATCATCGGCGTGATTGGCGGGGCGAGCGCGGACTCGCGCGCTCGCGCGCAGGCTTTCGAGGTCGGCAAACGGATTGCGGAGAATGGCGCAATTCTTGTCTGCGGTGGACTGGGCGGCGTGATGGAAGCGGCGTGCAAAGGCGCCTCCGCTGCTGGCGGGGCGACGGTCGGGATTCTGCCGGGGAGCGACACTGCGGCGGCGAATGCTTACGTCGCCTTCCCCGTGGCGACCGGCATGGGCATCGCCCGCAACGCAATTATAGTGCGAACAGCCGATGTTCTAATCGCGGTGGATGGCTCGTACGGCACTCTCTCTGAGATTGCTATCGCGCTGAACCTCAAGAAGACGGTGGTGCAACTGGGAAGCTGGCGTCTGCCGGAGGCGGGGAAGGTAGATGCCGACCTTTACGTCACCGCAAGGGACCCGGCAGATGCTGTCCAGAAAGCCATTGCTGCGGCACAGAGACCGCGATAGAACAAGGCGCCTTTTTCGGAAGGCCTTGCCGCTGTCCACTCAGGAGGGTTGTGGGACCTGTTCGCTTTATCGGATGGGAGCTTTCTCGATACGAAGCGTTCGGCTACGCAACCTGTTTGAGGCGAAAGGATGAGAGTAAAACTCATCGCAAACCCCGGTTCCGGGAGATACCGTCGAGGGCGAACTCTCGCCACGGCGAAAGAGTATCTTTCGCGCGCAGGAAACGTTGTGGACATAGAGGTGATGCCCCGCCCGGGCTGCGGAATCGAGGCGGCAAGGCGAGCGGCAGGGGACGGATATGACATCGTGGTGGCGTGCGGGGGAGACGGGACGCTCAGGGAAGTCGTGTGCGGCCTGGTAGGCTCGGGAGTCAGGATGGGCATCATCCCGTTGGGGACCGGAAACGTTTTCGCCACAGACCTGGGTATTCCGAGGGACCCGATGAAGGCTTGCCGAACAATTCTGGAGGGCGCTGTCCGGCGGATAGATATCGGACGCTGCGGAGAGAATCACTTCATCCTGGCGGCTGGCGTGGGCTTCGACGTGGAGGTTATCGCTCAGACCAACCTGGAACTGAAGTCGAAGGTCAAAAATCTGGCGTATATCTATGCCGGAGTGAAGCATCTTCTGAAGTTCAAGCCGAAAGATTACCTTGTGGAGGCGAATGGTTTCTCGCGGAAAGTCAACGCGATTGAGGTCGCCATCTGCAATTCTTGCAGTTACGGCGGCTATAGGTTGAAGCGAAGTATCTCCATCACGGATGGGCTTTTCGACGTATGCGTCATAACGGGGAAGTCGCGACTCGACCCGTTGAAAATCGCCCTGTCGGTAATCTATCGGTGGGGCGTTCCTCGACGCAACTTGTTGACTTTCAAAGCGCGCCACGTGAAAATCAGCTCGCGCGAGGAAGGGACCGTGCAGAACGATGGAGATGTTGTAGGGAAACTGCCCATGGATTTCGAGGTGGTCAAGGGAGGGTTTCCCGTAATCGTGCCGCGCTCAATTGCGGATTGCAGATTGCGAAATCGTGGGTCCAAACGCCCAAACGCTAAGTACATGGATTCGCAAATGCGGTGACGTATAATGGTATCCTCAAGGAGCTATTTTGACGGGATAACAGGATAGACGGGATTGTTCCAGAGAGGTGAAGCATCCGGTAAATCAGAGGCGGGCGGCTGGGCCAGGGACCGTGAAGCGCAAGGAATCGCCGGAGAAGCTGTTCGAGACCTTTCTGCCGGTCATAACGGGGTCGAAAGTCACAACGTCGTCGAGCGGAAGTGTGTCAACCGGGTTGTTGTGGCAGCTCAGGAGATACAACTCGTTAACATGCTCGTTGCCATCGGTAAGCGAGTACGTGAGAAGTTGGGGTAAAGCGAAAGGCCAAGAACCTTTCGCAAGGATAAACAGGATTCCAAGAATCATGTCCATCCTGTTATCCTGTCGAGGCAAATACGTCACCGAACTTATGAATCGGAGCACTAAACCCGAAGATCGAACGGAGGAACCAAAATGGCAGACGAAAAAAGAACTCTCTTGAAAAAAGTCATCGAGAAGTACGATGGGATAGTTCCATTAGAGCCAGCGTGGGTGTGCAGGGACTTCTTGCCGGCGGGGCATAGGTTGGGATTGGAAACCTATACCGTAGAGGATGCGAAAAGAGGAGAAATCTGCGAAAGATGGTTAGCGTCAACGACGAAAGCCGATAACGCCGTGGGGCCGGATGACGAGGGATTGAGTCACATAAGGACAGATGCGGTCGGCGGCGAGAGATTGTTGTTGAAGGACGCTGTCATGGCTGCCCCGGAACTACTTGTTGGAGAAGAATACGCCGCTTCCCACAAAGAGATGGTCCAAAGGGGAAGCCTCGGGCGATTGGCAAAGGTTTACGATTTCAAAGTGCGGCTTCCGTATCATCTTCACCAGATGCAGCACGATGCGGCAAAGCTCGGAAGAAACTCAAAGGAGGAGGCGTATTATTTCCCGCCGGGCGTCTCCATGCTCGACGATGATTCGACATTTTTTGGGATGCGACAGGAACTGATAAGAGCGGGCGTGCATAAGCGATTGCTTGCGCAGTACTTGAATGAGTGGCAGGAGGGCAAGATTCAGACGTATGCGCAGGACTGGATTCTACACTACTCCGTCGAGCAGAAACTTGAACCCGAAGTTGGATATTTGTTGCCAGCGGGTGGGCTCCACGCTCCCGGTTCCGCGGTAACTCTCGAATTGCAGGAGGACTCCGACGTATTCGCCATGATGCAGGGGGTGCTGTCCGATGGAACTCAAATCCCCGCCGACGCTCTCTGGAAGGACGTTCATCCCGACGATAAGGCGGCACTCGGAGTCAATGCCGTCGTAGAACAGGTGGACTGGGAGCTCACGGCAGATGCAAATTTCGCGGAGAATTACAGAATTGTCCCCGTTGTAAGGCACGAACACGACGGAGTGGGAAAAGAGGAGTGGATTTACTACGGCAGCGTCCATCCGAAATTCACCGGAACGAAGATAACCGTTGAGCCCGGGAAGACGTTTGTCACCCAGGACAAGGGCGTGTATGCGGTATTCGTCTGGGATGGGGAGGGCACACTCGGAGGATTGCCAATCAAAGGCACAGCCAGCAGAGTCCGCGACCACAAGCAGAACGAATTGCTCGTAACTCACGAAAGAGCAACGAAACCGTTAGAGATAGTGAACACCGGCTCCGAACCCTTAATGTTGCTCAAGTTCTTCGGTCCGGACATAAACAAGGAAGGCCTTCCGCTGGTGAAAGCATATAGAAAATGACCGTTGACCGCCTGAGGTTGGTCTTCAGCCCGACGCCAGGAAAATCGCCTTTGACTCCGACCGAAGCGGAAGCCGCGACGTCTGGGTCGTCGAGCGAGCCGCTGAAGCAAAGGACGCCGCCAACGACGAGACGTTACCTCGCGCGCTATCGGGCAGAGTTAATCGCCGCTTCCCGAAAGGGGCTATCTCTCATTCTCTAACGGCATGCGCTCCCTGAGTTTCTACTGCCCTGAGACAAGGTCGCCGAAGGGGGCCAAGAGCTTGTATTTGTTCTGCCAGGTGGTGTACATGATTCCGCAGGCGGCGGGCGTTCTATCGAGGCTTTCCAGCCAGCCGCGAGGGTTCTCCAGCGTGTCCCCGTCGTAATAGGCGCCCGCCAGCGTCCGAAAGCCGAGGTCGGAGAAAAACTTCAGGCTGGCATCTCGCTTATTGTAGTACCAGCAGACGATGACGAGGTCCTTCGGCACATATTTCCACGACCCAGTGTAGTCGCCCTCGACGAGGTAATAGTTGCCGTGGGCGTTGTGATTGGGGTCGAGCATGTCCGACCAGATGAAAATCTCCGCCTTCGGATTGAGCCCTCGCAGTATCGCGACCTGCTTGGTAATGCAATCGGCGAGGATTTTCGCCACGGTGATCTTTCTCGCTTTGCAGGCAGCGCACGAGCCGCCCGCCCGTATCTCGTCCATGCTCAGGAGGTATTTCTTCGGCTGAAGATGCCGGTAGATGAGCCTCGCTTCCTTTCGCCATATCGCATAAACCTCCGGCTCAGACATGCAGACCGAGACCTGCCCGCGATTGACGCACATCCCGTGATAGAAGCTCACTCTGAGCCGCTGCCCGTCGCGGATGCGGCTGTTTCCCGTGAGGCGGATGGGCACAGCCCGCCCGTATGGTCGGGAGGGATTAAGGTGGGGGTCAACGATTGGCTCGTAATCGAAGTTCTCCCGATAAAGCATTCGCCCGTCCTCGCTGCGGACGGTGATGGGCGTGCCGGGGCGGCGGAGGACGTTCATCAGCCCGATTTCCTCGATTCGCAATCCGTCCAACCAGACGCGTCCGCCCTTTCCTCCCCATAAGCCCGCGTAGAGGCGGACTCGGTCGTAATGCAGGCTGTTGAAAACCATCGCGACATGCCGCCAATCCGTAGTCGCGGGGACGCCGGGGCCGTACGGCGCCAACGCGCGCCCCTCGGCAAGAACCTGTATTCGGAAGGCATTTGCCGGCGTCAGCCCCTCCGTCTTTACCCAACACGATATCCGGTAATATCGGTAGGGGCGCACCTTCAGCTCCTGCATAATTCGAGCATGGCCGTGGGGATCAAGCTCACCGAAGTGCTCTAAGCGAAGGGAAGCTTTCCCCTCCTTGACGGTCTCAGTGTCAACAAAGGTGATCTGACCGGGCTTGTCGTGAAAGCCGTACCCCTTCAGGCGGTTACCCCGAAACTCTTCAAATCCGCCGTTGACCACCTGAACCGGCGGATCGGGGACGAGCCTCGCCTCCCTTCCTTTCACGACGAAAAGAGCGTCTTTGACAGGAATCCCCGCAGCGAGGTTTCTATTGTGCGCAAGTACGGAACCGCCGTAGCCGACCGAGAAGATGAGGGGAATTATCTCCACGCGATTCTTCTCGCAGAGCGACTTGACCTCATGCAGGCGGCGGATGTAGTCGGGGGACCGGAGGCTGATTCTGTCGAGACCGCTGGCGAGGACCATGCCGTTCAACCCATGCTTTGCGGCGGTGCGGACGATCTGCCGGAGCTCCTCGACATCGCTATCTCTCCCCAGACCTCGGGAGACGTAAACCCAGCGATAGGGGTAGTCGCCCCTGGCGCCGCGGGCGAGATTTGGGACAGGGCGTTGCGCAGCGAAGACCGAGTTGCCCGCGGCGCATAAAAGCGCTGGGATCACCACAAGACGCGGTAGTGTCATCATCGAAGCTCCCTTCCTGGCACGAGGACGCAGATCTGGGGCCCGAAATCAAGCCCTGCGCATCACGCATAGGCTCCGATTATGTAATCTCAAAACGGAAAATCGTCCACCGAGGGGGCGGAGGGCTTCTGAGGCGCCTTAGGAAGGCCGGCCGAAGGTGGCTGTTCATCCTCCTCTCCTACGATAAACTTGGCTCTTTCCAACAGCTCGTCGTAGGTGATAATCTCGGGGTTGACGATATTCCTCCTGAACAGCTCGAAGGTGTTGCGCTGCTTGATCGCGTCGAGCTGACTTGTGTCCCCTATTACAAGTATTCCCTTCGGTTGAATCGTATAAATTGCTCGCGAGTTCAAAGCCTCTCTGCTTTTCTCCGACGTGGAGCCCTGGGTCTCCCATTGGCGGCGGTCAGCCTGGAGTTGCGAGATGCCGGCCACCAGTTCTGCGCCGAGTTTCCAGGCCCCGCTCCGGTATGGGCCCGGCCCCAGGAGCGGGGTGCCGGGTCTTTTGATCTCGACCAAGACGGTAAATTTGACATGGCCTTCCGTGTGCAGAAGGAAATCCCCTTTTTGTGCCCCGCGTCCCGTTACATCGGCCCCACCGTAGTTGGGCTGATCCCGCACGCTGCTAAGAATCCTGTAGTCCAGGCCATAGCCAAAAACCCACTTATTCCGCGAAAAGAAGTTCTGCCAGTACCCTTCGTTCTTGTCGGAACGGATCGCGGCCTCGAACTCCTTCAGCGCCTGCTCCCGTTCCGAATAGATGGTGTGGTGGGATAGAGTGGAAATCACATCGGGCTTCGCCTGGGCGAGCGCCTTCCAAACCTGCTCGGGCAGGTGCTGAGCGAGCAATCTGCTCATCGCCTTCGCACGTGCGGGGTCTTCCAGTACTGATCTTTCTTCCGTTGTTTGTTCCGCAACGGTGATGTGCGTATGGCCTCCTCTTACTCCCATTTGTCGCGCGATGGCATACAGGTTCCGGAGTTGCTTGTACAGCGCGAGTGTCGTTGAGCAGTCCAGGCGGAGTCTTACCCCTTCCCCGGCTTTGAGTGTCGCGAGGTTGATTAACGTACCCTGCCAAGGGTCAGTCCAAGACTGAGTTTTGGATTTGCGTTCATGCACGAGCGCGATACCCACCCCGGCTTCAGGCTCGCGGGGGTTCTCGACGATCTTGGATTTTACCACAAGCTGGGTGGTCTCCGTCCGGCTCAACACCTTCTGACTGACTGTGGCCGATTGCCTCGACGTGCTTCGCATCGCATACTCTTCTGTCATAGCGCACCCTCCCCGTTGAGGTGAAAGCGGTCTGAGCCATGCCTGCTCCCCAGACCCTGGCGCAGAAAAAGCTGATCGTGCGTCGCGAGTCAGGCTTTCGGGGCAAGTGGCAACACGCTTGCCCGGCCCTTCTGTGCGCGCTCAATTGGCCCGCTGGGCAGCGCAGCGCGGACACGAACTCGGCGCATTGGGCCACCCTACGCCGCGCCAGTCACCTGTGACGCATGACCGACGGCGTCAACCGCAGTTTCTCCATAGTAGTCGCAGCCGGTTCGTTCGGAGACCATATCGCTGGCTGCGGCTCCACCGATCATAACGGAGACCTTTTCCCGCAAGCCCGCGTTCCTGATAGCTTCAACTGTTTCCGTAATGAATTTGCAGCAGGAGGTCAGAAACACGCTCATTCCAACTACGGCTGCATTATCTTCCTTGATGGCCTCGACGAATTTCTCGGGAGGCACGTTCACACCCAGGTCAATGACGCGAAAGCCGGACCCGCGAAGCATCAGCACGACAATATCCTTGCCGATGTCGTGGATGTCGCTGCGAACGGTTCCAACCACAACAGTCCCGGCCTCTCCCTCAGACGTGGGCGACCCCTCCAGCATAGGCTCGAGCCCCTCGACCACCTCTTTCATGACAACGCCCGCGTACATCAATTCCGGGATGTAGCATTCTCCCACCTCGAACCGTCTGCCCACCTCCGCCAAGCCCTCGCGGCATTGAGCGAGAATCTCAGTCGCGGGGACGTCTGCCGCAAGCTTCTGCTTAACGAGAGCGTGGACGTCCGCCTCCTTCAAGTTGGCCATGGCTTGTGCCAGGTCGCCTTCTTTATCCATTCGCCAACCTCCTTTCAAAATTGAATTAGACAAGCCCAGATGTAGAGATAGGCCAGCGTGTCAACTTCCTCCCAGACTTTCCGGACTATCTTCTCGTCACCCATAATTTGGGGATATTCCTTACGCTGTTCTTGCCAGGGGATGCAGACGCCCGGCTTTATCGCTCCTTCTTGCTCCGCCATTTCTATCGCTCCTTTCAATCCGACGAGGGCTGACAGGATGAACCCCGCGTTCCGCGGGGTTAGCCCGGTCAAACGAAAAACTCTCAGTACACACCATATTCCACCGTGAACTCAGTCATGGCTTTGACGTTTTCTATCTTTGCGTCATCCTGAAAAATTGCTCCCGCGTCCATGATGTATCCGCCGTCCCTTGCTACGCCGTCAATGACCTTCTTGCAGTAGCTACGAACTTCGTCGGGTGTTCCAAAAGCCAAAAGGTCATTCGGTATGCCGCCGCTCAGGCAGAACTTGTCGCCGAACTCTCTGTGCGCCGCGAAGATGTCGGTTTTGTCCACCTGAAAGATAATACTTTTCTCCGGAAGCTCTGAGATGTACTTCAAGTTCCCGTTCCAGTTACCTTCAGCGTAAAAGAGGATTTGGTGCCCCTGCGCCCATAGATCCTCGATTATCTTCTTCAACGTCGGCCACTGGAACTTCTCAAACGCATCGGGGGACAGAAAAGGAGCGCATCCACGATGAAGCCAAACGGTGATTGGAACTTTCTTCTCCGGGTCGGCGGTAGCCATCGCATGGAACAACATGTGCGGCATCAAAGCCTCGGTTGCGGCGATGACCTTCTCGGGCTGGCGATGAATGTCAACGCACAGCGGCCGATAGCCGCGAAGCTTGTCCGCGATGATGTCGAAAGGCGCCTTGAAAATACCCGCTATGGCGGAAACGGTCCCCGATTCGGTCCTCAACAGCGAGTTCTGCTCACCGAACTTTTGGAAGTACGTCAGCATCGCCATGCCACCCTTCAGCCAGGCCAGATTGTTTCGGTAGGAGGTGGGTTCCCCCTTCGCCCCGACGTAGCGAGAGATGCGGGGCATCCAGACGTTCGCGAGAAAAGCCGTCGGGTCCGCTATAAGCTCGTCGTACTCGTCCTCCTTCATGAAGGCGTTTTCCTCGTCAGGCGGCTCGAGGTACTGAAAAGCACTGTCCGGCGAGGCATCTATGCCGGGAATTGTGTAGTACTTCATTCCGAAGGCATCCACAAGTCCCGTCCAGACGTACACCATGTTGCCGACAGTGGCGTCCCAGTTGAAATCCGCGGCGCATTTTCTCATGGCAGCAAAGGCCAGATCAATGTCATGGGTCACCTCCTGACAAGTGTAGCCCGCGTACTTGGCCGCAAACTCCGCAGCGAATGGCCGAATTGGGACCCGGTCCGGCTTCTCATTCCGCATCGCCGTAACATATCTGGTCAGCCTTTCCTGATACAACTTTTCCATTTCTTCAGACATCTGAACTCCCTTTCTCCATTAAGTCCACGAAGTTCATTTGCAACCGTTCCGCCCGGAGGAAGTCCGACAGGCTCAACACGATTCCTCGAAGCACCGTCCGTCCTGTTATCCCGTTGAGGGAGAAACGCTCAAACTTACCATTAAAAGCGGGATTTTTCCAGAACAGTCCTCAATGTCGGGCGGTCTATATTCCCGCCGGATAAAACGCCGACCACCGTCTTCCCTCGCAGCTCCTCCCGAAGCTTGTAAGCCGCCGCGGTCGAGGCCGCTCCGGCGCCCTCCGCCAGGTTATGCGTCTCCCGCAGGAGAAGCCCCACGCCGTCAATAATCTCCTGCTCGCTCACAAGCACGATGTCATCCACGCACTTGTTGATAATCTCCAGGGTGAACGGCGCCGGCACCCTCGTCGCGAGACCGTCCGCAATGGTGTCAGCCGATTCCGTGGTAACGACCGTCTTCTTCCGCCACGACAGGCAAACCGCCGGAGCCCTTTCCGCCTGCACGCCGATGATTCGCGTGGCGGGGCTGAGCTTCTTTGCCACGATTGAAACGCCGCTGATGCCGCTGCCCAGTCCGATTGGCACAATTATCGCATCTATCCTCGGAATCGCCTCAAATACCTCCAGCGCATACGTCCCCACGCCGGCGATCAGCAGCGGCTCGTTTGCGCTGTGAATGTAGCGATACCCCCGCTCGCTTTTCAACTCGTCCGCCTTCACCACGGCCTCATCAAAATCTCTCCCATGTACCACCAGCTCCGCACCGAGGTCTTCCATCGCCGCGTTCTTTTCAGGATTATTGCCCTCCGGCACGACGATAACCGCTCTCGCCCCGAACAACCTCGCCGCGTAGGCGACCGACAGCCCGTGATTGCCCCGCGTGGCGCACATTACGCCGCGCTGCTTCTCTTCGTCGCTGAGTTGAGAAATGAGGTTCACGCCGCCTCGCACCTTGAACGCCCCCACCGGCTGGTGGTTCTCATGCTTCACGTAGAACGACAAGCCGAGCAATTTTGAAAGCCCGGGATACTCGTACAGCGGCGTGCGAGGAAGATACTTGGCAATCCTGTCCCTGGCGGCGACAACCTCCTCGAAACTGACAGGCAATTCTTCCATTGTTTCCTATCCTCCCACCGGCATTGTAATCTATAAGCTCGAAAGATTCGATGAAAAATCGCGGGAAGTCGTAATGCCTCAGTCTCGGGCTGGTAGCCCGCGAAGGCGGCGGAGGGAAAAAGAGAAGAGAAGGGTAACGCAAAGGCGCAGAGTCCCAGAGAATAAGGTGAGAAGGACACCGTCGTCGTCTGCCGTAGCATGGGCATCTTGCCCATGAGTGTTCATCCCGCGTTCCGCGGTACCTCCGCCGAGATACTAAGACGCCAGGAGTGTTCCCCATCTGATTTTCAGTCATGCTCGCGTTCGGGATACGCCTGGATGTCATCGAGGATTGGCACACTCTTGGCCTGACAGCCGTGGAAGAGGGTGCGGCCGTATTTGCGTGGCATACTTGGGATGAATCCTTTGGTCGAGAAGCCCCGCCTCGGCGGGGCTGAAGCCGGCTATCACGAGAAGAATCTCCTATCCGATACCACCGACTAAAGCCGGTGGCTAACTGAGGCGCCCGCCGAGCGCGCGCGAAAAGGAGGCGGCGGCCTTTTCCGTTCTATGATAGAGGAACAGAAGGCACGTATCCAGGGCGTCAACGTGCGACGGCAGAGGTTCAAAACGACGCGTGAGGGCACGCCACGGAGACGCAGCCACAGCCGTGGAAGATTTGGACATGACAAAGCGTCTTGTATAGAGTACGATCTGCGCCCTCGAATGAGCAGACTACGTATAACCTGCGGCGATACGCCGGGAGAGACTTCAAAGAGGTGAGATTGTGATAGAAACGGATATTCTGGTTCTCGGAAGCGGGGTGGGGGGGCTGAGTTTCGCCCTGAAGGCAAGCGCGTATGGCTCGGTCTCCATCATAACCAAAAAGGAAAAGGCCGAATCGAACACCAACTATGCTCAGGGAGGCATCGCTTGCGTTCTGACGAAAGCGGACACTTTCGAGTCGCACGTCAGCGATACCCTGACAGCGGGTGACGGGTTTTGCGATGAGAAAGTCGTGCGGGAGATCGTAACGGCGGGCCCCGAGAGGGTGAGGGAGTTGGTGAAGTTGGGCGTGAAGTTCTCTCGCGCGGAGGATGGCTCGTATCACTTCGGTCGAGAGGGTGGGCACAGCCGCAGAAGGGTAATCCACGCCGAGGACCTCACGGGAAGGGCTGTCGAAACCGCTCTTCTCAGGGCAGTATCCGAAAAGAGCAACATTACGGTTTACGAAAACCAAATAGCCGTCAACTTAGTCGTCGGGTGGAAGGAGAACAAGTGCTTCGGGGCGTACGTCCTCGACAAGGAGACTGGCAGCATCATCTCCTACTCTGCGAAGATAATTGTTCTTGCCACGGGAGGGGTTGGGCGAGTGTACCTTCACACGACGAACCCCGACATCGCTACCGGGGATGGAGTGGCTATGGCCTACCGGGCAGGGGCCAAAATAGCCAACATGGAGTTCATCCAGTTCCACCCCACGTGTCTCTACCACCCTCTGGCAAACTCCTTCCTCATTTCGGAAGCCGTCAGGGGAGAGGGGGCCGTCCTGATAGACCTGCGCGGAAGGGCGTTCATGGATAAGTACCACGAGCTGAAATCGCTCGCCCCGAGGGATATCGTCGCCCGCGCTCTTGACCACGAGATGAAAAAGAGCGGAGACGAATGCGTCTATCTCGACTCGAGACCGGAGACCACTCACAAACCGCGTGGGTTTACGAAGAGCAGATTCCCAAACATTTACGCGAAGTGCCTTTCCTTCGGGATTGACATGGAGAAGGAACTGCTGCCGGTCGTCCCCGCGGCGCACTACAGTTGCGGAGGGGTGAAGACCAACATCTCCGGGCAGTCGAGCATCCGCAATCTCTTCGCGGTCGGAGAGGTGGCGTGCACGGGTCTTCACGGCGCAAACAGGCTCGCCAGCAACTCGATACTCGAAGCCCTGGTCGTGGGAGACAAAGCCGCCGACAAAGCTCACGAAATCCTGGAGCAAGAAAAGGCGTTCAGGCGAATCGAGCCGTGGAACCCCGGCGACGCCAGGGATAGCGACGAAGCGGTCGTCGTCGTTCACAACCTCAAGGAAATCCGGCACCTCATGTGGGATTACGTCGGCATCGTCCGAAGCAACAAGCGCCTTTCACGCGCCAAGCGAAGAATCACCAACCTCAACGAGGAGATCAAGCAGTACTACTGGGATTTTCTCCTCACTCCCGAGCTCGTCGAGCTCAGAGATGTCGCGACCGTCGCCGAGCTAATCATAGACTCCGCCATCTCAAGGAAAGAAAGCCGCGGTCTCCATTACAGCCTCGACTATCCGAACAAAAGCGACGGGCGCCTCGAAGACACCGTCCTCCAGCGCCTCCTGTAAAGGGGAAGCACGGCGCCGGGTCCGGTTCCACACGCGTAAACTGCGGTGGAGGCTTTTGCGGTCTCACCCGCCGTACGGCTTACCGCTCGTTACGGACCGAGGGCAAATGAGCCGAGCGGTAGAGCGAGACATGAACCTCAATTGGGCAACTAACCGGCGCCGGCATCCGATTGGGAACCGACGCTGACTTTGCGAGCGATTGCAATCGGCCGACAACCCCGAGGTCGTTCCCATAGTCTCGCCATGCAGCATACATCTTCATATGGGTGCGGCCGTATTTGCTGGGCATATTTCGGATGAATCCTTTGGTCGAGAAGCAGGCTGTCACGAGAAGAATCTCGTATGCGATACCACCGACTAAAGCCGGTGGCTAACTGCGGCGCCCGCCGGGACACGGTACTGATGCGCCGAATGGCGCATGGCCACGGCGGGATGAGGGTCCGCCCGCGAGGGTGTTTCAGCAAAAACTCCTTGATTGTGCGGAGGCATTGGACTATTTTGGGGAGGCGGAATCAGGCAGGCTCAAAGGGAGCCGAGTGGGCATCGTTACTTCAAAAAAGGAAGAGCCAAATAACAGGAGATAGGCCATGAGGAAATGGATTGGTGTCGCGGTTATTGGGTTAAGCGTGAGTGGCTTGGTGTTCTGCGCCGAGGAGGCGGGGAAACCGCCCGCCAAGCCCAAGGTGATAGGGCCGAAACCGGCTGTCAGGTTCAAACCACTTAAGCCCCCCCTGAGAGCGCCTTTGTCTAAGGGGAAGGTTCTGGCCAAGAGCGATCTTCTTCCGTTTATTCCCGCTCCGCCGAAGGGATGGAAGGCGGAGAAGCCGTCCGGCAAAACGGGTAGGGCGGGCGCCTTTGCTTCCACACGCGTCAGACGGGTGTTCAAGAAGGGCAACGAGCAGATTACTTTCATCCTGGAGGACCTCGGTCCGCACAATCCGTACTTCTCCATGAAGGAACCGCTCAAGATAGTGCAGAAGAAAACATCGCAGGGGTACAGCAAGAAACTGATGCTGGGGAAGCTTGCCGCGCAGGAGGTTTTCAACACGAAAAGGAAGCAGGGCGTGGTTTTCACCGTGTTGGAGAAGCGTATTCAGTTGAACGTGGCGGGCAAAGGGATCGAGGACACGAGCCTTCTGGTGAAACTGGCGAAGACGGTTGATTTGAAAAAGTTGAAGAAGGTCCTGGACGAGAAGTCGAAGAAGGCCTTGGAGCCCGGGAGCGGCGTTCCGACTGGGCGCTGATGCTGAGGCCTCGGCGTCCGCGTGCGGGCCGCGGGATGCTGTAAGCAAAAGGGGGAGGTGTGCTTGTGCACAATGAGTTTACGGCGATCATTGAGCGCGACGGTGGATGGTACATCGCTTATTGTCCGGAGATCCCTGGAGCGAACGGCCAGGGCAAAAGTAAGGAGGAAGCTCGCGAGAGTCTTGCGGAAGCCATAGCTCTGATCCTGGAGGACCGGCGAGAGGAGGGGCTTCGCGGCGTGCCGCAGGACGCGGTACGCGAGACGGTTACGATCAAGTGAAGCGACGCGCCTTGCTTAGGCGCCTTCGTATGCATGGTTGTTTCCTCAAACGGGAGGGAAAAGCGCGATGAAGCTGAAAGTGGTCGTGCATGAAGCAGAAGAAGCAGGGTACTCGGCGGAGGTTCCTTCCATCCCCGGCTGCGCAACGCAGCGAGATACGTTTGAGGAACTCCTCAGCAATCTTTACGAGGCCGTCGAAGCTTGCCGACTCTGCGAACGAGAGGGTGCGAGGCTAAAGGGTAGGAGGGCGTCAAAAGGTGTATTCTGAGGGTATTCCCGGAGGGGTTTTCTGTGGTAATGAAACCGAAGTGGGTTACGCTTCTTCCAGCACATTTGAGGCCCGACGAAAAGCGAGTACGTCAGTTGGACCAGCTACGCGTTGAGTTTGGCATTGCGCACCGGGCCCTGGCCATGCGCGTCATGAGTTCGGCGGCGAGTACGCGAAAGGTCCAGAGGCATTGCCTTAAGGGTTTGATGATGCAGTGTCCAGAGGCATCGGGGAAAGAGTTGGTGCGAATGGTTCTGGCCTCGAGGGTACGAACGGCCCCCGGCTACTATGGGATGACGGACGAAGACGTAGATAAAGCGGTGCAGAGCATAAGCTCATTTGATGAGCTTTGCGACTACATTGTTAGCCTGGACGAACGGGAACCGGCCGAGCCTGACCCGCTTGGCTTGGGACGGATCATTGATGACATTTTGGCGGCGGAAGAAACCGATAGAAAAGAGCCTGCCCAGAGCCTGATCCAATCATTAGAACGGACATACTATGAACTCGCGAAAAACCATCCTGACCGCGACGAGCACTGGGTTTTAGCCAATACGTGGTTAGGAAGATATGGTTCTACGCGCCAGGCTAAGGACAAGGGTCCAGAATGGGCCAAGTTTGTCGCCTATAAGGACAGTCACCAGTTTTCAATTCTGAAGCCGCCAAGGTCAATCAGAGGCTTAGCTCTCTTTTTGGTCTACAAGGAATTAGGAGAAGAGCCGGCTCTCGACTACGCTATTGAGTTTTCGCGGATCATGGAACCGATTATGAGAAGCAGGGAATGTCATGTGTTTTTGGATAAGTACAAGGAGCGGAACCCGCGGACGTGGCAGGAGAATCAGGTAGAACAGGAGTCCCCCTACAGTCTATACTGGTTCCTGAAAGGGGTCGAGTTTGGACAGGAGCATCCCGAGGAGTCGGAGAGGCTGCGGAAGGAAGTGCTAGGCGCACCGGGAGATGGAGGGCCCGCGCCGCCGTAAGCCCGCAGGGGCGCGTCGCACGGCCTGTCCCCGTTCATGCGTTCGACGGGGTCCCCCTGTGGGCAGACTCCTAAGGGCATTTGGCTGCGCTAGGTGGGGAATTAGCGGTGCCCTGTAACCTGCAAACCGCTATAGTCCCGCCGCAGCGGGACTGAATTCCCGATTGAGGTTCGCGGCTTCGGTCGGGGAACCGCGAGGGAAAGCGTTGAGTTTCGGCTCTCATGCAATGGAGTGTTGTGAACCCCGTCAGGACCGGAAGGTAGCAGCGGTAAGCAATTCCTCCATGTGCCGTGAGGTCGCCCGGAAAGCGGCCGCGGTGAGGATGCGGGGGCGGAGATGACCTTTCCCTTGTACGTTGACCAGTGGACGAACGCTTCGCGCGGTGATATAAAGGAAAGAGGGAGCTGAGGGCATGCATAACGAGTTTACGGTGATCATTGAGCGCGACGGCGACTGGTACATTGCTTATTGTCCGGAGATCCCTGGAGCAAACGGCCAGGGCAAAAGCAAGGAGGAAGCACGCGAGAGTCTCGCAGAAGCCATCGCTCTGATCCTTGAGGACCGGGGCGGGCGCGGGCCCTCCGGATGCAGATGCGCAACGTCGTTGCACAAGACAAAGGAGCTGGCAGAATGGCAGACGAAGGCAACGAGAAGCCGCCGATCGATCCTGTCCAGAGGCGCGACGACTACAGATGTCAATACTGCGGGAAAGATGGGCTCGCCTCGCTGGACAACTGGCATGATTGCACGATTGATCATTTCGTGCCTAAGAAGCACGGTGGCACAGATGACGAGAGCAACCTTGTGACTTGCTGCAGCTACTGCAACGCCATTAAAGGCGCGCGTGTTTTTGGAACGTTGGTGGAAGCGCGGGATTACGTCTTGAGACAGCGCGAGCAACTTCTGGAAGTATTTAAGAGGGTAGTTACCGCGGTGCGGGGCTGAGCGCCGCGCTATGGGAGGCTTTTCCTGCGCTCTTAACATGACAAGGCGCAGACGATTCACAGCGGATTTTGGCTGCGCTAGGTGGGGAATTAGCGGTGCCCTGTAACCTGCAATCCGCTATAGCAGGACTGAATTCCCGATTGAGGTTCGCGGCTTCGGTCGGGGAACCGCGAGGGAAAGCGTTGAGTTTCGGCTCTCATGCAATGGAGTGTTGTGAACCCCGTCAGGACCGGAAGGTAGCAGCGGTAAGCAATTCCTCCATGTGCCGTGAGGTCGCCCGGAAGGAGTGGACTCTCGCGGGAAACCGTTCGTGAGCGGGGCCGATTGAGGGTGCGCAGCCGTTTATACTAAGAAAGGGAGAAAACCGCAGAGTTCGCAGAGATCGCAGAGGGGGAGAGAGTGGCACGGGCGTCCCGCCCGTGGAACAACATGGGCAAGATGCCCATGCCACTGGTGGTGGCGCATGGTGAAGTTTCCCCAAAGAGGGCGCAGAGTGCGCGGAGAGAGGAGAGAAAGTGGTCGAAAGAAACGAATCGTATCAGGTGCTGGCGAGGAAGTGGCGGCCGCAGACTTTTGAGGAGGTGGTCGGTCAGGAGGGGACTGTCCAGGCGCTGAAGAACGCGATTGCTATGGGGCGCATCGCGCACGCGTATCTTTTCTCCGGGCTGAGGGGAACGGGAAAGACGACAATTGCGCGTCTTCTGTCAAAGGCGCTGAATTGCGAGAAGGGTCCCACGCCGGATTTCTGCGGGAAGTGCACGTCGTGCCGGGAGATTGCGGCGGGGACGAGTGTGGATGTTATGGAGATAGACGGGGCGTCGAACCGGGGCATTGATGATGTGAAAAGCCTTCGGGAGCACACCAGGTTTATGCCAAGCGGCAGCCGATTCAAGATATACATCATTGACGAGGTTCACATGCTTTCGCGGGAGGCTTTCAACGCTCTTTTGAAGACGTTGGAGGAGCCGCCGGGGCACGTGAAGTTCATTTTTGCGACGACGGAGCCGCACAAGATGCCGGCGACGATCCTTTCGAGGTGTCAGCGGTTCGAGCTGCGGCGGATTCCCGTTGAGAAGATGGTGGGGAGGCTGAAGAAAATTGCCAAGTCGGAAGGGGTGAAAATCGAAGACGACGCTCTTGTCGCTATCGCCCGCAGAGCAGAGGGCGCGATGCGGGATGCGGAATCCATTCTCGACCAGGTGATTTCGTACTGCGGGAAGACGGTGGATGCGGAGAGCGTGACTTCGCTTCTGGGGCTTGTGGGGACGGAGACGTTTTACGAGATTGATAAGGCGATTGTGGAAGGAAATGCCGAGGCGGTGCTGAGGGTTGCGGCGGATGTTTTCAGCCGAGGGAAACACGTGCTCCATTTTGTTGACGAGCTGATAGAGCATTACCGGGAAATGTTGATTGCGAAGGTGACAAAGGAGCCGGAGAAGATTCTCGAAATCTCGCCGGAGGAGTTGAAAAAGCTCTCGCAGATGGCGGGGAATTTCTCGGAAGGGCAGGTTATCCATGCGATAGATGTGCTCGCGGAAGCGAAAGGGAAGTTCTCGAGTCCCGGGTCGCAGCAGGTTGTTCTGGAGGTGGCTCTCCTTCGGCTGGTCCGGTCGAGGGACCGCGTTTCGATTGACGAGCTGATAAAAAGGATAGATGAGGCGCAGCCGAAAGGAGAAGGTTCGGGTCTCCCGCTCGAGGGCATCGGTGGCGTGCGCTTCAGTAAGAAAACGCCGGAGCAACCGGACCTTTTCGCATCTCTATCTGACGCAGGGATGGTGAAGGAGCCGGGCTTGACGAGCCTTTCGGAGAAGGACGCGAAAGATTTCGCCTCCGTGTGGAACAAGGCGCTGAAGGCGCTTGGCGAGGTTCGGCCCAGCCTGAGGGAGAATCTGGCGTACGGGCGGGTGCTGAGCTTCGAGAACGGGGTTCTGACGCTCGGGTTCGACGCGAACCACTCGTTTCATAGGAGCCGGGTGGAGGCGGATGCGAACAGAAAGGTCGTGGAAGGCGTCGTAAGCGAGAAACTGGGGAACGCGGTGCGGGTCGAGGTCGAAGAGACTTCTAAGGACCCGCAATCACGTGCGACTTCGGTTTCTACTGAGAAAGAAGGAGATAGCGCCGCCGTGAAAAGAGCTTTGGACATTTTCGGCGGAAAGGTTGTGAAGTGAGGGAGATAGGCAGATGGGCACAGGATTCGGCAAGATGATGAAGCAGTTGAAGATGATGAGCCAGCAGTTCGTGAGGATCGAGGAGAAGTTTAAAAACGCAGTCTTCGAGGGATCCGCGGGGGGAGGAGCGGTGAAAGTCTCTACGGACGGGAAGGGGACGCTCCTTTCGATTAAGATCCGCCCGGAGGTGGTGAATTCGGGGGATGTGGAGATGCTGGAAGACCTGGTTCTGGCAGCGGTCAATCAGGCACAGTATAAGGCAACGGAGTATCAGACGAGTGAGCTAAGTAAAACTGCGCAGGAGGTGGGCTTCCCGGGTTTTCCGGGCCTGGGGACGGGGGCCGGGTGATGGAACAACCGGGAGTGGCAAATGACCATTGAGGTAAGGATAAGCGGCTCGCTGAATCTCTAATTGAGGCGCGGAGCTTATGGAATTTCCGAAGAGTTTGCAGGCTTTGATAGCCGAGTTTAAGAAGCTGCCTGGTGTGGGCGAGAAGAGCGCCAGGAGGTACGCATTCTATCTTCTTGGCGCCGGCGAGCGGAAGATGAAGGAGATGCAGGAGGCGATTGGAGCGGTGGCGACGAGGATGCGGCGGTGCGAGATGTGCGGGGGGCTTTCGGAAGGCGCCCTCTGCAATATCTGCTCCGATGAAAAGCGAGACCATAAGACGGTCTGCGTCGTGGAGAACTTCAAGGACGTGTATCGGATAGAGGAGACAGGGCAATTCACCGGCGTCTATCACGTCCTGGGCGGGCTTGTGTCGCCCCTCGACGGAATCGGGCCGGAGTCGCTCCGGATAGGAGAACTCGTCAAAAGGATTAAGGCGGGCAGTCTCGAGGAAGTTGTCCTCGCCACAGGCTCATCTGTGCAAGGGGACGCGACGTGTCTGTATATCGCGAAGGTTTTGAAGCCATTGAACGTGAGGATAACGCGGTTAGCGGCGGGTCTTCCCGTGGGAGGGGAGATAGAGTCCACGAATGCAAACACCCTCGGCCGCGCCGTGGCGGGACGCGTGCTTTTCGATGCGCCGGAGGAGAAATAACAAGCCTTTTGGCAGGAAAAACTGGGAGTCTCGAAAGCGGACGATTGGGAGAAAATTAGTGATGAGGAGATTGTGGTTTTTGGTCGGATTGTGCGGAGTCTTTGTGGCTGGAAGCGTATTTGCGGCGGAGAAACTGAGCGATTTCAAGGTCAAGGCGCTGGATGTCATCGAGCGGACGCGGCCGGCTCTGGAGTCGGCGGCGTTCAAGACACTGCAGAAAGAGTTCAAAGAGAAGCGTATTGCTGTGCGATTTCTCACGGAAGGAGCATATACCGCCAAGTTCCTCAACGCGAAGGATAAAAAGGAATACTTCCTCACCGCTGTGCCCATTGTGTCGCATTTCCAGAAGGCGGCGCCCCCTCTGGCGGTGCTGCTCATTTCAAACGGCGAGGAGGTCAGAGCCGGGTCGCTTAAGGTATCGGCGGACAGAAGACGTCGCCTGAAGTGTGACTTGATTGTGTCAGGCGAGAACTCGGTAGCGCAGGCCGGAACAATGGAGACGCCGAAAGCGCCGCCCCTACCGGCGCCGAAGGGCGAGGCAGTCATCGCCATCGCCAAAAACCCGGAAGGGGATGACGTGATTCTCGTTCTGTGCCGGACGCCGTACCCGGTGAAGAGCGGCGACGAGATGGAATACCTGGCGGTGGTCTTCTATTCCGGGGACCTTACATGGGAGAAGTTCGCTCCCGCCGACGAGGGGAAAGGGAAATAGCTCTGTAAGCCCGATGCCCGAGCATGTGACACGCCTTGATGTCGAGGATGCATGCGGTAGGTAAGCCTCTCTGCGCACTCTGCGGTTACACGGTCAGCCGCCCGTAACCGAGGTATTACAGCCCCCTGTCTGGGTGTGGCTACATTTCAGTGGTACGCGGGTGCGCTCTCATGTGTCTGGAGCGAACTGTGTATTGGGGATGAGCCTATTGCGCCCCTTCAGGGCTTTTGTATTTCATCACGTGCTATTTCCCAGGGCGTTGCCCTGGGCTGGAATATTGCGCCCTTTCAGGGCTGAAGATTGCTTTGGGGTCGCCCTGTAAGGGCAGACTTAATGAAGCTCAGGGCAACGCCCTGAGAAAGGCCCCGGTTCAAGAATGATGAGCCCTGAAAGGGCGACATAATCCCCTCACGACTCCAAAGTTTCCGCAGGGCCAGTTCGACTTTTTTCCTGGTGAAGGTACGCCAGCGTTTCCCTCCCCGTCGCGAATGGGGCCGTGGGGACGGTGTCGAGATTCCCGCATGGGCCGGGTACGGGCGGAGCCCGCCACTGAAATAGAACCGCAGCCGCCTATCTGGGTGTGGCTACATTTGAGTGGGTGATCTTGCCAAGTGCAACGCCACCCCGCCATGGCGGGGCGGTCTCGAGGGCGTCTCGCCCTCGATTCTTTCTTATATCCTTTGCGTCTTCGCGTCTTTGCGAGAGGTCTCCCCCGTCCCATTTCTCCCGCTAAGAAGCCAAGCGTCCTGTCCATCTTGTTTTTGACTTGCGGTTCTTCACTCCGAGTTCTGCGACGCGGAACAAACAAACCAAGGGCGAGTTCTCTACCACTTAAACGTAGCCGCACCCGCCTATCTTCTGTCCTTCCTCGGCAGGTCATTTTCTGGTATAATTCTATAGTGAATGGTCGCAATCTGTGATGGCGTTAGCTGCGTCTCTTCGGAGAGTTCCAGCAAGGATTTGTGGAACAAGACCTCCGTGCAGAGGTCATAAGAACTGAGGGGGCACGCCGCCGTTGCCCTGCGGATGACAAGGGTTCGGCTGTATTTGCGTGGCAAGGTCTGGATGAATCCGCTGGATCGAGAAGCCCGGCGGCGACGCTTACGGGGGGGGTGGCGACCGCGAGGAGAAGGACAGGGCCGTGCCCGATATGCCCCGGAAACGCAGCCACATCCGATGACAACAGGCTTGAAAACGGTTTACCGGCCAACAGGATAGTATGAGCGAAGAAAGAAATAAAGAGAGTTTTCTTGACCCGAAGATTTTGATGACGCTTTCGGGGATGGAGCTGAAGGCGAGGCTTGTGGTGGAGGGAGTGGTGTCGGGTCTCCACAAGAGTCCGTATCACGGGTTCAGCGTGGAGTTTGCGGAGCACAGGGAATACACGCAGGGCGATGAAATCAAGCACATTGACTGGAAGGTTTACGGGAAATCGGACAGGCTGTATGTGAAACGTTATGAGGAGGAGACGAATCTGAGGTGCTATATCCTTCTCGATTCGAGCGGCTCAATGGGGTATCGGTCGGACGGGATGTCAAAGCTGGAATATGGGGCTCACCTGGCGGCGGCGCTGACTTACCTGATGCTCCGGCAGCAGGACTCGGTGGGACTGGTGACATTTGACGAGGCTATCCGGAGATATATTCCGCCGAGAAATAGCCCGCAGCATTTGAAAATTATTGTCGAAGAGCTCGAATCCCTCAAGCCGGGAAGCAAGACAAAGGTCTCGAACATTTTTCACGACCTGGCGGAGCGAGTTCATCGAAGAGGGCTGATCATCGTAATCTCGGACCTCTTTGACGATGTGCGAGACGTTCTGGTGAGCCTTCAGCATTTCCGGCATAAGAAGCACGAGGTGATAGTGTTTCATCTTCTGGACCCGTACGAGCTGACGTTTCCGTTCGAGCGTGTGACGTTGTTTCGTGGGCTGGAGGACGACCGGCGTGTCCTGACGGAACCGGCGGCTTTGAGGAAGAAGTACCTCAAAGAGGTCAAGGCGTTTGTTGAGAAATTGAAGAAGGGCTGCCGGGACAACCGGATTGATTACTTTCAGATAAACACCGAGGAGAATTTCGGCCGTGCGCTGACACGCTATTTGGGGACGAGACGCCGGTAGGGCGAAATACGTGCGAAGGACA
Source organism: uncultured Verrucomicrobiota bacterium (assembly GCA_964640185.1). Lineage (GTDB taxonomy): Bacteria > Auribacterota > JABMQX01 > JABMQX01 > JABMQX01 > CAZXGF01. The sequence goes on along the minus strand of CAZXGF010000018.1, from coordinate 68,588 downwards.
GCGTCCCCGTTGACGTGACAGGAGTAGGCAAACGTGCCTATATCTGGGCGGCGGAATTGGGATAAATCCGTTGACCGAGAAGCCCGGCTGAAGCCGGCTCTCGGGAAAAAATGGCGTATCCGTTGGCCACCGGCTGAAGGCAGTGGCTAAATCCGGTGCCGGCTAAAGTCCGGCAAGAATATTACCCTTGTTTTGCTGGTTCCGATGTCAGCCGCGAGACTCGGCAGATGTGTGGCGTCTCCGTTGTCTGTGGTCTGAGCGAAGGGATGCCGTCTGGTACAGCGCTGAAACGGAGCGGCGCCCGAGTGCCGGCTGCCAGTCTTGCTCGGCGCGAGAAATGAAGATATGTTTGGTTTAGGCTTCTTGAATCCCTACCTCCTATGGGGCCTCGCCGGCGCCGCGATGCCCATTCTGATTCATCTGTTCAACAGGAGACGGTTCAGGACGGTCGCGTGGGGGGCGATGGATTTCCTTTTGTCGTCGAGCAAGATGACGGCGAGGCGGCTGAGGATTCTCCATGCGCTTCTCCTTTTGACGAGGATGGGGATTGTGAGCTTGTTGGCGATGGGGTTGGCGAGGCCGTTTTTGGCGGGTGGCTTTTTCGGAGGGGCGCTGTCGCAATCGAAGAGCTCTGCGGTTATCATCCTGGACAACTCGTACAGCATGGGCCTGAGAGAAGGGAACGAGACAACTTTTCGTGTGGCGAAGGAAGTGGCGGGGAAAGTTGTGTCCAGTTTTCGTCGGGGAGATTCTCTGACGCTCATCTTGATGGCCGCCAGCCCTAAAGTGGTGACGGAGGGAAATCCGTCCCCTGAGAGAGTGAAAAGCCTGATTAAGAATTCGGAGCTGGGTGACGAGAGAACGGAGATTCTTCCGGCGCTTTTGCGAGGGCTGGAGGTTCTGGCTTCTGAGAAGAACACTCGCAAAGAACTTTTTCTCGTCACGGATTGCCAGAAGAACGCCTGGGGTGTGGGCAACAGTGGGGGCTGGGAGAAGGTCAACCAACTGTTGTCAGCGGAAAAAGTGCATCCGAGGATTTACGTGCTGGACGTGTCGAGGACCGCCGGCGAGAATATTACGGTCAGCTCGATTAGGTTGCCGGGGTATCCGTGCGGCGTGGGGAAAAGGTATTTGGTGGAGGTGAGCGCGAGGTCGTCCGCGAGGAAACCTGCGGCACGGCCGGTCTTCACGCTCTTTCTGGACGACGACCTGAAGGAAATTGGAAGAGCGCAGGGCAGCGAGCTCAAGGGTGGGGTTTCCACTGCGCGACTTGTTTTCTCGGTGAATGAGCCCGGTTTCCACTGGGGAAAAGTTGAGGTGCAGGCGGATTGTCTGGAGGCGGATAACGCCCGCTATTTCGTCCTGGAGGCGAGGCGCTCGGTGCCTATCCTGTGCGTTGACGGGGAGGAATCGGCAAACCGTTTTGAAAGGGGGATCGCCTACTTAGCTTACGCTTTCGCTCCGGAGAAAGGCATGGGCGAGGAAGGGACGCAAGCGGTATTGAACATCCTCGACCCGAAAGTTGTCACCGCCGAGCAATTCTGGGATGAAGACCCCGGGCAGTACCAGGTCATAGTTCTGTCCAACCTGAGGGCGATTTCGGGAAGGATGTACGAGGAATTGAGCGATTTCGTGGCGAACGGCGGCGGCTTGATGATTTTTCTGGGAGAGAACGTGGACCGGGTGGAATACTCGGAGAGGTATGGGTCGTCAGGAAAATCGTTCCTGCCGTGCGAGGTCGGCTCCGCCAAGGGCGGGATTCCCAAAGAGGATGGGAAGGAAACGGGGCAGACCGCTTACCGGATGTCGGGGGTTGATTTCGGCTCTCGCGCGATGGCGGTTTTCAAGGATGGTTCGGGGGGCGACCTGAGCACCGCAAAGTTCTACAAGTTCTTTTCCGTTAAGCCGAATGAATCTGACCCGGACGTGCATGTTCTGGCGAGGTTTGATGACGGTTCACCCTATCTGGTGGAGAAGAAGTTCGGCCGGGGAAAGGCGCTTTTATTCACCTCGAGCTGCGACGTGAAATGGTCGAACCTGCCGCTAAAGCCGGTGTTCCTTCCGCTCCTTCACCGGCTGGCGTATTACTTAGCGAGCGGCCGGGAGGAGGGTTATGACCTGACTGTGGGAGAGAAGATTGCCGAGAGAATGGAGGGGGAAGCGGCGTCCGCTCCGGCGAGCATCACGAATCCTGCGGGGGCGACGTTCAAGGTTATTGCCGGGGGAGGCGAAGTCAACAACGGGCAAAAGGAAGACGCACGCGAGCCTTTTGTTTTTTTCGACAGGACGAGCCGTGCGGGCATTTACACTTTGAGGGCGGCGGGCGGTGTCGCGAAGGCGCCCAACGAGGGCGATGGGGGGAGAACACGATACTTCGCAGTGAATGTGGATACTCGGGAAAGCGACCTTTTAGCTCTGCAAAAGGAGGCGATAGAAAGGCAGATTGTATGGAAGGAGTTTCGATATCTGAAAGCTGAAGAGGGAGCGATTAAAGAAATCGAGGAGGTCCGGCAGGGAAAGGAAATCTGGAGGTTTTTGATAGTGGGGGTACTTTGCTTTCTGGTTGTGGAGTCGGTCGTGGCACGCCAGATTGACAAGGGATGAGGTGGCTCCGACTTTCTGCGCCTCTGCGTTTCATATTCCCAATATTCATTAACCCAGAGACGCAGAATATTCAATATGGTTCGTTGGGAGAAGATGGGCTGGTCTATTTTACATGAGAGTCTTGGCGCCGTAGGCGGGCAGGGAGAGGAGGAGCTCGTCCTCGGGACACCTATTGGCACGGCTGCGTTCGTAGGGGTGATGGGCCTGGCGGCGGCGGTGGTCTTACTTTTTTACGGGCGAGACCTGAAAACGAAGAGTGCGAGGTGGAAGATTCTGCTGTGGGGATTGCGAGTTCTGGGGCTGGCATGCCTCGCGATGGTGCTGCTGGAACCGACGATGGCATGGAGGAAGACGTTTCGGGACGAGGCGAGCGTGGTTGTGCTGCTCGATAGTTCGGCGAGTATGAGTCTGAAGGACAAGCTCAGAGACCCGGAAATGCGGTTTGCGATAGCGAGGAGGCACGACCTGTTGACGGACGACCAACTCCAGCCCCGCGTCCCGCCGGGCAAGTCAATGGAGGAAATCCTCACGGCGCAGCAAAACAAGGACGTTGACGGGCTGACGCGAATGGCGGTCTTGACGGATTTCCTGCGCGAGGAGGATGGGAGTTTCCTGAGGAGGTTGAGTGAGAAGTTCAGGTTGAAAACGTTGCGCTTTGGGGGAAAGGTGGAGGACATCTCTGTCAAGTCGCCCGGCGGTAACCCGCGCCCGAATGCCAGGATACTGATGCCGGAAGATGAAGGGGGCGGCGTCACAGATATTTCCATGGCCCTGAAAGAGGTTGAGAAGCTGACCTCCAGCGAGAGGGTTGTGGGAGCGGTGCTTTTCACGGACGGAGACTGGAACTCAGGGGCCGACCCTCTCATCGCAGCCGACAGACTTGGGGCGGAGGGAGTTCCGGTGTTCTGTGTGGGGGTGGGAAACCCGGACGAGGTGCGGGACATCGAGGTCGCAGACCTCAAAGTGAAAAAGTCCGTTTACTTGAAGGACTCGGTCGCGGTAGCCGCAGAGGTGAAATGGAGCGGCTATGAGGGGAAATCGGTTGCGGTAGTTCTTCGGCGGGGCGACGACGTTTTGCAGGAGAAGAAAATCGAGTTGCGGAAAGGGGCGAGGTCGGCGACTGTGGGGCTGCAATTCGTTCCAAAGCAAGTGGGTATTCAGGTCTGCACGGTGGAGATCGCCCCCGAGGCGGACGAGGTGAGGGCGGACAACAATCGCAAGAGCTTTGAGGTGGAGGTTACCAGAAGCAAAAAGAAGGTTCTTCTCGTTGAGAAATTCCCTCGGTGGACGTGGCGCTTCCTGAAAAATGCTATCCGGCGCGACCCCGACTTCGACCTGACGTGCCTTTTGTTCAACGGGATGGGGCGCCCTTCGGAAGGCGAGATGTACATCACCTCCTTCCCTTTCACGAAGAAGGAACTGTACGAGTTTGAAGTGATTATCTTCGGCGATGTGCCCTCGTCGGAGTTCAATTCGCAGCAACTTGAGCTTTTGGCTTCCTACGTCGAGGAGAGAGGGGCGCCGTTCATCCTGATAGCTGGAGATAGGTACACTCCGTGGAGCTATGAGGGCACGGCGGTAAAAAAGCTTTTGCCGGTGGTTCTCGATCCGACTCCGCAAGGGAAAACGGGGGTTTACTTCAAGGACGGTTTCAATATCGAGTTGACGCCGGACGGCTGGGAGAGCCCCATAATGCAGCTCTCCGATGTGCCGGAGGAGAACGATAGGGTTTGGATGGAGATGCCGCGTTCCTACTGGTGCGCTTCGGTCGAGAGAGCTAAGGCTGGCGCGACGGTTCTGGCGGTTCATCCTTTTCTATCGAACAGCTACGGAAAACTTCCTCTGATTGCGACTCAACATTACGGGAACGGAAAAACGTTGATAGTGAATATTGACAGCACGTGGAGATGGCGGCTGGCGCACGGAGATATTGTGCATTACCGCTTTTGGGGGAACGTATTGCGGTGGATGATCGCCACCCCCCTCGAGGGTAAAAGCAAATATGTGACAATTTCATCCGATAAGGAGAAGTATCAACTGGGGGAGACCGCCACGATTTACGCGAAGGTCGTGGATAAGGAATACTTCCCGTTCAGCCTCGCCCAGGGCGGGGTTTTCGCGGAGGTGACGGACACTTACGGGCGGAACGAGAGATTGGCGATGGAATTGACGGACGCGAAGAAGGGGATGTACCAATTGAAATATCCGGTCCGGGCGGCGGGCGTCTATCGGATGCAGAGCGCTGTGCCCAGCCTCGGGGAGGAGGGCTTTCAGGCGGCAATCAAGTTCTCTGCGGAGACGGTTTCTCTCGAGCAAAACAGCCTTCAGATGAAGAGGGATGTTCTGGAAGGGATTTCTGCAAAGAGCGGCGGAAAGTTTCACTTGACTGAAACAGCGTCCGCGATTCCGGACGAGATTCCGTATTCGCGCCGCCAGTTCGTCGAGGTGAAGCGGAGAAGCCTGTGGGATAGCTATTACGCGCTGCTGGCCTTTGTGGGAATCATGACGCTGGAGTGGATTTTGAGGAAACGGAAGGGATATGCCTGACAACGATTTCGGATTTCGGATCTGGGACTTCCTGCCGCGAACGCGGCTCCCGGAAGATGGCCGGGCATTCCGCAATTGGCAATCCGCACTTGTGCACTCTGCGTTAAGAGGTATTAAGAGTATGAAACGCGGAGAGGCGCAAAGGAATAAGGAACAGGAGGAGTGAAATGGCTGACGGCGCCGAGTCGTGGACGGGAGAGTTGCCGCAGGAGCTCGTCCGAAAATTCGCAGCAGCCAGGAGACGTGTGAGGAAAGTTATCTTTGCGAAGGGGTGGACGCTGGTGATTCTCGCAGCGTGCGTCTGCTTCGGGGTGAGCATCCTCCTGGACAGGCTTCTGTTTCTGAAGTCATCCTACAGGCTGGTGCTTTTCGCGGCGTGCGTGGGGGCGATGGCAAGTTTCATAGTGGGCTGTCTTCTCGTGCCGCTCCTGAGGAAGATTTCCGCGAGGCGGATCGCGCGCTCCGTGGAAGATAAGCACCCGGAGCTCGAGGACCTGCTGCTGAGCGCTGTCGAGCTTACGCAGCAGGTAGCTCGTGGCGAGACCTACACATCGAAGGAGCTGATAGGCGCGGTCTCCCGAGAGACGGTGAGGAAAACGAGGAAAATTGATTTCCGGTCGGTGGTTCCCTTTTCGGCGCTCGGCAAGTCTCTGCTGATAACGTTGGGGGTTGTGTGCGTCTTGGGTGCGTACTGCTATCTCCGGCCGATGATCGCGGCAAATGTCCTCCGGAGGCTCTTATACCCATACTCCGGCCCGGAGCCGCTGACGTTCACGGAGCTAAAGGTTTTGCCGGGGAACGTGTTGGTTGCAACGGGGACGGACATCGAGATCAAAGCGATTGCGAAAGGAAAGGTCCCTGAGAAGGCAATCCTGTACCTCAACAAGAAGGGCGCTCGGTGGGATAAGGTATCCCTGCCGAGGGAGAAGGGGCGAGAGTTTCGGTATGCGTTGAAGGGTCTGCTCAATCCGCTCCTCTATAAAGTGAGGGCGGGGGACGCGAGGTCGGAGACGTTTGCGATTTCGGTTTCAGATAGGCCGGTGATAGTAGGGATTGAGGTCGCTTATCGGTATCCTGAATACACCGGCCGGGCTGCGGAAACGAAAAGCAGCGATGGCGGGGACATCGTGGCGGTTAAGGGGAGCAAGGTAAAGATAACGGCGAGGGCGAACAAGAGGCTGAAGAGGGCGAAGCTGAAGTTCGGCGACGAGACCGAAAGCCTCGTTTTTATCCGTGGTTCAGTTGTTCAGTCGCAGGAGTTCGACGTGAACGAGGACGAAAGCTATTCGTTTGACCTGTTGGACACGGATGGTTTCTCGAGTGCGGAGGCAATCACGCACCGCATTCGGGCGCTGGAGGATAAAGCCCCGGAGGTGGGGATTAGACGCCCGGACACCTATTCGCACGCCAGACCGGATGAGATTGTTCCGGTTACTTTTCGAGCGGTGGATGACTTCGGGATCGAGAAGGTTTGGTTAGAGTACACGGTCAAGAGCGGGGAGCCGTCAGATTTGGGATTTGGGATTTCGGATTTCCGAATTCCGATTCCGCAATCTGCAATCCGCAATCTGCAATCCGCACTGGAGGGGGAGTATGCACTGTCGCTGCCAGATTTGAAGGTGAAGGAGGGTGAGATCGTCGTCTTTCGGATTGTGGCGGAGGACAACAACGTCCTCAGCGGCCCGAGCAAAGGTTCGTCGTCGGACCATACCATAAGGATTATCTCGGACCAGACTTCTTTCCGAAAGATCGAGCAGGAGCAACAGGACCTCACCAGGCGTCTCTTGCGGTTGGTCAAGCAGCAGAAGGAAAACAGGGGGCTCGTGGAAAAGCTGAGGGAGGCCCTTGCGGCCGCGGCGTCTCTGTCGGAAAGTGAAAAGAGTGACATGGAACAGGCGAAGTCGGTTCAGCGGCGGATCGAGGAAGCTGGCCGCCAGCTATCAGAGGATTTCGCGGCAATGTTGAAGAAGATGCGGCTGAACCCGATGATACGGCCAAGGACGATTATTGAGATGGCCGAGGTGACAGAGGCGCTGACTCGCCTGTCTCGCAACGAAATGCCGGAGGCGACGCAAAAAGCGACCGAAGCCACGAGGAGCAAGGAACGTAGCGAACGACAGAGAAAGCTGGCGGAGACATCCGGTCTCCAGAAGAAAATCATTGAGGCGCTCGAGGAGCTCAGCAAGGGATTCTCGCAGCTCCAGGAGAAGCAGAGGGTGCTGAGTCTTGCCGAGGCTGCCTCGAGGCTCGCCGAGGAGCAACTGGCGGCGCGAGCGCAGACGGGGGCAGCTCTGCCCGAGCTGGCGGGGCTCTTCCCTGAGAAGCTTACTGAAAAACAGAAAAGAGGGCTGAAGAAGCTGGTGGATGCGCAAGAGAAGCTGAAGGAGGGGCTCTCGGCGTTTGAGGAGAGGCTGCGAAGGCTTCTGAAGCGGTCGGAACAAGCAAATTCCGCAAACTCGCAGATGCTCGCGTCGGCTCTGAAATTCTTCGAGCAGGGAAATGGGGCAAGCTCGGCGAGCATTCCGCGGGACGTCAACGGCGCAATCGAGGCGTTGCGGGCAAACCACCTCCACAAGGGGATGAACTTCCAGTCTCAAGTCTATGAATCTTTGCTGAAAATGTCGAAAGAGTTTCAGAAGGCGCAAATGGCCATGCTCCAGGGAGAGTTTTCCAACACGGCGCAGGCGCTGGAACTTCAGGAGTCGGAGATAGACAAGCTCATCGAGATTCAGAAGGCCGTAATTGCGGAGACGGAGCGCCTTCCCCGCCAAACAGGCGGCGAGGGAGTTCAGTGGGCGGAACGGGGGAAGTTCGAGAAGGTTTCGCAGTCGCAGAAGGACCTCTTGAGGAGGACCTCGAATTATCGGGCTATACTCGAGGAAGTTTTTGGGAACCTGGTCCTGATGGGAATTGACCCCGTGGCGCCGTTGAAGGGGGCTGAGCAGGCGATGGGCAAGGCGAGCGGGAACCTCGAAAAGCTGACAGCGGCAGAGGCGCTGACGGAGGAGAGGAACTCGCTCAAAAACCTTGAGAAGGCTCGGGACGAACTGGCGAAGGCTCTGGCGAAGATGATGTCCAGCGCGAACCTGCAGCAGGCAATGCAGGCGATGTCGGCGGTGGAAAAAATGATTCAGAAACAGAAAAAGGTGAACGAGGGAACATCCGCTCTGGACAAGAAGGCTTCGGGAAATAAAGCGATGAGCGACCCTATGCTGGAGGCTCTTCGGCAGCTTGCCAATCAGCAGGTTGCGTTGAGCAACACGGCCCTATCCATGAAAGACTACCTCAAAGCGATGGTGAAGACGGGAGAGATGATGGGGCAGTCGGCGAAAAGGCTCAAAGCGAAGCAGACGGGGCAGCAGACGCAGCAGCTTCAATCGCAGATCCTCGAGTTGCTCGCGCAGATGTTGGTGAAGTTGCAGGCTCAAGCCAACGCCGCCGCTCAAACGATGGGCCTGCCGGGGACAAGCGGCACCGGAGCGCATGGCGGCACCGTTACCGAGCCGATTTTGGGGCCAGGTCCGGGAGGATTGGATGACCAATGGGCAAAGCTGCCGCCGCGAATGAAGCAGGAGCTGCTGGAGGCCTGGACGGAGAAGTTTGCTCCGGAGTTTCGTGAGCTGATCGCTCTCTATTACAAGCGGCTCTCGGGAGAAGAGGTCCCGCGTTGAAGGAACAACTGGAGCCGCGGAGGAAAATGATGACAACGGTCCGATGGAGGCATTTTGCTGCGGTTGTGAGCGTCGCTTGTGTGGCTCAATTAGCGGCTCCGCGAGCGGTGTGGGCGGCTATCCCGGTGCGGGTCGAGAAAGCTATGGGGAAAGGCCTCGATTATCTGGCAAAAACCCAGTTGTCCAATGGGTCGTGGCCGGACAATTACGGCAAAAGCCCCGCCGTGGTGGGGTTAGCTCTTATGGCTTTTATGGCGCATGGGGAGGCGCCGGGGAGGGGAAAGTACAAAGACACCACAAACAAGGCGATTGATTATATACTCTCGAATGCCCAGCAAAATGGCTTAATCGCCAGGGTGGGGAGTCAGCCGATGTATGACCACGGCTTTGCAACGCTGGCTCTGGCGGAGGTTTACGGGATGTCGAAGAGGAAGGATCTCGAGCGGGCTCTGCTTATGGCCGTGAGGCTGATCGAGAGGGTACAGAACCGGCAAGGCGGATGGCGCTATCAGCCCAGACCTGCGGACGCTGACATCACAGTAACAGGTTGTCAGTTGATGGCGTTGCGCGCGGCGAGGAACGCGGGAGTCAATGTGCAAAGCCTCGTCATTCGCAAAGGGCTGGATTACATCAGGAGCTGCGCTCGCCCGGACGGTGGGTTCGCGTACCAGCCCGGAGGAGCCTCCGGAAAGGCCCGGACGGGCATAGGCGTTTTGCTGTTGCAGTTGCTCGGGGAAAGCGATTCGGAGCTCGTGGCGAAGGGAGCGGATTATCTTCTCAAAAGCCCTCCACGCGAAGGGGAGAACTATTTCTACTACGGCCTCTACTATTGCACGCAGGCGATGTTCCAGAAGGGCGGGGAACACTGGCAGCTCTGGCGAAAAAACATGCTCGAGACGGTGCTGGCGCTCCAGACGGAGGATGATGGGAGCTGGCCCAAGCGAGGGAGTTCCGGGGGGCAGACGTACGCGGTGGCGATGGCAATTCTGGCGCTCGAGGTGGAGTGGAAGCTGCTGCCGATTTATCAACGGTGAGAGGAGCTGACGGCGCGGGGACGAGAGGCGGATTTCGAGGACGGAGATACGAACGGTTTCTCGCCGAGGTTGATTTGGTTCAAGTTACAAGCAGCGGCTGCAATGGTTGGGCGAAGGGGAAGCAGGGCGCTCCATGCGGCTTAGTGTCGGTCGTTAGACAGGACTGTGCCGGTGACTGGAAATGAGCCGGTTGGCGGTCTCAACTTCGATGTGCCGCGATCTAAGTACATGGATTCGCAAATACGGTGACGTATAATGGTGTCGTGAAAGGAGCTATTTCGACGGGATAACAGGATGGACGGGATTGTCCCGGAGACGTCAGGCATCCAGTAAATCACAGGCGGGCGGGCTGCTGGGTGAAAGACCACGAAGGGCAAGGAATTGGCGGAGACGTTGTTCGAGACCTTCCTGCCCAGTCATGGCGGGGCCGAAGGAGACACGTTCATCGTCGAGCAGAAGTGGGTCAAGGGGGTTGTCGTGGCGGCTCAGGAGATACTACTTGTTAAGAAGCTCGTTGCCACTCGTAACCCAGCAGGTGAGGAGTTGAGGTAAGCCGAAAGGCCGAGAACCTTTCGCAAGGATAAACAGGATTCCAAGAATCATGTTCATCCTGTTATCCTGTCGGAGCAGTAAGGCAATGGTGTTCCAGGAGTACGCCCAGTGAGTTATCGAGGGCAGGTGAGATTCTTATATGTGCCGTTATTGGTTCTTGCGGCATTGTGCTTGACTCTGGCAAGAAGCTGTGGGCAACCTTGGGGCAGGAGCGGCAGGATAATCAAACCGGTCGCGAAAGAAGCGCCGGTTTCGGAGGATTTTGTCCGGTTCACGAACGGCGATGTGCTGTCGGGAAGAGTTGAAGGGATTGTGGAGGGCGTTATCGAGATGAAGCCGGAAATGGCGGAGGGAACGCTGGCGATTCCGGTGGAGGCAGTGAAGGAGGTGGTTTTCAAAGATACGGAAGAAGCGAGCTCATTTTCTGCTGATGACCTGGTTTTGACAAACGGTGAATCATTGAGCTGCAAAATAGAGGGAATGACCGACGGAAAGGTTGTACTTTCGATGCCGTCCTCGCAGAAAATTGAGCTGGACGTGCAAGATGTTGCGGCAATGTCCTTTTACAAGAGAAGGGAAGTTCTCGCAGAAGAGAGTTTCGATTCGGGATTGCCGAAGGAAATGGACTTCGAGGGCGGGCGGTGGCGCACGGAGAAAGGCTGGCTTCTGCAAAGCGATTCCCGGGCGGCGGAGTGTTACGCGTCTCTGCCGGTGACGCAGACCGGGGAGCTTGTTTACGAGTGGTGCGTCAACACCACAGCGGGGCCCAGCACAGGCATCTATTTCATGGCGAGCGACCCGGGGCTATCGCAGGAAAGAGCATATTCTCTGCGGGTTCTGAGAAAATATGTTTACGTGTACATGTGCATGAATGGGGAAGAAGTTTACTGCGGCAGCTATCGGGTTTCCCCGTACAGGAACAGGAATGTCGTGCGGCTGAGATGCGATTCGGGCAGAGGAAGAATCGAGATGTGGATTGACGGGGCGGAAGTTGGGAGCTGGGACTCTTCGGTGCCGATCAAGATAGGGAAATATGTTGTTCTGAGGGCGGACGGAAGGGCGGCTTTCGATGACCTGAGTGTTGTGCGGACAGCAGGAGCGGCGCGCATCAACCCGATGCCGTACGAGGGCGAAGGCGAGCTCCTGACGCTGGTCAACGGCGATGAGATTACGGGCAAGGTGCAGGGAGTCTCTCAAAGCTCCGTGTCGTTCACGGAGGACAACTCCGATGAGGTCAGGAAGATAGCCAGGGAGAAGCTGCTTTTCGTGCGTTTCGGGCGCAAGTCGCAGAAGTTGCCCAGAGCAAAGGGTGATACAGTCGTCCTTATGATGCGCAACGGCGACAGAATTTCGGGGGAGCAATTGTCTTTGAAGGAAGAAACTGTGAGAATAAAATCGGAGCTGGCAGGCGCCGTTGACCTGCGGCGGGAGGACGTCAAGAAGGTCATATTCAGGGAGTTCCCATGAAGGAGAGAATAATTGGGCTGCTGTCTTCGCAGGGCTATGTGCCGATGTCAAGAAACCACATCGCCGCGGCGCTTTCGCTGAAAAAGGGGGAGCGTCTGGAGCTGCGGCGGGCTCTGAAGGAGCTCGGTGCGGAAGGGAAAGTGGTGCGGATTGACCGGCGGAGGTATGCCCTGGCGGCGCCGATGAACCTCGTGGCAGGGGTCCTGCAAGGGCATCCGAGGGGTTTCGGCTTTGTGATACCGGAGGATAAGTCCCTCGACGACATATACGTCCACCGCGAAAATATGTCCACGGCACTGGATGGGGATAAGGTGCTGGTGCGCTCTTTTCCGACTGCGAAGAGGTTACGCGGGGGGAAAAGAGGATTGGAAGGGGAAATCGTTCGAGTTATCGAGCGAGCAAAGCGGCAGGTCGTCGGCGAGGTGAGGCAAAGCGGTCATTTCTACTACGTAATGCCGGAGAACAGAGGCATTTTTCAGGATATTTATGTCAGCAAGGAGAATCTGAAAGGGGCGAAGGTTGGCGACCGGGTTGTGGCGAGGATTATCGAATGGGAGTCGAAGCACCTAAATCCGGAAGGGAAGATCGTCAGGGTACTCGGAGGGAGCGAGGATTGGCGGACGGATGTGGCGTCAGTGATGGTGAGGTTCGGCTATCGGCGAGGTTTCCCGTCGGCGGCGACCTCGGAAGCGGCGGCCTTTCCCGATGGGATAAAAAGGGCCGAGCTGACAGGAAGAAGGGACATTCGCGAGGAGCAGACTTTCACCATAGACCCCGAGGATGCGAAGGATTTTGACGACGCGATTTCTTTGACGAAGGCGGAAGGAGGGGGCTGGGTTCTCGGCGTTCACATCGCGGATGTTGCCCATTATGTCAAGGAAGGTTCTAATGTTGATTCAGAGGCGCGCCAGAGAGGGAACAGCGTCTATCTGCTTGACGATGTCGTTCCGATGCTGCCGAAGAGATTATCGAGCGACCTGTGCAGCTTGAAGGAAGGTTGCGACCGGCTGACGAAAACCGTGTTCATCAGTTTCAGCAGGAACGGCGTCGTCAAAAGTTGCGAGATCGTTGACTCAGTAATCAACTCCAGCCGACGGTTCAGCTTCAAGGAAGTGAACGAGATTCTCGCGGGCGAAAGGAAGTCACCGCTCAAACAAAAGCTCGAGGAGATGGCGGAGCTTTCGCGGCTTCTTCTGAAGAGGAGGGTTCGGCGAGGGGCGTTGGTTTTCGACATGGCGGAGGCGAAGGTCGTCTTCGACGCTGATGGAAATATCGCGGGGGTGGAGAAGGTGAGGGAGGGGCTCGCGGAGAGTTTGGTGGAGGAGTTCATGCTGGCGGCGAATGAGACGGTGGCAAAGCACCTGCGGAAGCACAAAGTGCCCACGATATACCGTGTGCACAACGAGCCGGACAGCGAGGAAGTGGTGGAGTTCTGCCTGACCGCCCGGGCATTTGGCTACGCGGTTGCGGATTCGCCGCCGAGAACGGAGATCAACAGAGTCTTGTCGGAGGCGCAGGGGAAGCCGGAATCCTATCTTATCAACCTGGCTTTTCTTCGCACATTGAAGATGGCGGAATATTCCGTGAAGAATCGTGGGCATTACGGTCTTGCCTCGAAGAATTATCTTCACTTCACGTCGCCGATACGCCGCTACCCTGACCTGGTGGTTCATCGCTGTTTGGACGTGTTGAAGAACGAGGGGAAAAAGGAAACGTTGCCGGGGACGGAGGAACTGGCGAAGATCGCGGCGCTCTGTTCTGAGACTGAACGGCAGGCGGATAATGCGGAGAGGCAAGTGGTGCGAGCGGGAACGCTGAGGTATCTGCAATGGTTGTCTTGGCGAAAACCGGGTCGGGTTTTTCGGGGGCTCATCACTGGCATCTCCCGATATGAGATCGTCGTTTTTCTCCCCGACTTTACGATTGACGGGAGCGTTCGACTGAGGTTTCTGGTGGGAGATTTTTACAGGTTTGACCCAAAAAGGCGAAGGCTGGTGGGGGTGCGGACACGAAGAAGCTTCCGCGAGGGGCAGGTTGTGAAAGTGAAGCTCAGGACAATTGACGTAATTCGCAGGGAGCTTGAGCTCGATCTGGTCGGCTAACTACGCGAGTTCGCAAAGACGGTGGTCTATGGTGTTGTGCAAAAGGAACTTCTTCGACATCCATGATAAGCTGACGGCTACCGGGCGCGGTTTTCTTGTTGACGCTGGAACACCATTTGCTCACCGGGTCGTGTGTCCAGTTCGACAATGCCACGGGCATCGGGTTTGAGTTCCGCTTGCTTGCCATCACGGAGGCGGACGGCGATTCCCGGCCACGGGCTGAGCAACCGTAGCCGCCCGCCGACAGTCGCGGTGACCTTCACAAGGTTGATCTTCCCCTCCTTCTGCTCTGCCGAAACGAGGAAGCCGCCCTGCGTCCGGAGGCTCCTGAACCGCGCTCCCTTCTCCTTAGGCCACGCCGGGAAGAGCCGAATAATATCCCCCACGCTCTGGATGAGAAGCTCCGAGACCGCCATTGAAGCCGCGAACTGCTCGGTGTAATGGCCGTGGTTGTTGATTGTGTTGCCGAGACGGTTCAGCGTCAAGGTGCCGTTGGGACGAAGCCGGTGCTTTACCTCGTCGCGCAGCCATTGATAGCTGTCCGCCATGCTCAGCCGCGCCCGCGCCACGGACAGGATGAAGGTGGAGTTGTTCCCGTTCCATCGGATTTGGCTTATCGTGCGGGCGAAAAGCTCCTTTTCCTCCGGGGGCGACCACCACGTGACCACATCCCCCGGGAACACCGGCACAGCCGGGACAGCGATGTTGTATGTTATCGGAAGGGCATCCGCGACGTCCACCACAATCGGCGGAGCATCCTTCGTCGTCGGGTACGCAGGGAGACGCTCGAGCGCCTCTCTGAAGCGCGCGACCAGCTTGGCGTCCGTGCGAAGCGTCGTTGCCCCCTCAATCGCCGCCTGCAGCGTGTAGCGTGCGAAGGCGATGTCAAACGCGCAATTGCGGTTGCGAGCGAACTTGTGTGTCCATCCCCAATGTTCAGGAGAGACGCTCGGAGCCAGCACCACCTTCCCGTTGTCGGCGGCTTCGCACTGATTGATGTAGTTCGCATAAAAGGTAGCCACATCGCGCACGGCAGGGTAAGCGATTCTCTCCAGATACTCCCGGTCGGGCTGATACTTGTATCGAAGCCAGAGGTTCTGTACGGTAAAGCCCGATACGCCGATGGTGTAGCTCCATGTGACATAAAACTGCTGGCGTCCGATGCGGCTGCGGCACTTTTCCGGATGAGGCGGCTCGTAGTTGAACAGATTGTGGGGATAGTATGCCCCCTCGCAGTCGAATAACTGGCGGCAGAGCCACCGCGCCCTCGGCAGATACTCGCTCACCAGTCGTTCATAAGGCTCCGTCAGTTCAGTGTGGTTGGTCGGGAAGCCGCTCCAGAAAGTCTGCTCGGCGTTGTAGTTGGTCGTGTGGCCGCCATGCCACGCGGGAAGACCATCGTGCACAAGCCCGGCATACAGCCCCACACATTGCACGCCCGCTTTGCTCACGCAACGAAGGAAATACAGGTTGCGATACCATGCGTCTCGCAGAAGCGCATCTTCGATGTCAATCCCGCTTGCGGACCAGAAGCGCTCCCATGCCGCCTCGTGTTCACGAACCAATTCCGCGAGATTCGCCCGGAGCGTTGACTGCGCGAGCCTCACGGCGTCGAAAATGACCTCCTTAGACTCATGCGACGTTACAATCGCCACAGCTTTCCGCTTGCCATCTTGGGCGAGGGCAACGGCAAAGCTCATCCCGGGCCAGTCGGCGTCAGCGGGCAACTTCTGGTGCAGATACTCGACTCCATCTCGCCGGCCCAATGTCGCGGGAGGAATCACGCTTGAGCGCACGGGCGACAGAAGCGCGGGCGCCGGTGATTCGATGAGGAACACGTTTCGCTGCGCGAGCGCTCGCACCTCCGCCTGGGGCGTGCCGCCGATGACGCGCGCTACAGCGCGACGGATGTCGAGGCGGGCAGCGCAACTTGGCGAGGGCGTTGCAGTCAGGTCAACAGCGAGCTTGCCTTTGGGTCCCTCGAACGTGACTGCCTCGAAACGATTCTCCGCGCGCTTGCCGTCCTCTGTCCACGTGTAGAAGATGAGGCGATTGACCTTCCGGTCGGGGGGCAGTTGGAAAACTCGCTCGGCGGGCTGCGTCGGCGACTCGATCCATTTGCTGCCCACAATCACCCCGTTACCGGGGCCCATAACGTCAACGAAATAGCGGGCATTTCCGCTTCCGGAGAGTCGCACTCGAACGCTGGAATACTCCTCGGTTGTGAAATCCAGCGGTCCGTAGGCGTAACCGTTGGAGGCGCCCTTGCGTCCTCGGATGCTCATGACGGTGACGTTCCGGTGACGTTGCCACGCGTTGTGCTCTCCCTCTTCGCGGATCTGCCGCCACGTCGGCCTGTTCGGATGCTCGCCCAGTTTCACGACCGCGCACGGTCGTGGGCATGGATACTCGCGGCTCCAACTGTTCGGCCCCCGCCGGGGCGTGCCATCGGGATTGAGCCACCCGCCGCCGAAGCTGCCGCCCTTGAGCCACTCTCCTTCGGCAAGTTCCTTGATTCGTTTTATCGGCAGCAGGGGCGGGTCCTCGGAAGTATCGAGCCTCGCGTCCCACACGTCGTTTTTCGTCAACCGGAGGAGCACGTTGCCGGAGTCGGAGTACAGCAGCGCATTGATGTCGCCGTTGCCGAGGAGCAGCGCGCGTTCGGTGACGCTGTCTATTCTCGCCTGCGAGACCTCGGCGGCGTCGAGGGCTTCCGGGAACGGAATGGCGGGTTCACTTGCGCACACTCGCGGCGCAACCGCCGCAACCAGCACCAGAAAAAGAGTCGTCCGAATCATATACATGTAACAAGCCATCATCATCTCCCTTTTTCACCGTGGCGCCGGCGCCGTCGTTGATCTCCCGCGAAAGACCGTCCGCTTGGACGCGCGGTGTCTGCGTTTAGGTGCTGCCCCTTCATCGTGTGCGCCTTCTCCTTGAAGAATTCCAACCAGCCAAGCATCAAGGCATCCGGCAGTTGTCCCGAGCGGCGACACTCCTCGGGCGTCTTGCCCCAATAGAAACCAATCCATCCAGATGCGATTGCTTGTGACTCCTCAACAAATCGCTTGAACTCTGAGAGCGGACATTTGAGCGGAAACGTCTCTTCAACAACGAGCGGCTTCCCCAAAGAAAAACCTTTCAAGGTCTTCATCGCTTTATCAAGCCCCGACTTTTGAGGATAGATATGGACGCTGAGGAAATCGAGTTGTGCGACGATCTCTTCTGGCACGAACCCGGATGTCAGACCGGGGCGATCAAGACTCCACGAAACGAGGCCAACCGTGATTAGATGGTGGCGATCGTGCTTGCGGATCGCGGTTGTCAGGCGTTGAACCCATTGCCGAGCAATAGTCGGCCGTAGGCGGTCTCCCTTGTTCAGCGTGATGAACTGAACGAAGTGTTTCCCGGCAAACGGGGGCCCAAGCCACTCCCGAGGCTTTCTTGGACCGCCGGGAACCACCGGCTCGTTCATCAGATCGTAGCAAAAGATGACGGGACTGCTGGCACATCGGCTCGCGATCGCCTCCCAAAACCGTGCCTGCACATCCCAACGGTCCTTTTCTGATAGATCATCATACCAGCGGGGAACATCTTTTTTGTGGTAGCACCCAAGCCCAGTGACATCGAGATATAAACGCAGTCGTTCAGCCAGCTCAATCAGACGGGTGAGTTTATCCAACGAGGCATCATTCGGGTTGTCAGGCCCCCGCATGAACCTGCCAAGCTGAAGATGGATGCGGACGACATTGGCGCCGAGTTCCTTCATTTCTCGGAAGTCTTCCTCTACCTTGGGCCATTCCGCGTCCCAATAGTCTTCCAGCAAGCGGCCTTGTTCATCGTGGTCGTAGTTGAATCCCCACGGCACAAACGTGCTACCCGAGTCTTCGAGAATGAATGCGCGTTGATTCTCGGAGACTCTCGCCCCTTTCATCTCGCCCGATATTGCCTGGCTCGGACTCGTGGACAGCGAACCGCAGAGGAGCCAAAGAAGCAGCGGCCGCCATCCGATAACTCTTGCCCACGGCTCCCTGGGGGCTGGAAGACGGAAGATGTTCTTTGGCTTTTGTTCCGGCCCTTCTGGACTCGGCATTCTGCTCCCTCATATCATGTGGGTCGTGCGGCCCTCATTTTGCGCTTGGCCGGGGAGGGATGCAAGGGCTTCCTCGGAAGGACAGGAAGGTTTTATCAGCCAGGCCACAACCTCCGAGCCCTTCCTCTCGCCACACTACTTGACGATGAATATCGTGTAGCTGCTTCATCGGAAGCCTTCTGAAAAGCCCTTTGAAAGCAGCTTCACTCGAGGCTAAAACTGAGGTCGTGCTGGTTGAGCGTGAATTGGGCACGTCCGGTCTAATGAGGGGGAGGGCCACGGCCCTCCCTACTCTGCCGTTAAGCTCTCTTTCCCTCTTTTCCTTGCCACGCACACGCAGCCGCAGCCAATTCACGCTTGAAAAGAATGGCAACCTGCGACATTATAACGCATGGGAGGAGGAGTTAGCCGTCTCTTCCTTTCTTCGTGCCCCCTTGTGAAGAAGGAGTCAGCAGGGATACGCTCTCGTGCTATGCGAGAGGCGAGGCACGAGTTCGTGCCGTGTGATGGTCGCCGGTGGGAGTTTTCAATAGCCCCGGCGTTTCCGAATCAATTTGCTGAGGAAACACTCTGAAAGGAGGAATCAATCATGCCGAAGGAGAAAACGCAAAAGAAGGACGGCAGGATTTCACGACGGGATTTCATCAAAACATCGGCAGGGGCATCGCTGGCGGCGATGCTTTCGAGCGGCGGCAACGTTTTTTGCGCAGGCTCCGACACCATACGCGTGGGCCTGATTGGCTGCGGCGGGCGCGGCACGGGAGCGGCAAAGGATTGTCTTGAGTCGTCCAAAGGCGTTGAGATTGTGGCTATGGGCGACTTTTTCAGGGATCGTTTGGAAGGTTCGCTCAGGAGGCTTAAGAGCCGATTCAAGGGCAAGGTCAAGGTTACGCCTGAGACGTCCTTTGTGGGTTTTGACGCGTACAAGAAGGTAATCGCCAGCGATGTGAATATGGTCATCCTTGCGACTCCGCCGGGCTTCAGGCCTATCCAGCTCAAAGCCGCTATCGAGGCGGGCATGAACGTCTTCATGGAAAAGCCCGTGGCGGTGGACCCGACTGGCGTGCGTTCGATTATCGCATCGGCTGAACTGGCGAAGAAAAACAACCTTGCGATTGTCGCTGGCACCCAACGTCGCCATCAGGCGCATTACCTTGAGATTATCAGGCGGATTCATAACGGCGACCTCGGCGAGATTAAGTGCGCCCAGTGCTACTGGAACCAGGGCGGAATGGGGGATTACTGGAAGTACTATGAAAAGGACGGCTTGTCTGACGTGGAATGGCAGTGCCGTAACTGGAGCGTCTTCACGTGGCTTTCGGGCGACCACATCGTCGAACAGCACGTCCACAACCTCGACGTCATCAATTGGGCGATGGGCGCTCATCCGGTAAAGGCGATGGGCATGGGCGGTCGTCAGGTGCGCATAGGCCCAAGGAGCGGCAATATCTACGACCACTTCGCCGTCGAGTACGAGTACGCAAACGGCGTAAGGCTTATGAGCATGTGCAGGCAGATACCGGGCTGCGCAAACGAGGTCGCGGAACGGGTTATCGGCACAAAAGGATTGGCATACACCAGCAGCGGCGGCGGCATAATCGAAGGGGCAAGAGCTTACAAGTACGCCGGCCCCGACCACAACCCCTACGTTGTGGAACATGCCGATCTGATAAAGAGCATACGCAGCGGCGAGCCCCTCAACGAGGGTAGAAACGTTGCCGAAAGTACTCTGACCGCAATCCTCGGCAGAATGAGCACCTATACTGGCAAGGAGTTAACGTGGAGCTGGGCGATGAATGACTCCAAGTTGGACCTTTCCCCGCCCAATTACGAGTTTGGCGATTTGCCCGTCAGACCGGTGGCGGTGCCGGGCAAGACAATGCCCGTTTAACATTCAATAACCAGGCGAACTCTTCATAAACTGTTGAGCTCGGGCGCGTGATTCGTAAATTCGGCGCCGTATGGCGCTGTGTAAAAGGAGCTTCTTTGACACCATGAACAGGATTCAGAACATCCCGTTCATCCTGTTATCTCGTCAAAAAAACAATACGTTCCCGAATCAGGGGGCTTCTTCGGCAGGATAACACGATAAAGGTAAAGTCCGCGACAAGTGCGCTCTTGAAGCAAGAGATAACTCATGATTTCAGGAACAATATTCGACATCAAACGATACGCTCTTCATGACGGCCCCGGCATCCGGACAACGGTGTTTCTGAAAGGTTGTCCTCTTCGCTGCGCGTGGTGTCACAATCCTGAGGGTCAGGACCCTAATCCCGAAACCATGGTCCCCGTGCTTCCCCGTGAAGGCCCCACTGATACTGATGTAGTCGAAAAAGTCGGGAGGGTGGTGTCCGTCAACGATGTCATGGATGAAATCGAAAAGGACATCCTTTTCTTCGACGAATCCGGCGGCGGGGTCACATTTTCGGGGGGCGAACCCTTAGCGCAGCCGGAATTCCTCGAATCACTTCTTCTCGCATGTAAAGAGAAGGAGGTTCATACTACTCTCGACACATCCGGATATGCTCCTCCCGAAATATTCACCCCTATTGTGGGCCGCGCGGACCTCTTCCTTTACGACCTCAAACTCATGGACGATACAGAGCATCAGAAGTACACAGGCGAGTCGAATCGCCCAGTCCTTCAGAACTTGAAAGCGCTTGAGGAGCGCCGAAAACAAGTTATCATTCGTTTTCTCATTGTTCCAGAAATAACGGACACGGAAGAGAACGTGAGCGACACTTTGGATTTTCTCGCTTCATTGAAAAGTATAGCCGACGTCTCTCTTCTTCCGTATCATAGAATTGCAGGCGAGAAGTACAAGCGGCTGAGACGCAAAAACGACATGGAGGGCGTTTCCCCTCCCACGCCGCAGAGAATGGCCTCATTAAAGAAGAGATTCCAACGCTACGGTTTTAGGGTCACCGTAGGAGGATAAGAATGAATGAAAGGATACACAATCTAAAAGAACATAGCGTAAATACAAAACCATGTATTTCCTCGGAGCGCGCAATTCTGGTCACCGAATTCTACAAGAGCGATATGGCGGAAAAGGTTTCTGTTCCCGTCAAGAGAGCACTGGCATTCAAGCGCCTGATGGAGAAAAAGCGCCTTTATATTGCCGACGGAGAACTTATCGTCGGCGAGAGAGGGCCGGCGCCTAAGGCAACGCCGACCTACCCTGAAATATGTACTCACACATTGAACGACCTTGACGTTCTACATTCGCGGCAGAAAATTCCCTACCTCGTGGATGATGAAACAAGACAGGTATATGAAACTGACATCATTCCCTACTGGAGGGGGCGGGCCATTAGAGACCGTATTTTTCAGGAAATGTCGGAGCAGTGGAAAGCGGCGTTTGAAGCAGGAGTTTTCACGGAGTTCATGGAACAGCGCGCTCCTGGGCATACGGTTCTGGGCAACAAGATATACACAAAAGGGTTCCTCGATCTGAAGGAGGACATTCGGAGAAGCATGGAGCGACTGGATTACTACAATGACCCGGAAGCCTATGACAAAAACGAAGAGCTCAAAGCGATGGACATCGCCGCCGACGCGCTCATTCTTCTTGCGAGCCGCCATTCGGAGAGTCTGCAACAACTGGCCGAAAACGAAAAGGACGCGAAAAGAAAGGCCGAGCTCGAGACAATGGCTCAGATATGCCGGCGGGTTCCTGCACATGCTCCGGAAACGTTTTGGGAAGCCCTTCAGTATTACTGGTTCGTACATGTCGGCGTCATCACAGAAGTCAATCCCTGGGATTCATTCAACCCCGGAAGACTCGACCAGCATTTGTACCCGTTCTACAAAAGGGACCTCGAGAGTGGGATTTTGACGGAGGAAAAAGCCAGGGAATTGTTGCAGGCGTTCTGGATCAAGTTCAACAACCAGCCGGCGCCACCGAAAGTGGGTGTGACCGCCGAGGAAAGCTGCACTTACACAGATTTTGCTCTTATCAACCTCGGCGGTGTCAAGGAGGATGGCTCAGACGCGGTGAACGAACTCTCCTATCTCCTTCTCGACATCGTAGAGGAGATGCGGCTTGTCCAGCCCAGTTCGATGCTTCAACTCAGCAAGAGAAACCCGGACCGTTTCCTGAAGCGTGCCATCCGCATTATCAGGACAGGTTTCGGGCAGCCCTCCGTATTCAATACTGATGCTATCGTGCAGGAGTTGGTGCGACAGGGAAAATCCATAGAAGATGCCCGATGCGGCGGCGCCAGTGGATGTGTGGAGAGCGGCGCCTTCGGAAAAGAAGCATACATTTTGACCGGCTACTTCAATCTCCCGAAGGTCTTGGAGGTCGCGTTGCATAACGGAATAGACCCTCGGACTGGCAAGAGAATCGGCGTCGAGACCGGCGACCCGACCACGTTCCGGACATTTGGTGAGTTCTTCGCGGCCTTCAAAACACAACTGCACCATTTTATTGACATCAAGATAAAGGGAAACAATCTCATAGATCGGCTTTACGCCCGATACATACCTGTGCCATTCTTATCCCTCCTTATTGACGATTGCATACAGAAAGGGAAGGACTACCACAACGGTGGCGCTCGATACAATACAAGCTACATTCAAGGCGTCGGAATCGGCAGCGTAACGGATTCTGTAACATCAATCAAATACAATGTTTTTGACAAGAAGCACGTGACGATGAACGAATTGCTGCAAGCGCTGCAAACTGATTACAGCGAAGAGGGGCGGCTCAGGGAACGCTTTCTCAATGAAACTCCGAAATACGGGAACGATGATGATTACGCTGATAATATCATGAAGCAGATATTCAATGTGTATTACAGCGCTGTGGATGGCCGGCCCATTGCCAGGGGCGGTGTACACAGAATCAATCTTCTTCCCACTACTGTACACATTTACTTTGGCAGCGTGGTCGGAGCGCTCCCTGACGGAAGGAAAGCTACCGAGCCGCTCTCGGAGGGAATATCACCTGTTCAGGGGGCGGACCGAAACGGCCCCACCTCCGTTTTCAAATCGGCGGCGAAAATGGATCACATCAGAACGGGCGGGACACTCCTCAACCAGAAGTTCTCCCCCCAGCTCCTTTCAGATGAGGAGGGGATTAACAAGCTGGCGCATCTTATCAGGACCTACTTCAGGATGGACGGCCATCACGTCCAGTTCAATGTGGTCACTGCCGAAACGCTGCGGGACGCACAAAAGCATCCGGAGAAGCACCGAAATCTGATAGTGCGAGTTGCGGGCTATAGCGATTATTTCGTCGGCCTCGGCGTTGACCTTCAAAATGAGATTATCAAGAGAACCGAGCATCAGCAATTCTAGTCAACGCCCCGCAATTATCCGACGCCTTGTCCTGCGCCTCTTCGCAAAGCTCGCCCCCTCGAGCGCGTGTCGCTGCATTTGAATGGCACAGTTTGCCTCGGAGCCAACCCGTGAGGGAATCTTGGCCCCGCGCCCACGCCCCCTTCAGGAGGAAGACAAGAGCGCCCGCCTACTGGGACTGGCCTTGGGGAATCTTTCAAGTCGTGTGGCGTTTGCCTCGCCGTCCTCTTCCTCGGACGTGCCAGAGAAAACAAAGCAGTTTCGTAATGCCTCAGTTACGGGCGGCTGAGGGTGGAACCGCAGAGTGCGCAGAGCACGCAGATGGGCTTTACGCATCGCCGGCGTCCTGTCCCGCCCCGCGTTCCGCGGGGGATGTCGAGGGGCTCCCTTGCCCTCGACGGGCTCGGGCTGTACCCTTCACGGCGAAAAACGCCATCCCCCACGTGGCATCCCGCCGGAGGCGGGACCCGTGGGAATCATGGGCAAGATGCCCATGCCACGACAGCCCCGCGAGACGCGGGGTGTCCTTCTTACCTTATTCTCTGCGACTTTGCGCCTTTGCGTTAATCTGCTGTTCCCTTCTTGCCTCCTCCGCCTCGGCCGGCTATCCGCCCGAGACTGAGGGATTACGCCCTTTCATGTCCCTAAGCTGCTCAACGGCAAACCCACGTGCAAAGACGAGCGCAATTTATGAATAAAGTGCCCCGACCCTTCGTCTATCCTGCCAGAGGGAAAATTGCTTTGCCGGAACCACGTTCCACCCATCAACCAACAACACACGCGACATGAGGGAGGGACACAAGATGAAAAGGATTGCCGCTTTTCCGTCACTGCGCCTTTGCACCGCCTTGCTGCTCTGTTTGGGGGCGGTGTCGTACGGTCTCGATGCGAGTTCACAGCTCGGCATCGTGGAGCGACCGACGCTGCCCGGCTCCATGAGACCGGGCAAAACCGAGGGAGAGGTGAAGAACATCACCGTCCCAAAGGGCTACAAGGTGATCATGGTTGCGCCCGAAGATTCGGTAGTCCGCCTGATGGAAGCGCCGGAAATGCCCGAGGGACAATACGGCGTGAACGTGTGGATCGAGGCGACTTTCGTTCAGATGGAGAGGCGAATCTCCCGCCAATTCGAGAAAACCATCGGATTCAAGCTCAGCCCGCCGGACGGGAAGGCGCTGCTGAACGCAGAGGAAAAGGAGAAGATAATCGCCGCCATCGAACAGATGGAAGACGCGAGGATCATCGCCTCCCTGGTTATTCTGACCGTGCCCGGGCAACAGGCACAGAGCGAGCACGTGGAGGAGATGACCTATCCCACAGAGTGGGAATACAAGGACGGAAAGGGCATCCCCGGGAATTGGGAGAAAAGAGATGTTGGCGCGATCTTCAATGTGACGCCGGTCGTTAGTAAAGACGGAGTGATTACCCTGGTAATGATGCCGGAGGTTACCACATTTGCCGGATGGCAGAAATATGACGGCTCCGACGTGACCCAGCCCATATTCAAGACGTGGAATACGACAACAGTTATTCACGTGCCCGACGGGTTGACCTTCGTCCTCAAGGAGTCGCCCGTCACCCCTCCGTTTTGCTCCCAGGTCATTGACCCCGAAGAAGCGAGCAATCCGGAGAAGCAGGTAACGCTGCTGACGCTCGTTTCCGCAAAGGTCATCGAGGTCACCGGACAACAGTAACCGTCACCAATCGCCAAACACCACCAACGTGACAGCCGCGGCCGCATCCGCGGGCAGTGTCGCCTTGACCAAACGCGCCATGCCAGCTATTATTTCAGCTCAGTAAGGGGGGCCAGTGCTCCCTTGGAACCCGTTGGCGGTTGCGCCAACTGAAATTGCCAAAGAGCGATGAGCTGAGGAGGGCCGAGGATGAACATGAAGGTAAGACGTGAGTGGCTCAATGCTTCTCTCCTGGATGACATCAGCCGCACGCCGCCGATGTCGCGTAGGGATTTTTTCAAGGGAGTGCTCGGAAGTTCGGCAGGAATCGCCGCGACATCTCTTCTCGGAAAGGCTCAATGTGCCGATGAGCTCAAGAAGAAGCGGGTGGTCATCGTTCGGAATCCCGGGCTCATGGCTTCTGGCAAAGTCAATGCCGACATGGCAGGGAAGATGCTGAACCGCGCCCTCTGCTCGCTGACCGGCAAATCTTCTTCCACGAAGGCGTGGCGCTCTCTGTTTTCTGCAGGTGAAAAAGTTGTCATCAAGGTCAACACTCTTTTCCCTCCCGTGACCTCCAATCCTGAGGTTGTCCGGGCAATTGCGAACGGACTGAAGGACGCAGGTCTCAAGGAGAACAATATCATCGTTCACGACCGCGAGAATAGTGAGCTCGTTAGAGGGCGGTTCACGATTAACGAGTCTTCAAAAGGAGTTCGCTGCCGGGGGACTCGCGCCCGGTCTGATTGGATGCAAGCGGCGCCGGGGCTTTTCCGGACGAGGCTGTGCAAAACAATAACGGACGATGCGGATGCCATCATCAACGTGCCTTCTCTGAAGACCCACTGGCGTTCCGGGGTCACTCTTTCCCTGAAGAATCTCCTGGGCTGCATCCCCAACGCGGGCGATACGCATGGAGACGGCTGCCCGCGTATCGCAGAGGTCAGCGCTCTCGACCCCGTGAGAAAGAAAACCCGTCTGATTGTTATAGACGGCGTGCGAGCCCAGTATAACCGAGGACCGGGCTTCAGCGCGCCGTTCGTTTGGGAGTACGCGGGACTCATCGTCGGTACCGACAGCGTCGCCGCAGATGCGGTTGGCGCCGACGAGATTTTGAAGAGGCGCCGGGCGATGGGATTGTCAGGTCCGATTCGTCCCTCCTTAATCCATATCACCCACGCAGCGGAACTTGGCCTTGGTGTCTCCGATCTGGGCAAAATTGAGGTGGTGCGGCTTGGCTGAAAGGGCTTTGGGGGCGGATTCATCTGTGATTCGTCGGGGTGTCTGGTGAGCTTTTGAGTCTCACTCAAGCGAAGAAGTGTGAACGATAAAGGCAAGTGCTGTAAAGTCAAAAGAGGGAACAGCAAGACGATGAAAAGAAGAGACTTCTTGCAGATGATGGCGGGCGCGGGGATGGCTACGGCTCTGCCGCGAACGTCCTCTGGCGCGGATGAAAGACGCGGGGGCAGGCGGCCCAACATCCTGTGGATCAGTGTGGAGGACATCAGCCCCGACCTCGGCTGCTATGGTGACAAGTATGCGGTCACGCCTAACCTCGACCGGCTCGCAACGCAGGGTGTCCGGTACGCCAACGTTTTCTCACATGCCGGCGTTTGCGCTCCGACGCGGTCGGGCATCATTACCGGAATGTACCCGACTACCATCGGCACCCATCACATGCGCTGCCTGGGCGTGCCGCCGCCGTACGTGAAATGTTTCCCCGAATATCTGCGGGCAGCAGGTTATTATTGTACGAATAACGTCAAGACCGATTACCAGTTCGCTTCGCCGCTGACCGCCTGGGACGAAAATAGCCGCCAGGCGCACTGGCGAGGCCGGGGTGAGGGCCAGCCGTTCTTCGCGGTTATCAACCTGACGACGACGCACGAGAGCCAGATACGCAACAGGTCAAGGAGGATGCTGCAACGTATCGCGGGACTCACACCCCAGGAGAAACACGACCCAGCGAAAGGGGTTCTGCCGCCGTACTACCCGGATACGCCCGTGGTTCGCAGGGATTGGGCGCAGTACTACGACATCATCACCTTGATGGACAAGCAGGTCGCCGGCATCCTTCAGCAGCTCGAGGACGACGGGCTGGCGGATAACACCATCGTGTGGTTCTGGTCAGACCACGGGCGAGGATTGCCTCGTGCGAAGCGATGGATTTACGACTCGGGACTGCACGTTCCGCTGATAATCCGTGTGCCGGAAAAGTTCCGAGAGCTCGTCGTGCCGGGTAACCCCGATGCGCTCAAGCCCGGCGCCGTGAACGATGACCTTATCGCCTTTCTTGACTTCGGCCCGACGGTTCTGTCAGTGGCGGGCGTGAAGGCGCCGCGGTACATGCAAGGCAGGCCGTTCCTCGGCGCCCAGAAAGCTCCGCCGCGAAAGTACATCTTCGGCGCCCGCGACCGCATGGATGAGGCGTACGACCTGATTCGCGCCGTTCGCGACAAGCGATACGAGTATTTCCATAACTACATGCCGTACGTCACCTACGGGCAGAACATTGACTATATGAACCAGATGCCCACGATGCAGGAGATGCGCCGACTCAACGCGGAAGGCAAGCTCGTGGGACCACAGAAACTCTACTTCCTGAAGACCAAGCCTATCGAAGAGCTCTACGACACACTAAATGACCCGCACGAGGTCCACAACCTCGCCGCCGACACACAGTACAAGCAGATTCTTGAGCGAATGCGAAAAGTGCATCAGCGGTGGGAGAAACGGACCGGCGATGTGGGATTGATCCCCGAGCCGGAGTTTGATGAACTGAAACGCCCGGGCGGGAAATGGGAGAAGACGGCGGCGCCGACGTTCGTCACGAGTCTCGACACCGCTTCCGGCAAGGTTACGCTCACGATCGCGTGCGCGACGCCCGGCGCGTCAATCGCGTACAAAATCGGCAAAGGCAACAAGAGAGGGTGGAGACTTTACACGCAGCCGCTCAGACCCACGGGTGGGCAGGTGATTCACGCGAAAGGCTGCCGCATCGGTTTCCGCGACAGCCAGGAGGTCTCGTTCAAGGTAGTCGAGGGCGCGGCGGCGCTCAAACAGATTGTGCCATCGGAGAAAGCTACCCCCCACTGGCGAGAGAGGCTCGACAAGACTGACCTGCTCGAGCGTCTGCGTGCGATTAAGGCGTTGGACGGAGCGGGCGCGGAGGCAATACCGAAGTATCTCGAAGCCCTCAGGGATCCATACGGCTCGGTGCGCTACTGGGCTGTGGTTGGGCTGCGAAACGCCTGCCAGAATCCGGAAGCTGTTGAGAGAGCGAGGAGGGCGATAGCAAAGCTGTTGAAAGACTCCTCGCCGATCGTTCGCGTCGCGGCTGGCGAGGCGATGTGCGATTGGGGAGAGGAGAAGGTGGCGCTGCCGGTGCTGGTTAAGGCGTTGACGCACGAATCGGATACCGTCCGGCTCAACGCGGCAATCGCCCTGGGGCGAATCGGCGAGAAGGCGCGACCCGCCTTACCGCAGCTCAAGGCCGCGATGAAGGACCCGTACGGGTACGTAGTGCGAGTCACGGGTTACACACTCCGGCGTTTGGAAGGCGAATCGAAGCAGAGCGGTTAGGCCGAGTTCGGCGGCGAGCAGGTTGAGGTTTGGCGCCGCCTATCGCTGGTCTGAAATATCGCCGAAGCTCGAGCGCTAAACGATGAGTCAGAAAGGAAAAGCGGAGTTGCTTCTCTGAACCCAACCCAGACGCGTAGCCGGCCAACGGGAAAGGTGAACGATGAAAACAAGTGAGAGGAGACCGAGGTCTGGATGCGATTGCACGATGAAAAGGCGAGACTTTTTGCGGATGATGACCGGCGCAGCGATGGCAACGGTTTTGCCGGAGAGTGTGTTCAGTGTTTCCGGGATGCGTAAGCGCAAGCACACGAACATCATCTTTATCATGGTTGACGACCTCGGCTACGCGGACCTGGGCTGTTACGGGCAGAAGCACATCAAGACGCCGAACCTCGACCGCATGGCGGCGGAGGGGATGCGGTTCACGGATGTTTACTCCGGCTGCACTGTGTGCGCGCCCGCACGAAGTGTGCTGATGACCGGCTACCACATGGGGCATACCTCCGTGCGGGGCAACACCGGCGGCATCCCGCTGAGGGATGAAGACGTGACGGTGGCAGAGGCGCTTCAGCGCGCGGGTTACGTTTGCGGCGGCTTCGGCAAGTGGGGTCTCGGCGACGTGAGGACGCCCGGCGTGCCGGAGGAGCACGGTTTTGACACGTTTTTCGGCTACTACCACCAGGTTCATGCGCACGACTACTACCCCTCATACCTGTGGCGCAACAGCAAGAAGCTGCCTCTGCCGGGCAATGCTGACGGAAAGCGCCAGAGCTACTCGCACTACCTGATTTTTGAGGAGACGATGAAGTTCATTCGCGAGAACAGAGGTCGCCCGTTTTTCTGTTACGCGCCGTGGACGCCCCCACACGGTGAGTATGAGATTCCCTCCGAGGACCCGGCGTGGCAGATGTATAAAGACAAACCGTGGCCGCGAGATGCGAAGGTGGTGGCAGCCATGGCCGCGATGATAGACCGCCAGGTCGGCGAGATGCTGGCGTTGCTCGAGGAGCTGAAGATCGCCGACCGCACGGTGGTCTTCTTCTGCTCGGACAACGGAGCGGGGAGGCGTTTTGAAGGGGTCTTGAACTCGTGCGGCCCCCTGCGAGGTTTCAAACGCTCACTGTACGAAGGCGGCATCCGTGTGCCGATGATCGTCCGCTGGCCGGGGACGATAAAAGCGGGCGCGGTCAGCGACCACGTGTGGTATTTTGCGGATGTCATGCCGACGTTCGCGGAGCTTGCCGGAGCGGCGTGCCCGAAGGGCATTGACGGGATTTCGGTCACGCCGACGCTGCTGGGCGAAGACGCCGTCGCTCGCAAGCAGCCGAAGCACGAGTTTCTGTACTGGGAGTGGGCCCGGTACAATTGGAGTAAGCGGCAGAACGTCCCCGACGGGCTGACGAGGGCAGTGCGCATGGGTAAATGGAAGGCGGTGTTGCCGAAGGCGGAGACGCCGCTGGAGCTGTACGACTTGAGCAAGGACATCGGCGAAAAGAACAACGTCGCGGCACAGCACCCGGACATCGTGGGTAAGATCGAGGCGTATCTGAGGACGTGCCGTACGGCGGCTCGGCCGCAGGTTGAGCCAGAAAAACCGCGTGGGCGAGGTTATCGCTGAGGAGTCGGCTGTCTCGGCCGTCGGCGCGAAGTTTGAGAGAGGACGTCCGGGGTCCCGCAAACGCTGTGAACGCTAAGCTCAAGGCCATTGCAAGAAGTTTGATAAGAGGTCAAAGGGTAATGCCTCAGCTACGGGTGGCTACCGTCGCGTGAGGGAAAAGGGCAGGAGGAAGAGTGTAACGCAAAGGCGCAGAGGTGGAGGTGAGAAGTACTCCGCCGTCGCCTGCCGTGGCATGGGCATCTTGCCCATGATCCCCACGGGCGGGACGCCCGTGCCACGTGGGGGATGGCTGTTCTTGGAGGCATCTTCGCCCCATTATCGCCCTACTTGCGCGCTTTTGATGGTGAGCTGGCAGCTATTCTTCAGGGTCCAACCTGCGAAGAAGCGCGGTGAGTTTTTCGATATAATAGAGGTCCGCTTTGCACCAGGGGTGGTCAAGGTACATCGCGAGCTTGTCGGGCGGGAGCTGAACGCCGTCCGCAAGCGCGGCGAACAATCCCCTCGCGAGGTGTGGGGGACTGATGTAATTCTCGCCGCCAATCATCCGCTCCCCGAAAGCCTGATACCAGACAGGCAATTGTCTGGCGAGTCCTCGCACGTAATATGTGAACTTTTCGGTTGCGAACCTGCGCAGGATGCCGGACACCTCCGGTACAAGCCGGACGCAGCGAGGCGCCTTGGTGCTGTGGGGAGGGCCCGACTGACGAAGCAATCTCGAGTCCGCCCGCTCGTGGTGAACGCGCTCGGTGACGAGCTCTGCGAGGCGGGCCATGGCTTTCTTCAGCTCGCCTCGGCGGCCGAGCTTCTCCATGATGCGCGCGAAGGCGAGGTCGCCGGCGATCTGGGCGTTGAGATGCTCTGCTGCGTCGTTTCGGTTGTCGCCGTGGTCGAACCGGAAGGGCTCGCCTGCGAATCGGGCAAAGACTTCCCGAATCACATTTTCTTGAGCTAATACCCTATCCCAGGCATCGGCGTAGTGGGCATAAGCCCACACCGCATAAAGGTCCTCCACGTTTGCGGTGTACCTGACACGCTGCCTGGCGAAGTTCTTCATGCCGGGGCCGAAGTCATAGTATTCTCGCCTTCGGGCCCCGACGCTGGTGTGGACCGGCGCCCTCAGCGGCATGCCTGAGTCAAACATGTCGTCCAGAAAGACCTTCGCTTTTGCTTTGACGGGCGGTGAGAGATGAGGGAGCGCAAGGGAGAGAATCTGCATGGTTTCGGCGGTGCGCCGGAAATATCGCTGCTCATTGACAATCCCGAGTTCAACAATGAAGGGCGCCCAAGGGCCCTCCTCAACGAGCTCGGTGACTTCGGCATTCAACATCGCCCTTAGCTTTCTCGCAAGAGAAGTGGCGGCCTGCTTGACACGGCGGGGCGGCGACTCGTTGAGAAGCTCCTCGAGGTCTTCGGGGCGGATGACGATTCTCTGTACGGTGTCGTCGTAAGAGCCCACGCCTCGTGTGACGTTTCCACCTGCGACGATGGTCAGCCGCGCCTTCGGGCGCGGTGTGGGCGGCGGTTTTATCCCACCGGTCGCCGTTCTTGGCACGCCGGGCCCCGCGAGACAGACGACCTGCGAGCCAACCACCCAGAACATTCGTCCCTCGGCGATGGCGAGAATCCCACGGTCCGGTCCGTGCCATTCGTTCGGCATCCCTGTGAGATAACCCTTAGCGGCGAGGTCGCGAGCGCCCTCGAACTTGCCCCTGACCGTCGCGGGGCCGAAGATTCCCCCGTAGGTATCTCGGCCGAGCCAGATTCGCGCAGCCTTGACTTTCTTCAGGTCGAGTCCGGCCAGCTCCCCCTGGTGTGTGCCGAGGAGGATGTCGCCCATCAGGGAGAGTGCCTGGGTCTCGTCCCCTATCATCGGAAACCCGTACCATTCCTCTTTGGGGTGTCGGCTCTCGGGGTAGGAGAAGTCAATGAGACCGGTGTCCCGGTTGAGTCGTCCCAACGCCGAATACCGCCGAATACCGCGTAGGTAATTCGTCAGCGCGGTGCGGTAGTAAACGTACATGTCTCCCGTTTTGGGATTGAATGTCGGCGGTGTCGGGGGATTGTGCAACCCGCAGGTGTAGAGGATCTGGGCGACCCAGGGCTCAGTGCCGTCTTTGAGCTGAAATGCGTAGAACGTCTGGTCGTACGGATTTTCCTTTAAGTATTTGACCACGCCTTGCCGCTCTGCCGCCCGCCGACTTGGTGTCTCCTTCATGAGTATGTCGTTCCACTTGTCGAACAGCACTTCGTCTTCGGGCCCGAGAGGAATCGCCTGCTGGATTCTCTTCAGCAAGTCGCCGTTGCGGTTCAAAACCGTATGGAATCCATCGGCCGGGTTCGTCCGGACGATCGCCAGCCCCTTCCAGATTGTCGGGGCGTGGTCTCGCAGCGAGAGGCCGTGAAGCTTGCTCGACTTCCAAAGCAGCTTGCCGGAGGGATTCAGGCAATACACTCGCATGTCCTCGCTGCAAAATACGATCTTCTTGTTGTCCAGTGAGAGCGAGGCGGGCGAAAGAATCATGTTGCCCGTTTTGAAAGTCCAAGCCCGCTCACCGTTCTCGACGTGCACCGCGTGGAAAATGCCTGCTCGGTCGCCAAAATAAATCTTTTCGCCGTCGGAGGCGGGGGAGACCCAGATGCCGGCGCCGGCGTCGTACTTCCAGGTCAGCCTGCCGTCTTTCGCGCGGAGGCAGTAGAGATGCCCTTTATCAAAGCCGCCATCGGCGCCGAAGTAGAGCTTGCCGCGGTCATAGCAAGGAGAATGGCCGATGGGCCCTTCAACATGGAACTTCCAGATGGTATTGCCGTTGTGCACATCGAGCGCGTAGAGGTTGCCGGCGAAGGTTCCAACGAAGCACTTCCCCTCGGCGACGATGGCCTCGACGCGTGTCGCGGTCATCTCCTCGTGGAAGTCGCGATACCACTTGCGCTCATAGGGGCCGTTGATGACTTCATCCGTGTAGCCGGAGCGCTGGTAGTCGTTGTGCAAGGTCGGCCACGTGGTCGGACCGTCGCTCGCCACTCCCCCACACGAGTTGAGGAAAGGCGCAAACACGACAAAAAGAGCCATGACTGTCGTCGTCGCAATAGAAGCGGTCTTGAGTTTGCTCATGAGCATCCTCCGAGATTGGGTTCGTTTGACGCAGGCAGGCGGATTGCCCGCGAGCTCATTCTTTGCCAGGGCGAGTTGGCCGCAGGCAGGAGCGGAGAAAAGGCGCCTCTCGAGCGCCGGTGGCGAAAGACCTGCATCTTGGTCTGCCAAGCAGAAGTGTTGCACGACAATCCGTCTTGCTGTCGCGCCGATTAGCTGCGCGCAGCTCTTTGCTCCAGGCTCTCGTTCTGCTTTCGCACGGATAGTAACGCAGATTCCGCAAAACATCCAAGCAAAATGGAGAGAAACTCGTGAGGCTCTTCTCGAGGGTGTGGCTGTACATCGGTGGCAAGGAAAGGAGGGGGAGAGAGGTTAACGCAAAGACGCAGAGGCGCGGAGCGGGAGTAGATAGCAAGAGCAGACCGCTCCCGTAATCCCTCACTTATGGGTGGCTGAAGGTGGAACCGTAGAATGCGCACACAGGGCCCGTAACGCTGGCATCTTGTCCCGCGGAACGCGGGAGGGCATCCTGCCCCCGCCGAGGGCGGGACGCCCTCGGGACTGCCGCCGGGACGGCGGCGTTACCCTCGGCAACCTGGCCCACCGGAATACAGCCATTCCCGCCCGTAAGTGAGGCATTACACCGCTCCCTTGTGGCATGTCGCCCGAGGCGTGACCGGTGGACGCCCATGCCGGTATCACTCGCCGGCGTGTGTCGGGCATTGACAATCCCGCCTGTTGTCAGTACCTTATCGGAAACCCCGCCGTGTTTCGGGAGAGGAGGCGCCTGAGATGATTGTGACGATAACTCTCAATCCCCTCGTTGATAGAACTCTCTTCGTTGACCGTCTTCGGAAAGGAGTCATCTCCCGGACGAACCGCAAAGAAATCGTCGCCGGTGGCAAAGGGGTCAACGTGGCGCGTGTCCTGAAGCACTTTGGTGTGCCGGTCAAAGCGTTCGTCATGCTCGGCGGCCACACCGGAAAACTCCTCGCCGAGCTGATTCGGCAAGATTCCATCGCGCTTATCCCTTTCTGGGTCGAAAGCCCCAGCCGTGCCTCTATCCGCATCCACGAAACCTCCCGCGAGATGAGCACAACGCTCATCAAGGAAGGCGGCGCCATAAGCCGCGAGGAGGTCCGTCGCCTCAGGGAAAAGGCTATTGCCGCTGTTCGTAAAGCGAAAATCCTCGTTCTGTCCGGGAGCGCCCCCGGCGCAAACCTCGCCTCCTTCTACCGCGACGTCATCCGGGAAGCCCACAAGAACAAGACGCTGGCCATCCTCGATACCTACGGGGAGGCTTTTGTTCGCGGCGTGGAGGCGTCTCCGTACATGGTCAAGCCTAACCGCGGCGAATACGAGTCCTCGACGGGGAAACCGCTGCGAACCGCCAGCGATTACCTCGCCGCCTTCGAGCATTTCCACAGCAAGGGCATTGAACTCGTCGTCATCTCCCTCGGGGAGAAGGGACTGCGAGCATCCTTCGAAGGAGAGACCTTCCTCGTCAAGCCTCCCAGAATCAAGGAAATCATGGCGGTAGGTTCCGGTGACTGCCTTATCGCGGGAATCGTCTATGGACTTACTCGCAATCTGCCCGTCGAAGAGTGCTTGCGATGGGGGGCGGCCGCCGGTTGTGCCAACGCAGCGGTGTGGCCCATCGCTGCCCTGTCCAAAAAGGAAGTAGAGCGCTATCTCCCCCTTGTATCAATCCGAAGGCTTTGATTTCCAAAGGGTTGCGGCTGTATTCGCATGGCAGAATTCGGATGAACCCTCTGGTGAGAAGCCCCGCCGCGGCGGGGCTGAGGGCAGGCGAAAAGGAAGCCGTGGCGTTTTGTGTTGTACGATAGAGCGACAGACTGGACAAATGGACGGCGTCAACGTGGGGCGGGAAATGTTCAAAACGAGGCGCCGGGACGGCGGGGTTACTCTTCGCAAACTTATCCCCTGAAATCGGGCCACACCCCCAGCCGCGGCATGTCATTGACGTGCCTTTTATCTATCTGGTACGATAGTTGCTTTCAAGATGAACTCGTAGAAGCAGGCCGTTATGCGGCGGGTTCCGGGCGGTGTTGTTTATCCCGTGGGCGTACCGAGCTGGGTTTGTCGGAAGGAGGCGCACGGTCTGAACCATGAGAGGCTCAGACGCGTTGGGTGAGCAGGTATAACAAGGTCGTCGGTGCAAGGCCGCCGAGCAGAAGGTTGAGCGCGGGCTCAGGCGTTTGGCGGAGTTGTCGGCTGTTTGGGGAGGCAACCAAAATCAGAGGTCAGCGCAAAACAAAACCTGAACTCTTGAAGGAACTGGCGGAAATTCGCAGACGGATTGCGCAATTGGGGTCCCTGGAGGCCGAACAAATTCGGGCGGAGGGATCATCGCGAAAGTCCGACGAGAAGAACGCGTTTCTCTGTGAAGAGAGTCAGTCGCTGAGCATGATAATTGGCGCGGGGGGGATACTCAAGGATGCTAATGCGTCAACCCTGAGGAAACTGGGATACACGAGAGATAAGGTTATCGGCAAGTGCGCCCTGGACTTTGTTCCTCGGGAAAAAAGAGAAGGAATCGCTGCGCAGTTCGAGAAAATCTTCAAGGGGGAATATACGCCCGAAGTTGACCTTGACGTTTTTGCCAAAGACAAAACAATCCACACACTCCGGCTCTCGCCCGCACGGGTGCTGTCGTACAAACAAGACCGGCCTGCCAGCATTCTTTTCGCGGGAATGGACATCACCGAGCGGAGGCGCGCGGGAGAAAGAGATAAACAGCACATCGCCGATCTGACATTTCTGTCAGAGGCGGCGATGGCTCTGGTTAACCTTTCGCCCGAGGCAGACATCCACCACCTCATAGGGGAAAAGCTTCGAGAGCTCATCGGCAACCCTATTGTTGTCGTCAGTTCGTTCGACCCCGCATCTGACAGCGTTTACCTCCGCGCGGTCCTGGGAATCGGAAGACAGATGGAGAGTCTCCTTCACATTCTCGGGAGGGACCCCTGCGGAATGTCCTTCACAATAGACGAGGAAGCGAAGAGGAATCTTATTGCAGGTGAGCTGAGGAAGGTCCCCGGGGGCTTATACGAACTTTTTTTGGGTGATGTCCCCAAGCCCGTTTGCCGGGCTTTGGAGAAGCTCCTCGGTTTGGGCGATATGTACGTCATGGGTTTCACGGCGAAAGGGAAGTTGTTTGGCAATACCATCATCTTGATGCGGAAGGGAGCTCAGTTGAGAGACCGGAGCATCATCCAGACATTCATAAGTCAAGCGGCAGTAGCATTGCAGCGAAGGCAAGCGAGGGAGGCGCTTGCGGAAGAACGCAATCTGCTGCGCACCGTCATAGACAACTTGCCGGATTCAATCTACGTCAAAGACACCGCGGGCCGTTTTCTAATCTGCAATACGGAGGCTGCGCGTCGCGTGGGCGCGACAACCCCGGACGCGGTTGCTGGGAAAACAGATTTCGATTTTCACCCTGACGAGCTGGCGGCGCAATACGACGCTGACGAGCAGGAGGTCGTGCGCTCGGGCCAGCCCTTGCTCAACCGAGAAGAAGTCGTGATGGAGCAAACGCGCAAGAGGACAAACCTGACGAGCAAGGTGCCTTTGCGAGATAAAGACGGCAAGATCGTGGGGCTGGTGGGCACGGGTCGCGACATCACCCAGCTAAAGACGGCGGAGGACGAGAAACGGTGCCTCCAGGAGCAACTGGCGCATGCCCAGAAGATGGAGGCTGTGGGCACGCTCGCCGGAGGAATCGCCCACGAGTTCAACAACATCAACGCCGTGATTATCGGATACATTGATTTCACATTGCAGACCGAGGAGCTTTCCACTACCGCGCGCCGGAATCTGGAGGTCGTGCGTTCGTCGGTGGTTCGCGGGGGTGAGCTGACGAAAAACCTTCTGGCGTTTTCCAGCAAGGATGTCGGAAAGAGAAAACCTCTCAACCTGCGAGAAGTTGTGGATAAGGCCCTGAGGCTTACGAAAAAGGAGTTTACCAGCGAGGGGATAGAGGTGAGCGTGAGGCATTCGATGAAGGTGCGGCCGGTGTCGGGGGACGGCAGCCTGCTATCGCAGGTAGTGATGAACCTGGTGGTAAATGCCAGACACGCCATGCTCAAGTCGCCAGTGAAGAAGTTGAGCGTTGAGACCGGAACGAAGAGCGGAAGACCTTTCATCAGGGTCAAGGACACCGGGTGTGGGATACCGAAAGAGGACGTCCCGAGGATTTTCGAGCCTTTCTTCACCACGAAAGGGTCGTTGGCGAGCGGAGGGATTTACGACGGGAAAGCTCACGGGACGGGGCTGGGGTTGAGCGTCTGCCACGGCATCATCGATGGGCACGGCGGGGAGATCAAGGTTAGCAGTCAAGTTGGCAAGGGCACGACTTTGACCGTCTATCTTGCCGCTGCCTCTGAGAGCGAGCGCGCACGACAACGAGCTAAGCGCGTGCCAAAAGAAGATAACCCACGCATCATGGTCGTTGACGATGAGAAAGAGATCACGGACCTTCTCGTGCAGGTGTTGGACCGTGCCGGATACGCGGCTGACGGTTTCACAAATCCCAGAGAAGCTGTCAAAGCGCTTCGGCGAGAGCAATACTCTCTCGCTTTCATTGACCTCCAGATGCCGGAGATGGAAGGTGTGGACGTCATGGAGAGAATCAATCATATCCCGCCTGAGAAAAGGCCGCTGAAGGTGATTATGACCGGCCGCCTTGACAGCTCACAAAAAGATGACGCCGGCCTCGACGTTTTCGGCTGCCTCTACAAGCCGTTTTCGAATCAAGAGGTTCTTGACATCGTTAAGGAAGGTCTCGCCACAAAGGAACCCCTCGCCGGCTAAACGGAAGCTAAGGCCGTGAGCTCGCAAATACGCTGACGTATAGTGTTCTGTGAAAGGAGCGTTGTTGACGGGATAACAGCATAGAGCTGAAGTCCGTGAGGCGGATTGTTTTTTCTCTTGAGATACAGCTCTTCAACTATCCGGTGGCCGCCGGTAAGCCGGTAGGTCTATTCCTCAATTTCGGTGAACGAAAAGTTGAGGTAAAGCGAAAGGGCTGTCTCCGGCGACCTCAGGGAGTTCTGCGGTGAAGCTCCTTCACGAGCGAGTGGGAGAAGATAAGATTTTGTCCGGCAGCGGAGTATCACCTCACGGAAACCTTTCTTTCCGCGGGTTGAAAGGGCTGTTGCTGTATGTCAGCCGCAAAACTTGCGAAGAATAATGCCGTTCCATTGGCTCTCACGCGCGTGTCTCGGTGCGGGGAAAAAGAGGGCGAGCAGTGTGCTCGGTGGCATGGGCATCTTGCCCATGACTGTTCACGGGCGGGACGCCCGTGCCACGAAGATGTAGCGATGCCCCGCCAACTGCGGGGTTGACAGGTCCGTTCTGCGCGTGGCAATATTCTGTTGGTCGGGAGGGCAACGGCACAGGATGTCATGCCCGAATCATCTGGCAGAGGTGCGAGAGATGTTTATTGAAGCCTTTCTTTCTATATTGCAGCTTTTCCCTGACTTTTCCAACCGGGAGCAGCCGCAGCGGAGGGATGGCACGTGGATGCTTCTGTTCCAGAATCAACTGACACCGTAGCGGAGGCGGCGAGCTTCAAAACTATCGAGGACAAAAAAGGCAAACTCTTGAACCGTAAGGGGGCCAGAAATGCGTAAGACGCTTAGTTTGGCAAGCATTGTGTTGATGATTTGCGTTTCCGAGGGAGCTTTTAGCGAAACATGGTACGTGGATGGGTCGGTTTCTGCGTCCGGAGATGGAACTTCGGCGGAAACCGCGCTAAGAACGATCCAGGAGGGAATAGGCAAAGCGACGGACAGCGATACGGTCATCGTCGCGCAGGAAACATACCTCGAGAACATTCAGTTCGGCGGCAAAAACATCACGCTCACCAGCACCGATCCCCTCGATCCCGATGTCGTCGCTGAGACCATCATTGACGGCAACCTGTCCGGCTCCGTCGTCACCTTCTCCGGCACGGAAGACGAATCCTGCGTCCTTTCCGGCTTCACGATTACGAACGGCCAGGCTGCGGTCGGCGGCGGAATCTGCGGCGGCGCGGCGGGGAGCAGCACTCAGGCGACGATTCGGCGCAACGTCATCGTTCAGAATTCGGTTACTGATACTGGAGGCGGGTTGGCTTATTGCTATGGGAGGATCGAGTACAACACCATCGCAGGCAACTCGGCCAATTTCGGCGGTGGGCTTTATGACTGCGGCGGGACCGTTCGGAACAACCTCATCGCCGGCAACTCGGCCGGGAGTGGCGGCGGGCTTTACGATTGCGGCGGCACTATTGAGAGCAACACCATCTCAGGGAACGCGGCGAGAGTTTTCGGCGGGGGGCTTCGTCTGTGCCGGGGGACGATCCAGAACTGCGTCATCTGGGGAAACACGGCCTTCTCTGACGCTCAGCTTTCGGGGAGCAAGGAACCGACCTATTCATGTGTTCACGGCTGGGCGGGACCCGGCGAAGGCAACACTGCCGAAGACCCGCTATTCGTTGATGCGGACGGCCCCGACGACGATCTTGAAACTTACGAAGATAACGACTACCGTTTGGCGCCGGGATCGCCCTGCATTGATACGGGCAAGAATGAGGACTGGATGTCGGAGGCGCTTGACCTGGATGGCGAGTCTCGCATCCGCTACGCGATTTCCTCGTTGACGGTTGACATGGGGGCATACGAGTATTTTCCTTCTCGCATCATAGACGTGAGAAAGGTGGGCGCTACCGGCGTGCAGATTGTCTGGACGAGCAACCCGGGGTGGAACTACGCCATTTGGTCGTGTGTGGACCTCGTGGCAGGCGAATGGACCGAGGAAGAAACAATACCCGGCGAAGGGGCCACCACCTCCTGGACCGATACGAGAGCCCTGGGGCGAACGAAGTTTTATCGCCTCGAAATGAGATAGTAAAGAGAAAAAGAAGCAAGGCGAACGGCATGTCTCTGAGGGCGAATTATGCGATTCGGCGGCGGGCCGTTTGTCCTTACCGTATCGCGCGGCATGCGCTGAACCGATGACCGCACAACAAGCTCTCCGGCAATTTGGCGACTCCGAGAGGATACCTACCCCATCTTTTATCGCCGATGACCAGCTCGGTAAGCTCGCCAGGTGGCTGAGAATCCTCGGCTTCGACACGCTTTACTTTCGCGAGATTGACGACCGGGAGCTCATCAGAAAAGCCGTCGAGGAGAAGAGGATTCTTCTCACCCGTGATACCGCTATCACCGAGAAGCCCGGCGAGGCAGATTGCATTTTTATCGAGAGCGATAACTGGATTGAACAATTGCGACAGCTCGTCGCTCAATTCGGACTGAAGCTCGACCCGAACGAGCTTTTCTCGCGGTGCCTGCTGTGCAATTCGCGGCTTCAACCAATACCGAAAGCCGACGTCAGGGAGCGTGTCCCGCCCTTCGTGTTCCAGACTCAGGAAAAATTTGTCCGCTGCCCGAGGTGCGAGAAAATCTACTGGCAGGGCACTCACGTCTCCCACGTCCTCGATGTGCTCAAACCGCTTTTCTAAGTACGCGAATTTGCAGAATTCGGCGATCTGCAGCGCTGTGTGAAAGGAACTCCTTTGACAGGATAACCCCGCCTCCGGCGGGGATCGTTCGAGGCATCCGAGGTATCCAGTAAATCACAATGTCATGTTCGTCAAAGACCGTGAAGGAGAGAGAGTTGACGGAGAAGGTTGTCATATCGTGTTATCCCGTCAAAAGAAGAATACGTCGCCGAATCAAGCAGCTTGTTGGCCAAGATAACACGGTGGAGCTGAAGGCCGTGAGGCGGGCTGTTCCCCCTCGTGAGATACAGCTCGTCAATCACGCCGAGGGCCTGACCACCCCGCGTTTCGCGGGGTAGGCCTACTCCTGAATTTCGGTGAAGGGAAAGTTGAAGTAAGGCGAAAGGTCTTCTGACCTTTCGCAGGGATAAACACGATTCCGAGAATCCCGTCCATCCTGTTATCCCGTCAAAAGAAGAATACGTCACCCAACTTATGAATCAGAGCACTAAGCCGTGTCCTTTCCGGGCGGCTGTCCTCTCTTGGTCCTTTCTATTCTTTCCTCGGCTTTTTCAGCGAACTTCGTTCCGGGCAACGCGTCCACTATCCGCGAAAGGGTCCGCACCGCCATCTCCTCATCCTCGAGGCCGCTTTCGTACACGTCAGCTATCCTGTTCAGGATAGAAGCTCGCTCAAAATCCCTGAGCTCCATTTTAAGCGCTCCCTCGTATTCCTTGATGGCCTTCGAGTAGTCGTGCAGGTGCTGACTGTAAATCTCGGCGAGCTCCAGCCGTAGCGACTGATTCTCCGGCTCATTCTCGAGTCCCCGACGATATTCCGCAATGGCTTCTTCAAACCTTCCCCGCGCAGCGAGGCTTTTGGCCCTGGAATATTCCCTCGTTAGCTTGCCCGCCTTCCCGCCGAACACGGACCCCAGCAGCTTCTCGCTGAACAATCTCGCTATGGGCGGCGCTATGAATACAGCTATCAGCACCCAGTAAAAGGCTACGAGCGGCGGGGAAGTGAGCGCCGGGCCCAGCCTCGGCAGGACATCGGTGAAGTAGAAGACGATCATCGCCGCCCCAATCAGCAAACTGACAATGTCTGCTGCACGCATACTTACAGATTCCTGAACTCGTTGACGTTTTTGGCCCGGGCAATTGCCGCTTCGTAAGTGATGATGCCCTTCAAGTATAGCTCCTTGAGGGACTTGTCCATTGTCTGCATGCCGTACTGCATCCCCGTTTGAATAATCGTTGCGAGCTGCTGCGTCCTGTGCTCCCGGATGCACGAGCGAACGGCGTCCGTCCCCACCATGACCTCCGTGGCGACAATCCTTCCTTTGCCGTCCTTTCGAGGGAGAAGCTGCTGAGCGACGATGCCCTGAATGCAGCCCGCGAGTTGGATCATGATTTGCTGCTGCTGGTGCGGTGGGAAGACGTCTATTATCCTGTCCACGGTCTGCGGTGCGTCCGGCGTATGAAGCGTGCTGAGAACCAGATGCCCTGTCTCCGCAGCGGTGACAGCCGTGGAGATGGTCTCCAGGTCTCGCATCTCCCCGACCAATATCACGTCGGGGTCCTGGCGCAAAACGTGCTTCAACGCGGATGCAAAGGAATGAGTGTCCGACCCGACCTCCCTCTGTTTGATGATGCTCTTCTTGTTCTTGAAAAGGTACTCAATCGGGTCCTCAATCGTGACAATCAAGCACCGCCTCTGGGAATTGATCAGGTCAACCATCGCCGCCAGCGTAGTTGTTTTTCCCATCCCTGTCGGTCCCGTGATAACGACCAATCCGTTCGGTTTCATCGCGAGCTTGCTCACAATCGTTGGCAAGCCGAGCTCCTCCAAGCTTCGGATGTTCAATATCACGACGCGAAACGCCGCCTCGACGCACCCTCTCTGCTGGTGAACGTTCACGCGAAACCTGCTGATGTTGGGAATGTAGAGTGAAAAATCGAGTTCCAGCTCCTCCTCAAACGTCACTTTCTGCTTGTCCGTCAGCACGCCGTAGAGCAATCGCTTGATGTCATCCGCTGTCAACCGAGGGCTGTCGGCGGGCATAAGCTCTCCGTCAATTCGCAGAATCGGAGGTTCCCCATCCGTCAGGTGAAGATCGGAAGCATTCTTTTTCACAACTAACTGCAAAAGGTCTCTCAGGTCGGCATACATATCTTTCTCCTCTACGCGCAACCCTCCCAGGCCAAACGCATTTCGCAACTTTTCTCGAGAGTTGCTTTCATTTCTTCGCAATCCCTCAGTTCCGCGCGAGCAAGGTTGGAACCCCAAAGGACGCAGAGCGACCTTTGTACCGGTGGCATCCTGCGCCCGCCGAGGGCGAGACGCCCATGCCACAAAAGGCGAGGAGGGGGTTATTATCATCTTGCCCTCTGCGCCTTTGCGCCTCTGCGTTAATCTGCTGTTCCCTTCTTGCCTCCTCCGCCTCGGCCACCTATCCACCCGAGACTGTGGGATTACGGCCTGCGGAAGAAATGGCTTGACAAATTTCCCTTCCCTATGCTATTTCTTGCGTCGTGTTGCATCTCCGCTTTGACAAGGAGGTGGTTGAAATGGGTACTGTGCAAACCGGCCGCACGTTTCACAAGCACCTGGCGGTGATCGTCCAGAGAAAGAAGCTGTTGGGGAAGAGTTCGCCGCATAAGGGTTACGTCCAGGACATCAA
This sequence comes from uncultured Verrucomicrobiota bacterium, assembly GCA_964640185.1. Taxonomy (GTDB): domain Bacteria; phylum Auribacterota; class JABMQX01; order JABMQX01; family JABMQX01; genus CAZXGF01. The sequence continues at coordinate 25,060 of CAZXGF010000018.1, read as the reverse complement.
TATCCACGGCGGACGGCTCCTCACAACCGAGGCGCTCAAGGAAAACTGTCATATTTCCCTTACCTTCAGAGACCCCGACAGCGACACCGACAGGATTCTGTGCGCAAAAGTCACGAGCGCGGACTGTATTCTGTACCACGGCAAAACGGTCTTCGAGGCCCAGATGGAGTTCCTCCGGCTTACCAAGCATGATGAGGTGATGCTCCAAAACATCTTCTACGCTTCGCCGAGATAGCTTGCCACTTCGGCAGCCCAGTAGGAGATGATGAGGTCGGCCCCAGCTCTTTTTATGCTGGTGAGTATCTCCAGGACGGCAAGTTTTTCGTCAAGCCACCCGCGTTGTGCTGCCGCCTTAACCATACCATATTCCCCGCTGACATTATAAGCGGCCATCGGCGAATCAAACTTCGCCTTCGCCCGGCAGATTACGTCCAGATACGCAAGGGCGGGCTTCACCATAACGATGTCTGCGCCTTCGTCAATGTCGAGTTCTATTTCCCTCATCGCCTCGCGCCAGTTGGGCGTATCCATCTGGTAGCTCCTGCGGTCGCCGAATGCCGGAGGAGATTCCGCGGCTTCCCGGAAGGGCCCGTAGAAGCAGGAAGCGTATTTCGCCGAGTACGACATGATAGCCGTCATTACAAAATCCTCACCATCAAGGGCCCTCCTGATGGCGGCGACGGCGCCGTCCATCATTGCGCTCGGGGCGACAATATCGGCGCCTGCCGCCGCGTGTGAAACTGCGGTTCTCGCCAAAAGTTCCAACGAGGCATCGTTATCAACCGTCGCGGCTTTCCGCTCCCCGCGGAGCACCCCGCAGTGCCCGTGGCTCATGTACTCGCAGAGGCAGACGTCCGTAATCACCACAAGCTCCAGTCCGCTCTCTTTGACCTCCCTGACCGCTCTCTGAACGACACCGTCTCTGTTGTATGCCTCCGAGCCTTTCTCGTCTTTTCTCTCCGGAATGCCGAAAAAAAGCACCGCAGGGACTCCTGCTTGCGCGACCTTCTTGGCATCCTCCGCGACAGCGCTCACCGGGATTTGGAAACAGCCCGGCATTGACCCTATGGGGCGTCTCTCAGAGACCTTCTCCGAAACGAATAGCGGCATCACGAAATCGCTCGCAGACAACCTCGTTTCCCGAAGCATCAACCTGAGCTTTTCGCTGACCCTCATCCTCCTCATGCGAACCGTTGGATAACCCATCTTCCTTCTCCTCCTGTCGCGCCAGCTCGCGCTTCTATGAACAAGGCGAACCGGCGTGCGGCCGTCGTCGAGCCCATCATTTTTCTTTCATCGTTCTCAGTTCCGCGGTGGCCTGCTTCCCCCAGGGGCCATGGGGGTCAATCTCTCTCGTGCGGAGAAACTCTTGCCTTGCCTTTTGGCTGTCGCCCATTTCGCGATAGACCTTCCCGAGGTTCAGATGAACCAGAGGGTCACCGCGTCTGATATTCGCTGCGGTTCGCAGTTGAGCCAGCGCCTCCTGGAACCGACGAACCCGGGCGTAAACTAACCCGAGCGCCGCACGAGTTGGCACGCTGTCCGGTCTTTTCTCAACCGCGGCCTCCAACTCGACGATGCTCTTCTCGTAACAAGCGGACGCCCGAGCATTATCCCCTCGCTGCCTCTGATAATCTCCGACGACATGGTAAAGCAAGCCCGCGCCCAAACGCGCGTCCGCGTCCTCGGGGTCAATTTCCAGAGCTTTGTTGTATAATTCCAAAGCCTTACTATTTTCACCCCGCCGGAGATGAAGACCCGCCAGCCCGTTCAGCGCCCGCACATCATTCGGATGAGCCTTCCGCAGCGCCTCATATTGCTCCTCCGCCTTGCCGAAGAGGCGAAGATTCTCATACGCCCTCGCCAGTGCCAGCCGCGTCAAAAGCCCGACCTTCATGCTCAAAGCGGTTTCCAGCTCCGCCCTACTATCCTCCCATCTGCGCATGTTCGCGTACACGACGCCGAGATTGAAATGAATGTCGGAACCGTCCGGTGACAGCGCCGCCATTCGCCGATATGTCCGAAGCGAATTCTCAAACTTTCCCTGAAGATTATAGCAATGGCCGAGCTTGTAGTAAGCAGTTAGATTGTACGGATTCAGTTCGCTCGCCCCTTCGTAAAGCTCTATCGCCGTTTCCCGCAGCCCCTTTTTCTGGCGGAGAGTTTCCAGAATCCCCGCCGCTTTTAACCCTTTTTCCGCGAGCCTGTCCGTCCCAACCAGATAGCGTTCGGCTTTCGTCGTCAAGACAGCCGATTTGAGTACGCGTCCTCCCCACCAGCCAGCGAGCGCTGCCACGCCGATGGCGAAGAGAATAAAAACAGCTCGTGCCAGGCCACGGATCGGCTTAATGGCGACCCGGTAGAAGCTCTCCGGCTGCTGCGACGATGTGCGTTTCTTCTTGCCGCTTTTCCGGCCCGCGCCCACGGGCGCACTCATTCTTCCGGCGGCGATTGCCAGCCCGATACCCACCCACAGGAAAAATCGCCCCACAACCCAACGGGTCGTGACGCTCACCGCGCCCTGAAGCAGGATTGCTGTGCAGCCCGCCAGCAGCCCCACAATCGCCATCGTCTGCAAACCCTCCCTCGCCTGCGCGATTCTCCGAACGCTTTCCCGCACGAACGCCGTCAGCATCCACAAGAACACCGCCAGCCCAACCAAGCCCGTCTCAGCGGCTGTCTCGAGGTACTCACAATGAGCGTGAAGAGTGTTTGGCGCTATCTTCGCGGCGGTGGACGGGTCGCGAAACCTCGGAAAATAAATGCCGAAGGCGCCGGGGCCCCATCCGAAAACCGGCCTCGCCATCAACATTTTCAATGTGGCTGCCCAGATTATTCTCCTGGTGCGAACGGAACCTTTTTCCGCTTCGAACGTGGTCTCCATCCTTCCGCCAATCCGTTTATAATTCACGAAGAGATTGGAAACCAAAACGACTGCCGCGAGAAGCAGCGCGCCCCATGTCGGCTTAGTCGGAAAACGCAGCTTTCGTCCCCGACCGGCGAGCTGAAGCACAAGCACCGCTGCCAACCAGAACGGAAGCGCCCAGACAATTACGTATCCTCTCGCTCCTTCCAGAAGAAGGAGTAGAAGCATCCCGCCGGCGACAGCAAGCATCGGCCCTAAAAAAATCAACCTCCATTTTTTGCTGCTCAGGGAAAAGAAGAACCATAGCGGCAACGCTCCGAGATACCCTAACCACGCCCCCCTCGATTCGGTATAGAACAGAGACAACAGAACGGCACAAATCAAAGGGAGGAGCAGCCCTTTCGCAAGCCGACTCTCGCTGGAGTAAAACAGGCTCAGGAAAACGGGCATAGCAAGAACCAAGAACGAAGCGAAAAAATTCGGGTGTCCCATCGCTGAAAACGAACGTTGCGCCTCGAATCCGAGCACGTCATCGCCAAAGGCGGGGTCCACGCCGTAATGCTGCAATATCCCGTAGAGGCAGCTCAATGCCGCCACGGCAGCGAGCATTCCGGCGACCAACAGAAGCGCCCGCTCACTTGTCACAGCCCTCACGGTCACAAAGAGGAGCATTCCACAGCACACTAACCAAACCAGCTCTTGAGCGCTTGCATATCTGTAGCGAGATAGCGCCACCCAAACCACAGATAAGCAAACGTACACCGCAAGAGGAAGCATCATCTTCGAGCGAGGAATCAACACCTCTCCTTTGAACAAGTATGTTGCCAGCAATGCCAGAAACATCACCGACACCAGCCAGCAGAAAAGCACTTTTTTTACAAGCGTGCAGTCCTTCGTGGCGACGGTGAAGACCAGCCCGACGATGCCGATAAGCAGCATCAGCCCCACCAGCATCGCCACGCCGGTGGCATCCTTGCTCCGTCCGGGCTTGTTCCTAAGCATCCGATTCGTCCTCCACTTCATTCCCCGCGAGACCGTTCAAGCCGTCGCTGCGCTCTTCCATAACTGGGCCTCCCTGGGCAGGATGCCCATGCCACGGCAGCCCCGCCATGGCGGGGTGTCCTTCTCACCTTATTCTCTGCGACTCTGCGCCTTTGCGTTAATCTCCTGTTCCCTTCTCGCTTCCTCCGCCTCGGCCGGCTATCCGCACGAGACTGAGGGCTTAGCCGCTCCCCCAATCTTCTGGAAGAAGCGGTCATCTTCTGTTATTCTACCCTAAGAGGCACTGCTGGCAATAGGGATGAATGCGACACTAAACAACCCCATACCCGGACAACCCCGTCTTCGGAGTGCCGACGGCACGGTCTTCCCGTTAAAGCCGGGTTGCACCGTCATCGGCAGGGACCCGTCTTGCGACCTCCGGCTCGACGACCCCTCCGTCTCCAAGAGACATTGCACCATAGCCTTGTCCGAACGGGGCGCATCCGTGACGGACCTCGGAAGCACAAACCATAGCTTCGTCAACCAATCCTGTCTCAGGGAGGGGCAGTCCACCGACCTTTTGCACGGCGACCGCCTCATCCTCGGCCGCAGCACATTGATTTTTTTCGACCCGCAGAGTGCAGCCGCCGAGTCAGCGGAGCTCGAAAGCATCGAAACTCCCGCTTCCGGCAGGTCTCTCTCCGAAAGTACAGTCGTCTCCTTCGACCTCGATGCACCCCTCTACGACACGGGCAAGAAACCTTTTTCCGAAGCCGGATTCCGAGAACTGAGAAAGGCACATGAACGCCTATCCCTCTTCTACGATTTCGGGAGGTACGTCGGCAATATCCTCGACGTTGACCAGCTCCTCACAAATGTCGCCCGCCGAATCATGAAACTCATACCCTCGGACAGCGGTGTAATATTGCTCAAGGGGCCGGAGGAATACCGGCCCTTTCTCTGCTGGGGCAAGGAAGGTTTCCGCGACGCCAGCGGCGCCACCTTCAGCCGCACCGCTCTCACCAGAGCAATCGAGCTGAAGCGCGGCCTATTCGTCCGGGACATCGCCTCGCAACCCCAACTCAGCGCCGCCGAAAGCGTCCGCCAGCTTGATATCCAATCAACCATGCTCGTGCCCATCATCCTTGAAAGCGAAGTGCTCGGCGCGCTATCGCTGTCCGCCTGCGGACGCCACGCGGAGTTCGGGCCGGACGATTTCAGCATGATTTCCGGAATCGCCGCCCAGATTGCCGTGGCGCTCAAGAACGCCTATCTCGCCGAGGAGATAAAGCTCACAACAGCAGAGAAGGTGCGATTGCACAGGGAATTGGAGATCGCAGCCCAGGTCCAAAAAAGCATTCTGCCACCGGCTCCGCCTCGCTTTCCCGGCCTCGACATCGCCGGAGTAAGCGTCCCCGCAAGAGAGGTCGGCGGAGATTTTTTCGACTACATCCGCCTCGGGAGCGACTTGTTGGGAACGGCTATCGCCGACGTTTCCGGAAAGGGTCTCGCGGCGGCATTGCTGACTCTTCAATCGAGAAACGTCATCCGCGCCCTCGCCAGGGACAACGCGAGTCCCGCAGAGGTCCTGCACAAAGCCAATTCGCTTGTCTATGACGACTACTCGCGAGCCGATATGTTTCTCTCCGCCTTCTACGCGGTAATAGACACCGAGGCCCGAACTCTCCGCTACGCCTCCGCGGGACATAACCCTCCCCTGCTGCTGCGAAGCGATGGCGTCTGCTCCTCCCTCAGCTCCACTGGAAATCTCCTCGGAATCTCGCCCGACCTGGCCATCGGCGAGGAGCTCGCCAGCCTCGCCAGCAACGACCTCCTTGCCCTGTACACGGACGGTGTCTCCGAGGCGAGGGACTTCGCCCGCGCTCAGTTCGGCTGCGAAAAGCTCACCGAAAGGCTCGCCGAATACCGGAGTCTCCCCGCCGAGGAGATTGCCAACCGAATCGTCCGCGAAGTAACTTCCCTCTCGGGCCCCAGGCAATTCGACGACGCAACCCTCGTCATCATCAAAGTGCAAGCTGGTTGAGCCGCCGTCCTCCATCATGCCAACAAGACAGAGTCCCCACAGAGTACTTCAAACCGCGAATAAGATCGTCCGAGGAAAGAGGAGAGTGCCGACAGGCGTTCGAGGTAAGCATCACACATTACATCAGCATTCACGCCATAAGCCGCTGCGGCGCAACAGAAAAGAGCGGCTGATGGGATTCGAACCCACGACATCTTGCTTGGGAAGCAAGGACTCTACCAACTGAGTTACAGCCGCTTTATTGCGGCGTTAATAATGCACTGTTCCGCCTTCTCTGTCAAGGGCTTTTTAGGCGGGGGTGTGACTTCTCACTTACGCCAGCGTCGTGGTGTGCCACAGCCGGGTGGTAGCAAGTTTCGAGCAGGGGTGAATCAACTGCTCGGCAACCCTGGCAACCGCCAGGTCACGTTCCCTGCAGCGCTTCGACGAAATCAACTTGTCCAATTCCAGCTTCCGGATGGTCCCCAGCACCGCCTCCACATGACCGTGAGGAAGACAGCGTTCCGTGGCGAAAGCCTCTCCCACGGGGACAAGGGCCTCGTCCCGAAGGACTCGACGCAGCAACTCCACCTTCTGCCAGGAAAGGCCCAACCGCGCGCCGAGCCGCAGCTCATGTTGTAAATATAGCCAATTCTTTTGGGAAACTCCTGTATAAAAAAAGATTGACAGGCGCGCGGCAAAGCGGTAGAAACAGCATGACAATTAGGTGATACAGGTGACCCCGCAACGGGTTAAAAGGGAAGACGGTTGAAGGCCGTCACGGTCCCGCCGCTGTGATCGGGGACGAAGCTCGCAACGACGCCACTGGTTTCTGCCGGGAAGGCGCGGGCGGAGAATGATCCGAGAGTCAGAAAACCTGCCTGTGTTGTGATAGTTCACTTTTTCTTCGAGCGAGAGAAGGGTGAAGAAGACGGGTGCAGCCCTTGAACGCCGCGAAATGCGGGTTCGAGGGTTTTTTGTTTGGGGCGCCCGGGGGCTTTCACCCTCCGCAGCCCGAGGTACATAAACAAAGGGGCAATCGCGCCGCCCACTTCCGGCGGGTGGCGCGGGAAAGGAGGGAGAAATGGGTCGGGATTTGCGGCTCATGGGAGTTGTTCTGGCGATGTTGTTGCCAGCGGGGAACGTTGTGGACGCCGTCTTAGCGCCGGAGGGATACAAATCGTCGCGGACGGAGGCGCCGGGTTCCGCGTGGACCGGGGGATTCGACTACCTCCCGGACGGCAGATTGCTCGTCTCGGACAACGAGGACGTTTTTATCCTTGACGGTGAGGGCACGCGCACAGTTGTCGGCCATTTCGAAACGCCGGGATTGTTCGGCTCGTTTGTGAAAGTCGCGCCGGACGGGCATACGGTGTATGTGGGAGAATCCTCGGTCGGCACGATTTCGGGATTCGACCTTAATGCGGGTGGTATCGGGGCCATCGGTCCGGACACAGAATCTGTCGTAGCTGTTGTGGAGCTCAATTATGATATGGAGTTTGATCCCTGGGGTAGGGCTTTCGTTTCGGCGGCGACTCCGGGGACGTGGCAGCCTAACCGGCTGCTCCTTTTGGAGTTGGACAGCGGCGAAACGGACCTCATCGCCATCCTGGATGGCTATTCGGGCCCGCTGGCGTTCGATGAAGAGGGAAACCTGTTCTACTGCACTTCGACCGCTTATCCACCGGAGGCGGTTGAGTCTGTGATCTTCTTTTCGACGGATAAAATTGATGGAGCCATTGGGGAGAGCCACTTGACCCAGTCCGATGCGCAGAGCTACCTATCGGGCGTATTCGGTTTCTCCGACATGGTTTTCGACGATGATGACGACCTTTTCGGAATCACAAGCTCGGGGGAAATCGTGCAGCTTTCCCTGGAGGGAGAAGAAGTCATCAGCGGGCGGTTCGCATCGGTCTCGCCCGACGCCCTCGGCGCCACGGTCGTGCGATTTCTACCGGGACAGAGGGCGTTTGAGCCGTACTATCAGGAGGGGGGCACGCTGACTTTTTTAGAGTCGGATTTCGGGTCGTTCTTCAGGCTCGTGCATGTAACGCCTTTCCCGGAGTTCCGGGTGATTTCGTTAAGACCATCGCCGGACGCAGTGAGGGTCGCTTTTCCCACAGAAGCGGAGAAACAGTATCAGGTTTACTCGTGCGACGGACTGACCAATGGCAGCGGATGGCAAACGGTCGGCGACGTCGTCACGGGCGCAGGGAAGCCCATAATCGTGCTGGACACCGGCGACGAGCAAGGGGGCAGACGGTCACCCAGTCTCCCATTTGTCAAAAAGAGGTTTTACAGAGTCCAAGCGGTACAATAAGGGAGAAAAGCCGTGGGCGTTTTTACTGTCGGCGGCCGAAAAGGCTGCGCCAAGGGGCGCGCTCGCGCTTTCACGCTGATAGAACTGCTTGTGGTCACGGCGATAATTGGCGTTCTATCGGCGATGATCCTTCCGGCGATCCGGAAGGCGAGGCGAAGAGCGAAGGAGGCGCATTGCGCCTCCAATCTCAGGCAACTCCAGCTCGCCACGGTCATGTACCTGACGGAGAACGATTGGAGGATGTTTCCGTTTGCGCAAAACGCTCCGGAAGGCAGGCTGTGGTATTTCGGGCTGGAGAGCGGATACACGGTTGGAGAGGCGGAAGGGACTCGCCGCCTCGACAAGACCCGCGCCCGCCTCTATCCGTACATACGCTCCGTGGGGGGGATTGAGGTTTGTCCGTCGCTGGACTATCGCTCGGGCTATTTCAAGCTGAAGTTTCAAGGCGCGAGTTACGGGTACGGGATAAACTTCTACCTTCTCAACAAGCCGTTTCCGAGGCAGAACGATTCGGAGGTTGCCCTTTTCGCGGATTGTGCCCAGGTCAACACATTTCAGCCCCCGGCGTCGCCGTCGAATCCTCTTCTGGAGGAGTTCTACTACGTCAACGCTTATGAGAAGACCGCCCATTTCCGGCACGGCGGGAGGGCGAACGTCGTGTTCTGCGACGGACACGTGAAGGCTGTCAAGCCTCCCCCCGGCTCACTGGACACCCGCTGCGATGGTCTGACCGGAACATTGCCCAAACCAGTTTTCGGGTTTTGATAGGCGCATGCCCGCAAGGCGTCCTTGCAACAGTTTTTCGACTTTCACAGGTCGCTCCCGAATCCACCGCCAAGCCTCGTTAGTTAACCGGGGGCTTTGCGGATCCCGCTGTTGTCGCCAACACTATCATTGACGGCGGCGCATCCGGGTCCGTCGTCACCCTTGATGGCACGGAAGACTTTACTCGTGGTCTGGACGGCTTCATGATTCAAGACGGCACGGCTGACGCCCGAGCTGCATTCAACCGGATAGCACGCTAATGTTTTTGCGGTTCGTGCTATACTTGCTCAATCGCAGTTCCGGCGTAGGAGAAATTCTCAGGCGCGAGCCAGTAGAAACTACGCGGGTCATTCGCTTGCAGCCACAAGGGGGGACCGAGAAATGCACAAGATGCTGATGTCGTTTATTTGCCTTCTATGCGCCTCCGAGGTTTTCGCGGTTGAAAAGTCACAATCTGGCCAGGGTGTTGAGACTTTCTTGAGCGGAAGATTCTCATGGTCTTCGTCGGCGCCGGTGCTGGCGGCGGAGGGGGCGAGGAAGGATCGTTGCTACTCGGTGAAGGACCCCTCGGTGGTTTTCTACAGGGGCCGGTGGCACGTGTTTCATACGACTCGCAGTGCCGTCCGCAGTCACCGAATAGAGTACGTCTCCTTCCGGCAATGGGAAGACGCCAACGCGAGTACGCGATATACGCTCAAGTGCCGAGGGGAAAATTACATCGCCGCGCCGCAGGTGTTTTATTTTCGGCCGCAGAAAAAATGGTATTTGATTTATCAGGTCATCGAGAAGGACCGGAAGCCCGCGCTTCAGCCGGCGTATTCCACCACGGAGAATATCGAGGAGCCGGACTCGTGGTCGCCAGCAAAACTTATTTTCCCCGAACAGCCGAAGGGTGTCATCCGATGGATTGACTTCTGGGTGATCTGCGACGACCAAAACGCTTATTTATTCTTCTCTTCTCTCGACGGGCGATTCTGGCGGTCCTCGACGAGCCTGAAGGATTTCCCCTCCGGTTTTGGCCGCTGTGAGGTTGTGCTGACGGCGAATGAGCCGGATTGGCGTCTGCACGAAGCGAGTTGCACCTACAAGCTCGGCGGCACGGACAAGTATCTGACGATAGTGGAAGCCATTCGCAAAGCCCCGCCAGCTCTCTGGCGCGGCCGCCGGTTCTACGTCGCGTATATCGCCGATAGGCTTGACGGGACGTGGAAACCCCTCGCTGCGTCCATCCAAAAACCGTTCGCCAGCGGGGATAATGTTTCCCAACCCAAGCCGCGTTGGACAGACAACATCAGCCACGGCGAGCTCATCCGAGCGGGCTACGAGGAGTCTCTGACCGTCAATCCCGCGAACTTGCGGTTTGTCATACAGGGTGTCCTGGCGAAGGATGCTGCTGGCAAGAAGTACGGCGAAATCCCCTGGAAGCTCGGCGTGCTGAAGCTCGTTGAGCGGAGGTGACCGCCCAACCTCGCGACGCAGTGGCGGAATGGCTGGGCGGCATCCCGGGCGTGTTGCTCACTCTCCGCGCCTCCGCGACTGTATGTTTTTCACTCTCATAATCTTTAACGCAGAGCCGCACTATCCTTAGGCTCCTCGCGTTTGTTTTGCCCGTCCTTTTCCTTTTGGAACTTCTGGAGCTGCTTCCGGTAGTATTTCAGATGCGGGGGGTTGAGGGCTATCGCCTTTTTTATCTCGCGGATTGCGGCTTGCTTGTCCCCCCTGCGATAGTAAAGTTCGGCGAGAGTGTCGAGGTATTCCGCCGAATCAGGGGAAAGCTCGAGCGCCCTTTTCGCAAGTTCAATCCCCGTCTCGAGCTTCCTTTCGTGTGTTGCATAGAACCACGCCAGGGTGTTGTAACCGTCGGCATCGTCCGGGTGATTCTTAATCACCTCCGCAAGCGCCTTCTCGCATTTCGCATACTCCTTTTCCGCCTCGTCGAGCTTGCCGAGGGCTTTTCGGACGTCGCCAAGCCCTGCGTGAGCCACCGGCAAGCCCTCCTTCGCCGCTCGGTTGAACCACTCTTCCGCTTCCCCGTATTTCTTTAACTTCAGATAGATTCCGCCGATAGAGTAATAGGCGCCGCCCGGTTGCGGGCTGAACTCCGCTGACTTCGTGTAGTCCGCGACAGCTTCCTCGTACTTTTCATCAGTCTCCGCGTCCCGAGCTTCTTGCGCATAGACTCTCGCTGTCAGCATCGCCATCTCCGGACGGGAGACCACGATTTTTCTGGCAATCTCCTGTAGCTTTTTGCAATGCCGCAGAGCCTCCTCGTAATCTCCTGAGCGGCAGTAGAGCGAAGCCATCGCGGATTCGCTGTCGGCGTTGAAATGCGTCGGCTTGTCCGGCGAAATAGCCGCCGTAAGCTCGAATGCTTCCAGCGCCATCCTCGCTTCTCCCTTTCCGGCAAAGAAGGAACCGGCCTCGAACCAGTACGCTTGCTCGTCGCTCCTGACCGCTCTTGCCTTTTCCTCGTATTCCTTTTGCTTCGCTTTCATCCCCAGCTCCTCGTACGCCAGGCTCGCTATGGCAAAAGAGATGGCGTCGTCCCCGAGTATCTCCGCCGACTTATCGCATATCTCCGCAGCCTTTGCCGGCGCCTTTTCGGCACGTAGCAACCCGAGCGCCACCTCGTGCAGCACTTGTTTCAGCCTCGCCAAATCATCGGCGCCGCTCGGCGGCGTGATAAATATGCGGGACGCTTCATCGGCAGCGCGGGCGTAGTCCTTCTTCTGAGCCAGCAACTCCAACGAGAAGAGAAGTTCCGCCGCCCTTTTCTGTTCCAGTTTCGATATTTCGCGGTCTATGCCGCCGTCATTTTGGTCGGCTTGTTCGTCCGGCGAACCGAGGATAATCGGCGCCGCTCTCAACAACAAACTGCATAGCAGCGGAAAATAAAGTCCCAATAACCCCATCTCATAGCCTCATCGCAAAGCCCAGGATGTTCACGAGACTTTTCCTGAAGGTTTCACAGGCAAAATACATGACCAGGCCGGTCCCCGCAAGGGAAATTGAGGCGAGGGGAGTAATGCCTCACTCTTGCGCGGGCGCCGAGTTGTGGGATGGAAGAAAGGAACAGGAGGACAACGCAAAGGCGCAGAGAGGAACATGAGAAGAACCCGGTCCTCGCGACTGCCGCCGGGACGGCGGCGTTACTCTAAGCAACCTTACGGACTGAAACGTAGCCGCATCCCCTCCGCGAGTACGCGTTGACAGAGGTCAGCGGTCGTGCTACCGTAACTGTGTCGAGGGAAGACCCTGAGGTAGCCCTCGCCGATTGGTGGCCAGGATTACATAACCATATTCGTGGCCACAGACCGAATGCCGGATTCTGGGAGCTCCCGGGGCTGACACGTCATTGCCCCAAACAAAGGCAGCGAACAGGAATGTCCACGGACTTGAAACGCAACTCGAAAGGACTTCACAATGGGTGATGATAGAAAGGTCGTCCTTCTCAAGAAGGTTCTCGATGAAATCGAAGCCATACGCATCAGGGATTTCCTTGCAGGAGCGGGGATAGAATGTCAGGTCGTTTCCTTCCACGACAGGGCGCTCGACGGCATATCCCAGGTTTGGTCCGAGGGCTATTGGGGCGAACTGCGGGTCTTCGAGGATGACCTCGAGAAAGCCAACCAAATCCTCGCCGACCTGGACAGCGAGCAGAACAACACCGAAACCAGTTGAAAATGCAGGCTCCCATCTCATGGAGAGGTGTCCGAGAGGCCTAAGGAGCACGATTGGAAATCGTGTTCCCGCGAAAGCGGGACGTGGGTTCGAATCCCACCCTCTCCGCCATCAATTCAGGCATTATGCGCTCCACAATGTACTTAACCGCAGGAGATTGCGACACGCGGTCGTTTCTTGAAACGCCCGTCTTCTTCACGCACATCCTCCAGCGGAGCCGCCCGACCTCGCCGATCCGCAGACGCGCATAAGCCATCAGTGCGAATGCAATCTTCTCTTCTCCTTTGGCAGCCTCGATGAGCCGGTCAATCTCGGTCAATGTCAAGCAAGGTTGGGGTGGGCCCTGGCCTCTGGGAACATCGCTCTGGCCAGTACGCAACTTTGCATGGAGAGCCACTGCCCAATTACCCTCAGGAGTTTTTTCAGGCGGGGGACACGCCAAGCGGCGTCTCATCCAGACCCGGCGGCAGGGAGGGCGTTGAGCATCGGAGTGCATCCGGTCAGGGCCTCAATTCGTTTTGAGCGGTAGTGCAATCAAAAGTGTGGAACTTTGGACAGAGGGAAAGAGATGGACGTATTCTCCCTGGAAAACCAAAGAAGTGGGTTAAGGTTTACTGAAAGGAGAGTGCACCCCCCATACTTAGAGAATCCCGCCTTCGGCGGGACACAGTACATCGGATTTTCCTTTTGGGTCAAAGAAGATGTTTGTGGAGGAAGTGGCGGAGCGAAGCAGGCAGTTGGGCTTGCCCATTGGCAGCGGGGAGGTGGAGGCGGACTGTAAGGTTCTGGCGCAAGCCCGCTGCAAGCATTCAGGCATGCCGTGGAGCAAGAGGGGAGCAGAGCAGCTCCGGCGGGCACGCTGCGCCTTGAGGAACGGGAGCTTCCATCCCCTCTGGGAGCATCGAAGAGAATCCATCACCCTTTTGCCAAAAACGCCGGGCCGGACAGCAGCGGAGGAAAGCGGCCTGAAATACCACTCAAACGCAGCCGCACCCCTTTTCCTTCAGGGCGCGTTCTGGTATAGTGTATGCTGTCAATGGGAGGAGAATGCCCCAAGACAGGTGGCCGCGGGCTTTCTAACAGTGAGCTCGCACGTTTTGTTATTGCCGGTCGAAACCGGGCGGGCTGCGGTCAGAAGGCGAAAACCTCTATTCCAAAAGGCAAACAAAGGATTCCGGATCGTTATGGGTCCGCGAGGCGGAAGGCAGTCATTGCGTCGTAACGGCGAGCGCGGGCGGGTAGGCGAGCCGGCGTGGCCGTGATGAATATTCGAAGCGTTTAGCGCCAGATTGATGTGACAGGTGAAAAGACCTTGTTAGAGGGAACGTGATGAAATCTTTTAAGCTGGGCATCGTCGCAGGGCCGCCTGCGATGTTGACGCGAGGCCGCAAAGCTGGTCCAGGAAGGAGCGCACTTAGAAAGGTTCTCCTGGGAATTGTGGCGTCGTTCGCGGTTTTGGTACACGCGAAAGGAATGGTAATCAATGAGATCATGTACCATCCGAAAGCGGCCGACGAGGCGCCTTACGAATGGGTGGAACTGTATAACGACTACGCGGTGCCGCTTGGCATCGGCGGGTGGTCTTTCTCGAAAGGAATCAGCTTCACGTTTCCGAGTGGGACCGTGATGCAGGGTTACTCCTACCTTGTGGTTTGCGCGGACAAGGCGGCTGTGCAAGGAATGTACGGAATCTCTAAGAGTAAGCTTATGGGTCCTTTTGAAGGGCGGCTGGACAACGGCGGGGAGAGAATCGCCCTGGTGGATAAGTACGGCGCCGTCATGGCGCAGGTGCGGTACAAGGATAGGGAACCCTGGTCCGCCGGAGCGGATGGGACGGGGCATTCGTTATCGCTGATAAACCCGGACATGGAAAACGACGAGAGCGAGAGCTGGGCGGTCAGTCCCCAGCCGGCGGGCAGCCCGGGCGAGCCGAACGGATTTAAGGTGGAGACGACTGTCACGGACACTCTCCTTTTGGACGTGGGAGAACAATGGAAGTACTTCAAGGGCACTGAGGAACCCTCCGACCCCGCAGATGCATGGATCGAGCCCGACTTCGATGATTCGAGCTGGCTTTCCGGCGAGACGGGTATCGGATACGGGGATGACGACGATGCGACAGTCCTCGATGATATGAGCGGCAACTATCTGTCGGTCTTCTGCCGGAAAAGCTTCGAGGTGACAAACGTCTTCTCCATAGACAATCTCTTACTCCGGGTGGATTACGACGATGGGTTCATAGCCTACCTCAACGGCGAGGAAGTCGGCAGAAAGAATATGGGGGACGTGGGCGAGGTTTTCAGCTACGACACCCCCGCTACCGCGACGGTGGGCGACCTTCCGGAATCCGCCGAAATCCCCATTCCGCAATCCATAATCCGCGACGGAGTCAATGTCCTTGCAATTCAGATTCACAATAGCAGCCCTACCAGCAGCGACCTCTCCATGATTCCCTCCTTGATGAGCCGCACGGTCAACACCACCGGTGGGGTGACGCCGATGCCGGTGGTCATCAACGAGTTTTTGGCGAACTGCACGGGGGATACTTTTGTGGAGCTTTTGAACAATGGTCCCTCCGCAGTGGATGTCGGACTGACCTATCTCAGCGACGACCCGGATGCCCTCACGAAGTACCGCATTCCGGCGGGCACGGTTCTGGAGCCGTGGCAATGCGTCGCCTTTACGGGCACGCAGATGGGCTTTCAATTGCCGGCGGTAAACGGCGCCATTTACTTCACCACCTCGGACGAAAAGAGGATTACTGACGCTTACGCTTACGCGGCGCCGCTGCCGGGGGTAGGTCGTGGCCGCTACCCCGACGGAGAGGAACAATGGTATAACATGCCGGTGCAGACGGCGGGGGAGCCAAATCAGCTGTTGGTTAATACCTCCATCGTCATAAACGAGATCATGTACCAGCCCTACGAGTCCGAGGGCGAATTGGAATACATCGAGCTGTACAACCACGCCGACGGCGTGGTGGATATTTCCGGATGGA
This sequence comes from uncultured Verrucomicrobiota bacterium, assembly GCA_964640185.1. GTDB lineage: Bacteria > Auribacterota > JABMQX01 > JABMQX01 > JABMQX01 > CAZXGF01. The sequence continues at coordinate 9,426 of CAZXGF010000018.1, read as the reverse complement.
GCTTCAGTAAGGGAGTGGATTTCTCGTTCCCTCCGGGGACGACTCTCCAGCCGGACGAGTATCTGGTGGTGGCGAAGGACCGCGAGGCGATTGCCGACAAGTACGGCATCACAAACGTCATCGGCGATTACGGTGGCAATCTTGATAACGACAGAGAGAAGATCGAGCTTGTTGATGCTATCGGGAACATCGTGGACGAGGTGCGTTACGCGGGCGGAGGACGATGGCCGATCTGGGCCGCGGGATGGGGCTCGAGCCTCGAGTTAGTTGACCCCAGGCAGGACAACCGCGCGGCATTGGCGTGGGCGCCGAGCGATGATCGCAGTACGGCGGAATGGTCTCACGTGGAGTATAGCGGCGCCTTTAACGGAGGAGAGTCGGAATTCCACTTTTTCCTGATGCATCGCGGGGAATGTCTGATTGACGACATCAGCATGAAGCGAGGGGCGCAGGAATACATCCCCAACGGCTCCTTCGAGTCGGGCACCGCCACCTGGAAAATCGAGGGCAGCCATATCCAGTCTAAGATTTATACCGCAGAAGCCCACGGCGGCTCGAAGTGCCTGAAGATCATCGCTACGGGCCGCGGCGACACCGGCGCCAACAGGATAGAATGCGATACGAGCAGCACCCTCTCCTCAGGGCAGACTTACACAGTCTCCTTCTGGGTGAAATGGCAGCGGGGCATCAACCTCATTTACACCCGAACCCACAATCAGGGCGTGGCGAGGGCGTCGAGGTTTCCGATGCCGGATGCCCGCGGCACCCCCGGCAAGCCCAACAGCGTCTTTTCCCAGAAAGTCGGCCCCGTCATCTGGGACGTCGAGCAGAACCCGGTTGCGCCGAAGTCCAGCGACCCTGTGACGGTCAGCGCACGCATCAGCGATTGCGATGGCGTCGCCTCTGCGACCCTGTATTACAAGGGTGATTACGATGGTTCCTATAGCAGTGCGGAGATGTTCGACGACGGGCTGCACGGCGACCGGAGGGCGAACGACGGGCTATACGTCGGAGAAATCCCTGCCCGCGGGAGCAGGGACCTGATGCGGTTTTACATCGCCGCCAAAGATACCCTCTCTGCGGGGCAGCGCTTCCCTGACGACAGTACGACGTTCTGCCTCTATCAAATCGTGGATTCGCCCCCCTCCACCAAACTTCCGATTTACCGCTTTCTGCTCACGCACGAGACGGATCAGAAGCTTCGCAGCCGCAACCGATTCAGCAACGAGCTCGAGGACTGCACCTTTGTTGTCAACGAGACCCAAATATATTACAACTGCGGCATCCGCACACGCGGCAGCGGCTGGACGCGACAGAATCATCCGTCAAACCAGTATCGGATTCGGTTTCCCGCTGACCAACCGCTGCGGGGAGTGCAAAGAGAGATCAACCTCGACGCTCACGCCGACGGCACCAAACAGCATGACCGCATCGTCCACCATCTCATGCGAGAACTGGGGCGTGTTCCCACCTCCTACCACAGGTACGTGCACGTGATGTTCAACGATTCCTTCAGGGCTCTGGCCGAAGACGTCTGGAAGCTGGATGGCGACTATGTTCGATTCTACTGGCCCGACGACGCTCAGGGAACTCTCTTCAAGGTGGACGACCACTTCGAATGGAACGACGGTTGGTCACACAACCATTGGGACGCCTATCTCAAGTGGGAGGGGTCCGATAAGGAAGAGTATCGCTGGAACTGGGAACTGCGGACGAACGAAAAGGAGGACGATTATACGGAGTTTCTCGATTTCGTGAACTTTATGGACCGTTACAGGACGAGCAACTCGACCTTCGACGCCCAGGCTGAAGACGTTCTCAACGTGGACGAATGGCTGAGGGTCTTGAGCGTGAGGTTCCTGGTAGATGACTGGGATACCCTGGGATACGACCGAGGGAAGAATGCCTATATCTACAGGCCCTATCATAGAGGCGATGGCACGCCCGATGACCCCGCGAGATATGGGAAATGGGTGCTCCTCGCGTGGGATAGCGACCTGACTTTCGGGAACGCCAGCGCCCCGATCGTCAGCAGCAAGTTTCCCTCGATCAAGAGGATGCTGGAGAGGCCCAAATTCCAGCGGTGGTATTACCTCGACTATTTGACTCTTCTCAACGGTCCCTTCACTCGTGAGGAGATAGACCCGATTCTGGACAGAACCTACAACGCGCTTGAGGGGGAGTCGGGCAGACCGGGCAACCCCAGCGGTATTAAGAACTTCATCACCAGCCGGATTCCGATTGTTCGCTCGAAAATTCCCTCCCAGCCGAAATTCGGAATTACAACAAACTCCGGGCAGAGCTTCGAGGTCGAGGACCCGACGGTCGTCATCGAGGGAACGGCGCCCTTTACCGCCAGGACTATGGTGGTAAGCGTAAACGACCGGCCGGATGAGCCGTTTGAGCCGACCTGGACGGATGTCAAGACCTGGCGGGCGACATTTCAATTGGAGGACTTTGAAAACCGCCTCCGCATTAAGGGGCTGGACCTCGACGACAAGTCTGTGGGCGCCGGTACCATCACTGTCATCTGGACCCTTAGCCCTTTGGTGGACACGGATGGCGACGGACTCAACGACAAGGAAGAAACCGAGGTTTATCATACCGACCGCTTGAACGAGGACACGGATGGCGACGGACTGAAAGATGGCGAGGAGGTGCACCTCTATCTGACAGACCCCACCAGACAAGACACCGACTCTGACACCCTCCCCGACGGGTGGGAAATCGAGAACGGCCTCGATCCTATGGTCGCCGAGGGCGATAATGGAGGCGGCGGTGACCCGGACGGGGACGGACTGCCGAACTCGGACGAATATCAGAACCAGACCGACCCTCACAATCCCGACACCGACGATGACGGGATGTCCGACTCCTGGGAAGTCCTGTGGGGATTGAACCCGAAACTCGCCACAGGAGCGGACGGGCCCGAAGAAGACCCCGACGAGGACGGGCTAACGAACCTTGACGAATACCAGCACGGCACCAATCCCAACAGCAGCGACACGGACGGCGACACGCTCGATGACTTCTGGGAACTGCACAACAACCTCGATCCCACCAGCGCCGACGGCAATGATGGCGCCGATGGAGACCCCGACGGCGACAGGTTAACAAATGCGGAAGAGTATCTCTACGGCACAAACCCCAGCAGCAACGACACTGACGGAGACCGCATGGATGACCGATGGGAGAGGGAGAACGGCCTCGACCCGACCAGCGGCGAGGGAGATGATGGCACGTACGGAGACCCCGACGGCGACGGGTTATCCAATCTCGAAGAATACCAGAACGTCACGAATCCCACCAGCGCCGACAGCGATGACGACGGAATGGATGATCTATGGGAGCTGGAAAACGGGCTCGACCCGATCACCTCCACCGGCGACGATGGGCCCGATGGAGACCCGGACGCCGACGGCATAACCAATCTACAGGAATACGAGTACGGGCTGGACCCCTTCACGGCCAACAACGATACCGATGAAGACGGCATGCGCGACCTGTGGGAAATCAGAACCGGCCTCAGCCCAACGAGCTCCGAGGGCGACGACGGACCGGACGGTGACCCCGATAACGACGGCAGCATCAACATCGAGGAAATGCTCGCGGGGACGGACCCGCAATCGCCGACGTCGGTTTTTGCGGTCCTATCCGTCAACAGCGATCCTGTTTCTATCACTATCTCCTGGCAGACTGTGGAACAGAGGCATTACACAGTCCTCGCTGCCGACATTCCAAATGGGCCCTGGACAGCGATTGCGGAGGGATTGGTCGGAACGGGGCAGCCGGAGAGCTTCACGGACCAGGAAGGCGCCTCCAACGGCAAAAGGTTTTACAGGATCGAAGTGTACTGACCACGACGCGTTCCACACCGCCGACGCGCCGCTCTAAGAGCCGGAGCTCAGCCCGACTTTCGCGATGTCGTGCGCCTGCGGCGGCGTTTTTTCTCTTCGCGTGACCCGAAAAGTGCGACGAAAGTCTCCACCATTTTCGCACAATCCTCGCACACCTGGGGCGTCTGATTGCGAAACACTCTCGCGATACGCTCCAGTGGACGGTTCCTTTGCTCTTTAAGAAGTTGAGCATACCCTTCCGGCTTGATTACCTCGCCTTCATAAAAGGAAAAGGAACCGAGCGTCTCGATTTCATCGGGGGTAATGTCTCCAGGCTTGAGGCCGGATTTCAGGAAAGTCCGGAGGTTCTCCGGCAAAGACTCCATTCGCGGGGAGATGTATCCGAGGTCTTTGAGTATCTGGAGGAGCGACATCCGCAGCGCGGCCCCGATCTTTGCCAGGGTCTCCACCTTCGGTAATCCTCTCTCCTCCTTTGACAGCCTCGATATGTGCGCGTCCGAAATCCCCGATTCCCGCGAGAGCTGGCTTTGAGACATTCCTTTCTCTCTGAGCTTCTGTAGGAGATACGCGCCGAACCTGGTCATGACAACATCCTCCTTCCGGGGCGGTCATTTAGACGGTTACCCACCGCCGGGCCTGAATCAAAGCGGGCCATTTCATTGCCTCAGAAACGCTCGCCTCACCAGAGAAGCCATAGCAAACGCAAGTTTACTGCAATAAGGGAATATCTCAAAGCAAAATCTACATAAAAGAGTAAGCTCTCACTTACGGGTGGCTATGGGTGAAACCCCAGAGCACGCAGAGGGACCTGGCATCGGCATCTTGCCCATGATTCCCACGCATCCCGCCTCCGCCGAGATGCCACGAGGGCGCCTGATGAGATCTGAGCGACACGCTATCATCTTGCCTTGAGAGGCCGCACAGGCGTCAGGGCATGCCACCGAGATGCCGCCACATCCGAAAAATCACTTGCGGACGGGAGTCTTCCTCGTGATAATTGTCGGGCGCGTCAGCGTCTATCTGGCAGAAAGGAATCCGCAACGCTTTTGCGAAAGTTCCGCCGAGAGGCAGCGAAAGAAATCATGGGAGTTACTATTCACAGTTGCACTGGCTGGATTGTGCCGGCTTGCCGGCGAGGAGTAGTCATTCGCGCTGTCGTCTGGCTATCGCTTGCGGCCCTCTTTTCGTGCGCCCCGCAGGTGAAGCAGTTACGCAGCGGCAAGCCGGAACTCGTCGGGATGAACGCGAGCCTTCTGAGGGAAATTGACCGCGCAGTTGAAGAAGCAATGGAAGCTGGCAAAATCCCCGGCTGCGTCGTGCTCGTCGCTCGCAAGGGCGTTATCGTCTGGGAGAAGGCTTACGGCAGCCGCTCGCTTCGTCCGCAAAAAATCCCCAACTCGCCATCCACGATCTACGACCTCGCTTCCCTGACAAAGCCCCTCGCCACCGCGACAGCCGTTGCCCTTCTGCTCGAAGACGGCAGGCTCAGTCTCAAGGATAGGGTTGTGGACTATCTCCCTGCCTTCGCTCAGAACCGCAAGTCGGATGTAACCATCGCTCACCTCCTCACCCACGTCTCAGGTCTCAAGCCATACCTTGACGTAAGCCTGCTCCAGAAGAAATACGGCCCCGCCCCGAACCCTGACGCTGTCATTGCCCAAATCTGTTCTCTTCCGAAATCGTACGAGACGGGCAAGGCGTGCGTCTATAGCTGTTTGAACTTCGTAGTTCTGGCGAGGGTCGTGGAGGAAGTCTCCGGCGAGCCGATGAACGCTTTTCTCAATAGCCGAGTCTGGCAGCCTCTGGGAATGAAAGATACCGGCTTCTTCCTCACCGAGCCGCAGCGAAAGAGAGCCGCACCCACGCTTCCCGACGGCTCCACCGGGCACTGTGGCAGGGTTCACGACCCTCTCGCCCGTTACTACGCGACCCGCCGGCATTTTTCAGGCAACGCCGGGTTGTTCTCGACGGCCCGCGACCTCGCCATCTTCGCACAAACGCTCTTGAATCGCGGCAGCTACGGAGGCAAGAAAATCCTGAAACCGGACACCGTGGGTCTTCTCACCACGGCTCAGACCCCGCCCGGCCTCCCAAAAAGAGGGCTGGGGTGGGACATTGACTCCCCTTACGCCGGACAGGCACGCGGCGATATCATCCCCGTCACAGAGTCCTTCGGCCACACCGGCTTCACCGGGGGCTCCCTCTGGATAGACAAGAAGAGCCAGACCTTTTTCATCATTCTCTCAAACCGCACCCACTTGGAGGCAGGAGCCGTCCAGAAACTCCGCCGTCACATTGCAGCCATCGTCGGCCGCTCGATAAACATATACGCACAACAGCCGCGCGAAAAAGGGTTCGCGGAATGACCGGTTCGCCCCGTGCGCAACCCGATTCTTGCCTCGTGCGTCCCCCGGCAAAGTTTTGCCGCGAGACATGGCGCCTCCAATCAGCACCCGCCGAAGCCGCATCTCACGTAAGCTCTCAGTCTCGGGCGGATACCCCGCCTGGGCGGGGGAGAGAACAAGGGAAAAGGAGGCTAACGCAAAGGCGCAGAGTCGCAAAGAGGAGGAGCAGAGGGACCCCGTCGTGGCCTGCCGTAGCATGGGCATCTTGCCCATGAGTGTTCGCGGGTCCCCTCCCTCCACCGGGATGCCACGAGGGCGCTTCGTCAGATCCGAGCCCGCGCTATCGTTGTGCTTTCAGAGCACACGGTGACGGGCGCTGGCGAAACAGGAAAACGGAACGCCCCGCGAGGCTCGTCAGCCGCCCGTGGGACTGTCCCGTGCGCCCATCGGAGATGGGTAAATATTCTCTCCGCGCCCTCTGCGCACTATGCGGTTCCACCCTCAACCGCCCGTAACTGAGGCTATACGCCGCACCCCTTTTGCTTGTTGACAAACCGAGGGCAAGCGGGTATATTGAAACAAAAGCATGACGCCCACAATGAACAACGTTTTTTGAGGAATCGAGAAATGCTGACGTGTCCCAATTGCGGAACTGAGAACAGGTACGGAGCTATCTTCTGTCGGGTGTGCGGCAAGAAGCTCGATATCATTGACGAGCTTACCGTCGAGAACATTCACGAGAAGACAGGAGGGAAAAAACGGAAACGCAGAAAGGACAAATCAGAGTTAACTCCCAAGCAGCTCCGGCAACGGAACATCATCGTCAATGCCATTCGCATCGTCGTCATCCTCCTGGTCGGATTTGCTGTTTACCTGACCCAGCAGACGCCCTCTCTCTCCGCGATTCCCACCTCGGACGGCAGCCGGAAGAGTTTTCTCGAGAAAAAAAGGAGACTCCGTGGAGGCAATTCCGCGACCATCACGACCAGGGAGATTAATTCATACCTCGCCGGGCTGCTCCCGGACATCAAGGACGGCAAAGTCGTCAAATTCGACTATCTCCAGCTCGCCCTCGGAAACCATGACGATAAGGACCAGATTGCCATCCGGATGTACGTGCGGGTCTTCGGGAAGAAAATGCTATTTCAGATGTTCGGCAAGCTGGAGAACAAGGACGGCCACGTCAAGTTTTCCCCAACCACCTTCGCCAACATAGGGAAGCTCCCTTATCCCTCCTTCTTGATGAAGTTTCACTGCAAGAACATCCTACGCGACCTGAAGAGCGATCAAGAGCTTTTCGAAAAGTTGACCGAAGCGACGATTAAAGAGGTGAAAGCCATGCGGGGCGGAAAAAAAGTGACAACCACCGCCGTGGTGCTGACAACCAGCGGCAAATCGTGAGGCCCCGCAGCAGCGACATTACATCAAGCTGTAACCCCTCAGTTACCGGCGGCTGCGGTTCGCATCTCATAGGACGCAGAGTAACCCTTGTGCCGGTGGCATCCTGCCCCCGCCGAGGGCGAGGCGCCCATGGAACGAAAGCCCCGCCATGGCGGGGTGTCCTTCTCACCTTATTCTCTGCGCCTTTGCGTTAATCTGCTGTTCCCTTCTTGCCGCCTCCGCCTCGGACAGCTATCCGCCCGAGACTGAGGGATTGCATTAAGCTTGAAAAAACAATTGACAACCGATGCGTAAAAGACTATATAACCTTCAGAATAAGAAAACTGGCAACCGTATCCAGCATCAGGTCAACACAAATGCAGGCAATAGATAAAGACAGGGCGAGCAATTATCTCAGGCTTGGCGGCCGCAGCCCTCTGAGCGCGACCTGGTACTGGTATTTTTACTTTAGCAGCCTCTCGAGAGGGAGTCCCTGAGATAGCTTGACATAGAGATTTCAGCCAGCCTCGGGACTCCAGCAGTTCCGAGGCTGTTTTTTTGTTGACGAACGAAAACCTACAGCGCACGCATGGTTCGGAAGCGCTGGATTTCAAGGAGGTGTGCGATGATCGTGGTCATGAAACGCAATGCAGCGCCGGAACAAAAGCAGCGAGTGTACAGGGAAATTCGCCAGGCGGGACTGAGATACCAGGCCATAGAAGGTGTCGAAAGAACCGTCATCGGTGTCATCGGCACGCGGTCCGACACCGCACGAGTGCAGTTGGAAGTCCTGCCCGGGGTCGAGAAAGTCATCCCGATCCTTAAACCCTATAAGCTTGCCAGCCGCGAGCTCAAGAAGGCTGATACTATCATCGCCGTCAACGGTGTCCGAATCGGGGGGGATCAAATCATCGTCGCCGCCGGCCCCTGCTCCGTGGAGAGCGAGGAATCTCTCCTCGCGGTCGCCAACAGCGCCAAGGAATCGGGCGCCGCACTCTTGAGGGGAGGAGCCTTCAAGCCGAGGACCTCGCCTTACAGCTTTCAGGGCTATGGCGAAGCGGCTTTGAAGTATCTGGCGCGTGCCAGAGAGGTCACAGGGCTTCCCGTCGTAACCGAAGTCATGGACACCAAAGACATCCCTCTCGTCGCCGAATATGCCGATATTTTGCAGGTCGGGACGAGAAATATGAGCAACTTCAGTCTCCTCAAAGAGCTTGGCAAACAGCCCAAGCCGGTTCTCCTCAAGCGGGGAAGGGCATCCACCGTCTCCGAGCTCCTCATGTCCGCCGAGTACGTACTTTCCGGCGGCAATATGAACGTGATCCTTTGCGAGAGGGGCATCCGCACCTTCGAAAACGGCACAAGAAACACTCTCGACCTTAGCGCCATCCCTGCCCTTAAGGACACGACGCACCTGCCGGTGTTCGTTGACCCGAGCCACGGCACGGGGCGAAGAGAATACGTCGAAGCGATGTCCAAAGCTGCCGTCGCTGCCGGCGCCGACGGCCTTTTGGTCGAGGTTCATCATAACCCCGAAAGAGCCCTCAGCGATGGCGAGCAATCCCTTCACCCGGAGGAATTCGCCAGGCTCATGCAAAACCTCCAACGTATCGCTGAAGCTGTGAACAGGACCATTTGACCGCGGAGCGCCCGGCCCCACGGTTTGAGCGACAAGCCGGGTGCTGAAAGTATTCTTTGTTACGGGTAATGCCTCAGTTACCGGCGGCTGAGGTTCGCATCTCATAGGACGCAGACTAGCCCTTGTGCTGGTGGCATCCTGCCCCCGCCCAGGGCGAGACGCCCTCGGGACTGCCGCCCCGCCATGGCGGGGTGTCCTTCTCACC